>JAURAI010000008.1 GCA_030829545.1 Candidatus Poseidonia sp. | reverse complement strand
GCACCGCCTCGGAAGATGGTGATGTTGAGGTTCTCACAGTCGTTGTTGCACGGGCCGTTGTTGTCGCCGTTGGTCCAGTCGCCGCCGACGTCGATTTTGAAGTTGCCACGGAATTCACCGTTTTCTTCCATCATCAGTTGCTTGTTGAGGTCGGGTTTCATGCGGAAGCGAAGATTGATGTCAATGACGCCGTTGTCCTTTTCTTCACGTAACTCACCCTCTGCGTTGGACTCATCGTCGCTGGCGTTGAAGTGGGACCAGGCATCAGCATAACCGTCGTGGAAGAGGTACATGGTGGTGTTGTTAGCGTTGGGCTGGCGCGGGTCTTCTTGCTGCGTTTGTTGGGCACTGACGTCACCGCCTTGAACGGGTGCGAGCAGCATGAGGGCGAGCATGAGCGCCATGAGGGACTTTCCACGCATAGTAATTCCACGCAATGACTCACATTTGAAGCCTTCTTCACAGATGTGCAATCAATATCATGCTTCATTCGAAACGATGAAAGTCAAGATTGTTGGGACGGTCGGCTTGTTGTTGACGTGTTAGTCGGAGGGCTTCGCCCAAAGCGTCGGGTTGCATTCGCCCTGCATTGAGTGTGGTTCCGCCCACGCCGGTGATGATGGCCATGACCTTGATGGTGTCACCAAATCCAGCGTCTTGACGAGCGCCCCAAATCACGTTGGCATTCTCACTGACCTTTGCGGTCAAGAGGTCAACAACTTGATTGGCGGCTTCCAAGGTCATGTAGGGGCCACCCGTAACGTGAATCAGCACGCCGGTGGCACCTGAAACATCCACGTCAAGCAGCGGATGGTTGAGGGCTTCGTGGACGACTTCCTCAGGCCCTCGGTCGGATTCGCCGTAGAGCATCATCGTCACGCCACCGTTGGCCATAATGGTCCGGATATCAGCGAAATCAAGGTTGATGAGTGAAGGCAGGGTGATGGTTTCAACGATTCCCTTGACAATTTCAGCGACGAGTTGATCCATGATGGAAAACGCCTCGTCAAGGGGAAGGTTTGGTACGAAGTGTAGCAGGCGATTGTTGTCCAATACCAGCACTGCGTCAGCACATCGGCGCAAGGCCTCCAATCCCTCGAGAGCACGGCTCATGCGTTGGCGACGTTCGACGTGGAAGGGGGTGGTGACGATACCGACCACAAGGGCACCGGCAGCTTTGGCTTCTTCAGCCACAATAGGGCAAATACCGGTTCCTGAACCGCCGCCCAAACCGGAGGCGATGAACACCAGGTCAGCACCCGTGACGATTCGCTTGATCATCTCTCGGCCAGCCTCAGCACAACGTCGGCCCGTGGACGGGTCGCCACCAGCACCCAAACCTCGGGTGATGTGACGGCCGACGAGCAATTTCTGCAAGGCCCGGGTGTGGTCGAGATGTTGCTTATCGGTGTTGATAGCAACGGTGACCGCTCCTTCAACACCCAAGTGTGTGATTCGGTTGAGGGTGTTGTTGCCTGAACCACCGCAACCGACGATGAGAATACGAGGGTCTGGTACGCCCAAGGAACTGACTTCCTCGTCCATCAGCGTGGTAACGCCGCGACCGACAGCCTCGTTCTTGAGGCCCTGAATCATGTCCGCAAAGGCTGCATCATGATTCCCATTTCCACTCATAGAATTGCTTGAAGTGCCGCTAGGTCCCATCCCTTTCACTCCTCCGTTGCCGAGCCTTCTCTTTGTGCATATAACCGCGACCCTTCCCATGACGGTGAAGGTGGCGATTTTGACAGTGAGATTTGCATGCCGTTCTACCTTGTGAAAGCAAAAACCCCCCACCCTTCAAAACCCCTCTGCTTTGATTCCCAAGCCAGCCCTCATTTTCACCACCTTTCATTCATTGGGGTTAAGTAGTGGAGGCAAGTGCGAGGAATTGCCTCGCTTAGCTCAGTTGGTAGAGCACCTGACTGTAGTTGTGTAAAAACAAACGTCTCAGCAGACATCAGGGTGTCCCCAGTTCAAGTCTGGGAGCGGGGACTCTTCTTGCAGCCATACGGTACGTCCCCGCTGAATCGCGAGGTCGAACGCCACTTGAAACACCCACTTTCATGTGACTGGCGACCACATTTGCAACGCCCAGTATCAGCGTGATTTCAGCACACTCGAGAGGCTGCCCCTGCCATTTGCATCCTCATCATGGCCCATCATCCAACTGAGGTCCATATGCTAAGGCTGCAGGATCGGTTTCTATTTTTGAGGTGCAAAGAGGAAAACATTGTTGATTCTTTATAAGCGGTTTGTTCAATGTTTGATGACTGAGCACGTAAAAGTCATGCGTACAGAGATATTTTTCTTGGAGGGGTAAAAAAAATTATTGGGAATTTTGCTGGGGATGATTTTTCTACTCGCCGCGCTAGGGGGATACCTAAACGCATGTCAATTTCAAGCGAGGATAAATCTGGAGCATGTCAAGAATGCGGAAGCGTTCATCTCTCTATTGACGATTCAAGAGGAGAACTGGTGTGCGAAACTTGCGGTTTAGTATTGGATGATAACCGGCCCGAATCCACCTCAACAGGCTGGTTTCAAGACGACAAGGCAAATGATTCTCTACCAAAAGCCTCAACCAGTTCGCAGAATATGAACCAGGCCCATGCATCTCTTCCGCAACGATTGGAAAAACTCAACAAACAAGTTCTGTCCTCCAATAATTCTCAACCAGGTGAAAACAAGTGGAAAGAGATCAGAGATCATATTTGTCAAATTGCTGGCATAGATTCCGAAATTCACAAAACGATGTTGAGGAGATGTGAAGAAATGCATCATGCTCTGGAAAAACAGATGTTTCAAAGCAGGCGTAAACCATCCAAAAGAACTCGTACGGGACGGAAGAAACGAATTGACAATTCAACACGTGGTGGAAAACACCCAGTCATGAAAATGGTCGTCCGTGCATTGGTCTACCTTGAGGAGGACAGGTTGGATAATACTCCCATAGCATCGAAAAGGTTCAGACAACCTCCACGGAAATGGGCGTTGACAAAAGCAACCCTTGACCCACTTGTCGAGATAATTCGTAACTATCTCGAAAAAGAAGGTTACGTCGTGCCAGAGCAGAAGGAAATTCAAAACTACATCGTCACTATCCTCAAGGCACTCAATGCATTATTGCGCTCTGCCCAAACACCTCGTTCAACATCATCGGCGAAGTCTCTTTCGGAAGAGGTCAAGAACTTCGAACAAAGAATTCGCGATGAATCAAAAATTGCCTTCGAGGATGACATTGATTTTACATTGCAAGAACTAGGGTACGGTACTCAATCACATGGCGCACGCAACGAGATCCGTCAGAAGGTATTGGAGAGCAGAGAGTCTGTTTTTGAAGCAATGAGACGTTGGAAGCACGGTCAAGATTACCCTATTCCACAACCAAACCTCAGGAGGAAATGCCATTGCGAAGTAATTTACCGGGTTCTAAAATATCATGAAGTAGCAACCACTCGTAAAGAAGTGGGGGATCTCCTAGCAAGGCTCGCTAAGCAATCTCCTCATGGCACGACAGTTTTCAAAAAATGGCGACAAATTGCTGACTATGTCATAATGGATGTGTACAAATGAATGATAAATTAGAAACAAGACTGGAATTAATTCAACTTGAATTTTACAATATTCTTCAGGAAGAATCAAGTCAAAAAGGGAGTATATCTCATTTACGTAATTTGACAGGTCAAGTTGAGCACATTGGTCTTGAGGATTTAGAAATTCGGGGAAGGTTGCACGGCTACTCTTTTGATCAGGCTTCGGCCTTGGCTGGGATGGATATACCACAAACACGCCCTGATAGGAGTATGAAAATCCCTCTGAAGGGAAATTACCAATTGGGTTGGGCGCCGAATGGCTATGGGAAAACCTTCGTATTTGACAAGCTTCTCGCATCTAGAACATTGCCAAATAACGGTCAAAGGAAATGGTTTGATTATTTTGACTATGCCATGGAAACCGTTCGAGGCGCCAACGTCGATCATCCGGTTTATCCGTTCCACGCACTCGGATTTATCCTTCAAGATGGCTCCATGAATCATCATGCTCTTTTGTTGTTTAAACCAACTCAATCCATCAAAGAAGATGGAGATCTCGAAAAATATTCCGAAGAGATGATGGGCGCTTGGCGTGAACTCGACAAGGATGAAACTCCTGAATGGGCGTATACCTCAAACAAAGAATGGAAGAAATTTTCGCTCACTCTTGAAGAGGATGGAAATCATGCTTTTTCGTCGAAGGAAGATTCTGCTGAACATGTTCACCTCTGCTCGGAGGCATGGAATCAATTCACCCATCATCTTGTGAACTATGTCGAAACGCCTCGATTAAGCACCGATGAATTTACCCGTTCTATCAAACGTTTTGAAGATAACTTGCCCCGCATGATATACCCTCATCCGGATCACGCAACAGGAATTGAACCACTTGATGAGTTGCTTGATTACCTCTGTGAATTAAGAGACCCACTTGCTTTGATAGACGGTTCAGGAGTCACTAAGAGTGCGGTGTTTATCCTGCTCAAACAACTAATGGATGATCTTCAAAAAGGCAGTGAATCAATGGCTTTTATTCATTCACAGATAAGCGATATACCGGTTTTACCCTTAGCCATCATTTCGAAATTCAATCGGATTTTCTTTGAACGTAGCATTGAGTATGAAGGTTTGAACGAGGAGCTACTGTTGTTCGTGATGAATTACTTGGGTCATCATTCAGAAGAATTTGATTCAGATGTTATTGAATTCTTTGAAATCATCAATGTTCTGTTTTATTTTGATTCATTTCTACTCTCCCCAATTGAACATGCAGAAAGCTTTGCAGAAGCTTATCATCGTGCTAAAAAACAACCCTACCAGGGTGTTAAGGTTGTTTGCAGCCGTATAGGGCAACACATTACTGCTGTGATCAATGGAGAGCATCATTTGCCCCAGGACAAATTAACGCGAGACATTGTAATGTTACAAACCGATGATTTTAGATCCTATGAATTAGAGATGGGAGATAGAGAATTTTTCAATGAAGAAGAAGTTGCTGTATTCTCTTCGTTTGTCCAAATCTTTAGATCATTATATGCATCTACTCACAAGGAAAGTGGTGGATTAAGCGAAGGTCATGAATTAGAAACGTTCTTCCGCAATAATCTAGACCCCAGAATCATTTACACCGTGGCAAAAGGCCCCTTTACGTCCATCAAATCTATCCAAGAAAACCTCAATTCCTGCATTGGATTTGACGAGAGTGTTTGGTCAGTCAATGTGGAACTTCTTGATTTGAGTGAACACGCTCAGGACCGTGTCAAGATGGCATTCCGCCCAGCATCCTCCGAATTTAATTTTATCGAGCCCAATGACCTTTCTTTTGGGATGCGTTCAGAGTTGATTCTTCAGATGGAGTTGTGCCAGTTTATCACCCATGCTTCAAAGGTCATTCCTTCAACCCAAATAGGGTCAGTACGTCGTTTACTAATTCTCGATGAATTAGAAGTCGGTCGTTCAGAATCATGGACCCAGCATCTAATATTCAGGCTAAGAGAACTCGCAAAACAAATGGAGTTTACTTCAAATGCTCATGTTTTGATCGTTTCTCATCGAGGCATTGTGCTCGAGGAAGCTGGCCAATATGGCGAATATACGTTGATGCATGATACTGGTGATATGGAAGAAGATGAAGAATACGATGAGGACTGAGATTATATTTTGACAACCGGATAAATCATCATGGAGAGATTCGAACATGAGCATTAATCATTCATCTCAGAGCCATGTTATTCGAATTGTCATTGAGGACGAAAAGCTTCTTCGCAGCAATGAAAATTTATTTTTTTGCACCTTCATGTCCAATGATCGACTTATTGACTCCCCAATTCCTATCCGAGCAATGAGCAAGGCAGATTGTTTAGAACAGGGGAAGAAGGTCCTGACATTCCCGATAAAAGTTCGTGAATTTTCAAACAATCTTGATTCATTTTTTGAACAATCAAAGAATTTCAAAACTCTCAACCAAATTGAAGGGTTTCCGGAATTATTCAAAGGTAAAAAAAAGAGACCTGCTGATTTGGCATCGAGTACAGCCTTTTTTTACTTGATTTTACGTTCGGCAATTGACGTATATTTGGACCGTACCTCGCCCTCAAATCAATACAATATTCAACCAAATGTGAAAATTCAACTCCTAACCTTTGCGAATTTTAAAAAATCTGCCTCAAACAACGCTATGGAAAATCGCTATCATACAACGATTACAATGGATACAGATGGATTTGACCCAAAGGTTGAGCATTTGAATTCAACTCAGTTTTCATCGGTCGGGCCAATGAGTTTTTTTCTACCGAGGAAGCCAAAAGATTCGTTATGCAAAATTCTATCAAGAGAGATTCGTGAATCTCGAGTGGCTGACCTTGAAGACGAAGGTTTCAATCACTGGTTGGTTTTGTTTCTCAAACCTAATTACGAGGTCATTCAATATACGCCTTTGATCAACTCTAGTAAAGAATTCATAGACCTACACGACGAGGTTTCAATCCGTTTTTCAGATTTAACGACCTCACACATGCCGAGTACCAACATGGATGAGATATTGGGGTTGAAAAAGAAGATAGCCATGAATTATTTTGCCAGACAGGCATTGAATGCTTCAATTGGTAATTGGCTATACGTGCCAATTCAACAAGAAGATTTGAAGTTATTTTATGAACAACCAGAGGATGTTTTGAATGCGGCAATTTATTTGAGAAAGTTCAGAGGAAAGCTCCCTTATGCATCCCGTAAAACTCGGGTAAGTCCTGATGAGATACGAGACCTCCTCACCATTCGCAAGGTGAAATTTGAATTAATTGAAAAGTCGATCGGCCAAGGGCCGTCGTCTGGAATGTACAATGCAGAGTGGTACTCTTAGGAATCTCCCTGCCTGCAGGAATGGACTCCTACGACCCTCTTCTTTGCTCCAATTCTGAAAGAATTTTGTGAACCTCAATCTTATCATTGTCATCAATTGATTTGATTATATCACTAATGGCTTGTTTTTCATTGGTATCGCCCTTCGCAATACCAATAACCACAGGAAGCAGGTGTTGGACATATGGTTTTCCAGCGTCGATATATTTTTGATGTTTGAAAATTGTATTTAATTTCTCAAAGTATTCAGAATCGGCATCCACTGGAGACTTGGTAGCAGCGTCATCGTCAAGCATTTCTGCAATTTTGTCTTTGAGGTATCCATGAACGTTGGTCAGTTCCAAAAGAGCATTTTTGAACTCAGATTGGGCTATGTTTCCATCTTGTTCAAGGCATTTGATTACGAATGAATGGAGTTGTTTGATACCTTCATCTTCATAGTTCTCTTCGTCAATCGTCAGGCCCCCATTTGCTTCATTCCATTTTAATTTGTATTTTGTACCTATATGTCGTGAATCTCTAAAGAGTCTGTATTTACTGAGATCGCATTTTTGAATCTCCCCCAGATATCTTGACATGTCTTTACCTGATTTCTCATTGATGACCTCTTCAATGAAATCGGCGTACAACGTCAGGTTTTTGACCCGTTGGTAATGTTGAAAGTAATTCAGAATTTTGAAATCTTTTACCTCTGTGAGAATTATCGGCTTTCCACCCTCGAAGGATTTCCCAGATGCTGAAAATGTGAATTGAGGGAACATCTTATTCATGAGTGATGTGGATTTCGTCGTCATTGGGAGCTTTAATTTCTCCACCCCAACTCCGTAGTTCATGGTCTGATTTAATTCTTTGATTTTCTCTTTGTTCGTGCCGATATCGTATATGATTTCTTCAAGGATTTCCATTTCGTTCCTCAAGATGGAAACAATCTCCATCAGTATTTCTCGTCGGAAATTTTCGCCCTCATTCTCCTTAAGGTATGTTCGAGCAAGTCGTAAGGTGCTGGAATATTTTAGATGCCCAGATGCATTGAATGAATCAATAGCCTGAGGATACTCGTTTCTGTTGAGGAAAGACAAAGCGCGTGCAGCAGATAAGTTGTGCAGAGGTCTCTCATCGAATTTTGGCAGGTTAGAATCGATAAGCGTATGGGGTAGGTAGGTCAACCTGTTAAAATCCGTTACTTTAGGACCAGGATAGATGTTATCACTGATGACATCAAATTCCTGAATCTCAAACCAACTTGACTTGAATGAATCGATTGACTTGAATGAATCGAAGTCAGCAATTTGTCGGACCGATGAAGGATTGATGAGATAGTACAAAAGATTCCAAGACATTTTGTTGATCTCGGGGTCATCACTGAGCGCTCGTTCCAATAAGATGGATAAGAAATTGCTGTTTTCTTTCCTGATTGGTTTCAGAAGATTTTCTTTGAGTCCGCCTTTGATGTCTCCGAGGTTGTGGATTGAGGTGAGGAATCGACTCCATGCCTCCTGTGAGGTTTTCTTGTCACTTGCCTCGTCGTCATGATTTTGCGCGAGTACGTCAGTTAATTCATTCCGGATTTGGGTAAGTGTATTCTCATTGATGTTGACATAATGCTTGTAAAATTCATTGAGATGTTGTTGGTTTTTACCTTGTGTAAAAGGAGCAACATCTATCTCAAATTCCATCAATTGCTTAGTGATATTATCACTCAATAGAATTTGATTGAGATTTGCCATGGATACAAATGTGCGATGATAACGCCGCATTGCATCCCGATCACCCAATTCTTCCATCGCACTCTTGAACTCTTTATTGAAGAACTTATACAATCCCGCACGGGATTCTTCATTTCCTCCATCAACCACGTTGGTCTGCGATTGGTTGTGACTTGGAGCAAACGGATTCGTTTTCAAGCTCTCTTGCAAGGCCTCATCATAAAGCATGTTATGGCGGCGTTTTCGGATATTAGTATTGGCTTCCAAGGAATTTCTTTGCTTCTCGAAGGTTTCATGTTTTTCTCGATGTCCATTTAATTGACTCTTCAATCCATTGAGCGTTGACTTGTTCCTCGTACTGTCATCTTGCAATCTGCGATGTTCACGGGCGATAGCCTGTTCCAGTCGGTCAATGTCTCCCTGCTCTACAAGGATCTTATTGTTTAGATTGTTGATTTCCTTCACCGCATTATCAATCTCAACAACTTCTGAGATATAATTCTCCATAAGACCGAGTGTGCGTTCGAAGACATCCATAATTGATCGTTCGCCGGCAAACGACCATTTACTAAACTTGAATGCAGAAATAATCTTGCTTAATTGTGCAATCGTTTCAACAGAGGCGAGATAGTCGGAAAACAATTCAATCAAAGGTATGTTTCTGACTTCACCTGTGAGTTCTTCTTGAAGGATTTCGCAGCACTTCAGGTGGAATTCATTCATTTGTTCAGTGTTGTCTTTGTGATGGATGACATCGACATACCAATCTAACACCGGAAATTTGAATATTTCCTTGCCGTCTCTATCTTTGGTAATCTTCCGTATGTAGTTGTGTGAGGTGTCACCTTGGTGTGAATTAATTAATTTTATCAACCCACTTACGAAGATTTTTGGTTTGAATGTTGCCATTCCATGTTGCATTTTGAGCCAGTGAGGTATATGAGTATCATTATGCCTTGGTCCAGATTTTATCGCCGCTTCGGTAAGAATATGTTTCGGGACTCGGAAGAAATTTGACTGTTCACTCATCCACGCATCTGCAAGGTCATATTCATTTGCAGTGACACTATCTGATGATTTTTCTGATGGCTGAGTAAATCTCCAATACCCCATGTCGAGGCGAGGTGATTTCATGGATGGCCATTTCCATTCTTCTGACATACCGCATCTGTAAGTACCTTCTTCGGACAATCTTGGTATGAAACTTTCACGAAGTGATCGTAAAACAGGATTCGTTTCACTGTACTCTCCAGAAATTAGATTGAACCATTGTGTTGTTTCATTGTTTTCAGCAATTGTAGAATCTTGGTTCTCCTGGACCCAATTTTTCATGTATCCAAGTAACTCATTCGGAAGGGTTAGGTTTTCATCGCCATCGTTGGTTTCGCGATGAAGTTTCTTTCGAATGTAGTGGTTAATTACCACGAAAAGCATTACAGAAGCGAGATATTTCTTGTCCATTCGAGTTCCGAGAAGGTATTTTTCATCGATTTCCTTGAGTGCATCAATTTCCATGGTATTATTGGATGTATCTTGGAGTTTGATATTTGAAATCTCAATGATGTCAGGATTTGCGGAATTTTCACGTTGGAGTGTGAAGAATTCGTTCAGGTTTGGAGCAAGTTTGTTACCTTGAAGAGAAATGTAAAACTCTTCCATGAAGCGCACATATTGCTTGATGTCATCATCCATGTCGTCTACCTTTAATTTCAGTTTTTGCCAGTAAATCTCAGAGTCGTAATTTTGAAGCGTTTGCTTGAAGAGTAATTCAAAGGATGGATCAAAACCTAATGAATGCTGTAAGACACTGCTTAGCCACGGCTCGACATTTTCTTTTTCAATTTCAGTGACCAAATACTCACTCATACCCAATTCTTGAACGTTATCAAGTAGCAAGTTATAGTATTGGGCTCGAGTAAGTTGCACAAGGAATTTAGAAAACTTTTCTTGATTAATACGCTGATTTTTTGCCTCCTCCAATAAGAGGACCGGTGGGATGATGATCGTAATTGGAACGGTGAGGCCTTTGATATCTTTGACCGACAACACCCCCCTAAAGGATAACTCATTGAGCCAATCTTGGTACGTTGGTTCAGCATCACCCTGTTTCTTTTCAATGAATTTGTTCGTAAATCGTGTGAGTAATTCATTAACACTGTCATGAAGTTCGTTAGCATTTGGAACGCCCGTTAATCTCTCAGAAAGTGGGTTTGAACCAAGGTTGAAATTATCCGGTTTGAGATCGTCTTCATCGAAGCACAGGGCTACAACCAACGGGGCAATGTTATTGGAGAGTTTTTCTTTTTCATCTTCAAGTTGTAGTGCCAATTTTTCAAGAATCATTTTGTTCCATTTTCCGGTAATATGGTTTCCACCATTTGGAGGATTGATACAAAATACTCCTTTTCTCCCAAAAAGTGTTTTTTGAAAACCGGAGGGGTTTTTTTTATCCTCAGAAATGTCATGAATTTGCTTAAGTATTTCTTGTATTGGCTCAATCATTTCGTCAAAAATTCGATATGCTGACTTGAGAATTGTATTCTGGATTTCATCAAGCCCGTGAGACAAGAGCATTTGATCTTTTGAAGCCTTGACCTTGAGACTGCGTGTCCAGTCACTAAACAGATGTTTGAGGTGGTGGTTTTGAGAGAAAAACATGAGTTGCTTGATGTTTTGATTTTCATCTCCCGCACCGATAAAGTGGAAATCATCAAAATTATTCTCCTCTTGTCTACTTGAAAAGTGAGTTAAAATGGTACGGATCTCGCTGATATTGATGTCTTGTGCTTCATCCATCACGATGTAATTCATCTTTCCTTTAAGTTCGTTCCAAATGTTCCCGTCTGGATGACGTTGATTTTTCGCATTGAGGATCATTAAGGTTGGATCCCAATAAGCGCCAGGGTGAGTCCCTTCAAAGAGGTCGATTTGGCGTAATTTACGCTTAAATTTCTCAAGGTCATCTCCTTCCATGAAGGTTTTAAGGCGGATCCCTTGAGGCGATGGTTGATTCGGATTAAAGAGATTTAATTCTTGTTCATCCCAATTCTGTTTGGATTGTTTTTTTGCGAAATGCAAGAAATTGTTCTTGCTTTCAAACACCCCAATGACGAGTTGGCGTACTTGTTGCTTGAACAGGTTAACTTCTTTTACAATTCCGCTTACATCCCCCTTCTTCTTTCCAAAAAGCTTCATCAATTTGTTTTGGCTACCGGTATCCCCCAGTAGATTCCATTCCCTCCCAGGTTCATCAGCGAGGTACAACTCTTCTTGTGAAACGAACTTGATGTTGTGCATTAATTCAACTAAATCTTGCTGTGTCGCAAGATAGATGTATTCTAGGATTGTTTTAATTTCACGTTGCCCTTCCTCTTTGAGCAAAAACGAGGGCGTGTAGTAAAAAATATCCTTCTTGAGGCCTCGATCCAGTCCTTTGTTGAGTGCTAAACGATGGGCGCAGACCATGTGTAGGAGCGTTGATTTCCCAGTTCCCGGGGCTCCACCAAAATGAGCAAAACCCGAACTTGTTGATTGAAATTGGTTCAGAGCGTCAATCTGTTCTCCGCTCGATGCCTTTCCATCCAATGTATGCCTCGTAAGTCGGATTTCAATAAATTGATGACAGAGAAGATGTCGGAAATCTCTCCATTTTCCTTCGGGCTTGAGAAGTTCATCAGTTGGGAGGAATTTCGCACCTGAGAACTCATTCCACATTGGGTCTACATCATCTATTCCGGGAGGAGTCGTTAGAGACTCCTTGACCCATTCAGTTATTTCTGAGCTGAACATTGAAGATGAAGCAACAGGAGAGTCGTCGATTTTAGATGTGGCCAATTCGGATTCCGTCTTCCCGACATGAATGATACACCCCGTACGTCCACTCGCCTCTTCTTGAATATTGAAGGGGTACATGAAGGTGGCATAGATCGAATCCGGACCGGTGATTGTTTTGAAAATGATGTTTCCCGTTTTCTTTTCCGATCCGTTGAGAAATTCCTTAATTTCCTCTTTCAAGAATTCGTACCCGGCTTTGCTATCTTCATCAGGTTTACGGAGAAATTCAAGACCGGGTCGGCTTAGATAGAAAATCCAATCTCTTGTTTCTGGTTTCCTATGAAATCTGTACTTCCAAATATGATGGATGGTGTGGAAGGTCGGTGGTTTCTTTTTTGCCATCCCGCACACCTCCAAATGATTCAGTAACAAGGGAAAAAGTCACCCTAAGCCGTCAGGGTTAGATGATACCAGTGGATGAACCTATTTAAAATTGGGATTTTACAATTTTTAAACGGGCACAAGGTTGCCATGATGCATCCGAGTGTTCAAAACGTATTTCTGTACACGAACCTTCAAGACTGTTCATACATTGCCTTACCCATGAAAATAGGCGCAGTACTGGGCGTAATCTTTGGCGGTATGTACGTCAATGTCGGCGTTCAGCACTTCACCAATACCGCGTGGTTCGAACCCATAGTGCCCACCGTTTTGGGTGACCAAACCATCTGGGTTCTCATCACAGGCGTCATCGAAATTGCGATTGGCGTCGGCCTCATTCTGCCTTGGACTCGTCCCCATGCAGGACTGGCCAGCCTGGTGTTTCTCGTTGGAATCTATTGGGCGAACTTCAACATGTGGGTGAACAACATCCCCCTTGACGGGAAGACCTATGCCCATCACTGGCACATGCTTCGCTTACTGGCTCAACTCGGCATGATGGCTCTCTCCTATGCGATATGGCGCTGGCCTTCATCAAAGGTAAGCAGTGACGTTGACTCCAATGCTTCAAGTTTGATCGTCCAATGAAACTTGCATGTAGTGGCCTGTAATCCATCGTTCGTTCTCCTTGGTCATTCACTAACATTCGCTGTCAGTTGATGGAGCATCATTGGTCTTCATCCTTTACTTATCTAATGTCATGACCTTTGAGTAGTGATGTCCGTCCAAGCCACGCCATTTGGCACAATTGCATTTCCCGGAAAACTCAGTAACAAGCGGCGGGCCGCAATTCTCCGAGCCCTTGCTTGGTGCGAGGAACTTGCAAAAGAGTCAGGAATGTGGGATGTGCAGCAATCCACCCATGGAGAGCGATTGGTTCGGATTGTGAACGGCCATGAACTCGCTGTCTTTCCCATGGCGGCCGCAAGCCTCGACGCAGGTTGTTCGGTGGGATCCCGATTTCAGGCTCGGCATTTGCCCGTGGAAGTGAACGGTATTCGAGTATGCGTCGTACCAGAACCAGGAGCACAGAGCCTACTCCATACCGATTTCGTGGCCTGTTTTCTGTTGCTTTGTGGAAGTGATGAGATACCGATTCAACACCTTCCACGAACTCTTTTGAACAGTCTCTATCCCGAAAAACATTTGGGGCAAAGTCATGCAAGGTACAATCCCGTTCTCGACCGCCGTCGCCGTGACCTCCAAACAGCCTTTTTGAATTGCGTGCGCGTTCCAGAGGACGCTGTAGAGCACGCATTAACCACCCTTGAGGGTGATGACTGGGCACTTCTGCGAGACTCCTTCCGATGGCCATTTTATCCCGAGGCAGCCAGCGCCATCGCTCAACGAATTCTCAGGGAGCATACTGACCGAGAGGAGTACGACGTCCTTTGGGCCATCGCGCAGACGGGGGGAGAAAATGAGGAGAATGTCCTTCAAATGATTCGCAACTTAGTTGCGACTTCACGCAACCCCGTTGTGGTTCGAAGTGCATTAAACCATTATCCCTCTACCGATGCCGAAACTGCATGGAAGGATCTCCATGGCTTACTGAACCATCCCATTGAGACATTGGGCTGGTCGGTCCACGAACGCTTGAATCGTTTTGCGGAACTGGAGGAAGCTTTGATTGAGCAGAGCGATATCTTGCTCGAGGAAGAGCCGAGTGCTTGGTTGGAACGAAACCTCGTCACGTGGTTATCGCACCGTCAAAACATGGATGTTTGGATACGACGCATCATTGAAGAGTTACCTCAACACGAATTGGGCCGTTTTCTTCAGCATGTACGCACATACGGTTCGTGGTTCGAACGATGGGCAAGCGAGCGCCTTTCATGTCCATTGGAGGGGGTTCAGATTGGCATTGTTGAAGCCTCAAAACGCAACATGGCGGTAAATCACGGGAAACTTTGGCTTCCACTGATGAAAAACGGTTCTGGAGAAGTACAAAGAGTCATCTTGTCTGGCATGAGGGACATCAACGACGAGGATGCTTATCTGCTGGTTGACGAAATTTGGCATTCTCCTTGGCGCTTTGTCTTGCGGTGGGCCTACATGCTCGTACCTCATAACTTCCCCCATTACCCGAGGATGCGTGAAATGTTTGAAGCCGGTCTAAATTCACCACATGAACGTATCCGAAAAGACGCTCAAAAGCGCCTCGAGAGCATGAACGAAAGGAAAAGCCCAGAGGACTGAGCCCGTTCGTTCTCAAACGGTTTGTGCGTTACCAAAGTTGTAAGTCAATACGCCAGCACTCTGGTAGATCTGTGGCATATATCCGTCCTTCGCAAAGCGGTAAAGAGCGACAACCGCGACTTGTTCTGCAGTGGTAGTTCCCGCAATAAGAAGGCCGAATGCAAGGGCGCCAAAGACAAGTCCGAGCAGCGGCATGACCGTCAAGAGAGCAATGGTAATGACAATCAGTGGAATCGCTACCAAGAAGGCCACAAGACCGATTCCGAGTCCTGAGGTAATGTTCTCGCCCCAGGTTGCAAAGAAGGTATCCTTGCTTGATTTGAGGGAGTTTCCAAGCGATTGACCTTCAATGACCAAGAAGGGGAGCATGAAGAAGGTCATGGCCCACCAAATGAATCCTCCAATCATGTGTATGAAGACAGCAACCGTCCGCATGGCATCGTTGTCACTGCTTCGTGCAGCGCCCTCGAGGAATTTTAGAAGCAATCCAACCGTACCGGCGATAATGCCCCATGCAATGATTGCAGGCAGGTGCTTTGAGGCTTCACGAATCCCGTCTCCAAAGGTGGGGTTGCCACCGGTCAAACGGATGTTGGCATTGGCGACAATCGCACAATTCCAGAAGGTCACAATGATGGTCATGGTCATGTAACCCGCAAATGCGTAGCCAAGATAGGCACCTGTGGCAACACCATCTGCATCAATGGCCCATGACATCTCCATGTATTGAGGCAAGCCGATTCCGATCATACAGGCAAGGCTGAAGACGGCTGAAATCATCATGTAGACGAGCAGTTCTGGGTCCTTGCGAATTACACTCATACTCAGTTTGCTCATTTGCCAGCCGCGTCCAATGGTTGCGAAGAATCCCATGCATGACCCTCAAAGGAGTTCTTTAAGTCAGTTTTGCAACATTTGCCGCTGACGAAGCGCTTCAACAGCGAGAACGCTGACTGCTACTTGCAAATTATAGGATGGGACGAAACCATGCATTGGCAAACGAACAATCGCATCGGTGGCTGCCAGCACCTCGTCACTGACGCCGTGACGTTCTGCCCCTACCACGAGAAGAACATTGCCAGTCAAGTCCTCGTCCCAAGGACCGTGCGTTCCTACATCTTCCGCAGCAACGATTCTGAACCCGTGCTCTTTTGCGGCTGAAAGAATGGATGTCGTCGCCTCGTAAATAACGGGAATGAAGCGGTCTGCACGCATGCTTGCACGTCGTATCGTTCGTCGTTCTTCATGTGTTTTGGAGACATTGAGGACCACTGCATCGGCTCCCGAAACCTCGGCGGTACGGATCGCAAAGCCGAGGTTTGTTGAATATTCAACGCCGTCAAAAAGCCACACACATCCTCCTCCTTGCATCACCTCGTCGAGTGTGGTATGCTGGGTTCTGCCGGTCAAAGCAAGCGCGACTTGTGCGCCGTCGGCCGACATGCGCCACAGGTCGTTGGTTGAGCCTTCTTCCAACGGGATTCCCCGCTCTTCGCACAGGGCGCGGAGGGCTGAAGTATCGTGGTCCCGGTCGACGAGAACGCGGTCGAGGGCGAGGCCTGACTGCAAGGCCTCCGTGACCGCTTTGAGACCGGTAATCTGCTCAGCCATGAATTGGGCTGGAGCGATTTCCTCAAGAGGCTAACCCCTCTGGACCGGTCATGGGCAAAACCCACAGCCCCCGATTCCTCGCCAGCGTTGATGCTGCTCGTGCCCTCATTGAGGAATGCGATTCAGCACAACTGCGGGCCATGATGGACGATGGAGACCAACTCATCGTCGTCGACGTGCGTGAGGCTCACGAATATGCAGCAGGTCACCTTGAGGGCGCGGTACACATCGGCAAAGGAGTTCTTGAGCGGGACATTGAGAAGCAGGAGTGGGATGATGACGCCCGTATTGTTCTCTACTGTGGAGGTGGATTTCGCAGCGCACTTGCAGCCAAATCCGTTCAGGAGATGGGGTGGGCCAACGTCCTCTCTTTGTGGGGCGGATGGCGTGGAATCCAAGCTGAAGGACTTCCGCTTTGGCAACCCTGAGCGGCAAAGAACGCGTGGGCAGACTCATAAAGGGGAGATTTGTCGCCGTGATGCTGAGAAGCAGAGGTGACATCCATGGCTCAAGGATTGTATCAACACGTACGACAAACATGGAAGCGCCCAAACGATGCACTGCCCCACATGTACCGGCAGGCTCGCATGGCACAATGGCGCCGTGAACCCGTCAACTGCCGCATTGAGCGACCCACTCGCCTCGATGCCGCTCGCCGTCTTGGTTACAAATCCAAGCAAGGCGTTATCCTGATTCGCACCCGTGTTCGACGTGGTGGACTTCGTAAGGGTAAAATCCACATGAAGCGCAAGCCATCCAAGGCTGGTATCTCCAAGATCACCATGGCCAAGAACACGCAACGCATCGCCGAAGAGCGTGTGGCTCGTCACTTCCCCAACCTCGAAGTGCTCAACTCCTACTGGGTTGGACAAGACGGAAAGCACAAGTTCTTCGAAGTCATTATGCTTGACACACACCACCCCGCTATCATCAACGACAAGCAACTCGGTGTATTCTCACGGGCTAACGGCAACACCGCCCACCGTGGACGAGCCTACCGTGGCAAGACCTCTGCTGGAAAGCGTGGTCGTGGTCTGCACAAGAAGGGTAAGGGCGCAGAAAAGTTGCGACCCTCGCTGCGTGCAAACCTCAACCGTGGTAAGTGACGCTGAATTGACGACCCAAGTTTGGGTCAAATGGCTTCAACTCAGGCCGTTGTTTTATTGAGGGTCAACCCACAGGCCACATCATGGTGCAAGGTGAAGAGGTCATGTCCAGATGGACGGGTCTTGAAGTCTATTTGCCCAACGGTCGGAAATTAGGTACCGTTCACGATGCCGTTATTGACGCAGAAAGCATGCACTGCACGCACCTTTTCGTACGCGATACGCCCGAAGACTTGGTTGAGGGGAGCATCCCTCTCGCCGTTCCTTGGCGCTGGATTCGTGCTATTGACGAGATCGTCCTCCTTCGATGGTTTCCAGCGACACCCATTCCGATGAATTCCTGAGGTGATTTCATGCCCTTTGACGTTCATGTTCTCGGTACGGCATCAGCGCGACCAACTGGGACGCGCTCGGTGAGCGGAAGCATCATCAAATGTGCCGACGGAACCGTTGTTGTCGATGCAGGTGAAGGCTTTCAGGAACGCTACGGTGCGCAACGTAAGCATCTCAAAACCAAGGCAAAAGGCGTGACCTTGAAGCCCAGCGACATTGCCGTCCTCGCTTTCACTCACGGTCATCTCGACCATACATGGGGAGCGCTTCCTTGGTTGCAATCGATGGACTTAGAGCATCGCCAACAACCCCTCCTCATCCTCGGGCCTACCTCTTCGGATGTGATTGATGCCCTGCTCGAGGGCACACCCTTGCCGAAGGATGCCCCACCAGCGGAATTGGCTCGTCAATGGCGAGCTTGGCTCGAACTTGGTGCCCAATACCTTGCCTTTCCCGTGCGTTGGGTGCTGGGAGACCCTGTTAATGACCGATGGATTGAGATGAATCCATCCACGTTCACCGGCCTTCTTCTCGACGAGATGCCTCAGCCACAGGGTTGGAAGAAATGTTCCTTGCGTGCTGTGCCGACCACCCATTCGGTCCCCTCATGCGCTTGGATGATTGGCCAAGGTCCAACCAAAGGTGCCTTTGACCGTGAACGAGCGAAGGCACTCAACCTTTCTACCGATGAGCGCACACAACTTGCAAAGGGTCAGGATGTTGAAATGAAGGACGGGACGGCATTGACAGCCAGTTCGTTCAGGTTGTCCGACCACGCACCAACCAGCGTGATGATTTCGGGCGATACAGCATCAATGGCTCAAGGGTTCACGCCTGAACTGGCACCGACCCTCTTGGTGCATGAAGCCACCTTCCTTGAAGAGCAACAGGAGAAAGCAGAGGAACACCTCCATTCGACGGCCAAAGGGGCTGTTCGCTCAGCCCATCATTTGAACGCTGGTGTTCTCGCCCTGACGCACTACAGCAGTCGTATCAAATCATCTCGCAGCGCTCTTGACGAAGCCCTGCAGGATGCCGATGACTTACCCGTCGTAGCTCTTGAAGATGGCGACCGAATGGTGGTTGAAGATGACGGAAAGGTCACCCACCTGATACGAAATGAAGACGGTTGGCAGCAGGCGAGCATTGCACCCAATCGTTGAAAGGGCGGATTGCTATCCATGCTTCATGCGCTGTGCGACCGTCGTCCTGATGTTGCTCTTGGTGGCTTGTGTCCCTTCAACAGCATTGGCAGCGCAAGGCCGTGATGCTCCCGGCTGCCTGACTCAATCAGCAACAACCCTTCCGCCAACCATTGACATCGACCCTGATGTTTGTATTATCGTGGACTTGGGTGTCCTCTCTCCTGGTGATGTTTATGCGATGAATGTCGTTATTGTCAACGATGCCATCGACCTCCTTTTCTTTGATGAAAACGGAATACAGCCCTACGAATTAGGACAATCGTATCGCGCTTCAATGGCTCAGCCAGCCAGCTCTGAATTTGCTCTCGGGGGCTATGAATTCCACTGGAGTGTTCCGCCCTCTATTCAAGCTAAGAACTGGTACATGGTGCTCGACAACACCGCTCATGATGGCGACGCAGGACAGGGTGATCAAGGTGGCATCCGCAGCACAGTTTCCGCTTCCGTTTCTCCGCTGCAAGAGAGTTTCTGGACGCCGTTCAACGACCTCGTAGGCGTGGATGCTGGGACATATTCCATCCTTTTCGACGGTGACGACCTCCGATTGGACGGTGGAACGACCTTGGTTCTTTCAGCCTGGGACCTTGAGTTCGTTGGAGATGTATACCTCCAAACGCGTGCCATGCACGACCGCTACACCTCGGGTGCCGTTGGCATCCAGTACATTGACGGGGGTGGATTGCAAACGGTGGATACTCCCAAATCGCTGACCTGGCAGGTTCCAAGTTCGCTTGAAGGAGAAGAATTGCTTCTCGTGGTCGACAACACAGACGTACCATTGGGTGGTGGCAATGGAACAGAAGACCTGCGGATGACCGTCCGCCTTGAACTCTCACCCCCACTCACCCCCGTCATCAGTGACGATAGCGGAAGCATGGTCTCCATCGGCGAGAGTATCACACTCGATGCTGCTTCATCCCCCAATCGCTTGGGCCAACGTGGCTCCTTCTCATGGGATTTTGATGCTGAAAAGGATGTAAATCTGGACGGTAATGGTTCCAATGACGCTGACGGACAGGGTCTTGAAGTCACAACATCTTGGGACAGTCCCGGGCAAAAAACGGTGACAGTGACCATGACTGCTGCATCAGGGGAAGTGGTCAGTTCGAGTCATACGGTCACGGTCGAAGACACCGTTGCCCCAACAGCAAGAATGCAGGCATCCAGTGGAGCAACGCCCGTGTCAGACGGGTGGAGAGCCGATGTTGGTCAAACGATGGTTCTCACCTGTGCATCCAGTACCGACGACGACCAAGTCGATTCATGCGAGTGGTTGGTCGACGGTGTCACGTCAAATCAAAACACCACCCTCACACTGACCAGCGCCACGGTATCAACTCGCGAAATCACGCTCATCGTCACCGATCCCAGCGGCAATGAGGCCAATACCACCTCAAGTGTACGGTTTGTGGATGCCACGCTGCCTCGGTTCAATACCTCTCTTTTGGCGGATTTCCCGAGCAATTTAGCCACCGGTGATGCTGCGAGTTTCATCGTCGAGGTGGAAGACGATTACGATTCAGCGATTGACTTGCGCGTCCATTGGGACCTTGAACCAACGGAAGATACCGATGGAAACGGGGACACAAGGGACGACCCAGACCGAGTGGGGTTGAATCCAAGCATCACCTTTGATCGTGCTGGAAAGAAGGACATCGTCGTGACGGTTTTTGATGCTTCCAACAACTCCGCAACCTACGCCTTTTCGGTCGACGTAGCGGCTACTCAGGAAAATTCAATGTCGTACGGGCCCATGATTGGCATGGTTCTGCTCATCCTTTCTTTGGCCGGCGTGGGTCTGCTTGGCTATCGATTCTGGCAGCGTCGTCTTGCCCTTGACCTTCTCACCAACCGAGGTCTCTCGGAAGAAGAGGCCCGAGGACATATGATGATGATCGCACAACGCCGTAATATCTCGCTGCTCGCCAAAGCCGAGGTCTATGCTGGATTGGACATGGGTGAAGTCAGCCCGAAGGAAGATCAGGAAGCAGCGGCGAAGAAAGCCGAAATGGAAGCCATCTACGGGACTTCTGATGCCCCTCAAGACGATTCGGCCTTTGCACCTCGTACCGTTGCATCTGCAACGCTTTCCCAAGGCAGCAGCCAAGCTGCTGCAGAAGCGGCTGCTTTGCTCAATGAATCTGGATTTGATCTGGGTTCACCGGCTTCACCTGCTGATGACCCCCTCGCATCGTTGATGACCGAGTTTGAAGATGATGAGCCCGTTTCGCCACCACCTGTCGAGGACCAACTCGAAACAAGTGAAGTTGCTCTTCCTCCACAAGCCTCGCAGACGACACCATCGCTCGCATCGAGCAGCGTGGCATTGCCTCTCTCAACTGAACCGGCTCCGGTTGCGCCAACCGTGGCCTTACCAGTTGCGGCTGAACCTCCACAAGCCCCGCAATCCACGCCACCGCCAGCACCCGCCCCCACGCTTGTACGTCACACCTGCAGCGCGTGTGAGGCCTTGTTCGAAATCGACCTTCCGGCTGGTTTGGCTGAAGCCATTACAGCCTGCCCGTCCTGCGGAGAAGACCAACTTATCAAGAAGGAATGAATCCTTCTTTTTCGGTCAAAAAAGAAGCGTCCGATGAGTCATGGCGGCGAATGCTTCTCAAAGGAGGAGGGATGACCCGTGGTCATGGATGAGCCTGCATTACGCGTTGTGCGAGCAGGCTTGCCGCAATCAAACAACGGTAAGGGCCTTGCATTTCTTCTCGTCAGTGTGATGCTTTTCTCCTTGGTGCAGCCCGTTTCGGCTGACATTTCAGTGGCCAGGGATGACTTCGGCGTTCTCGATGCGCTGGCAGAGACCTTAGCAGACCGATCCAATACTGGAGAAGAAGTCGTGGCCATACAGGGTTCACAGAGTTCGTTTGCTCTCCTTGACGCATCCAAGCGCCCGATTCAGAGCGGTGACGCATTGGCCGACGCCGAGAATTATCTTGACCAGGTCGAATTGCGTGATACTTCACCCATGGAGGAAGACCACCCACGCCCCTATAACTTCTTGACCGATGTCACAACCCATCCGGATGCTTGGCCCTACAATCTTTGGGAGACCCTCTTTTCAGTTGACGCCTTGGGCCTTGACAACTTGCTTGGTTTCGGCATCAATACCTATGCAGTCTACGTTAATTTCTCATCACGAAACAACGGTCCTTCCTACGAAGCATGGGATTCAGGCACGTTCACTGGTGAATTATTCGTTGGCACCGATTTCGTTCTCTTTGAGAATTACATCGACATCGACGGCGACGGAACTGACGATCTCTCCGTTGCCTTGACCATTGAAGGCCTGACCACCTTTGGTGATGGTTGGGGCGTTGAATTTGGTGGCGGTATCATTCCAATCATCAACGAGATTTGGTTGCGTCCGACTCTTGAATGGTCGGTGAAATCACTCAACGTGAACGACCCGTTGTGGAACGAGCTGGAATACCTTGAGGTGACGCTCATGAAGGGTCTTTCTTTTGACGTGACCCTCTCAAATTCTGAATCCTATGCCGTGGTGATTGATACGCGCTTCACTCAGCCACCCGTAGACGTAGATTTGAGCGTCGGCATTCAGCGAGTCACCTTTGACCTCAATGCTGCTTTCACGTCAGTTGCGGAGTTGACGCTGGCATTGTTGACTGGACAAGTCAATTCCAGTGAATTAGCCCTCACCGGTATCACTGCACCCTATGCTGTACGCTTGACAAACCCCAATCAATCGGGCAGCAACAAACAGACAGACTGCAGCGAGACTCTCAATTATGACCCTGCCACGGATCATGACGCCCCGAGCCGCGAGCACAAATGTGGCATTGGCATCGGGGTTGGTTATGTTCACTTTGGAGAGGTTCAGCCGGATGAATCCATTCCGATTCTTGAGTACGCTTACATCGATGTTGGATTTCACCCAGAGGAGGGCAAAACACTCATTCCCAGCGAAGTTGACCTCACGCTTCGCAACGATAATTTCGGCCAAAATACCTTTGATACCGTTGAAATCTTTTCCGATGTAGGTACCGACGTCTACATCCATTACTTCGAAGATCGTTCCAACGTTCCCGAAGGTGACGACCCCTTCGGCAACATCACAGATTCTCGCTTGTGGATACGCGGGATGCCTTCAGGGACCATGCATTCTGACGAAATCGCTGCCATCTTCACCACGATTGGGGAGGCTCCCGGTTCGGTGAATTTCCCCGGTGAGATTCCCGATCGTCTTTCGCTTATCATCGCCATCAAAAATTTCAGCGGAGATTCCAACGGCAACGTCAACGACCCGACCCTCCCAATCAACCCTGCATCTCCGCCCAACACGCTCTTCTTGATCGCAGGCACCTCATCGATTGTTTCCTTCAATTACGACTCCACCTTCAAGCGAGGCGGTTACAGTGGCGATACATCCTCGATGCTGGTAAGCATGGAAAACCTCCCTCGCGTGATTGTCATTCAGGGGAGTTTCTTATTGTCATCAACCGGCGTTAATCGGATGAATTATGATAATCCAAACCTGAATACCATCGCACAACTCTTCGACAATGCATTGCTCACCATCATCGAAGTGGTGCTTGACATCGGCACCATTCTCAACGGACTGCCGAATGCAGTGGTGGGAACGGCTGGTTCTACGGGAGGAGAGATCCAGATCAGTTGTTTCAATCAGGTCAAAAAGAGCCTTCCAGACTCCCAACGAGAACCAATGGAAATCGATACCCTTACCTTTGCTTTAGCCAGCAGTCCTCAGCCATGGCTGCCTGAAATGGATCACATCCTCCTCTCTGAAGACACCAATATTGCCGTAGTGGACGGTCGAACTGGGCCGGTTGACCCGCTGGTTCCCGTAGCCATGAGCATGCGAATTGGCGGCATCTCTCAAGTTCGGCATGCCTTCGATCCGATCAACGAAGTACGAGACATGCAGTTGCAAGGCTCTCCCAGTGGCTCGCTTCTCATAGGCCACATCAAGCACGATGACGGTGATTTAGCTTCAGCGGTGAAACAATCTGCGACGGTATCAAACCGCCCGGGTGGTTTCAACATCGCTCAACAAGCGGATTCATTGCAATACCAAGCCAGTGAACCCATTGGGACCATCACCTACGGAGGGCAATCAGGAGACCAACGCAACGCCATTCGCATGGACGGCCTCCCGGCAGAGTTTTCCTTGGTATTGGGGGATACGGTAGGCTACGTGGCCGACCAACCAATGCAGCGTATTCAGCTTCAGATGACCAATGCTTCAACCCCGCTGACCATGGACGGCGACCACATGCGATTTTGGGTGAACGAGGACACGGCTGAGGCCAGTTTAAGCATGCAACTCTCCGACATCACATCCATTCAACGCTTGAGCCCACTGGTACCCGGTTCAACAGGACCTGAGGGCAATTCTCAAATTCAACTCATTCGAGCAACATCTTCCCCTTTTGCCGTCTCCTTCGAGGATGAATCCACCTACGATGACCCATTCCTCGGTTTGAACGGCCGAGTTTACTTTGAACCGCTGCCTGCCAATATTTCGCTCACCTTGCCGTCCGATGTTGACTCTGAAGGATTAGCCCTGCCTACCTTTGGAGAAGAAGAAGGTATCGAGGCCGTTTCTTTCTTCCTCGGAGACCTCGTTGATTTTGGTAAAGTTGTCAATGATTTTGTTCACGCATTATCAGTGAACGTGGGAGGAGACATCGGCGAGAATGAAAACATGAGTTTGGGTCTTGACTTGTTCACGGGTGAGTCCTTTGACATGACCGTTGACCTCAAGAAAGGGTCCAACCTTGAGGCAGAACCTGATTGGATGCATGGTATTGGTTTGGAATCGCTTGAACAGACGCGCTTGGAGTTCAATCTCTCCCGAATGCCTACCTACACGCTCTCGAGCCGTGAGGTCATTTCAGAAATTTTGGCAGACGGTAAAGTGGATGAAAACGAACGACCTCAGGCCCTCTCAATCATCCGATCAACAAACGTCACAGGGGCTGAGCCACTGGTTGACGCCTTGGAAGACGGCAGAATTTTTGCTGATGAAATGCGTGATGTCAACCTGACAGTTCTCAACGAACAAGGCATCACTCTCGAGGACCGTCGTTCATGGCACATCCGGTCGTGGTTGCCTTCCTTGCCGGCAGGCACCATTGAATTGGTCTACGATTTCCGAATGCTCGATGGCATTCCCACCTATGAGGTGGACCTCAAAATGTCACAATGGCAACCAGAGCGAGAGCAATTCACGATTGTAGCCAATGGATTGGAAGGTCAAGATATACAATTATTTGTGGATGGTTTTGACACCACACAGCCGCGCAATGTCGAGATCAACGCACTCTTCTCAACTCAAGAAAACCTCACCGTTCCTCGTGTATCCATTGACATGCATTATGATGCAGGGGTTCGTCTCAAATCAGCACATGCAATTCTCATTGACCATCAGGCCCTCACGCGTGTGGAAACGCTGGTGATGGGTATCCCCCAATCAACCGACGTGTCTGCCGTTATTGGTGACATTCTCATTCTTGACCTCGTGGTGCCTGAAGAATACAGAATTAACGAACATTCGGCTGATTCACTGATGCTTCAACAACTCCGTTACGTTGACGGCTTTTGGTGGCCATCAACGGCATTCATGCGTGATTTACCGGGCGAAATGCACCTCGCAACCGAACCAGATACTCGCTTTGACATCCGAAAGCAAACGGCTTTCCAAGGCATGAGAACGCTCGATTATTCCTCCAACACTGACGACATGGACCTCTACCTGGAAGCGAGCGGTCGAGCCATTGATGCCAAGGGTGATGTCTTGATGCTCGCTGAAGATTTACCAACTCGCTTTGTCCTCGAATTGACCGATGACTTCGGGATGCGTTTTGAATCATCAGGGGTTGGAGTCAAGCAGGTCTACATCCGCCAAACCGACATGCCAGCAGCACCCGGCGTCACCATTGAACGGATTGAAGTGGTGGGTCAAAACCTCAAAGGAGCGACCATTCACATCTACTCAGGACCTGGTGAATATCCGCTGATCGTTATCGATGACATCACCGACGGGCGTTTGGTTGCGAGTGCAGAAGCCTACCTTCAGCCGGGGTATTACGTTCCGTTGTTCGGTGATTTTGAATTTGAAGGGCGTGCAGTCCTCCTCGACGCACAATTTACCGGCATCATACCGACCGCCTCCTCCATCGGCGTCAACGGCATCGTGACGGACCTTTCCTTGGTTGGAAGTTTGACCGGCGGTTTGGTCGAAACGCGACACATCATGGTCGTTGATCCAATTAGTTCTGCAGTAGCGAGCGGCCTCGCCTTGATTTTCGGGTGATACAATGTCAACAAATCCCTCAGCCGAAGAATTGCGACGTGATGACGGCGCAGAGGACGATGAAGCATGGGAGGCTGCTCAGGAAGCGGCGAAACTCCTCGATACCTTGCGCAGTGAGGTCACTCCCACTCGTGTGGCCATGGCAGGGGCCGTCGTCCTGCTGTTCTTTGTACTCGCCGTGAGCGGTTGGTATTGGGTTCTGCCCAGAGATTCAGTGACCCTCGAAACCCACTACATGCAGCGCGGTGGTCATTTGATGATGACAGAGATTCACAACGATGGAAGTCGGGCAATCACTGACGTGAGTATTGAAATTGAATTCCAAACAATTGACGGAGAAGTCATCGAAACAATGTCCCTTGAGCTCGCTCGCGTTGAGCGGCATACCTCGATTTCAGGTGACGAACTGGAGATGATGGTCATCGGCTACACGATTTGGGACGACTACATCATCGTCATCGATCTGACCTATACCGATTATTCAGGCGAATTGCGTCAGGAATCATGGCCTCACACCGTCGGTTATTGGTCGCAAGAAATTTTCTTTGACAAAGCCGACCGCCATTTCTGGCCTTTGGATTGAAGGGCTGTTTGTTCAAGCAGACCGAACCGATAAAGGACATGAGCGAAAGCCATCTTCATGGCAGGGTATTCCAGCCGCATCTGCGCAGGCGTCTTTGTCCTGCTCTTGCTGGTTTCAACCTCCGGCTCAGTTCTGATGCCAAAAGCCCAGAATGAGGAGGTTCAATCCGATTACCCGCCCAATTGGGTTCGCTTTGACATCAAAGACGAAGTGTACCACGAGGCAGTGGGGACGATGGACACCACGCTGACCGACGAAGTGCGCGCTCCCGTTGCCATCAGTTCCATCGGTCAATTTGACGAACAGGGGCTTGAATTAAACCGGCCCATTCCAGCAGAACTCATGGAGCCGCGTTTTGATTTGCTGCTGCTCATTCTTTCCAACGATGTACGAATGACGGAGGCCCGAGAAGCCCTTTCTTTGATTCCGGGACTCGAAGTCCGAGAATACATTGCTCCCTCTGGCTTGATGCTTCAAGGCACCCCGAATGCTCTGCAACAAGCAGAAGACCATCCCGGCGTCCTTGTGAGTCACGCAGTGCCTCTTGGAATGCTGATCCATGACGACCTTCTTGATGTCCTTCTTCTCAACGAAGGAGAACTCGCTTTGGAATCAACGCTGGTGCGTTTGGAAGGCTGGAGAGATGATGCAGGTCCACAAGACGTGGTTGCTCTGACCGATGCAGACGGCGGGGCGTTGAACCAAGACCTCGCTGATGTGGTTGAACAGGGCTTGCGCGATTCACGAGCATGGGACGAAGGGCGCTACGAAGGCTACGTTCTGGACGGTCAACTCAACCAACTCATGCAACAACCTTCGGTGATGTACCTTCGACCGGACCCTTCCTTCGCAGCCTTCAATGACCAGTCACGCAGCCACATGCAAATCAATACCATGCGCACCTACTTCACAACGGACCTGGACGGCTCTGGACAACTTGTGGCAGTGGCCGATGCGGGCCTCGACGAGGACCACGGTGACTTCGGAACACGTGTGGTTGGCAGTTACGATGTCATCGGTGACGGTTCAACCGCCGACAAACACTCTGGCCATGGAACCCACGTATCCTGTACTGTTTTGGGCGACGGTTTCCGAGGCGGTTACGGCGGCATTGCTCAGGAAGCAGACTTGTATTTCCAAGCCATGGAAAACGACAATACCGGGAATTTCCAATCACCTTCCCTGAACAATTTACTCAATACGGCCTACAATGCCAACGCCCGAACGCACACCAATTCTTGGGGTTCATCAGCAGCCAGCGAACAGGGAAAATACAATTCTGAGACTGAAGATGTGGACGACCGAGCGAATTACTACGATCGCTATTACAACGGTCGCGAGGGACTCACCATCCTCTTCGCTGCTGGCAACGACGGTCCCGATTCAGGTACGGTCTCCCCGCCGGCCACCTCCAAAAACATCATTTCAGTAGGCAACCACCAAAATCGATACAACGGCGCACCTGATTCAATGATGAGCGGTTCATCAAGAGGGCCAACCGATGACGGCCGTATCAAGCCCGACCTCGTTGCACCGGGTGGCTATGTTCGCTCGTGTCGAGCACAGGAAGCAGCGGACACAGGCGGTGCTACGTGGAGCAATTCGTACTATCTTGAATACACGGGAACCTCCATGGCGACTCCCAATGCAGCGGGCGCAGCAACCCTCGTGCGTGAATACCTTCAGGAAATTGCTCAACGGCCGTCGCCTCAAGGTGCTTTGATAAAAGCCCTCCTTGTCCTCGGCGCCCAAGACATGGGAACGCGTGACATCCCCAATGACAACGAAGGCTGGGGGCGTATCAATCTTCGAAACACCCTCGCCCCTTCGTCGGGTCAAGGAATTTGGGTGGACGATCGCTCTGTCGTGTCCGGGACGGGCAACAGCAAATCATATGCATTCAACCTCACTCAAAATTCAGGCTTGTTCAAAGCCGTTTTGACCTGGTCGGACGAACGAGGTTCACGATTCTCCAATGCCCAACTCGTCAACGATTTGGACCTTGAAATAACCGCTCCTGACGGCACGGTATATCTCGGTAATGATTTTGCTAATGGGCGCTCAACAACCGGAGGGACCCGTGATTCAGTCAACAATCTCGAGGTTGTCCTGATTGATTCTGCCGCTCAAGGGACATGGACGGTCAAGGTGAAAGACGCTCAACACAGTGGTTCGAAAACCCAACCCTACTCGATCGCTATTCTTGGCCATGGCGTGAATGATCTGCGCCCCGACCCGATGGTTGAGCCCGACGAATTTACAATGAATGTCGGCATTCCCCAAGTTGGTGATGAGGTACAACTTACGACCAGTTTCTTCAATTTTGGTAATATCAAAGCCGATGCCTTCCCCATCGCCTTTGAAGTGGATGGGGTTGAGCTGGACCGCAAAACCATCGAATTGGGGGCTGGGGCAACCAAAAACCTCGTATGGCTGTGGACGCCTCAAACCGCAGGCCCTACCACCCTCTCGTTCATCATTGACCCCGACGATGACCTTGAGGAGATTCGAGAAAATAACAACATTCTTGACATTCAAACCAACGTAACCGCTCCTGGCGTAAAGTTGGAAACGCCTCAACCTTCCATCGTGTTGGAATCAAGCACTGAGGCCACCACTTCATGGAATATCACGCTCACAAATACGGCACTTATCGGTACCAATGCCTCCATGGATACGGGGGAGGTCTTGAAATTCGAAACTGGCGAGGTCATGCCTTGGTATGTTGGAAGCACCAATTCTAATTTCTCAATGGAGGGGCAAGCCACAGAATACATCACGGTCACGCTTGTTCATCCCGCCCCTCCCGCTCCAGGGACCTACCAAATTCCTCTTCTGGGACTGGATGTTGACAACAGTGTCGACTACCCTCTTACCATTGAATTGGTGGTGCCAGACCTACCTGAAGCAGCTCTTGAATTCGATTACGAAGTCGTCCCCGTACATCCATCTGACCCGACCAACATCACCGTACGTTTCTACAATAACGGAAATGCCCCCATTGGTTACGACCTCTTCCTTGAACCTCCGACTGGTTGGGGGGCAGGCTTCACCAATCTTGGTACGGAGGCAGGGGCAACATCTGGATCGACTGGCCTCATCAACAGCGAAGCATACAGGGCGGTCGGGTTGACCTTCATCCCTCCACAAGTCATGACGGCTGCTGGTGCTGAACGGATGGTGAAACTCACTGCAGTGAGCCAAACTGAAGGACAAGAGTTGACCGAGTTTGAAATCCCAATTAAGGTGCTGACCATCCGTGAAGTAGCGATTAATTTGGAATCTACAATCGGCACCTTGCGCCCTGATTCAAGCATCAGTCTGATGTTTTCAGTTGAACACAAAGGAAACACCGACATGCGTCTTTTCCCTTCCTTTGAGTTGCCAAGTGGTTGGTCCATCACCAGCAATACCGAACCTTTCGACTTGCCATGGGCATCAACAAAGAATCTGCTGTTTTCTCTTGAAGGCAACGGCAATGCACGTTCAGGTACCGTGAAACTCAATCTTGACAACGGTTCATCCCGCTTTACATGGCAGCAATCGATGGAGGTCGAAGTTCTTCCCAATCCTGACCTTGCCTTTGTTGGTTTGGAATTCAGCGACGGGACGACCTATGGTACTGCGCAGGGCCCGGGGTCTCATCCATCAGGCGAATCGATGAAGTTCACATGGCTCTTGAGCAATGATGCAGAAACCGCATGGTCCCCAAGTGCCAGCCTGCAATTGTCTCCCGCCATGTTCGGTGATTGTACACCCGTTGAATCAGTAAGTATTGGTCAGGTTGTGCCCGTGGTCTGCAACGTATTGATCGCCGCTTCAACCCCGCCTCTCAGTGAGCCTTCATTCACTCTCACGCTTGCGGATAACGGTGTTGAATTGAGCACGACAATCGGCTTGCTGGTATCGGTCAACGAACAAGTCACTTGGGATGTAGGGGCAGTTCCTGCCTTCAACACAGGTGAGCAGCGCCAAGTAACGGTTGAAATTACCAACAGTGGAAATACACCGCTTCAGCGGCAACTCCGAATCCTCAACACAGAAGATTGGAGCGTTTCTGTGGACGGAAATGACCTGCTCGATTTAGAAGTTGGCCAGTCAACCTTGGTGCGCCTCAACATACGCGCTGATTCTCCGGGAGATGCTCGTATTTCGTTGGAACTTGTTGACAGCCCGTCATCCCAAGCCGCCTTTTCCTTCGATGTCGCCTCAACTGGAGAGCCGACTGGAACATCAGGCACATCCGGCCTTACCACGACCGCGGCGGTATCTCTCGTGGGCGTTGTTCTTGTTGTGGCCTTTCTGATCTTAGGTTTGCAGACGCGTCGCAATCGTGAGAACGCTCACGCTCCAATGATCCCCAAAGCCATTGCCCACATGCCCGCGCCAACGCTTGCAACACCCGCTGTGGAACAGGCTCCAATTTGTTGGTCATGTCGGAAACCCGTCGCTGGAAAAGCCCGAGGGTGTCCAAGTTGTGGCGCCCGCTACCATGCCGATGGAACAGACGGGTGCAATGCAAACACCGTCACAACCTGTGTCAATTGCCAAGCGTCCTCTTCAACCTTCGTCGATGCCTGAGCATTCGCCGCTGCTGATGCAACAGAAGCATAGGGTTTTGATAGGAGAACCCCGAGGCGAAGACATGGTGCCCCGTGCTGCTGCGAACGACGCTGCTCGCCGGAAGGCGCTGTTCCTCGTCGTCTTGATTTGCTCCGCGCTTCTTCCGTTGATGGCTCCTGTTGCTACCGCAGAGGGTGGTCGGGCTGCATCCATTTCAGTGACGGGCATTCCCGGTAGCCTTGATGTCAATCCTGGCGAGTCGGGTGAATACACCGTGCGGGTTCGCAATACGGGTTCCGATCCTGTAACGGTTCAACTGTCAACTTCTCAGGAAGCTACCGGAGATTGCAATGGCTTCTCCTCTTCCATCACGCAAATACCCGGTCAAATTGATGCCGGCTCTTATGAGGAAGCGGGCATGAACGTCAGCGTTGCTCAAACGGTGGAGGCCGATACCGCGTGTGATACCACCATTACCGCCACCATCACTGCGGTCATTGGCGCACCCACTGCAGAAATCCCCGAACCTGAAACGGACGTCGTAACCACAACAGCATCAGATGGTTCTGGAAGTGCGGTGTTCGGCGTTGATCTCACCATCAACAACAACCAGAAGAATTGGGGTGGTGAAGAAGAAGTCGACTATCTTGTGGAAATTGAAAATACCGGACAGACCAATCAAACCGTCAGCCTTGTGGTCGATGAAAATTCTGGCCCGGGCTGTTCCTCCGCCTCGGCTTTCACCGTTACGCTGAGTGAGACTTCGGTGAACATCGACCAAGATGAGACGGAAACGGTCACTGCCACAGTTGAAGTTCCCGAGGGTCAATCGGCTGACAAATACTGCTGGGATGTAACGGGAACCGTTACCAACGACCCAACTCAGGAAGCAAAGGACACCGAGAGTTTTGACTTGACCGTGCCTGAACTCAAGGAATGCAGTCTTTCCTTGAGTAAGACGAGCGTCAACGTCAACCCCGACGCAGAAGTCACCGTGGAGGCGACCTATGTCAACGACGGGAACGCTGATTGGAACGTGTTTGCCTCGGCAGTCGGTTCCAAAGCAGGAAGTTGGGTGAGTGTAGACGGGCCATCCTCTGGCTTGCTGCCCTACGATAACGGGAACGGTGAGCGTTCCTTTGACTTTGTGATATCTCCCGATGATTCGGTCACCGCAGGGTCTGAAACGCTGGTGAGCATTGTAGGAAAAGACGGTGCTAACGGTGCCATCAAATGCCAAGAAGACCTTCGTATCATCGTTGGTCAATCCTACGGCGCTAGTATCTCTGTGGCAACTTCATTGCTCTCGAACATTGAACCTGGCAGTAATAAATCCACTTCAATCACCGTGACCAATCAGGGCAACGGCCCCGATAACCTACGAATCGCCTCTTCCACGGCTCCGACTGGGTGGGCTGTTCAACTTGAACAATCAACGGTTTCAGTTGGTTCACGTCACGGTAACGACAAAACAACCAGCATTGATGTCACCGTCCGTGTCCCAGAAAACGCCCTGGCAACCGAACAAATCGAACTGACCTTCAGTGTCCTGCCCTCCAGCGGTGGCACCGCCTATGATTCGGTCACGCTCACCGTCAGCGTGGCAGCTATTCACGCCATGGACGTCAACGTTCCTGCTACGGATCAAACCGGGCGTTCGGGTAAAGAAGTCCGTTTCCCAATCGACATCATCAATGACGGGAACGTGAGGGACACCATCAGCCTCTCCGTCGTTTCCCAAACCGCCAACCCATCGTGGGGAACTTCCTTTGAGAACGAGGACGGTATGCCATTCAGCGAAATCGAGGTCGAGCCTCAGGGAACCACGACCGTGTATCTTGTGGTCAGTGTTGACGGGGAAGAAGAACTTGAGAACTCTCAAGTCACGGTTCGCATCCGAAACAAAGACGACCCGAATGGGCAGGATAAGGACGGTGACGGCATCCCAGACAACCAACGAGAAGCCGTCTTCCTTGCCGTTCTCTCCGACCGGAATTTCTCGATGGACCTTCGCTTTGAAGCGACCGATACAGCAACAACTGCCTCGATCATTTTGCCACCCAGCGGTGAGCGAACGCTTGGAATGTGGATTCGCAACACAGGTGATGGAGAGGACGAAGCCGTCTTCACCATCGGAGGGCTTGAAGGAATTGCTACACGGTCCATTACCGCTTATGGCTTGCCGGTCACCGGCGATTTGACCGTTCCGAAAGGCTACGGTATTTGGGATATTGCCAATGAGACATTTGTTCTTGACCCTGCGACCAATACGCCTTATCTGGGTGCTGATGTCAATGCAGCCGACCAAAAAAGGATTGACAACGGCCTCATCGACGGATATCAAGCCAAAGCCTACGAATTATATCTTGAGATGACCATACGCGTCAATCCAGGGGCGGAGACAGGCCAGAGCGGTCTGCTTGAGGTTCTAGCTACCAGCGTTTCGAATGCAGCAGATCGCAGCGGCTTGGTCACTCTTTCACTTGAGGTCAGTATCGTCCATGACATCGAATTCATTGAAGCTGGGTCTCGTCAGGAAGTTGACATCGTCTACGGCGAGGCTGCAGTTGAGACAGAGATCTCCATTGTTAACACGGGGAACGTGCGCACTGAAATCCGCATCTTCACGTCTGAAAACCTTCGTGGATGGTCAGTGGTTCTTGACAGTGACAATCTTGACTGCAAGGATGAAGGCAGTGAGTTGTTGTGCACTGTGGACGAAGGCGAACGCCTCTATGTCAACGTCACCATCCGTGCACCTTACGGTGCAGAGATTGATGATTTGTATAAATTCACACTTTCCGCAGAACCAACCGAGACAGGTGTTCTCGACCGCCAAAACATCGAATTTGCTGCTCAAGGTTCTGCACCTGACGGAGTCATCTCACTGGCGAACAACACCGCTGTTCAAGCCGTTGCAGCCGGCATGCTCCTCTTCCTCGCACTCCTTGCCCTCATGCGCAAGCGATGACCTCCCTGTGTGCTCTTTCTTCACAAGATAGTGCCTTCGTTGAGGCCTTGAATAAGATGCGCTTGACAGGCCCTTTGTGTCCAAGCCCTTTGACAACGCTTATTGAGGGGGGTCATTTGGGAAAGAATAGAGAGCGAAGGCGTTCTCTGTTGGTGATACGATGTCGGGACTTGAATCAGTACCAAGTGCCTATCTTTCCATTGGATTTTTGACGATTGTCGGAATCATCATGCCACTCACAAATTTCCTCATCACGTGGGTGGTTCGCCCCAAGGTTGACCCTGCTCGTCCGCACATCACACGCTCCTATCTACTTGAAGGGTACGAGCGTGATCACAGCCTCTACCCTCGTCGTCTCACGACCTTTGAATGCGGTAGTGAACCTGTGGGGGAGGCCATGATCCAATTCCACTTCCAATACTACTGGTATGCCATTATCTTCCTCGTCTTTGACGTGGCTTTCATGTTCCTTGTTCTGGGCGGCATGGTTGCATCCGATGCTACCGCCCCGGGCATTGACGCCGGCGACCGAACCGCAGCAGTCGAGCGTGCAACCAGTGCTCTGCTCACGTTGGGAGCCTTCTTTGCTACCATGTCGCTGGGCGTATGGTATGTCTTCCGCAAGCGAGGTCGCATTTACATTTGAGGTGGATTGAACATGGCAGGTCAAGACGAAAACTACGCAGCCTTCAACAGCCGTGCTTTGGTAGAAATGGTCGGTGACGTCACCGACGAAGCACTCAAGGCCACCAAAATCAAGCAATTCCTCAGCGTCCTCGCAGGCCGTTACTTCAACTGGGCTGGCCGCAAGTCACTCTTCACCTTGCACTTGGGTATCAAGTGCTGTGCGATTGAAATGGCTGCTGCTGCTACTCCGCGATTTGACGGTGACCGTTTCGGAGTTCTTTTCCGCTCATCCCCCCGCCAATCCGATGTTCTCCTCGTCAACGGCCCCATCACCAAGAAGTTCGCCGATAAGGTCGTCCGTCTTTGGGAACAAATGCCGGAACCAAAGTACTGCATCGCCATGGGTGAATGCGCTATTTCAGGTGGCCCCTACTTCCAATCCTACAACATCCTCGAGGGTGTTGACACCGTCATTCCCGTTGACGTTTACATTCCTGGATGCCCGCCACGTCCCGAAGCCCTCATCGATGGATTCGGATTGCTCCGTGAGAAAATCATCCGCATCGGTGCTGCTCCAAGCAGTGGCCGCAAGGGCGACAAGCCCGTTATCGTCGGGGAGGACTGAACGTGGGAATGCGTGTCACCAACGAGCAAGCTGAAACGGCAGCAGCCGCTTGCGTAGCATCGGTCATGGACCGTTACGGCGGTGCAGATGTCGTAGCGACCGTTGAACATCATTCCAACGATTTCAAGATGCCCTTTGTCCGAATTCATGCGCCCCCACAGCACTGGGTTGCGCTTGCCAAGACGCTTCGGTTTGACCTTGGTGCAAATTACTGCTCCATGGTTACGGGAACGCATTTCCCAGATGGCGGCGAAGATCGTGGATGGGACGTTGTCTACCACCTGATGCGTCAACCGGTGACCAATCAAAAACCTCACACCAATACAGTCCACGTGGCTGAAAAGTTGACCGGTAATGACATTCCACTTGAATTTGAAGTGATCATTACCTTGCCTCAAACCGATGTTCCATCAGTGCCCAGTGTCCAGAGCATTTGGGTTGGCGCTGACTGGAATGAAAAAGAAACCTGGGATTTGGTTGGTATCAAATTCGAAGGACATGAAAACATGCACCGTGTCCTCAACCCTCACGACAGCCCAGAAGGTTTCCATCCCTTGCAAAAGCAGCACAAAATCCGCTATCATGATTTCAACGAAATGTACGACGACGCCCAAGGCTTCGGTCGAAAACCAACCGACGAGGGTCGTGTGAAGTGAGGCGGTATCATGGCACAAATGTGGATTACAATGGGTCCTCAACACCCAATGACGCACGGACTTTGGACGCTTCGTGTCAAGGTCGATGGTGAAACGGTCGTTGATACCGATGCTGAATTAGGCTACATCCATCGAGGTGTAGAGAAAATCGCCGAAGCACGCGACTTCACTCAAATCACTCCTTACTGCGACCGCCTTTGCTATGTCAGCGCTATGACATGGGCCAATTCCTACATCTATGCAGCAGAAGACCTCCTCGAAGTTGATGTGCCAGAGCGTGCTGAATACATTCGGTTGATTTCTGCAGAATGCCAGCGACTCGCCTCTCACCTGATGTGGCTTGGCGCATACGGGCCTGATATTGGCAGCCTGACGCTCATGACCTGGTGCATGCGTGACCGTGAAATGTTCCTTGATTTATTGCAAGAACTTGGCGGTTCTCGAATGCATTACAATTACCCACGTGTCGGTGGTGTCAAGCGAGATATTCCAGTAGGATTTGCCGACCGACTCATCGCCAAGGTCAAGTTGTTCGAAAAGCGCATTGAAGAATATGAGATGATGCTCGACGAATCCACGATTTGGCTCGTTCGCCTGCAAGGTGTCGGATATGCCAAGGCCGAGGACATGGTCAACGCTGGCGTCTCTGGGCCAAACATTCGTGCTGCTGGTGTCAATTACGACGTTCGCTGGGCTCACCCTTATTCCGTCTACGACCAAGTGGACTGGGAGCCCGCTGTTGAGAAGCCAACTTCGGTCAAGGGCGCTGATTGCTACGACCGCTACCGAGTTCGAATGGAAGAAATGCGTCAGTCCTGTCGCATGATTCTCGATGCTATCGAAAAGATTCCAGGTGGAAAGAACACCAATTACGCCAGTGGGGATGCGATGATCCTCGCGAAAGCACCCACACGTGCCCCTGAAGGAGCAACAGGTTTCTCCCATTACGAGTGTACCCGTGGCGCTTCTCAATTCTACATCAAGGGCGGTGGCGATGGCCGAGGAAAGAATCCTTACAGATTGTCAATCCGCTCACCGATGTTCATCACGATTCCTTACGTTGCAAAGACCATGATCGGCTACAAGGTAGCCGACATCCCTGCCATCATGGGCAGTTTTGATCCGTGCATTGGGGAGACCGATCGTTGAGGTGATATCATGGATGACAAGTACGATTTGGTTGGCTTCATGATGAGCAGGGACGGTGTTCTTCGCTCGAGCCTCATTGACCTTCTCTCGGGAACGCCCCTTGAGGACAGCGCCTCGTCAATTTCCTTTGCCGTGGCCACCTTTGCCTTGGTGAACGTCGTCTTTTTGATGCTCTTCTTCTCGCAATTCGCCATCCTTTGGATTGAACGAAAGGCAGTAGCTCGTATGCAAGACCGCTACGGTGCAACCACTGCCCTCCGCTCGCTTTGGGTCGGTGAAAACGGTGTAACCGCTGGAGAATGGTGGAACATGCTTCCATTTGGTCTCGGAAAACCGATCGGTGCCGTCAATAAATGGCTGAACAAAAATTTCGGAAATAGAGACGAAAACTTCCCAACCGTTGACCGTGTCAACAACCGTTCGTGGATGGGTAAAACCATCCTACCGGGTTTCTTCCAAAACGTCGCAGACGGTATGAAATTCTTGGTCAAGGAACACATGGTCCCTCAACGTGCGGACCGCCTCATCTTCGAGGTATCGCCCTTCCTCATCGTTTCATCAACCCTCCTCATTCTCGGTATGATCCCACTCTCGAGCGGAATTTATGCCACCAACCCAGATTTGTCCATCCTCTACGCCATCGCTATCTTCGGAATTGCGCCCATCGGTGTATTCTTTGCCGGATGGTCATCCAACAACAAGTACACGCTCATCGGTGGCATTCGTTCAGCAGCCCAACTTACCGCATACGAAATCCCACTTTTGCTGACCCTTCTCTCGGTTGCCATCCTCTCAGGAACCTTCAACATCATTGAAAGCATCCATTTCCAACACTCTGCAGGTGCATGGAACATCTTCTTGATGCCACTTGCTGCTGCTCTGTTCCTCATTACCATGATTGCAGAAGTTGAGCGTGTTCCTTTCGACATGCCAGAAGCAGAAGCCGAACTGGTTGAAGGCTGGTGGACTGAATACGGGGGCATGCGGTTCGGTATGCTGTTCATGGCAGAGTACATTCGTACCTATGCAGCCTGTTTCCTCTTCACCCACTTCTTCCTTGGCGGCTGGCACCTTCCCTTCCAAGGCACCATTGGCTCGATTGAATTCCTCGGTCTCGGTGGCCTCTATCTCTTGATTCCCGGGGCCATCATGACGCTGATAAAATCCTGGCTTGTCTTCTTGATCGTCTTCGTATGGGCTCGTTTCTCACTGGCTCGTATTCGAACCGACCAAATCCTCGAATTCGGATGGCGCATGCTCCTTCCTTTGGCCGTTCTGCAAGTCGTCTTGGCTTTGGTGTACCGTTTGTACCTGTTCAAACCCGAAAACATGGCCGATACCGTGGCCGGTGGAAATGCATGGGACGCCTTTGGCATCCCGAGCCTTGTGCCCATTCTCACGACCTTGTTCTGGGTTGCTATCTTCGTGATTTATCTCAACGACGAAGATAAGTCAGCGACACCGGAACGAATGTTCCACGTCCATACTGTTGAGCCTGCGGGAACTGTAGTCCCGGGGCAGGAGTGAGGTGAAACCATGCCAATGCATCCACACGCACAACCGAATTTTAGAAACCTGTTTTGGTACCCGTTCAAGATTACCTTGATTACAGCCCTGCGAACCTTCCCCTTCATTGGAAAGCGGTTCGGGAAGCGTCTGGGTGCCTATCACAACACCAGTCACCCTGAGTTCCTCGATGATGGAAGTCGCAGTCGTGCGGCCTCTACGGCGGACATGAACGACATCAGTCGGCAGGAATTCGCACCAGATCGTGTGACCTCCGACCTCAAACCAACACTTTGGAAGCCTCAAACCGTCCAGTATCCCTATGAACGTCTTGAAGACATGGAACCCTGGCTCTTCGTCCCGGGTAATTACAACGGGCGAATTGGCGTGATATGGGAAACTTGCACTGCGTGTAAGATGTGTGTCAACATCTGCCCTAACGATTGTTTGCACATGACCACTGAGTTGCGTGTTGATGTTCTCGACGGTGCTGATGGCGAACATGCCGGCATGGGCGTTGACCTTGAAGTCGGAAAGTACGCTGCAGTCGAGAAGCCTGAAGTCGTTGCCGAATTGGACAGCTTCAACCACGTAACAGCGCACACCGACGCCCCTCAAGAATGGCGTTTCGCAGAAGTTCTGGATTTGTCCGGTGACACCGCTACAGTACGCTGGAACGATTCTGGTGAGGAAGCCATGGTCGACCGTGCTGAATTGCTCCCTGCTGACGATCAAATCGTCTCCGGACGCATTGACCTCGGCCGTTGCATGTTCTGCGGCCTCTGCATGGAATCCTGTGGCTTTACCTCCTTCTTCATGACCAACGAATACGACGGCATGTCTGGCTTCACTCGTCAAGACCTGTGGTTCGATGCCTCCCGCACCCGAGTGCTCCCCGGTGTTCACCAAGAAGCCGTGGACGCTGAGTTGGCCAAGCGTGCCTCCAAAGAGCGCGACAAGCGAGCCAAGAATGCCGCCAAGGAAGCCAAGGCTGCGGCTGAAGCAACAAAGCCTGTTGACTCAGTCGAGGCCGGTGAACAGGCCGTCAAGGGGGATGCTTGAGATGGACGTGGCCAGCGCTGCAGAAACCGGTGTGTTCTTTCTGTTTGCAGCCATCACGCTCGGTGGAGCCCTTGGCCTCATCTTTGCCCAGCGAGTGGCGCACTCGATGCTCTCGCTGATCTTCTGTTTCATGGCGGTCTCTGGCATTTTCATCCTGCTGGGTGCTGAATTTCTCGCAGCCATTCAGATTCTCGTTTATCTTGCCAGCGTCGGTTTAGTTGTCCTGTTCGGTATCATGTTGACCCGCCGACAAATTTTGGAGGAGGATTTTGAATGAAGTTCATTTCCCTCTTCACTCGCATGGGGCTCATCGCCCTCGGCTTCATCTTGGTCGCCGTGCTCAACGATGAAAGTGTTTGGAGCGAACCAAGTTCAACAACTCCTACGACCTCTGGTCTTGCTGACTCTTTGCTGCACGATTGGGGCTTCGCCCTCCTCGTTCTCGGGGTCTTGATGGCCATGGCCATGATGGGTGCCGCTTACCTTGTTCGTGATGAGAGAATGGAAAATCTCTTGTGGGAGTTCGGAGGTGAAGAAGAATGATTGATCCAGCATGGGTTTCTGGGCTCTCAGCACTCTTGTTCGTGATCGGTTTGGCCGGTGCCTTCACTCGAAAGAACGCTATTATCGTCTTGATGTGCATTGAATTGATGCTCAATGCTGCAAACATGCAATTCGCAGCAGCAGCCGTTTACCATGGCGACACGACGGGATGGGTCTACACCATCTTCGCCATTGCCATCGCTGCAAGCGAAGTGGCAATTGGCCTCGCTATCTTCTTGGCCATGTACGGCCAACACGAATCGATTACACTGGACGACGTTAACGTCCTGAGGAACTGAGGTGAAGTTATGGCAGCGAGTACAGGCAGTTCCGTTATCGTTGAAAGCACCGCAGCACAATATGCGCCGCTCATCATTCTCCTTCCAATGCTGGCCTTCCCCGTCATCTTGCTCTTCGGCAAGTTGTACAACGGTGAGAAGTTCTGGAAGCAGACCCTCAAGGAAGGTGGCCTGATCGCCCTTCCAGTCATGGGTGCGAGCCTTTTGCTCGCTCTGTGGCTCATCTCCGATTTCATCGGTGCCTACGGAGGCGTCCAGAAACTTTCGGATTGGACCTGGTTCACCTCAAGTATTTGGGAATCAGGAGTTGCGACAAAAGAAGTCAGTTTTGGATTCGGCATTCATGTTGACCACATCACTGTCCTGCTGCTATTCGTTGCCTCCTTCCTCTGTTTGCTCATCAATACCTTTGCAATCGGTTACATGAATACCGACCCCATCAACGACAACCGAAATCATCGCTTCTATGCTGAATTCGTTCTGTTCTGTTCAGGTATGCTCGGCATGGTTCTCGCTGATTCCTTCCTCTGGCTATTCATCTTCTGGGAATTAATGGGGCTTTGTTCCTATCTTCTCATCGGGTTCTACTACGAGCGCCCAAGCGCTGCCTACGCAGCCAAGAAAGCCTTCCTCACCACGCGTGTTGGAGACGTCTTCCTCATGGTCGGCTTGGCCATGATGTGGTACCTCTTCGGTTCTCTTGACTACGATGTCGTGTTCGACAAGTACGAAATTAAATCCGTAGCGGAAAGCAATGCAAGCATGCTTGCATGGTCATTGGGCCTGATGTTTATCGGAGCGGTTGGCAAGTCTGCCCAATTCCCTCTCCACGTCTGGTTGCCCGATGCCATGGAAGGTCCGACACCCGTTTCCGCATTGATTCACGCAGCGACCATGGTCAACGCTGGACTCTACCTTGTGGCACGTATGTTCCCCTTCTTTGGGGCCGAAGCTCTGCACGGGGAACTCGCTGACTTGGCCTTCATCATCGCAGCCATTGGCGGTACAACCGCTGTCATGGCCGCAGCCATTGCCTTTGTGCAGAATGATTTGAAGAAAGTCCTGGCTTACTCAACGATGTCGCAACTCGCTTACATCTTTACTGGACTCGGTGCAGCTCTCTACCTTGCCAACACCCTTCACTGGCACGAATACCTCGCAGACGGCACGAAGAATCCGGATTACTACGTCAACCACGCCATCGTCATTGTAGCCTTTGGCGCTGCGCTCTTCCATCTCTTCAACCACGCCATGGCCAAGGGCATGCTGTTCATGGCAAGTGGAGCGGTGATCCACGAAGTTCACCACGCTCACCATCACCTGCATCATCACGACCATGATGACGGGCATCACGACACACCCAAGGAATTGATCATGTTGGCCGACTATCTTGAGGCAAACGGCCAAACGGCGTTTGATTTCTTTGCCAGCATCGATTTAGACGGTTCAGGTGAAATTGACACCTATGAATTCCAAACGGCTCTCAAGAACGCCGACGTGGCGGATTTGCCACCGTGGGAAATGGCGCCGTTGATGAAAGCCCTCGACCTTGACGGTAACGGAAGCATCAATGTGCCAGAGTTGGACTTGACGTTGGGTCGCATCCGCAATGAAATTGATGAAGGCCACCACGATGAGTTTGATGCTCAATCCATGGAAAACATGGGTGGCTTGGCGTCCAAGATGCCGTTGACTGCCACTGCCATGCTGGTCGGTTCCCTCTCCATCATGGGATTCCCACTCATTGGTGGATTCTGGTCCAAGGAAGGCATCATCGCCAACACGTGGCGTGTTGCTCTTGACGACCCTCGCTTCATGTATCCTGCTCTCTGTGTTCTTTTGGGTGCAGGAATGACAGGATTCTACATGTCACGCATGTGGCTCAAGACCTTTGCAGGCTCTCCGAAGGGCGAAGTCGCAGCCCACGTCGGTCCTACCAATACGTGGATCAAGACCCCTCTGTTCATCTTGACCTTCTTCAGCCTCGCCGCCATTCTCTTTGCCAGCATGGGCTTCACCCACTGGGCTCCAGATATTGAGTACGGCTTGATGTCCGACCACGGCGGTCTCTGGGGCGGTTTCCTCTACGAAATGGGACACGTCTTTGCTAACGAGAAAGCCTTCTTCTTCATCCTGACCTACGTAGCCCTGTTCTTCGGTGCCATCGTCGGGCCCGGTATGGCACTCTCGTTGTACGGTGGAGCGCTCGACGAAGGCGAAGAAGTCAAGCCATGGTTCACCCCTGTGTTGGCCATTAACGCCGCCATCAAGGGACGCTACCATTGGGATAATTCCTCCTTTGCTCAGTCTGGCTTTGCCACTGCCCTGTCCAACCGTCTTTACTTCGACCACTATTACGACATGGCCATGCTGAAAATCGTCGCAGCCTTCTCGTTCAAATCCGCTGAAGCAGACTCGAAGGTCATTGATGGAACGATCAAGACCATCGAGCGCACCTCACAGCAACTATCCACGAAATTGCGTGCATTGACCACAGGGTCTGCCCGTGATTACATCCTAATGGCGGCGGTAGGCACACTGGCACTCTTTGCTTTGATTTGGGGGGTGATTGCATGATCGATTGGATTTCCATACCGCTTGTTGGTCTGCCACTTCTCAGCAGTCTTGTTCTTCTCGCCTTTGTTGCAAACGCTGACGGAGCCACACGAGAACGCTTGGGCTCATCCATTCGGATGGTCTCCTTGGTCATTTCACTGGCCATGCTCACTCTCGCTACCATGATGTTCTTTGCTCAGAGTCATTCGACCCTGTACGAGGCGCTCGGATTTGACAAAGCACTCGATTGGACCGGACTTGGCTTTGGTTCATTCAACTTTGAATTCCGCTATGTTTGGATTGAAGCATTGGGCATTCATTGGAGCGTGGGTGTTGATGCCTTGTCCTTCCCCATGGTCTGGTTGACGACTTTCCTTCTTCCCGTGACCATCATTGCGACATGGAATGAAAAGCACGCTTCGACCTACTTTCCGCTCATTTTGATGATGGGAGGTGCGCTTATTGGCGTCTTCGTGGCCCTTGACCTCTTCATGTTCTACGTCTTCTGGGAGTTAACCCTGATTCCAATGTTCTTCTTGATTCTCAAGTGGGGCGGTAAGGACCGAAAGTATGCTTCTCAGAAGTTCTTCATCTACACCTTTACCGCTTCGGTCGTGATGCTCCTTGGATTGGTGACCTTGTACTTCCTTCAACCTGACCAGGCCTTGTCCTACTCCGGTTCATGGACCGGTCGTACCTTTGACATCCCGACCCTGACTGCGCACGCCCAGCAAGGCAACGCAGACGGAGCTTGGTTCCTCGGTGAAAGCATGCAGAAGATTCTCTTCGTGATGCTCATGCTCGGCTTCCTCGTGAAGTTGCCTTCAGTCCCCTTCCACACGTGGCTGCCCGATGCGCACGTACAGGCGCCCACAGGCGGTTCGATGCTCTTGGCGGGTGTGATGTTGAAGATGGGTGCTTACGGTATGTTCCGTCTCCCGTTGGCATTCTTCCCTCATGCGGCTGAGCACTTCCAGTTCTGGTTGCTCGCTTTGGGAATGATCTCACTGGTGTGGGGCGCCATCGTCTGTCTTGGTCAAACCAACCTCAAGAAAATGGTCGCTTACTCCTCCGTATCGCACATGGGCGTGATTCTCATCGGTATCGCCACCATGCAACCATTGGGGTGGGCAGCGGCGCTCTTCATGATGTTCGCTCACGGTATTATCAGCCCCATGCTCTTCGCAGTATGTGGTGCATTCAAGCATCACTACCACAGCATGGAAATTGGCGCCATGCGGGGTATGGCCAAGCATTCACCTTGGCTCGCCACCTCGATGATGTTTGCATGGATGGCCTCGCTTGGCCTTCCATTGCTGGCTGGCTTCGTTGCTGAATTGATGATGTTCCTTGCATTGTGGCACTTCCTTGCTGCGAATGATTTGAGCGTCTTGTGGATGGTTGGACCCGCCCTTGTTCTCGCCCTCACTGCTGCCTACTACCTCTGGTCGATGCAGCGCACCATCTTTGAGGGTGGAGAGGAAACGCAACCTCCTGCAAGTTTGAACGGTGAGCCAGTTCCAGACATTGCTGATTCCGAGAAGTTTGCAATGATCATCCTGGCTGTGTTCACCATCTTGTTTGGTGTCATGCCCTGGATTGCCCTCGACATGATGAACGGATGGACAGTGGCGTTCTTTGAAACGCTCTTGATTCCAATTTTGGGAGGTGCCTGATATGGAAACGATGCAACCCTTTGGCGATGGCTTTGTGACAGCGCTCGCCCCCGAGCTCGTTTTGGTCATTGGTATGTTTACCTTGATGATCGTGCCCAACCTCGGTGACGCTAAGTTCCGAATCCCACTGACACAAATCCGCATCCCCTGGTTCTTCGGTGGAAAGCGTGGTACATTGGACAGCGACCCCCGTTTGCCCGGTATCTTTGCATCCATGTTCTTTGTAATCGCTTTCTTGCTTGCTGCGCTTTCCTACATGAACGGCATGAACGTGACCATGATCGAAACTGAAAGCGGCTATGACCTGCTTTTGGTGAACGAATTCAGTCGCATCTTTGAGTTGATTTTCTACGGAGCCCTTGCTCTAGCGAGCATTGCTTCCATCAACCGTATTCCCGCAACAAGCCGCAAGGACAGGAGTGCACTTGGCCTGTACAACAACCGTCGTCAAGTGGATTTCTACATCCTTCTCATGACCACGGGACTTGGAATGTCCATCGTCGCCCTCGCTCAAGACTTGTTCTTGCTCTTCATCGGTTTGGAGTTAGCATCCTTCTCGACCTACGTTCTCGTCTCCTTCATGAAGGAAACAAAGGAAGGAACTGAGGCGGGTATGAAGTACTTCATTGTCGGTTCAGTCGCATCAGGTGTCGGACTCTACGGGCTCTCTTTGCTCTATCTTTGGTCGGGCTCATTGCAGTTCACCGAATTGACACTGGCCTTTGCCGAAAACGGCATGGAACCCCTTCCACTGATCGCTCTTGGAATGCTTCTTGTCGGCTTTGGTTTCAAAGTCAGTGCTGCACCCTTCCACTTTGCTGCTCCCGATGCCTACGCAGGTGCGACCAGCCCCGTGGCAGGTGTCCTAGCGACAGCAAGCAAGGCCATGGGTATCATTGGTTTGCTTCGAATCCTCCTCGTTGTAGCATCTCCTGAAGCCACTGACGGTGCAGCTGTTTGGCTGATTGCACTCGCAGTTCTGTCTGCGGTGACCATGACGTGGGGTAACCTCGCAGCATTGGGTTCAACCAACCCCAAGCGCATGCTCGCTTACTCATCGGTGGCGCATGCCGGTTACATGCTGGCAGCAATCACGGCCATTGGAGCCCTTAACTGGGAACCTGAACACCTCAACGCAAGCAACGATGCTGCCCTAGCGGTCGTAACGGCCCTTATCTTCCATCTGGTGGTTCTCGTTTGTTTCAAACTCGGAGCCTTCCTTGTTCTGTCCATCTTGGAAAGTGAAAAAGGCGGACACACCCTTGCTTCCTTGGATGGCCTCGCCAAGCGAGAACCTTTCCTTGCTGCGACCATGTTCATCTTCATGATGTCCCTCGCAGGTGTGCCACCGCTGTCTGGCTTTGTTTCCAAACTCCTCGTGATTATGGGTATCGTCAAGGTCGCTTTGGTCGATGTAACCGTGAATGGCGATCTGACCTTCAGCGATATACACTGGGTTTGGTACCTCGCACTCCTCATGGTCATCAACTCCGCCATCTCAGTATTCTACTACCTGCGTGTTGGTTTGGTGATGTTCTTCCATGAGCCGGAGGAAGGTCGAGAAGGACCCCTGCCAGCGGGAAGGTCTGTTCGCATGGCCATCGTTGCGTGTTTGCTGACCACCCTGTACTTCGGTGTTGGAGCGGGTCAATTGATCAGCCTCTGTGAAGTAGCAGCCAATGCCTTGGTTGGTGCTTGGTGAAGCCGATAGCGGCTTGATTCGATGCCTGTTGATGTGATGCCTTCAAGAAGGGTTGTCCGTTAGGAAGAACAGGTGAGACTGATTGGGTCGCAGACATGAGGAGAAAGTAGACGTCGAGGAACTCGCTCGTCTTGAGAATCCCGAAGGTGTCAGCGACGGAAAAATCCGTGTCAAAATGCCCAACAAAAAAGTCAACGAAATGTTCGCTTTGGCCCAGCAAATTTTGGGCGGTCGTCGTGTTACTGTTCTGTGCGCTGATGGCGAAACCCGAATGGCTCGTATTCCAGGAAAAATGCGCCGTCGGCAATGGGTTCGTGAAGGTGATTTGATCATCGTTTGGCCTTGGGATTTCCAAGATTCAAAGGCTGATGTGAAGCACCGCTACACCAAGACCCAAGCCATGTACCTCTCACGTAAAGGCGTTCTACCCGATGATGTCGATATGTTTGGTATGGGCGTCTCCTTTGACGATGACGGAGAGCATGATGACTTGTTCAGTTCAGGCGATGTGTCTCAAGAAGCACCCGAGGTTGACGAACCAGCAGAAGAAGAAGACCTCTTTGCAGACGATGCTGATGATGACAGTGACGACCTTTTTGCAGACGATGCTGATGAAGAAGTCGCCGAGGTTGAACAAGAACCTGCAGCCGTCGACCCCGTCGTTGAAGAAGACCTTGACGACGATGACGACGATGACGACGACGTTGACGCTTTGTTTGCATGAGGTTCCAGCATGGCTAGGGACGAAGACTGGGATGAACTCCAGGGTCGCCCACACAAGCGTCATCCCTCAAAAGGCAACAAGAAACGCTCAGCAGAGGAACAATTGGACTCTGATTTCGCTCATGACGAGCAGACGAAATTTCTCGACGGTCTTGCTCACCAGGGTGGTAAGTACGAATGGATGCGTGAAAAGCGATACAATACCATGTTTCGCAATATTGAATCCAAGATTCAAGGGGCCATGGGCACGGGAACATATGACTGGGTTGACCGTCGGGTCTTCGACCAAGTCTTTGACCGTCTCACCCTGATGGCTTTGTATAAATTGATGAAAACAGGGGTCATTGACACGCTTGATTTCCCCGTTGCACGAGGGAAAGAAGCACACGTTTTCCATGGAACCAGCCTCTCGGGTGAAGCAGTCGCCGTGAAAATTTTTCACACATCGAATGCGGTGTTCAAAAATTTGATTCAATACATTGAGGGGGATCCGAGATTCACCGGCCTGCGTAGAAAACATCGTGACTTGGTAGAGGTTTGGGTCCGCAAAGAATACCGCAACCTCAACCGTTTGGCGCGTTGGGGATTGAACGTTCCAATGCCGCGAGGTGTCCACAAAAATGTCCTCATCATGGATTATGTCGGTACAGCAACCTCGCCATCACCCAAATTGCGTGATGTTCAAATTGACGCCCCGCAAATCGTTTATGACGACCTGCTGGAATTCCTCGCCATAGCATGGCAAAAAGCCAATCTGGTTCACGGTGATTTTTCACCTTACAACATTCTCTGGCACGACGGTAGGGCCTTGGTCATCGATGTAGGTCAAGCGGTGGTGGACAGTCACCCGAAGGCTCAGGAATTCCTTGTTCGCGACGTTACTCGTTTGGTAGAATGGGGTCAAAAAAACGGACTTGAAGTCACGTTGGAAGAAGCCCTTTACGATGTATTGAACATGGACCTCTCGGATGTTGAGCAGGTCGAATGGGAAATCGAATGATTCATTCCTCTTCCCAATGAATTTGTTCATCGTCAGACAATACCATCATCTCTGAAACGGCTTCCTCGTCTTCAGGGTCAACTTGGGAGGCTTTCATTCTGCGGTTGCGGCGTTGGGAAATTTCGGCAAGTCCGGGCACCAAGGCATCAAAGGCTGCTGAAGGCTTAGCTTCTGTTGCCCGTTCTTGATGGGCATCGAGTGATTTTGAATCCAGACGCGCACGCTTTCGATCACGTTCCAAATAGCCGAGAACAGTTCCGTGTTCCGAGCCACCTGCAAGCATTTCAATCGCTTGACGAGCAGCAAATAGGCCGCTTTCTTCGCCAACAAGGACGACGGTTGAATTGTAAATACTGATTTGAGTTTGCGTGAGTTGCTCAATCAATTTGCGGATTTTCCCTTGACGCCCGATGATTCGTGCCCGAATACGGCGTTGTTGGTTGGAACGCTTCCCGACATAATCACGAAGGTCCACCAGTTCGAAGAAGTGGTCGTCATCAAGCAGACTGATGGCTGCCTTTGGGGCCATGCCACGACCGATGGCCTTCACGACATCGGGGAGTTTCATTGCTTTGACGGGATCATAGCTTCCTGCATCTCCCCAAACCACGTCGACATCGCCGGTTTCTGAATCAATGATGAATTCCTTGCATCCAGCGGCTTTGTGAATCGCTCTACTGGTTTCCCCTTTCGCTCCAATAATGACCCCGATGCGGTCCTTTGGTACGCGAGGAAGTTGCTGGCGCATGGGTGGGGGTGCGGCCCACCTCTTTTCAATCCCTTGTCTTTCGCTGGAGGAGGGAGAGGGCAAAGCCAACCAGGACAATGAGGAGAATTGATGGGGCAAAAGAAGGCACCAAACCGGGGTTGTCAAGCGATGCTCCCGTAATGACGAGGTAGTTGTCGTTATTTCCTTCATCGTACTCATCGATGACGTTGGCAAAGTCGATTACAAGGCGGAGGTCGAATTGACCCGACCGAGGTACGGTGTAGTCCCAAACGATGGTTTCGTTGCTGTCTGAGAGGGTTCCACTCGGTAGGTTTCTGGTTTCCATGATGGTCCAATCAACGTTTGATGAACGGTCGGCAGGCGCAGATTCCAAACGTACGATGACGCTGCCTCCGTAGTCTTGATTTGATTCAAGAACGCTGGTGATGGTGACGTTTCCGTTGGTTTCGCCCGGCCGTACAACCAACTTGTTGAGGTTGGTTTCACTTGTGTTCCAGTAGAGGTCTAAACCGGGTAGGATTTGGAAGGAACTTGAAGAGGTGGTGTAGGAATTTCCTGCTTCGTCAACCAGAATCGCCCGCAGCATCAAATGTTGACGCGATTTTGTTGCCCAACTCGACAGACCGATTTGTCCACTCAGTCCGTTAACACCCATGTTGAGCCAACGACCTGACAGGTCGGGAGTTTCACCCACGCCATTGGAATCAAATCCATACTGTATGGAAGAAGAGAGGTTGTCAATTCCAGATTGAGCGTCTTCTGCAATGAAGGAGACATTGGCCGCTCCAATTCTACTGGTGGTCAATTCATCCACGGACCATGAAAGGGGGATGGGTGCCGTTTCGTCAATTCGGACGGTGAGGCTCTGGTTCGCTCCGGTGTTGCCGACTTGATCGATGGCTCGAAGGGTCAATGCATGGACGCCTTCTGCAAAATTCAACGAGATGGTTTCGTCCGTGGTTGATGTCCAAGTTGCACCGTCGTTGGTGGTGTATTCCACCCTGGCTACACCTGAGCCCTGACCGTCGTCTGAATTGCTCATGAGTCCAGTGATATCCACGAGGCCTGATTGTTGCCAAAGAGAACCATCACCGACCGTAAGGCTGCCAATGGTGGGTCCTGTTCTGTCAATACCAATGAAAATCGTCGCCGTATCGGAGAGTCCAGAATCGTCGAGGACCGTCAACCGAGGAGACCAGATGCCTTCGCCCATGTTGCCACTGTTCCAGTCCCAACCGTAAGCGAGTGGTGAACTTGAATCACTGCTCGGTGTCCCGGGGCCGGGGACATTGGTGAGGCTTGCTTCCTTGAGGTCGTCGTCGCTCGCACCCCATCGGAAGGAGATGGCTTCCTGGGTTCCGATGTTAAACCAGGCACGCTCGTTGAGTGAAGCGCCCGTTCCGGCGTCAGGGTTCAGTACGGTGAAGGTGGTGATGACGGGCACTTGATTGGTGATATTGAACGACCCACTGGTAGCAATGACATGGTCTTCGGCATCGCTGTCCCAACCCGTTGCTTTCAGGACGTAGGAATCGTTGTCATAATCGGTCGTATCAAAAGGATACATCCACGGTGTTTCCGTGAGGTTGATCACCGTTGTCCATGTCGTGTCATCGTTTGAGATTTCAACCAAAAGAGAATCCAGTGTGCCCGTGCCACCGATGCTGAATGTCAGCGCAAAGGTTCCCTTGACATCATCGTCTTGAGAAGGGCCGTTGGAGAAGGTCACAGTCAAACTTGACGCCGATGAAACGGTGGTGGTTTGCTCGAGGTAGGTGGTTGTTTGATTTGGAGAGGAAGGCATTGGGCCGAGTGAACACAGAAGCAAAAGGACAAGCCAAACGCTCGTAGTACCTCTGCCCATGGGATTTCCACACCTGCGGTTGTCCTTCAATGCTCCCCTTCAACTCGGGCTTAGCACGGGCATTCAAAGTTGACGACAACCGTGGCGGGGCGTCAAGCCTCTGTGAGCCGTTCTTCAAGGGCGATTTGAAGAGATGGGTTCAAGTGCTTTGCATGCTCTAAGGGGTGCATGGAACGCATCACGAAGGTCGGCATCATCGTCAGTCTGCTCGTCATGAGTCTTCTTCCCTTTCCTGCGCAAGCGGGCGATAGTGGAGGTGTGCAAGCATCGGCAGTTCAACTTTCATTGACCCCAGACAACCCGCTGATGGGTGGTTCAGTCGATGTTGAAGTGACGCTTTACAACAGTCAACAAAGCGATGCCTTCAACGTAGATGTCGCCTTTTACAAAGAATCGGTAACTCCTAACAATCGCTTATTCCTCGATGTTATTACAGTGCCTGGAGAAGACTTTGTGACCGTGTCCACCACATGGTCGGGACTTACCGAAGGTGAACACAAAGTATGGTTTGAATTCAGCGCTGGTGGCGACCTCCCTGTGAATTTCTTCAAGTCTTTTTCCGTTGCTGGCTTGCCAAATTTGCGTGTGGACAGCCTTGAGGTAGAACAACCGCAACCCGTCTACGCCGGTGACCTTCTCAACCTTTCAGCATCGATTCTCAATTCCGGTTCGGTTGATGCAGACAGCAGCACGTTGTTGCTCGAAGTGCCCGGGTCTCCGGATGTTGAATTGGCAGTACCTGCCCTCACCGCAGGCTCGACCCATTGGGTCAATACGACCATTGTCGCTCCAAGCAGCGGCACGCATACTGTGACGGTGACGCCAGATATTTACAACGTGATTGTTGAAGCCTCGGAATCCAACAAAGTCAGCGAAGTCGATGTCATCGTCTCCACAAGGATGGATCTTAGTTTCAAAGATGATTTGGTCGTGACCATTGCCACAGGCGCTCTCGAAGGCCCCTGGACAATCACTGGGACACTTGTTCGAACCAACGGCACAGGTCCCGCAGACATCCCCATTCATTTGGAACTTCAAACGCCTTCTGGCGGCATGATTGCAGCTCAGCCCTTCACGGTCAGTCTCTTAGGTTCAGGCTACAGTGAAATGAGTTTCACGACCCAACTGAACGCTTCAACGCTCTCATCTCTTCCCGATGGCAGTCACGTCGTGACCGCTCGTATCAATCCCTTCAACCAAGCTGGCATTGAGCAGGAGTCAACGGCCAATGACCTTGCATCAGGGCTTCTCACCATCTCTCCAATCCCTGACGTCTATGTGGATGCGAATGCACTTCCCACCACCCCTTCAGTCGCTTCGGGTGAGGATGTTGAATGGCGCATCACCATGGAAAATACAGGCGATATCGGCGTTTCAGGTATGATACAATACACCTTTGAGGGCGTCGAAGGACAGTCTCCACCCATTTTGCTGGATGCAGGTGAGCCTTTCACTTGGAACGTCTCTCTACCGACTGCCCTCGGTGCTCACACAGCAGATTTCCAAGCACAATGGGTTGCCAGTCAAGGCAGTTGGGATGCCAACAAGCAGAATTCCTACGCCAGTGGAACCGTACTCGTCGAATCAAAGCTCAAATTGGACTGGGAGTATTCCTCCCTACAACTCTTTGACGCTCAAAACAACGTTCCGACCATGCCACTCGCTGATGCTGCGGTGTACACGCTCAGTGTCAACATGACCAGTACTGAAACAGGACAGGCCAATTACACCTGTCAGGACGGAGATAACACAGTTCTTTCATCCCTCTCAGTGAATGTAGACCAGCGCGGTGAACGCGTTTCCCTTTCCTGTACCTTTGAGGCCAAAGCCTCAATGACCACCATTCGTTTGGTCCCAGAGGATTCATCCATCAGCCCAACCTTCACACGTTCCTTCGCAACATTGGCTTCCGGTTCAGCAGATGATGACGCAGCCACCGCCTCGCAAATGGGGACGTTGACACTGTTTGGCCTGGGGGCTCTCGTCTTGATTGGTGCCCTCGTTGTTGCGGTGATTCTCACACGGGAACGAGAAGAAGAACTCGAACGAGACATTTACGAATACTGCCCATCTTGTGACGGGGAATTGGAAGGTACCGAAGACCGTTGTCCACACTGCATGTTCAATTTGAAGAAAGCACGAAGTCAATTCCACGACTGCGGAGAATGCGGCGAATCGATTCCTGATCTCTTGGAAAATTGTGCCTATTGTGGGGCATTCCAAGACGTGTCATCCTACTTTGAGAAGCGCGAGCGACGCGAACGTCGCCAAATTGTCAAGGAAGTAGTTGCTCTTCCCGAAGATGATGACGACCAAATCGTCACGGGAACTGAGAATTATGCTGAAGCCGTCAAGGATTTCGGATTTGATGAAGAACACCTCGAGGACGAGTGGGATACCAACATCGTCGCCGCAGAGGCTGAGGTTGAAGCCGCCTATGACCGTCGCTATGCAGACGAAATCGCCATGAGTGAGATGACCGAGGAAGAAGTTGAAGCCTACAAAGACAAGGTGACAACGACGCTCAAATCGACCAAGGGCACCGACCCCGACCACGACATTGACGCTATCTTAGCCTCCAAGGGAGAATTGCGCTCTCTGGGCGAAGACACGGGCGAACTCAGTGCATCTGATGCTGGCATCCGTGAGCGTCTGTTCGAGATTACGGGTGAGGAAGGCGTTCTTCCCGGTGAAAAGGTCAATGTTGGCATGAGTCTCACCGATTCAGCCCTTGCGGGCAATGAAGTGGCTGAAACAACGGCGAACTTCAGCTTTGACGATGACGACGACATGCCGCTCTCCGCATCGGTCAAGTCAGACGATGAGCAAAGAGCGGCTGCGAAGGCAAAGAAGCCAACCCGCCGTCGAAGTGCTCGGCAGAAAGCCAAGGATGAGGCTGAGGCTGCCGAGGCTGCCAATGCTTCTGATGAATGCGGTGCATGTGGTGCGGAGTTAGCGCCTGATGCCGTTGAATGTAAGACCTGTGGCGCACGCTTTGGTTGAGTGTCTGTCGGCGTTCATAGGGCTCGTCATCGCCAAGGCTCGGCCATGGTTTGCTTCATTCAGACAGCCATCGCAGCCGGTCTCGTAACTTGAATTGAACGGCCCTTCACAAAAGCGAGGCTTTCTTAGGGATTCACCCTGTGGGTTGCTTCAATGCGCCTCAAGGGTCTTGCAACGGCGCTGGTATTGGTTGCCCTCATGGCCTCCACATCAGGTTGCATGGGCCTCATTGCGGCGAGGGAATCGGTTGAGTCCCTCCGCGAGGAACCCTTTGAAAGTTTGAAAAATCAAAAGATCGAAGTATCGCATGAATTTGTACAACTTCTTCCGCTGAACGAGTTCACGAACATTTCAACCTTCGTTGTTGATGACCAGACCGCTGAAATTCGGATTTACTTCCGCGCACGTATCTCTTTTTCAGATACCATTCCATCCGATAACACCACTCGGTATGTTCGAGCGGTATTGACGGACAGCGCAGGCAATGTTCAATGGGAGCAGGATGTCAGTGAAACGGCCACTCCATTGGAACAACAACTCTTGCCCACCCCGGAATTCGTACTCGGAGAATGGGATTTGAACGTCAAGGCACGGGGTATTGGAGAGACGACGGTTGGCTTCATCAGTGATGATTTTGACATCATTGTGACCGTGACAAATACCTGCATTCAATATCCACTGGTGGACGATTGTTTCTGATTTCAAACCAGCGAGTCAGGGCAAGCATAGCGGCGGGAACAACTTCTGCACTTTCCTTCTCTGCTATGGTTGCGAGCAGCACCGCCTTCGGCCATGGTTTTCTGAACGGTTTTGATGGCTTGGTCTAATTTCAATTTCGCTTCATCGTCCCAAGAAATGGAATGCAATTGCTCAGGACCGTAACGAAGAAGAGCATATGGAGGCGAGGCTCCGGTCGTTGCTTCAACCAAGGATGCATAGGCGAGAATTTGCAGAACGTGCGACTCATGCGGCTTGTGAGGGACCTTTCCGGTCTTCTGTTCTACCGGAATGAATTCTCCATCGATGATCACGATTTGGTCAGGTCGCCCCCGAAGACCGTTGAGTTTGTTCTTCAACAAACCAGTGGTGCTATCGTCGTCGGAATAAGCGACCGAAGTTCCCGATTTGATATCGTTTTCAATGGCCAATAATTGGGCTTTATTGTTGCTGACCAACGCTCGCTGCAATCGGAAGGAAGTCAACAGGGTCCATCCGATGGTGGTGACGGCAAATACGTAGGCTGCTTGCTCACGGTTGCTGGCAAATTGCAAGGCAATGGCATGCAAGGCGATGGCGATGGCCGCAATGAGGAAGGCTACTTCCAAGCGCCCTCCGAGAAACCAGCCGCCTTTGAATCCCTTTGGCTCAAAAAAAGGTTGGACTGCACCGCTTTCTTGTTCAAAATGGCGTTCCTTCATCGGATTGGAGATCTTCAGGAATTTCCGCCAAGGTAACAAAATTGCAGCAATGGCAATCAACAGGCACGAAATGGCCCACAGGGCCAATAATTTGGAGAACTCTTGCGTGTCAAAATTAGCATCGTTGATGTTCATGAATGCCAAGGTGTCCACCAACAAAACAACCACGACAGCAAACCACCATTTCCAAATGGTCAGGTTTCTCATGGTAAGCAGCCGAGACTTCTCAAAATTGCTTATGCCTTCGTGGATGGCCTTGTGACGTTGGATGCCAGCCTTGATGCTTTCACTTTGGCCTGAATGGCCCGTCGCAGAGAGGTACCAAGACATCGGGCAGTACGTAAAACGCTCAAGGTCACTGGCACTCACGGGCAAACAATCGTCGTTTTTGTCGACCCAAAAACCATTGTCGCGGGCGACGGCTTCAGGATGGGTCGGTTCAGAGCCCGATGTGCTGATGGCGTTCTGCTCCGACACATGTATGGCACAGCCCTCTCTTTTTGATACCTTTTCCCTCCATGATTTTTTGAAATCTCACCAAGTTCATAGGGCTTGGAAGGACGAAGCGGTTTAATACAGGGGGTCTGTGGGCGGCTTGCTGTGGTTAACAATGTCCGAAGAAACCAGTTTACTCGTTTCCGCTGAAACATATGAGGAGAACGCCGTGAACATCGGTACTCAACAGAAGAGTGCCGATATGGGTCGCTTCATTGAACGTGTCCGAGAAGATGGTCTCTACTTGCTGGATATTCCTACCACAGATGCGCGTATCCGCTCCATTGCTGCTCTTCTCAACACCTTTGACGCACCTTCCATTATGGTGGTAAGCGCCCGACAATACGGACAACGCCCCGCCCGTCTCTTTGCTGAGGCCGTTGGTGCTCACTCCGCAGTCGGCCGTTTTATTCCTGGTTCGCTGACCAACCCCGCTCTTCGTTCCTACATCGAACCTGATGTCTTGTTCGTGACCGACCCTGCCAACGACCAACAAGCACTCCGTGAAGCAGTTGCTACGGGTCTTCCCATCGTCGGTATTGTCGACGCTAACAACCACCTGCGCAACGTCGATGTCGCTCTTCCTGCCAACAACAAGGGACGACGCTCACTTGCTCTCATTTACTGGCTTCTCGCTCGTGAAGTGCTCAAGGTTCGTGGAGAAACAACCGATGAAGCATGGGCCGAAGCAAATGACCTTGCTGAGTGGGAATCCACTTTCTGAAGTCAAGCCTTGCTTGCTAGAAAATGGCTGATAGCATCAGCCATGCCTTTGACCGTATCTTCATCATGCATGAGGCTGCGTACTTTCTTTGCATTTGGCAAGCCCTTGGTGAAGGCAATGGCATGTCGTTGCATCCACCGAGGTTGAATCCCAATCGTGGATTCTGACAATTCGATATAACGGTCCCAACACCATTTACGGGAGGCAAAGGCCTGACCGACTTCAGACAGCGCTGACCAATCCTCGTGGGCATGAATCCAAGGCACATCCTCTTCCTTCATCCACCCGAGGCCCAATTTGATTTCGGCAAATACCGACGGTCGCCCGATGGCTCCACGTCCGATCATCAATCCCGATGCATTGGTATGCTCGAGGCAAGCTGCCGCTGAAGATGCGTCGACAACATCTCCATTGGCAATGACTGGGACGTTGACCGCTTCAACGGCCTCCTTGATGCTGCTCCAGTCGGCAATTCCTGAATATCGTTGGCGCAGAGTTCGTCCGTGGATGCACAGACGCTGCGCTCCAACTTTTTCGAGGCGCTGACAAATGTCTGTTGCATTGTTCGTACCCGAACCCGTACCCAATCTCATTTTTGCCGTTACGGGGACATCAACTCGTTCAACGATGCCTTCAACCATGGAAACAAGGCGTTCGGGCTCACCCATCAACGCTGCCCCAGCACAGATGTTGGTGACTTTGGGCGCAGGACATCCAAAATTAAGGTCGATGATATCCGCAGTCGGAGCGAGCATTTCTGCTGCAGTAGCCATGTCTCCTGGGTCGCCTCCAAAGATTTGTGGAATGAAGGGGACTTCACTCGCATGGGTTTCCATGCGCCGCCAAGAGGTGGCAGCTTCCCGAGTCAATGCGGTCGAATTGGTGAATTCAGTGATGGTAACATCTGCTCCACATTCCTTTGAGAGAAGACGAAAAGGAAGGTCAGATACTCCTGACATCGGAGCGAGAAAAAGGGGTCTGGCCTCGCCTTCCCAAGGACCCATTTTTGGAGCGATGAACTGACTCATGGCGATGCCTCTGCGTTATGCTTCGTCAACAGCATCGTCATTGGTTGCCGCTGCGAGCAGGTCAGCGACGCGGACCATTCTACGAAGAACACGTTCAAGACGATCTTGTACCGATCGTTGGACAGAAGCAAGTGTTTGACCCGACATACGGTACCCCATTGGCAAGCGCCCTCCGAGGAGATTGAGCAGGAGCATTTGTTCGCGCGCATCGGTTGCCTCGAGCTGCTGCCCGACATCTTCGATGGTCAACGTTCCTTTGGCGAGCGCTTTGAGCAACATCCTTTGCTGCTCTTCATTGAGCAGTCGTTGAAAGCCTCCTTTCTTCAACATCCAATCTTCACCACGCCGCTGGTGTTGTGTTGTCATGGCCGTCCATAGGGCGCTTTGCAAGCGGTCGGTTCGTGCAACCCGCTCAACCATTCCCGATACCCTAAAGCGTTCCAATATCCGCCCAATTCGGGCTTTTTGTCCACCGTGAATCTCAACAGCCTCATCCAGTGAAAGAGGAGCATCTCGTTCAAGCAAGGTATTGAACAGTTGAACTGAAATCGAGTCGGATGCGATCTCCTGACCCGGACGTTCACCAAGGAGTCCGAAATCATTCATCCAGTGGGAACGAGCGTTGCCCGTAGATTCACTCGGAACAGGGCGGTGATCTACCAGGCCAAGCATGAACGGGGCAGAATCGTCTTGGGGCAATTCTACGGGTAAAGGAAGACCTTGGCGCGACCAATCACTTTCGAGGTGCTTCATACGTTGCTGGAGGACCATCAAGCAGTGCTGTTGGAAAAAAGCAACTGCATTCGGTACAGAGCCTCCACGAAGGTAGTATCTCCTCCATCCTTTACCTTCGTTGGTATAGCCGATCAGGCCCGCTTCGACCAGGCGCGTTAAGTGGTGATTGAGCGATGCGGGCATGAGGGCCAATTCATCGGCCAACATTTGGGCGTCCCAGGCGCGCTCCGGTTGACCAAAGAGATGATCACGAAGCAATCGGTGCACGGGGCCCGCTCGCCCACCGTCGGCCATCGTATCGCCTCGCTTACGCACGAGGCACAAGGTCTCCGTCATCCATTCAACCAGAGAATCTATGTCACGGTCAACAGAAGGCAGTGGTTGTTCCACCAAACGTACGGAGAACATGGACGCAAGGCGGTGGCGAGAGCCTTTGAAGTCTATGCAATATTTGCCGTTCAAGCGATAGATTTCACAATCGTTTATTCTGTGGCGTCAATTCTTTGCCGGTCATCCACATAGTCATAATTGACGATAGGGGATACACTCCGGCACATGTTCATGTCGATATGGGGCATGAGTTCGATGCGGTCATCACGCAGGATACCGCGGCGTAGCAGTACCTTCACAGCGCTGTGAACGGTCGCCCTCGTCCGACCCAATCGGCGTGCAAGTTCAGCCTGTGACCTCGGCACACCATCCCGCTCTATGTTTTCGAGGATGAGCCGCTGAACCAGGGAGAGTCCAATGGGCAATTGTTGAGCCATGCGTTGTTCACCGACGATGGTGCTTCGCAAGACTTCGACCTGACTCGGGCCACCAGCAAAATAGCAGGTTCGTCCGTTGACGGGCATCATCGTGACGGCCTTTCTTGATTGCAGAACGTCGAGGTGATGGCGCAAGGTACCGTTGGCCGCATTCATGATCGTTTGCAATTCTCTGTAGCAAAGACCAGGGTGAGCATCGAGAGTTGAGAGGATGCGACGCCGAAGCGGATGTTCATGGTGAGTTGCGCGTGTCGATATGCCGCCAAAAGCCATGGCTCCAACGGCGCCTGCAGCAGCAACAAATCCTCCAGCGAGCCCAACCACGCCGGTTGCTGCACTGGCCATACCTGCTGTCAGCCAAGGCCGTTGACGGGTCCACTGGGCAAGAAGAGGCATACCTCGTGGGTTCTTCTTCTCCTCCCTTAAACCATCGGCTTGTTGCGTGGGCGAAGGGCACCACGATGCAATGCGAAACGAAGGGCAAGTCGTGAATCAAGCAGAGGTCACTGACCCGTGTTCCATTTTGAGATGGGCCACCAACGGTGAAAGCAGACGCCCGCAGGTCATTCCGTGTTGATTGAGTTCGTAACTTACCTTGACGGGCGGGCCGTCGGTGACGACTCGACGAACCAGCCCTTCCTCTGCAAGGAAGCGTAACTTGTCGGAGAGCGTGCGGCTTGAAATACCCGAGAGCATGTTCTTAATCTCATTGAATCGTCGCGGGCCTGTGATGTACAAGGTAGCAAGAATCTCGATGGTCCACCGCGATGCGAAGACATGGAGTGCTTCGACAGCGGCTTCAACTTCCCATTCTGCCGTGTAAGGCCCTTTGCCAGAGTGCTTGGCGAGAGCGGTACGAATTGCTTTACCGTGGTTGAGCGTTTCTCCAATGCCTTCCTGAAGCGACTGATAATCATCGGCTGGTATGGTCATTGGTGGTTGTGGCATGGACGCTCAAAGGGTGGGTGATGGCCACCCTACTTGATTTCTTTTCTACACCTCCAAGCATTCCTGTCCTGTCAATGCTTGATGATTCATTCAAATGACTGGATGATTCAAGAGGGCGAGCCCTCTCCATTCACCATGGGTCGGGATGAGCCTGCAACAAAGCGACAGCAATTGTTGCTGGTACGGGGCGGCGTGCTCTCACCTTATTCGGGTTTGGGAGGAGCCTTTCACGACCTCCGGACTTCTCTTGAATCGGGCTCCATGCCGTCATGGTCGCTCGCTGAGGTAGCAGAATACGATTTAGGAACGAAGCCATCTGCTTTCAAACGGTTGTTGAAACGCTGGTTCATTCATCCCCGAACCGTCAAGCAACGGATCAAATCCCTCCATGCTGAGGGGCGGCTTCATCTCGTCCAAGTCAGCGACCAAGAACAGGCTCATCTGATACCTCGCCGGTGTCCAGTACCTGTCGTGATATACGTGCACGATTTTTTCCATCTCCTTCCGCAACAACTCGAACTCTCCGGTCAGACGATTGAAGTCGGAGAGCAGCGACCATCGCCTATCAGAAAGAGTGATTTGAAGCGCCTCATGAAAGGATTGCACCGAGCTGATGGAATCATTTGCAATACCAAGGCAACCGAAGCGCTTTGCCGTGAGCATTTTCCCTCAAAACCATTGTTCCGCATTCCCTACGGCTTGGATGCAAGCAAGTACACTCCTCCCGAGAAGCTCCCTGCAAAACCCGCAGCTCTCACAACCGAACAGTGCCACTTTCTGGTGGTAGGCAGCCACGACCCTCGCAAGCGTTTGGCCTACCTCATCGATGTTCTATCACGCCTTGACGACGCCCTCAAATCCTCCGTTCACATCCACCACATTGGTGGAGACACATGCCCGTATTCGGGTCAGTCAGCCGCTGCCTACGCCGAGCAGAACAATGTCCAGTGGACCCATGTTGGCAGTGGAATCGATGACCAGACCCTCAATCTCTATCGGTGGCACACCGAAGCATTGCTGTTCCCTTCTGCAGCGGAAGGTTTTGGATACCCTCCCGTAGAATCAATGGCGGCAGGTCAGCCTGTGCTGGCATCATTACGACCCGCTCACGAAGAGTTGCTCATCGAAGGCCAAGGCTTGCCTGCGGAAGACGAACAGGCTTGGATGGCGGCGATTGAAGCAGTGCATACCACATGGACGCAACGTCAACGCAGTCCTCGTAGCGCAGACCCAGCGTTGATGGCTCATGTAGAATTCCTATCACCTGCTCGTTTTCACAAAGATATGGATGAAGCGTGGACCACGTTTTGCTCATCCTGACCATCCGTATGCTTCATGAGCGTGTTTTATCTCGCACGGTTCATGTCACAACCAATTCAGCGCGTAGCCGTCGTCGGTGCGGGGAACATGGGTTCAGGAATAGCTCAGAAAAGTGCGCAAGAAGAATTCGATGTCCAAATGGTCGACCGTGAATCGCAATGGGTTGAACGTGGCCAATCCATCATTTCCAATTTCTTGAAAGAGGCAGTCGAGCGTCGCATCTTTTCTCCTGCGCAAGTCGATGATATTCAAGGGCGAATCAAGGGCGTTGTTGGTGTTGAATCCACGGCAGTTGATACGGACTTGGTGATCGAAGCGGTGTTCGAAGACTTCGATGTCAAAACGGCCGTCTTTACGACCCTCGACGACGTATGTGGGCCGGATACGATTCTCGCATCCAATACCTCCTCGCTTTCGGTTAACGCACTCGCTGAAGCAACTGGCCGTCCGGACCGCTTTGTCGGTTTGCATTTCTTTTACCACCCAGCCAAGAACCGCCTTGTCGAAGTGATACCTGCCGTTTCATCGAGTCAAGAAACCGTTGACAAAGTCGTACAATACTGCAAAATGCTTGGAAAAGTGGTCATCGTTTGTGCTGACCGACCTGGCTTTGTCGTGAACCGCTTTTTCGTTCCGTGGTTGAATGAAGCCTGCCTCCTACTCGAAGAAGGTGTTGCCAACGCCGCACAGATTGACGCGATTGCCTGCAAAGCCTTCCGAATTGGTTTGGGCCCCTTCGGTTTGATGAATCTCACAGGACCTCCTATTGCCTTGCATTCGACGGATTACCTCGCTGAACAATTGAAGACACCACGCTATGTTGGCGCACAAAATTTGCGCGAGATGGTTGCGGCGAACGAGCAATGGGTCATTGAAGATGAATCGGAATACACCGAAGAGCAATACGCAACGGTCAGTGAACGCTTGCTGGGTGTTGTCTTTGGCGTCGCTGCTCAAATTGTTGACGAAGGCATTTGCAGCATGGAAGATGTTGACCGAGGCGCTAAGGTTGGTTTGCGTTGGGCTCGTGGTCCGTTTGAGTTGATGAATCGGATGGGCGTTGCACGTTCATGCGCCATGGCTCAAGCCTACAGCGAAACAGCAGGGGAGGGTTGGGTAGTTCCAACGCTCTTCACTGCCCAAGGTGATCAACCATGGGACTTCTCCTACGTAGACAGCGATGTTTCAAAGGGCGTTGCAACCCTTACGATCAACCGACCAGAGGCCATGAATGCGCTCAATGTCACGGTGGTTCAACAACTCACAAAGGCAGTCGCAGCAGCCAATGCAAACCCCGACGTCCATACGATTGTCCTCGACGGTGCAGGCAAGGCATTTGTGGCCGGGGCAGACGTGAAGTTCTTTGTCGATAAAATCCGAGCCGATGCAATCCCAGATATCTACGACTTTACAGCTGAGGGCCACGAGTTGCTCAACATGTTGGAAACCTCATCAAAAACGACCGTTGCTCTGACGACCGGCCTCGCTCTCGGTGGCGGACTTGAATTGGCCCTTTCATGTGATTATCGAATCGGTACGCGCAGGACCCAATTCCGCTTCCCAGAAACATCCATCGGCATCTATCCTGGATTGGGTGGCTCCCAGCGACCTGCTCGCATCTGCGGTATTCCAGCAGCACGATGGGCGGTACTCGCAGGGAATTTTATGAACGCATCAACTGCTCATGACCTTGGTTTTATCACCCACCTCGTCGATGTTGCAGGTGTTGGAACTTGTATCCAAGAATTGGCTCATCAGGGCAAACCCGCAAACAAATATCCGGGCCATCCGGCGAACTCGGAATCATCCGTTGCCAAATTCGCAACCTCCTTTTTCAGCGACGCCAACATGGTCTCGCTGATGCAAGGCAATTGTCCAGAAGGCTTTGACGTCGAAGAGAAAATGGTCGCTCGCCAAATCAAGAGCCTCTCGTTCACTGCCCCGATTGGACTGAAGATGGCCAGTGACCTCATTGACGCAACTGCATCCACATCACTCTCGGTTGGTCTGCAATTGGAACTGGACGGCTTGAATGCGATTTTCTCAACCAAAGACGCGCTTGAAGGGCTCTCTGCTTTGATAGAAAACCGTCGTCCAACCTACACCAACGAGTGATCAGGCCCACTCATCAGCCATGGTGTTAAGGGACGCCATGATTTCAGCAATGTCCAACTGAACACCGTCTTCTTTGGCCATGTGAAGTCGGTTGCGCACCGCTTCCACTTGCTCATCAGTGGGGGCTTCTCCAGTAATCTGTTCAATCACTTCACCAATGGATTTGCCAAGGCCGGTTACGATGGCGATCATCGCCTTTTGAAATTCATCATCATCAGCAGGTTGTCGAACGGTCATGCTTCCCCCTCCAGTGTGATGTTGTTGTCAACATACCATTGACTCCATGGAACGGGTGCTTCATCGGTCCACTGTGAAAGTGGGCCTTCATCGGCCAGATATTCAGCTTGCTGAATGTCCACGAGGGATTGGTTAGCACTGTGCTTTGGACCCGGCTGGCCCAGGACCATGGCTTTCTCCAAGATGGCTGCACCAAGGGACAAGCTACCCGTATCGGTTCCACTCCAGTAGGCGTCAAAGCGTGGGTGCGTGTGAACCCAGAGTTTGAAAGGGATACGAGCGCCAACGGGGGGTTGGAGTTGAACTTGCCCAGCCGTGCCCCAATCGAGGTACACTCGGTCATCAGCGTCGATCAGAACAGAAGTTTCCAAACCAGCCATGACCGACAGCACGTAAACGCCGTCCCATCGGTCTGCCTGCGAAAGTTTCCGTTGAACATCGAGCAGAACGGGGTCATCAACCACGCGTTCGGTTGCAGCGCTGCATGCCACCTCCCATTCTTCATCGGTGACGTTGAGGTTTGATGCGTCGGGAAGTCCAATCATGCATTCACCTCCGGGAAACGAAGTGCACCATAGGTCAAACTGCCCATGGACTGAGTTGGCGCGGTATGGCCCCTCCACTGTTGAAGTACCCACTGCGCTCCGTAAGCTGCTGCGACAGCAAACCCGAATTCCAGGTTCCCTGAATCAAGAGCTCCGTCGACCTGGCAACTTTTCGGCTCATGGTCGGGGGTCATGCGTTCAAGGAGTTCTGAAGACGAATGAGAAGAAAGAACCACCCAGCCGTCGCCACTGCACCTCAAATCAAGCCATGGCTGGTCGAGTGCGTGAACCAACCTGCGTGGTTCAGGACGGTCAACGCAAACAACGACCATGTCGTAGCCTTGGAGTTGCTCAGCGGTGCGCATGTTTACAGCCTCACCATAAACGCGTAGCGAGCTGTTTTCATCATCCAGTCGCTTTACTAAGCATGTAACTTTGGCCTGTCCTATGTCTTCTTGAGTGTAGCGTTGATGTCCAAGATTTCCGGCTTCAACAGTATCTGCATCCATGAGCGCAATGCTTCCGCTGAGGTTCACCCTACGGAGTGCAGGCACGAGAAGTTCAACGAGGTTCGTACCGATGCCACCGGCACCGACGAGAAGCAATTTTTTGCTGGGTCCATCCAAAGTCATGAAAGCCTTATCTTGCAAGGTGACTTAAAGAATTCAATTGACAATCAAAAGTTGTTCAAGGGCTTCGATTTGAACAGAGACATCAAAGTAAGCCTCAACATAGGTTCTGCCTGCTTGTGCCCATGCCTTCCGCACTTCAGGGTCGTTCGCTTCGTTGTAGGCGGCTTTCCATGCTGCAAGGTCGTCACGGGCAATCAATCGGCCCGATTCAACTTTGGACAAGGTATTGACAAAGCCACCCTCGTTCACCATCAGCGCTGGCGTTCCAATTGCCATTGCTTCGATTGGTGTGAGGCCAAACGGCTCGTAGCGGGCGTGGCTCACCATGGCCCGAGCCCCTCGAATCACACCGCACATGGCAGGTTGAGAAAGGCGAGGCATGCAAAGGACAGGAACGCCGATTCTCTCGCCTTCTTGCAACAACTCAGCGCGGTCCTGCACGTCACCGCCACCGATTTGCACCATGGTCAAGTCTGTTCCAATGAGGGAATGAAGTGTATCCCATGTGCCTTTGCCATGTGAGATGTACCCAACGGTGACGATGTAATGCTCTGGAAGGTTTTCGACTGCCGCCAGTTCTTTCTTTTCATTCGAATCGGGCGACGCTGGCCAATGTTTGAAATCAACGACGGGGTGAACATGCGTCGCTTCTAACGGCCGCCCTGCAGCGTCCCTCTTTGGCGGTTCTCCGTTGGCTTTGTTCACATTCATTGCCAACCCGTAGACTTCGTGTATTCTTCTTTGAATCCACAAAGAATTTCCAGAAATCGATGCGTTCGGCCGGTTGATCAGTCTGCGAACGAAGGATTTGTCCCTTCTTCTCTGACGGGTGAAAATTAGATTTGTAAGCCATAATGGACGCTTGAGTTTTCCGTTTGGGCGTCGATGAAGGATGTCTTCGTACAACCAGCGAGGCGGTTCAAGGCAGTGGTAATGAACCGAAATGTGTGCGGGTATGTGGGGCAAGATTTCGAGCGTCCCTTTGCAGGCAGTAAGATGCACTGCATCGTATTCCGACCATGGAATGTCGAGTTTCCCCCACGCTTTTTCCGCTTCTCGACTCGTTCGGTCAGAAAGTTCAGCGAGGACTCCAGATGACCATTTATGTGGGCTTGAAGGCTGATAAATTTGGACTGGAACTCCTTCAAGCAACGATTCAGCATCAGCGGTGAGCTCCAATGTTGCCAAGCCGAGCGACCATCGATTGGCGGCACCACGCATCACTTGAAGCAGGTCACGTGCAGCGCCACCCAACGTGGAAAACGATGCTCGCACCATCAGCAGTCGGATGGGTGTTGAAACCTCAACCCCCGACGTTGCCATGCCTTTCTGTATGCTCCACACCCTTTCAAATATACCTCTGTATCAAAGATGGTTCACTCTTTTCCTTGTCCTTCGCTACGGGACGATTGAAAAAGGGAGGCGTTTACAGGGTTACATGAGCGGCAAGACGGCTATGATTACTGGCGTAACTGGTCAAGATGGTTCGTATCTTGCTGAATTGCTCCTTGAGAAAGGTTACACCGTTTACGGTTTGGTTCGCCGTGTATCCCAACCAACATCAGGTCGCAGCCTCATCAACCACTTGATGACCAACGAGAACTTTCACTTGCTTAACGGTGACCTCGCCGATCAAAACTCCATTGACAATGCGGTTGCACAAACACAACCGGATGAATTCTACAATTTGGGGGCTATGTCCTTTGTCCCAGAATCATGGCGTTCTCCAATGATGACCGCCGACATCACCGGCCTTGGGGCACTTCGCTGCCTAGAAGCCATTCGCAAGCATGCTCCAATGTGCCGCTTCTACCAGGCAGGTTCTTCGGAACAATACGGCAAGGTGCGAGATGTTCCACAGACAGAAGCCACACCCTTCCATCCTCGCTCGCCGTATGGATGCGCCAAGGTCTTTGCTTTCGAAATCACTCGTAATTACCGTGAATCCTACGACATGTATGCCTGCACTGGTATTCTCTTCAATCACGAGAGTCCACGACGGGGTCTTGAGTTTGTGACTCGAAAGGTAACCATGACGGCTGCACGAATCGCTCACGGCTTCGATGAATGTCTTTGGATTGGCAACGTCGATGCGAAGCGCGACTGGGGATTTGCAGGAGACTATGTTGAGATGCAATGGCGCATGTTGCAGCAGGATACGCCCGGAGATTTCGTGGTCGCCACTGGACGTACACACAGCGTTCGAGACATGATCACCCTTGCATTCAGCCATGTTGGCATGAACCTAACATGGTCCGGGGAAGGCGTTGACACCATCGCCACCGACCAAGACGGCAACGTCCGTGTGCGTACCAATCCCAAATTCTTCCGCCCAGCAGAAGTTGACTTGCTGATCGGCGACCCAGCACTTGCAGAGAAGGAACTCGGTTGGGTCCCTGGTACGTCGTTTGAGGAACTTGTTCAGATGATGGTAGACTCAGACATGTCAACCGTACAAGAAGCCGTTGACGGTGGCTACGCTCCACCCATTCCGCCAGAGTGATGATGGAGGCCACGCGATGGCACGCCCCATTCTCTACTCCTTTCGCCGATGCCCCTACGCCATGCGAGCTCGCATGCCCATCGTTCGAACTCAATTTGAGGTTGAATTACGAGAAGTCGTTTTGAGGGACCGTCCTGACCACATGATGGAAATTTCACCCAAGGGCACCGTTCCGGTGTTGCTCTTGGACGACGGGACCGTCATCGAGGAAAGCCTCGAAATTATGCAGCATGTCCTGAATTGGACGCTGACCAAAGAAGAACAGCATTGGATTTCACGCAACGATGATGAATTCAAACTCCACCTCGACCGCTACAAGTATCCAAACCGGTACGAGCAGGTCGATGAAGTTGAACAGCGAACTCTCGCCTCAGCCTATTTGATGGACTTAGACCAGCGATTGTCACACAAGCCATCAATCAGTCAACCCCTGAGTGATGCCCTCTTCCCTTTTGTCCGACAATTTGCCAATCATGACCGTGAGTGGTTTGATGTTCAGCCATGGGCCAATGTACGTGAGTGGTTGGCAGAGAATTTGGACAGTGAAGCGTTCAAGCGATGTATGAAGAAACACAAGCAGTGGACGTTGGGCGACGACGTGACCCTTTTTCCAACAGCTTAGAAAGTGGCCCTTGGTGCGTTATGTTTTGTCTTTGAACGGTGACATTGTGGGTAAATCATAGGGTTACTTCAAGTAGGATAGTTCTTGACCCGCAACCCATGCCAACAGGTACAGTAAAATGGTTCAACCGCATCAAGGGCTTCGGCTTTATCGAACAAGAAGATGGAAAAGACCTCTTCGTTCACAAGTCAGAAGTCACCGGTGAAATCACCGAAGGTGACACGGTTGAGTTCGAAGTCGGTGAAGGTCCAAAAGGACCCAATGCCGTCGGCGTTCGTAAAACCGAGTGAAACGCCCTCAATAGCCACCCGTCCATCGGGTGCTCTGCCAACGGGACCCCTGCTTCTTCGCATCGGGTTCAGGGACAAAGCCAAACAGTGCTTTGTCTGTTCCTTTACCCACGTCGTGCAAAGCCAAGAACATTAACTGCATTCTTCTTGGAAAAGGCCTTCTCCTTGGAAAGCCATTGTGAATTTACAAACTGTAGCGTCTGCTTGGATGCTATCTCAAATCAAGGGTTTGGACCTAGGAAGACATTCCCAATTGTTCTGAAGGCTCGGTTTTCTTGGCCTTGGAATGTTGGAAGAGGCAACGGGCAACCATGAACCCCGAAACAAAGATGGAACCGAGCATCAACTGTCCAATGAGATCGTAATCAGCGTTGACAAGGCCCCCGCTGAGCAAAAGGAAGTCCAATGAAAGAATTGCACCTATCGCCATAAGAGGAATTGAACCATTGTTCGTGAGCGTCACTTGAGTTGGAAGCGCTAATTGGCCGCTTCTGTCTGAAGTTTTGTTCATTGGGTCGTAGAAGTGTGTGAACAACACACCCAATCCTGCACCCAGCATGTCGCTTACCAAGTCGGAGGCCGTGTTGACGTATCCGCCTTGGTCGATGGTTTGGAAAAAGGTCTTACCAAAGAACTCGTACACTTCATACGCCACGCCGATGGCTACGCTAAGAGAAAAGGCGGTGAACGCTACAACTCGAGATGAGAGTTGCCAGCCGTTGTGCTCCGACATTCTTCTCCAACCAAGCGACCATGCAATAGCAATGGCTGTGCTGTTCATGCTGTGGACCAACTTATCCCACCAAGGATGGACGTGGTACATCCCGTTTACACCATCTGCACACAACCATTCACCGCGTTGCATTCCATCAAAACAGAAGGGTCCAGGGCCGCCGTCTGTGGCACCCAATGAACCTCCAATGAAATGGAGCATTGTTGCTGAATATCCGATCCACAACGGGAGGGCTGGGATGTGCGCACGCCCCTTCCACAAAATCATAAGTGCCAAAAGAGCCATCATCGCTCCTCCAAAATTATATCCAGCCCAGAGATTCAGCCCACGACTGAGATTCCAAACTGTAAGGATGGCACATGAAATGAACCAAGCCATCAGGGGCGCTCTTTCTGGGACTTCGGTTTGCCAAATCCGTTTCGTTCTGCCCCCCATATTCTGCCGTGAGTAGGGTGTCTTATCATAGTTAACCCGCCAATCCCAACGTATGAGAGGGTACCCCTCTGTATCACGGACGATATACACGGTACCGTTGTATAGGGCTCAAGCAAAGCCCATGAATACGAGAGAGGTGTTTCCATGGGTTTCAACCTAAACCCATGAAGACAATTCATAATCAATTCAGTTTTGCATATGCATGCTTATTCATTCCACACGGATTCTTCACTTACAAATGGAGAAACTTG
>JAURAI010000016.1 GCA_030829545.1 Candidatus Poseidonia sp. | reverse complement strand
TTGGAACGGTTTGGGCCTTCCATTTGTCTCGCCTATCCTACCAATTTGCATCCTCTGTTGACGGTATGGAAGTGGCATACAGCGGAGGAGCCGTATTGACCAATCATCCCGAATTCAGACCCTATGTCGTCACACCACCCTCTGACCGAGGTGGACCAGGGCCACGGTTTGCAGCCACCGTCCCTTCGCTCCACCCCACGGCGGACAGCATGACGGGTGCAGGTGAATTGGAACTTGATATTGAACTCGTACAACGGACATCACTCGCATCAACACCGGCTTACGAAGTTCGCCGAGGTTGGGCAGAGCCCTACGGTACGGCCATCGCAGATGAAGCTGGAATCGGCCTTGAAGCCAGTGAGGATTGGACGGTCTATCCCGGCCGTTTGGATTTGCTCACGGATTATGTTGGATGGGTTCCAGACCCCTCATATGGCACATCCGAAGCAGTATGGCATACCAACGGCGAAATTATTGAATTCACCCTGCAAATGGCATCTCTTGATGTCCGCTCAAGGGAGGTGATGGTCTGAAGTTCCCACGACTCACCAAAGACATGCGGGCCGCCGCAACCGAATTGGGGTACATTTTCACCTTCCTTCTCGGCGTCCTCTTGATGACGATGTTCAGTGTTTGGGCATGGGACATTGAGACCAATACTCGACTGCGTTGGAATGAAGAAGCCATTCAAGCCAACATGGACGACATAGCGGCAGCCGTTGAGCGGGCTGATGAAGCCAGTCGAATTGCGAATGTCAGTTATGCAGAAGAGATTTCATGGCGACCGACTGAAGCCGATGAATCTCTCTTTATCATTGAATTAACGGACACTGCGGTAATTCTTGTTGATGAGGGTGGTTCACTTGACATGCGAGTTGCACTCTCTGGAACAGGAGCAGGTACACACGAAGGCTCGGTCCCTCTTGCTGGCGTTGACCGGTTATGGGTCGTTCATGAGTATGGAGTGACCTTCCTTTCGCTTGACAGACCAAAAGCAGTCCAGTAATTCAGCGTCCCATAACGGCCCTGTGAACCATTGTTTGGACTTCCTTCATGCGCGTTCGCGCACCCAACTCTCTGAACACAGTGAGGGCTCGTTGTAGGTATTCCATTCGACGTTGACGGTCAGGCGTGACGCCACCCAAGCGAGTCAACAATTCGCCAATTTGCATCCGAAGGTCGTTGTTTTCTGCCACTACCAACGCCTCCCGGTAGTGTTCCATCGCTTCTTCAGTCCTTCCTGCATCGTGCAGAACTTCGCCAAAGAGGATGGTGATCTCGACCAAAGCTTGAGGGTCACCCGCCTCGTTCATGGCTTCCAAGGCCTCGTAGTAGTGGAAGAGAGCAAGTTCGGATTGGTCAACACGAGAATAATATCGTCCCAACACGGCTTGTGCTCGAGCGTGAAGAGCAGAGTCGCCCAGTTGCGAAGTTCGTTCATGCGATGCCATAGCATGTTCACGTGCTCGCTCTACCTCACCCAAATCAATGAGGGCACGAGCGAGTGTAATTTGACTGTTGAGAAGGTCGTCATTTTGTGAATCCTTGAGAATCGCCTCTACTTCACCATAGGCTTCCAAGGCCTTGTTACGTTCGTTCTTTCGGCGCAATAAGTAACCAATGTTGTTGTAAGTTCGGGCAGCCCACCGAGCGTGACCCAGAGCGATGTAGTGCTTGAGTGCCTCTTTGTGACGTTTCAAAGCAGTATCGCTACTGCCATGTTTACGGCTCACATCCGCAAGCGCCGAGAAGATTTCAGCCTGAACCAATACATCGGATTTCTTGTTGGCGAGGTCAAGGGCCTCGTTCAGGACCGTCTCTGCGTCATCAAGTCGTCCCAAGAGTGCGAGCATCTCACCCCGTAATTGCGCTAAGGAAACCCTCACCGCATGTGCGAGTGTAGACGTGTCAATCTGTTCGACCAAGCCGAGCAATTCCATGTGCCCTTGCGACACGAGTTGCCGGCCTTCCTTGACGATAAGGTCGGAGGCGGCATCGAAATGTTTGGCCTGAATTGAGTGGTAGATCAATTCGATCAAGACATCATGGCTCGGGGATTGTTTGGTGTACCATTCAACGCACTTGCCGTGAAATTCTTCCCGAAGTGCGGGTGATAAACTTCGCAACAAGAATTCTCGAATCAAATCGTGGACATCGTATGTCTCTGTATCTGCTTGACGAGCCAAACCGGATTCTACCAACTCATCGAGTTCGTCGGTATCGAGACTCTGTTGTGCTAATGCTTCAAGTTTAACCGGTTCACGGTAGATCGAAAGGGCTGAGAGAACACGCTTTTGTTCAGCGGTTAATTTTGAGAAAATCTCAACCGTCACGTAATTCTCAAGGGTTTCGTGGAATGCTCCCGCAGAGGCACCTCGGTTGATGAGTTCGAGCACCAGAGGGTGGCCTCGGGACAATCCGTGGATGTGCAACCATTGTTCGTCACCCAGTTCACCAAAACTGCTCAAGAGTTTTCGACCAGAATCGGGGTCAAGTCCGTCAAGCGGCAACACCAAACTTGCAATTCGGCCCTCTGCGTCTTTGGTGGGAACAACTGGCTTGAATGAGCGAGAAAACATGACCAAACCGATTTTCTCTTCGCTTCCTAACAATGCCAGTGACATGGCTTGGAAGGTTTGATGCAGTACCAAATCAGAAACTTTGTGGAAGTCATCGATGACGATCAGCGAAGGTGAACCTTCGAGGGCTTCGATAAGGAGACGGGCTGCATCACCTGGTTGGGGTATTGGCGTGGCAGCAAGATAGGTTGTAAAATCCGAATTACCCATGCTGGAGAGCCAATCAGCAATTGATTCAAAAAATGACCGAGAACCTTCCCAATCCTGACATCGGTGGTAGAGGAGATTGCGTCGATGCATGAAGCGTTCAATCAGTTTCGATGCCACCGTTGTTTTACCGATACCCGCAATACCGGGGATGAGGAGTGTCGTTGCTCGAGCCTCAAGCAGATTCACCATGTTGTCCAATTCAGTTTCTCTTCCATAGAAGTGACGTAACCGTGGCAAATCCGCCAGTGATGTGACGAGTTGTTTCTCAATATGCTTTGAAAGGTCTCGTTCAACGAGGTCTGCTGAGAGCGTACGCGAGTCAAGACACCCGTGTTCATCGATGTAACGGAGGATATCAACGGGTCGCATCTCAAAGGGCAGCACGGACTTTGCCCCACCCAATGTGGTGTCAATAGGAGGCTGGTCATCGAGAATACAACGAACGGGATATTCTGATAGTCGCTCCCATGTATCCCCTGCGAGGATTGTTCCGCTGTCGGTCAAAAAATACGCTTTTCGTTTTCTTGATACACCTTTGACGTGGGCTTGGCGCTCCACCAAGACGCCGTCGTCTTTCAATCCCGCAATTGCACGAGGGACATTTGAACGGGCAATGGCAACGGCGTTAGCAATGCCCATTTGCGAGAGGGCAAAGGGAACTTCAATGCTATCAAGGAAATCCGAGTAATCAAGCAAATGCAACAGGATTCGCTCCTGCACACCTGGCTTAGGTTGAACCGCCATTGAATGAGCCCCCGATGTGATCTTCACTGTTCGGGCTGATAGTTAGCGTCAGGAACCCATTGGTTCGTAGTCTGGTCCCACAACCAACCGGGATGCTGAGCTGCAGCAGGTGCTGCGGCGGCGCTTTCCTGAACTTGGCTCACCTGTGTCTCTTGTGCTGGAATAGCCGCCGCTTGCTTGGCCTTTGCCCAAGCGTATGGGTCTTCCTCAGCAACAGAATCGTCGCTTGTCAACTCATCTTCATCGGGAACTTCTTCAAATTCGATGAAGAAGAAAGCACCGACTGCAAGCAGAACGAGGACAGCTATGACGATGAGAATGATTCCGAGCATTCCTGAATCACCATCGTCCGAACCTGCTACGTTGATTGAGAATTCGGCATCCTCGGTCTGTCCAGCGAAGCTAAATGTCTGACCGTCCATCTCAAAGATGACTGCAGAGGAACCTTCAATTGCAAGTTGACTGCTTGTCAAGTCCATTGACCAGGTACCATCAGATAGAACACGGGTAGAGTTCAATTTCGCATTTCCTTCTGCAAAGCGGATGATGACTTGGCTACCGGGTAGACCTTCACCTTGGAATGTTGCAGGGTCAGTTGGGGTAATTGAGCCAGTATCAACACGTTCCGCACTGAATGTAATAGCACGTACGAGGAAATTGACCTTCAGTGAATACACCCTTGAATCTTGGTCATCTTGCGCGTAGAACATCACTCCGTTGAGTGACCATTCGGAAATTTGGCTGGTGGTTTGCGCCATGTAATCCATTGGATCGTAGGTTGCCACACCAGTCACTCGATTGATACGCATGAAATCTCCATAGAAGTCGTCTTCAATGGTGCTCGCATCGTCAAAGACGCTGAACTCAAGATCGTTGTTAGGGTCACCGCTTCCATCTGGGTCTGAAAAGAAGGACGACAAATCAATTGAAGCACCTCCACCGCATCGGTCAAAGGAATTTGACTTGGTATCACAGAAGATGGTTAGCGACCCTGCCCAACCGGTCTCGTTGAAGACAGGGTCAATGTTCTCCGCGTCCAGTGGGTTGTTGATGGTCATACGCCACACTGTATCCGCAGAGTAATCTTCACCGTCATAAGCGCGAACAGTCACTTCGTAGACATTCTGATGAACCAGTCTTGAGGTATCCCAAGTTGCGATCCATGAACCATCAGGGTTGAACGATGTCACCGGCAATGGGCCGTTGTTGAGGGTCAAACCATTGGCGAGGTCGACAATCTCGATTTCGACCCTCGTCACCTGTCCACCGATATCTCTGGCAACGCCGATGATTTTTGTATCAGTCTCGGCACGAATTGTATCGCCGTCGATGCCTCCAGTCAATTGGTCTGCCGAGCCAATCCATGAAAGTTGGAGATTGGGCGGTGTGTTTTCGTTGATGATGTTGAGGACACGGGTCTCAACGATACATTGGGACTCATTGTCAATGCAGAAGTCGCTGTCAGCAGCCCAAATCGTGACTGTGTATTCTCCTGAAGGCAACTCAGAAACATCCCATTCATATGCCCAACTTGTGGAACCGATTTCAGCGAATCGTTGCGTGGTTCCTGGGCCAACGATGTTGAACCAAATTTGTTGGATATCACTACCAGAAGTACCTTGATACGGGTCAAATGCCGTACCTTGGAACAAGACTTTGCCAGTAGAATGTGAACTGCCAGTAGATGGCACATCAACAAGGATGGTAGGTGCTACAAGGTTGAGTTTGTATTGACGAACTTCGATGGGTGAATAATCCAAACCATCGTAGGAGCGTACACGGAAGGTAACATCACTTTCCCCTTCGGGGTGGCCAGACATATCCCAGTCGAAGGCCCATTCCTTGTACGGGTGGTTCGCCATGGTAATGTCGCCGTTAGATCCCGACATATCGGAGGCTGAATACCACTCAGAAGAGCCTGGTGGCTGTATTTCAACATCTTCAATGAAACCGAATTGCTTCTGATTCGCCGTATTATCGTTGGCGTAGGGCCACTTAGCACCATCCCATGCTTGGCCGGTCAAGGTAACTGTGGTTGCGAATGATGCGCCATCAATTTCGTTGACCGTCACACCGGGTCGCAGGTTATCGAGGTTGATGACGTCATCAACTGGGCCAGAAAGAACATATGAGAGGTCTTTGGTACCGCTTCCGAATTTGAAGGCTTCAACGGTGTAGAATGGCATTTCACGGTTGCCACCAACACAGTTTGAACCGTCGTTGGTCGTAGTGTCAGCCTCATCAATGAAGGTGTCACCGTCATTGTCGATTCCATCTGCACATGAATCTTCATCAACATAAATCGTTTGGCCTGTTCCATCGTTTGAACCAGGTATGGCTGCATTTTTATCACCAACTTGGTGATTCCAGTTACGGTCAAGTAAGAAATCTGATGGCAGAGAAACTTGTTGTGTAAAACCGAAGGCGTCCGTTGTCAATTCGTAGAGTGGCAATCCAGTCGAATCCTTGATCACGACTGTTGCTCCTGCAACGTTGGAATTCTTGGCTTTCACCTGGTACCGCACGAGTTCACCCTCGCGAACTTGCGAACCCCATGCTGTGTTTTGGTTTTGAACATGAATCATGCTGGAGTCGAAATTTTGCAAATCCGCATAGGAGAAGACCGTTGCATTGTCAATCAATTCAAGCGCCAAGGGCATTTGAGCTGGCGGCATGCTGACTGTACCGGGGAGTTTGAGACATTCATCTTGAACGTAAGGACATTCTGCACCGAGCCAACTGATGCTGACGGGGTACAATTCTCCGTTACCTGGAGATGGTATTTGTTCTGATTGCACTGTCATTCGGGATTCTGTTACGTTGTAAACTTGAGAAACACCGGTCCAAGTATTCCCTGAGAAGTAGGCAATGGAACCGTACTTGTTACCGTAATTGTCATCATGGACACTGATATTACCGGCAAATCCGAATGCCGTAGAGCCCGTGTTACGTTGGACGTTAACAATCGATCCCTTGGCACGGATAATATCACCCGTGCTGTTTGAAATTGTGTTATCAACGATGGTAGCAGAAGAGCGGAACACGTGGACTGCAGGGCAAGGGAAATCACCGTTATACATCTGAGAGTTGCATGTTCCTGTGTTCTCACGAATCATGTTGTTGGCCAAATAAAGGCGGGCTGCACTTGGTGCTGGAACTTGCCATCCAGAATCTTGGTAGTGATATTCACCGATGAGAACAGGTTCTTTGCCCGTGCTTTCAATGGTGTTGTTTTCTGCGATAACATCAGATGTGCCGTAGATCCAAATGCCGTTCCAGCCGCCAACTGGACCAATTGAATTTTCGTGGAGTTCAACAATTGAAGAACGAATACCAACACCTGAACCTTCTGAGGCCCCGCTGATGGTGTTGCGTGCAGCGTAGACCTTTGCGCCATCATAGGCGGTGAGACCAGCACCTTCTTCGGTTTCGATCGTGTTGTCGTTGACGATGAGGGTGTGCTCAATTGAACCGGTTGTTTTCAATGAGTTCGTGTCGATGGCGTTGCATTTGACGTTGATATCAGAATTGGTAAGACTGCCTGAACTTGATTTCAAGAGCAGTCCGTAGGAATTCTGATCGATGGTGAGGCCGTCCATGTCGATGTAGGAATCCTCAACGTAAATCACCGCACGACCGCCACCTTGTTGGCCGCAATCTGCATCGTTACCAGTGAAACTTGAGGTCTTGAGTTGGAAGGTTGAGATGATACCTGCACCCGCACCGTATGCTCGCACGGCAGCGGCGTCGTATCCTTGACCATCAATACCAAGTTCAAATTCAGAGTTTGTAATCACAGGAGATGCCAGGTCAACGCCAATGACGTTGGATGTGTTGATATCTGTGAAACTCAGACCGTTTGCATTGGTACTCGACCCGTCAAATACCAAGGCACCGTATTGGACTGATTGGAGACTAGGCACGTAGATTGGGTATCCGTACGCCTTCTCAAAGTGTGCGTAGTTGATGGAGGTGATGGATTGGTCAATCGTGTCACGGATGATCATACCGGACCCGCAGGCTGCGTCAGGGTTGTTGAGTACGTTGGATTGGTTGCTCAAGCATCGGCCAACCTTGTCATAGTCCGTAGGTGTTTGCCAGACGAAGCGAGCCTTGCTTGAGGATGAACCTGCACTGGCACCACAAGCAACATCGCCGATACAAATAGCCCCTTCAACATCAATGAATTTACCGTAGGGAATGTTAACTGTGGTACCGGCGTTGACGATGAGTTTAGCTCCTTCAGCGACCGTAACGTCACCCTGAAGATTCATTGTTCCAGTCCAGGTCTCCGTGCCCGTGACAGTTCCTTGTGTTGTTTCATTGACTGCTTGGACCGTAGGGACGGCAGCCATTCCAATCACGATGGATACAAGATACAACATGATGAGCGATACAGATTTCGTTTTCAAATTCCGGGACATAGTCAAGTCTCCTAAATCCCCCATGAACGGGACGAATATAATACTGCGCCTCAATTGCCGCCCCTAGGGTATCAAAATAATCTAATTGTATCACTCTATTCCCCGATATACAGCGATAATCGCAGCGAATAAGGCAGTAAAGCGGTAAAATTGCCGCATATTTTTCACCAAATTGCTGCAGATTTTAGAGAAAAATATCACTCAGCAGTCCGAAATGAGTCGGGATTGCTCCATCCAAGCTTTTGCGTCGAGGAAGCCATACCCGAAGTATTCGTCGTGTCCTGACGCATCGTTGGAAAGGGCTGATTGTTTCAATGCCTCTTTGACATCGATGAGGCATGAGGCATTTCCCTCAGGCTGAGATTTGAGGTGAGGATTCGCTTCGAGGATCAGTGCAAGGGCACCAGCAACAAAGACGGTTGAATCCGATGTCCCGCTACTCGAATACCATAAATTGGAACCACCTGTGCTGATAATTCGTTGCCCTGGCGCAACAATTTCAGGTTTTTGATGTGGGCTCAAACGGAGGTCACCTGTTCTTGTGGTTGGACCACCAACAGATGAGTTCTCCCAAATTTCTCCGGATTGTTGTGTCGCTCCCACTGAAATGGCAAGCGTGACACTCCCCGGTGATGCGACATCGCCATCGTCATCCTGACCATCATTTCCTGCTGCAGCCACAACATATACGCCTGCGTCGGTCGCTTGACGTACAGCAGAAGCAGATGCTCCTTCTTGGTTTTCCTCAACCGAAGAGGTTCCTCCAAGCGAGAGTGAGATAATGTCTGCCTCAAATTCAAATTGACACCATTTCACTGCATCAGCCACATCGGAGTCCAATCCCACGTTTTCTCCGTTCCCGTTATCTTCGAGAGCAGCCACCATGGCAAAGGTCACGTTGGGTGCAGCACCCTGTTGATGCTGACCTGCGAGGAGAATTCCAGACATGAGAGTCCCGTGGGCAACAACCCCGTAATCCAGTGGTGTTACTGATGTACCAATGAGGTCTTTGAAGATTACATTCACATCCAAAAGGGCTTCATGTGTCACGTCAATACCCGTATCGACCATGCACAATCGCACACCCTCTCCACTCCAACCTTCATCTTGCAACGTACGAATGTCTGTTTGTTCGTAGGCCCATTCCGAGTCTGGCAGTGGTAAAGTGACGACAAGCCATTGGTTTTGCCAAGCGAGAAGGCTGATAGAAACAAAGACTGCAAAGGCAATCATTCCGGTGATGGTCCTGCGGGAACGGTTGGTCCGCACAATGGGCTCCACTTGAACAGGAGCCCAACCCATGACTTCAGAGCGCCATTCGTTTTGGAAGTCAAGAACAGTTGGATCGACAGCAGATACGATGCTCCTATCCGTCGGCTCTGGAAGGTATTCAACATCTCGAAGCCCCTCCATGGCTTTCGCTCTACCATGTTGGGCACAAGAACCCTTGTTTGTTTTTCCAAACAAAAACGAACATCAGAACTTCGTTCCACCACGGCTGCGTGCAGTACGCACACCGCCGTAGATTACGAGCAAACCAAGTGCAACAATAGCAAGAGTGAGCCAAATTGAATCGCCATCTGCGGAAGTAGCAGTATTGTATTCAATACCGAAATCAAACTCACCATTGTCAGGGGAAATATCCTCTACGTTATTGGCTTCCTCGCCTGCTACCTCGACACGAATATCGTAACGAGTTGTTCCTTGAGATTGTGTAATGTCACCAAAGACTGCATTCACAGTGCTGTTAGCAGGGACGGAAATCGTCTGTTGACGTTCAGCTTCCCCATCGGGTGTGAGATAGACAATCACCGAAGTAGCATCAAGCAGTCCGAGGTTTTGAACGGGAACGACAACGTTTCCTGGTTCACCAGCAACTTGGTTGGACTCAGTAACGATGGCACCTTGGTCAATTTTGAGCTTGATCTGAGCGTACTGGATGGTGACATCAATTTCCTCAGTTTGTTCTTCATCACTGCCAATGACATAGACGGTCAAATCAAATTCACCATCAGCAAAGGATGCTGGAGCAAAGACCGAGAACTGTTGTGTTCGTGTTTCACCCTTAGCCAATGTGAGATTGGTATTCATTGGGGTTACGGACCAATCTGCTGGCACACCGCTCTCGAGAAGTTCGATCTTGAATGTATCCTGACCGTTTCCATCATTGGTCACGGCAAAGGAGAACTTACGCTCCACCAATGGTGAAAGACCAACAATCTCTGTAGCCTCGCCAATGCTGAATCCGAAGTTTTGGGGCACGATGACCTTGACAGAGGATTGACTGGCTTCACCAAGTTCACTCTCCATACGCAGGGTGACACGATGTGCATCATCGAGATGCCATGCTTCTTCCACCGAAGGCAGTGTAACACGAACGGTCACTGTTGCAGTAGCAACAGCAGTTGTTTCGTTATCACCGATTCCGAGGCTCACAGCGACGCTGTCTTCAAAGAGTTCACTCGATGAATTGTAGACTTCAACGGTCCATAGTCCAGAATCTTGTGCGAGACCCATTTCAGCAGATACCGAGAAGATATCCATCACTTCAGTACCGTTGTATGTCACATCGATGTCAAAGGTGATGACATCGTAGTTACTTGCATTGGTTGAAGTTACACGAGCCAACACTTCTGGGTTTGCGATGTCCACAGACGTTGCATTGACCAGAGATGCGTTGTTGTATTCCAAGACCAAGTCCGAATTGACACGACGGTTGTAGTTCAACGTGGTTGAAATCGTGGAGTCTGCGTTCACGTTTGCAGTTTGTCCACCGTAGTATTCCATCTCAAGTGCGTATTCATGCTGCACGGTAACGAACTCGCTGTCAAAGGCGACACTGCCTTCTGGGAGCAACTTTGTTAGTGTTCCAGATGCAGGAACATCCATCATCCAACTCATTTCACCAAAGGTAACTTCGATGTCAACGGGCGCTTGGAGCATTGCTGTTCCTTCTGCATCCTCTGAGCCAGCGTGGTGGTTCTGCTGAGCAATATCATTCCATGAAGTTGCGAGTTCAACATAGCCACCTAGGGCCATCACCATGGAGATGTTACCGCCGTTAGCCACTGATGCATCGAGCATACCAATAGCGACACCGCCACCATTGAACCCGGGGTTTGCATCTGTAACAACTACGATCCATTCGCCTGGTTGGATTTCTGCATTCCATTCAAGCACATCATCCACCACGGTTCCAGTGAGTTCAATGACATCCCTCTCGATACCTGTAGCAGGATAGAGCACAATCGATGCGCCGACAAGACGAGAAGCATCGACTTGGTCGGTCACGGTTCCAGTCACCTGGACTGAGCCAGCTGAAACTTCGATGTCCTTTGAGTCAGGGCTGTCGAGAACCATGTATCCAGACGTATTGTCAGTTTCGTAGTAAACGGTCTCAAACCCGTCCTTTGTAACCGATACGTTGTAGACATCTCGAATTGGCACAAAGGTACGCCATACTCCTTCCCCATCGCTTTGAACAACGGTGGAGTAAGCGGAGTTATTGTCACCTTGTACGGTGACGTTCATCTCGGGTATGCCTTCGCCCATGCTTGGTAGACTGTTGTTGTCAAGGTCCCAGTAAATCTTCCCTCCGATTTCAACTTCCAAGGCAGCGTAATTCACATCGAGAATCAACGTATTGTTGTCAGCATCATCGGTCGTGAATGGTTGATCGCTTGTGTCCATGAACCACATTTTTGTTCCAACGGTGCGGTTCAAGTAAAGGCTCCAACTTCCAGGCATCATCATTTCAGAAGAATTTCCGTTTTGATCGGTTCTCTCAAAGGTAATGTTGCCGTACCCGTCATGGCTCACTGCCGTGACACTCATGTCTGAAAGGAGTGACTCAGTGAGCAATTCCTTCAGTTGCAAAGTGACATGCACGCTTTCATTGGTTTGCAGGTCAAGGTCGAGACGGTCGGAGGTAGCATCAACGGTCAAGGGCTGACGCAGGGTTTCTGTAGCGTTGTCTTGAGTGAAGGGTGCGACAATAATCAACCATTCACCTGCAGGCACATAGGCTGCGAAACTACCGTTTTCGTCAGACCCAACATTGAACCATTGTTCGTCTGCTTCGTTGTAAAGCAGGAATTCATTGGCAATACCGTCTCCTGAAACATTCGAAAGGGTACCATTGACGAGGTAGGTGTTACGCAATGGGACTTCGAACGGTTCATCAAAGGCTTCCAATCCAACCTGAATCGCATCAAAGAAAATCTCGCCAATCAAATCGTAATCGGTTGCGTTCTCAGAATCAGCAGTTGTGCGGTTGAAGAGCAAATCATAACCACCAGGAATCAGAGAAACGGTGATGATTCCATCTTCAGTGTAGTCTTCTGAGGTGAAGTAGATTGATTCGCGGTTTTGATCCATTGGACGCATGTGGAAATCAGGCGTCACCTTTGTTCCATTGGCAAAGGTACCATCTTCGTCAGAATTAAGGAAGACATTCATGGTCAATTCAATTGCATCTGGATGAACAAAGAGTTCCTGCTGCGAGAGTTCTGAAGTCGCAGAGAAGTTTGCATCAATACCTGTCACACTGGTTGCATTGAGCAACTCATCTTCCATGCTGAGGTCCCATGTTCCCGATGGCAAGGCAAACACGAATTCGCCGTTGTCGGTTGCATCAGTTCTCCATTCGAGTCCGTCTTCATTGACTGCCATCACGACCGGGGCTTCCCAACGTGGAAGGGAATTATCCCAGCGGGACGTGTTGTCGTAGAGGTAGACCACACCAGGCACTGTCACCAAGGTGGTTGCGTAGATAATGCCCATGTCGATGTCATTACCTGATTCAACGGTCAATAACTGACCGTATCCAATGGGTTCAAATGCCCGTTGTGAAGTCATGTGGTAGTCAAATCCGGAAGGAACACGAACCGAGAATTGTCCACTCGAATCGGTGACTGCTGAGAATTCAAGGTTACCTGCACGGAAGTCAATCGTCAATGCAGTAGTCGGTTCAGACGTGTTGAATCGGTCTGGTTCGGTTTCTTCCCATGTAGCGTAGCCCTCCAAGACTTGGTGGTTTCGTATCGTACCGTTCACGTATGCAGCCTTGGCATAGGTAACTTCTCGCTGTACCTCATCATCACCTACATCGAGGTTGATTTGGTCAAACAGAACAAAGTCTGGATTGACATCGTCTCGAATGTCCCACTCACCGTAAAACAATTCCACGTAAATCTCACCGTTTTCGTCGGATGTAACGTTGATTGGATCGAGGAGTCCGGCTGTGTTGTCGAAGGTGATGGTACGATTTGTCACGTCAAAGATCGGTTCTTGGGTCAAGGGGTCAACTGGTGAAACCAAGTTAAGCGTCAAATCAGCAGTATCTGGGACATTGAACAAAATCGTAATGTTGGTAATATCATCGCCCACGAGTGCTGATGCGTTCATGTCGTACCATCCATCTTGGTCAACGTCAACACGGTAGTAGTATTGGCCCTTCGCGATCGGTCCGTAACTGAATGATCCGTTTTCATCGGTTGTAATGAGAACTTTGTACTCTTCACCGAGGTCGGCGTCAATCAATTCAATCGTTTGGTTGGCCAAAACTTCGTCATGCATGTCCTTGAGAACGTCTTCAAAGACGGCAGCAGGCATGTTCATGCTCAAGTCATATGTTGCTTCGATACCAATTTCAACTGGGTCTGGGAGAAGAACTTCCTTTCCGTTGTCAAGTTGTGCAATCATGTTGTAGGTTCCCGGAAGCAAGCCCGTCTTGTAGAATGAACCCGGTTCGACCATTGGGCCCGAGAAGGACCCGATACCGACAAAGAGACCAGTTCCATTGAATGTACCAATACCTGCAAAGGAACCTGCTCCTTCAATGGTTTCTCCTTGGCCTGTTTCATAATCACCATAGGTACGAGTAAGTACACTGGTTCCTTCTGAGGTGAAGGTACCACTAGCGTTGACTTCGCCCTCTAACCTGTAGATTGGCAAATCGCCTGTATCGTCAACCAAACAGAAGGTTTCGTTAGCTGGCATGGTCGGAAGTGAATCGTTGTCAAATTCACAGCTCACGATATCGTCGGATTCGGTCCAAGATGCTTCAATGGTTCCGTAACCGTCCCATGTGCCGTTGGCAAAGAAGGTGCGATCGTTACCGATGTCTCGAGTAAATGTTCCGATGAAGTTCCGAGCGATGGCAATACCTTCGCTGTCAAAGGTACCGTTTTCGGCAAAGGTTGCTTCACCAGTTCCCTGAAGAATTCGTGATTCATCGCTGGTGAAACTACCGCTTGTTGTTTGGACGGTGTAATTGTCAGTCATGGACCAGATGTTTCGAAGGATGAAGGTGGTTTCCGAAATAGGGTCGCCTGCAAAGGATTCATCTCCGCTCCATACGACTGTTCCGGAAACACCGCTGCTTTGGATTGCAAGGTTCACCGGCTCTGTGATGTCTGAGATACGGTCGGCTTGGTCACCAGTGACATTCAACTGAGTTTCACCGAGCCAAGTCATGTTTGCAACATTGCCCAAAAGCGCTGTGATTTGGTTGATCTCACGGTTCTCGTTGGTATCGGTCAAGATATCGCCCAAACGGTCTGCGTAAGAGCCGTCACGGATTTGGTCACGGGTTGCTACTGGGTCGTAATCACCGGCGAAGGCAGTGACTCGAATACGTCCTGCAGGGACAATGAAGCTGTATTTACCATCATCATCTGCATCAACGAAGCCGATTGGGACCCAATAAGTATCTTCGTCAAGGTCTTCTGGACCTTCTCCAGAGAAGGCGTCACGTTCAATCAACAAACGAACACCAGGCAAGCCCTCACCGTTGTCGCTCATGGTCACTTGACCGCTCATTTCTGCGCCGGGGTAGTACTTCAAAATCTTCACAAGCGTGTTGGTCTGTTGGATTGAAACATTTGCATCCTCGCTGTACCAATTTGCGATGACGAAATTGTTCATCATGGCACCGGGCAAGGGGAGAGCTTGGTTCAAGATACTGCCGGGTGAACCTGATTGCCCAAAGTGCTGAGCAGGTTGCGGGTTTGCTGAAGTGGTCGATACACCGAGTGTCGATGCACCGTAGCCAACATAGGTTCGTGCCACCATGGTGTCAAAGAAGGCGGGATTGTGGTCAACACGAACGTCGTCGACCAAGAGTGGGTCAATATCTGCGCCAGATTGCTGGTTCAGGAAGTCCTTTTGCATGGCTTCGTCCACTTCTTCTCGGGTCATTTCATCTTGGAATTCTCCACGTGTTGTCTCGTAGACTTCATCCATGTAAGTGGATACATCTTGTCCAGAGAGGATGGTTGGTGCGCCAAAAATACCCATTGGTTGTCCGCGGTTGTAGTTCGCATCGGCCGTGTAGCGGCCAGCCCGGGGGTAAAGTCGGTCATCAATGGCGAAGTAACGGATTTCGTGGTCACGGTCAATAGTTTTGCCAGGTAGACCGTTGAAATCTTGGACAGTGTAGTGGCCTTCAAGGTTGATGAGGTCGGCGTAAAGGTCATGAATCGTAGCATCGGCGTTTGCCTCAAATGCATCGGTCAGCAATTGTGTGGCCATTGCCAAACGTGCATTCTTTCGATGAATTGATGTCGAGACTGAAAGGTACTCTTCAACAAGGTCTTCGGTATACCAATAATCTCCAAAGATCACGTGGGTACGGCCGTTCACAGTATCTTCACCCGTCCGGATGTTGTTACCAAAGGTGATGTTTGCTTGGTCTTGTGAAGTCCATTCGTCACCCAAACAGGTCGTTGAAACTTCAACGGTGCACGGAATTGGAACACCGTCTTTGTAGATGCGGTAGGTGTTGCTATCGGTGTCAAAAATACCGGCAGTTGATGGATACCCTTCTGCCATCACGACGTTCCTGTTGGTCTTGATGACCTTGAAGGAGCGGTCTTCAATGAATTCAAGCATGCTTTCATCATAATTCGTTTGCATGTATTCGAAATCATTCCATTGAGCATCGGTGAGGTATCCCTTTACAATTCGCTCAAATTTGGGTGTGAATTCTGTAAACCCGTCATCCGTAGCGTAGGCTCGGTCACCTTCTGCCAATTGCCAAATGAACATTGCAGTCAAGTCTTCTTGACTGCGTGCGAGGAGCATGTTACCGGTGGCTGGAATTCCAGACTGGAAGTTGTCAGAGACAGAGGGGTGTTGACCAGTATTCATCGCCTGGAAACCATAATCCCACCATGAAACGAAAGCGGGGCGCTGTGAGTAGGTCATGTTTGTATCTTGATCGGCCAGCCACGCATAGGCTGAATTCCAGCCGTTATCGTTGAAGGATGAACCAAAACTACCGAGGTATTCTCGACCATCGTAGTTACTGCTGTCGAGGATTGAGAAGCCCAAGCCGTCAAAGCGAAGAATATCCGGAACGATGTTGTGGATGCGTTCGTCAATCTCAGCTTCTTGATTGGAGGTACTTGGGATGGCAGAATCCAATCCGTAGGTGGCCTGCTGACCGAAGATCATGACCATCACGAGGAACACCGCTGAAAATTGTGGCGTGCGCCAAACGGCCTTGCGTGCAGCAGTAATTCGGTCTGCAGGTGTGCGTATTCCGAATTTCTTCCATGAACGGACCAATCCGCTCCATCCTGCCCATTGCCAGAATGCAAGGATACCAGCGGCACCGAGAATTGCCATGATTGGGGTGGCATTGAACATGAAACGAGCAGCATTCCAAGCCATGAAGGTAGCCGCAAAGACCCAGACACCAAACACCAGCGATGTGGCTTGTCGATGGCGCAGTCCTTTCCAAAGCAGTCCACCGCCCATGATGAGCGCAAGCAGGAAGGTGATGGGGCCGAAGGAGGCGAAGAGTTGGGCACGGTTGGGGGCGTTTGCCTCAGCAACCGTTCCGAAAATCTTCGTCTTCGTGAAGTAGCCACTTCCCGTGAACAAAACATCCCATGCATTGGAAAATTCCAACGCTTTCAGGATATACAAAATCACAAAGAAGACCGTTGCCAATCCTGCGAGAGTTCCCAAAACAAGCAACCAAGGCTTGTCTCGGAAACCGGTCGTCACGAAGGCAATCGCCAAGGTGAAGACGAAGATGAACAGGAAGGGTTGCAGGCCAGTGCCGTCAAAGATGAGGTCAAACTGTGGGTGTCCGTAGAAGGGCAGTGCCATCATGAAGGTTACAGTCATCATGGTGAGGAACATCACGCTGAGCGTGGTTGAATCTCTTCGACGGAACATGTTGAGGGCTACTTGGAGTGCGTAGGCCAGGAAGAGAATCGAAGGTCCAACGACGAATCCTTTCCAACCAAGTGCGACGATACCGAAGGCAACACCAGCGAGTATTGCATTGGCCATCGCTGCTTGACGATGCACGGCTACATCTCTGAACGCTCGAGCAAAGGACATTGGATGTGCTGTCGTTGTACGAGTAATTCGCGCAGAGCCAGCGTATTTCACGGCCCGCAGCCAGTACATGAATCCAACACAGATGAAGAGCATCACGAAGGAGTCGTGGTCTGCCAACGCCCAGGTGGAGTGCGTGACGTGAGCGGGCATGAAGGCCACAAGCCATGCTGCGAGAACAGCTGCACCCTTGCCGAAGTGATCCTTTGCAATGGCGGCAATTGGGAAGACTGTCAGGGCACCGTAAACTGCAGGAAGACCGAGCATGCTGAACCAAACTGCATCATCAGGATTAGCGATGAAGGGTTTGAGCAGCATGGCACCAACAGCCATCGACCATGAAAACAAAGGCGGACGAGGATTAATGCCACCAATTGGATAGAAACGGTCTGCATCGTAGACGAGATGAGCATTGGTTCCAAGGATGTAGTCAACGACTCGCTTCATGTACCACGGGTCAGAACCACCGGTCATGTCCCATTGGCCGGTACCAAAGGCGTTCATGGAAGGGACAGCATACCATTGAATACGAACGGTAAGACCGATGATGAAGGCAAGTGCTACCATCATTACAGCGCCGTGAGAACGCATGAATAAGCGGGCTTGGGAGGGCTCGTGCTCGCCACGGTTGGCCCAGCCACCGTACTTTTCGTGATTTGCGATGGAATAGATTGCTACGCCAATGAAGAAGGTGATACCCAACCAAATCAAGGCACCCCAAGAACCGTCAAGTTCCTCTGCGTACCAGATTCCGGACTCAAACCAAGAAGAGACGAGGTAAAGTCCCCACATTGAACCCGTAAGCATGGCGCGGGTGAACCAGCGTTCAGCAACCATGCCGGCGATGATCAAGGCGATGACACCGGTGAAGAAGGCAGACCAATAGCCGTAGTAGCCGTGATAACCTGCCTCATCTGTAATACCGAGTTGGTCGACCACGCCCACCGAGTTGAAGTGCCAAAGCGAGCCAGCAAAGGCGAGAACCCAAACGCCAAGAGCAACCATGAGCGGCAAAGCCTTTCGGTTGAATCCGTCGTGATAGCCCATGAAGGAAAACCATCCGTCATGACCTGCAGGGTGCAAAACACCACGTGACATCACACCAGCCAAGAGACCGGCAGCGGTCGCCATCGTCCAGTAGGCAAAGAATACGTACAGGGTTGCTTGGCGTTCGAGGTTCATGGTGGAAACCAACTGCCCAGATTCACGCTCAAAGGTGCTTGGCAAGTCACCCATGGCACTGGCTGCGGCAGCAATGCCAAGCCAAAAACCAATGGCAGAAAAGGTGAGTGCGCTGTTCCATTCATGGCGACCACTACGGTCGAGCATGGAACCGATGGTCAACACCAACGCGAACATCAGTGCTGCAACGGCGTCAACTTCTGTGAAGTTGAACAAACCTTCGGCGCCGATGAAGGCAACCAGCAACACCACGAGGGAGATGGATGATGATGGAAGATCAGGACGAGAAGTTTGAACCATGCGCGGTACGATGGCCAGCATACTGGCGGCAGCGACGACGAGCATCGGCATCATGTTGTTCAACGAGAGGTCGTAGTCAATGCCTACGACCTTGGTGGTGGCAAAAGCCAGCAGTACTGCAAGGGGGGCGAATAGCCACCCCAATGCGAAACTGGGCTCATTTACCTTCGTTTCCATCTGTTCATTCATATTGTTTCCCTCTGTTTATGCTCCAGCCTCAAGGCTGAAGCATTTTGCCCACTTGTGAACCCCTCTTGAAGGTGACGGGTTGAGAAGCAGTTGCAAACGCTCCTCAGTACTCCGTTTAGAGGGTTTTTCAGGAATTACCGCCTTTTATATCATCAACGCCGAAGTGCCCGATGTGCGATATCGGTTCGGAAATGCCCGCCTTGAAGGCTCAGTTGCTGGATGAGTTTGTAGGCTTCTTTTTGCGTATCAGCCAAATTATCACCCATGGCCGTACACGATAAAACACGCCCACCGCTGGCGATAAATCCGGTGCTTTGTGAACCAGAGACGCCTGCAAAATTGACCCATGCTTTTCGGTAGGTCGTGGATTCAACGACCTTGTCCAACCCGCCGATACTTCGGCCTTTGAGAGGCGAACGAGGATAACCTTCCGATGCCAAAACGACGGTGACTGCGCCTTGGTCGCTAAATGTGACATCAAGTTCAGCCATGCCGTCTGTGGCTGCTGCATAGAGCATCGAAAAGAGGTCGCTGGTCACCAAAGGCAACGTGACTTGACATTCTGGATCTCCGAATCGTACGTTGAATTCAACCACGTAGGGGTCATGATGTTCATCGATCATCAAACCCACAAAGAGAACGCCTCGGTAAGGTACTGGTTGCTGGGAAAGATAGGTGTGCATGGGTTCAACAATTCGTTTCATGACACGCTCACGAACCATGTTATCAATGACGGGAGCTGGACAGTATGCACCCATTCCCCCCGTGTTGGGACCTTCATCGCCATCGTAGGCTCGTTTGTGATCTTGACTTGCTGGAAGAGCAGAATAACCAGTGCCGTCCATGACGACCAGCATGCTCGCCTCCTCACCGGGGAGGAAGGCTTCAAGCAATACGAAACCATCAGTTTTGATGGATTCCTGTATGAATTCGTAGGCCTCTTGTCGATTTCGAGTGACAATGACTCCCTTTCCTCCTGCGAGAACGTCCCGCTTGACAACCCACGGGTCGCTTGCAAAGGCGTCGAGAGCAGCATCGATATCAGAATTTGAATCCAATGTTTGGTAGGCGGCTGTAGGCACACCGGCTGCAGTCATGGTTTCCTTGGCATGCAATTTCGAACCCTCAAGATGTGCAAGTGCTGCCACCGGCCCAAAACACGGCAGCCCCACCTCACTGCAAACATCAGCAAGACCCCCGCAGAGAGGGGCCTCGGGTCCGACAACCACCAAATGGGCGCCAAGCGATTCAAAAAAGTCGGTCATGGCTGAATTACTCGTATCCTCAAGGTGATGATTTGTGGCGAGTTGAGCCGTCCCTGCATTTCCAGGAACACAATGAATGGATGCAACTCGAGGAGACTGTGCGAGGGCGAGGCAAAGGGCGTGTTCACGTCCACCGCTGCCAACTACCACAACAACGGCTTGCTCCATATTTGGGGGTGGTTATCGGCATTGAATAAGTGCTTCGTGTCTCCTCTTCGGACCACCGTGAGCACGGTGTACGAACCCTTATTCGCCTTTGTCCCCTAAGAAGGCCATGCGAGTACCACGCTCAACGCTCACACTGGCCATCGTCCTGCTTTTCCTTTCAGCTCCCTTGGCTCAAGCAGCCCCTCCTGAATCTGGTGAAAGTACCACCATTGAAGCCAACGCAGTTTGGACGGAAGCCGCCACCATGAACGGGCACCTCACCGTGACCAACGGGGCCACATTGACCATCCAGTCAGACATCATCATGCAACCCGGGTCAAGCATCACCGTGGACGAAGGTGCCACACTTTTGATGGACAACGGCTCCCTGATGAGTGAAGAACTCAATTCCGGTCTGTTGGTCAATAGCATGAGTGCGAACCTTAACCTGAATTTTGGCGACCTTGCTGAGACAGGCGTTGTTCAACTCCTCTTTGACCATGAAATCACAACCGGTGAGACTGGCTGGTTCAACATCACCATGGGAAACACAACCGTTGATGCACGTGGTAGCGACACCGTTCAGTTTGACGCTCCTTTGGATGCAACCAACCTAACGGTGACCTTTGACGCGTATTATTTCACCCCGACCTACCTGCTTCAGGCTCAAGCCATTTACGGAGGCGGAAACGTCGAAACCCTCCAAGCACCGGATATCATCGCCAATAATGCCCCACTGTATTGGTTTCAATCTGGTTTTGACCTCACCGTCAACGGACATTTTGATGCACTGAACAGCGAATTAAAGGGTGCCAATCTATCATGTTCAATGGCCTGTTCTTTTTCCGATACTGAATTGACGGGCAGCGCACCAATCCATGTTGCTGATGCAACGAGCATCAGCGTCATCAATTCGATCATCACCGGTTCAAGGACGGATGAAGACATTATTCTTCACGACCAGGCCTCCATCACCTACACGAACACGGTCGGTACTGGCGGCACCACCGATGCGTGGATTCGCCTTCTCTCAGAGCGTGTCCTTCAGACCAACATCCCCAACGGTAGCCTTGACATCTACGACATGGGCTGGAGTGCGAGTGATTGGAACGACCTCACCGATGAAAATGGCAACATTGTCCTCGTACCGGGACTAGCAACCAACGAACACAAGCGAATTGTTGAGTGGATGGATGGAGACGGTGTTGAACATCAAGAAGACGCAACGATTACGCTCTCTATTACCAGTAATTGGGGTACCTTCTCAACGACGGTCGATGCGCCAACAACATCGGTTGGAATCATCAATGTCGACCTCCCGCTCGTGAGCGTTACTGAAATCAGTCCCGAAACAACCGTGGCCACGGTCAACAGGAGCATCGGACTGATGATCACGGTTGAGAACAGTGGAACCGCTGATGCAACCGCCAATTTCAGATGTTATGTTGATGGGGAGGATGCTGACACCGCACCATCGACCATTACTGCCAGTCTTGCTGCAGGTGAAGTGAAGGATATCCCTGTCACGTGGTATGTCTACGCTGACGGCTCACAAACCCTGACCTGCAAACCCTTCTTGCCCGTAGCCCTCAACGAGGTGGCCAATGAAGTTGCCAATCTTGATGGTGCCGCTTCAGACCCGGTGGTTTGGACCTATGCAGAAGAAACTGAGGATGCACCCCTCATCATTTGGGCCGTAGCGATTGCAGGATTCCTGGCTCTTGCTTTGTGGATTGCCTCACAAAGGCGTCAACAAGAAAAGGAGTATTCCTCCCATCCAATCCAATCGCAAAGAGAGGATGAGCAGAAAGTACATCCAGAAAAGAATGATAGTGCTGAGGCAGAAGAGGATGAACCATCACAGGCAGAGGTTGAAGAGACCGAGGAAGAATCTACAGAGTCAGTCTATGAACAGCAACCCGAAGACGAAGACTGAGAAATCCACTCAAGATCAGGGAAAGAACTCAATCCGTCCAACCATGTTTCTATCAACAAGCGCATCAATGAGCGCTTGTTTACCTTTGTTGAAGTTCCCGTTAGCAAGTAGTCCCTACACCATCACCCTTTGGCGATGTAGGGTTGTTATTACCATCCCGTTCTTGAGATGACAGATCGATGTTCCAACTGTATTCGGAAGAAAATACCGTTTGATCTCCGAGGGTATTCACGATGTCAACTTTGATTGTATAGCATCTTGGTTCATCATAAAATTGGGATTTATCAAGATAGAATACACCGCTGTTATCCGTACCTGAACCAGTGAGTCCAAACCAGCCAGCTGTACTAGCACTACCGGTACCTCCTGATTGTGGAGACCATGTAGCCATGTCACCATCAACAGAAATGGTACTTTCGCTCCACGTATCATCATCCCCAGTCACCTGAACATTGACGGTGTAATCTGCGTTCATCGGCCGCAGACCAACAGCAGAAAAGCCACCGCCGTCAAGGGCCGTGTCGGATGGGCTTAGGAGACCCACAAGAATTTCAATGGTAATTCCCACGTAATCATCTGCATCGTTGCTGTCATGGAGTTCAGCGATTCGAACTCCAGCGTCTTGTGCTTCACGGGTTGTGAATCTCGTTGGAATCTTGATTTCGCTCGATTTGCTGTTTGAAGATTGTCCTTTAATCACATACTCCACGACTTCATTTCCTGCGTAATCCTCACCGTTTCCGGAAAAGATGTCCTCCAAACTTACCTTGAACTTCTTCATGTCGTTGCTGACATCGCCTGAATCCGTCCAGACTTCAACACCATCTGCCTCAATTGAAACATCAACTGATGACATGGTGCCTCTGACCTTGAAAGAGATTTCGTCTGTTTCTTCATTCAATTCGATGTCTCCGATTGCCATCGATGCATTCGTCGGCACGAAAGTCACTGCCGCATAAGGCGTGGTGGCAATGAGAAGGGCAACGATTACACTGGCCACTAATTTAGGAGTGCTGATACTGCCTCGCATACGGTCTGCCTGAACAATAGCCCCGATTCCGAGGACAACGACAATGCTCACAACGGCGAAGCCCCATGCTCCGCCTTGAAGCGAGAGAATTGCTCCAAGCAAGATGATGACCCATCCGCCCAGGCTGAGTTTGGTTGCGGTATCAGGAGAGCCCGATGGACCAGTGGAACCTGTTGGC
>JAURAI010000010.1 GCA_030829545.1 Candidatus Poseidonia sp. | reverse complement strand
TTTCCCACAATGATCACGGCAAGATGCGGCGTTATTCCACCTTCTTTCAAGGCCGCAATACGAGAGCCGAGTTCATGTTCAACTTCGTTGGCGCACGCTCGCCCATCAAGCCGTTGTGCAGCCACACAAAGGCCAATGCAGAGGGCCTCTTGAGCGTTCGCTTTGATGTGGGGTGACTTCAAATGGGAGTTTTAATTCCCAAAGCCCGAACCACGCACCAACCTGCTCGTGCTTCATAAATTGCAAAGGCGCCTCCGAGGTAGGCGCCGGCAACAGCATACCACCCAAAGCCGATGGATACCGTGTTGGTCACCAAGAGAAGAGCAAAAATGCTCCCAGCGAGGATGGAGGCGATGCCACCTGCGAGTCGTGCGGCCTTTCCACGTGCGTCAATGTTGCATTCGGGCATGGATAGAAGTCACAACTTGACTATATTAATGGGTGTTTTTCCAATATACGGTAGATTGGAGCCAACGGAGGGACTCGAACCCCCGACCGTCTGATTACAAATCAGACGCACTACCAGACTGTGCTACGTTGGCCTCGGTTGTGGCGTAGCGCCACCCCTTGATGAATGAAGCGGATGATAAGGAGGAAAAATGAAGATGGGCAAAACAAAGAACACTGGGCCGTTGGAGGGTTCATGCGCACCGAGGAGGCAATGCACTACCTCGCCTCGCACGGGCAACAAAAAACGGGCAATGACACCATCTTTAGTTGGTTGGCACGTTATCAATCAGCAGCAGCGGCTGGTGCTCGTGCAGTGAACGGGACCATCGGTGCGCTCCTCGAGGATTCGGGCGACCTTGCCATTAATCAGGTGGTTGACCAAGCCCTACGTGAAGCACCAGCGGCTGAATTTTCAGCCTATGCTCCGCTCAAAGGACTCCCTAACTTTTTGGATTTGGCCATCTCTCTCGCCCTTGGTGATTCACGTGGGCGCTTGGAAGTAATGGGCTTGGGTACCATCGCCACGGCTACGCCAGGAGGTTCTGGAGCGCTTTACCTGGCTGCATCGAATTTTACCGAGCGGGGCGAAGCAGTCCTTCTTCGTGACAGACATTGGGGGCCGTATTCGGGTTTTATCACCGGTTGTGGCCTCAACATCGCCACCTATCCACTGCTCCCAGAGATTGAAGACCCCTCGACTCCGTTTTTTGACCGTCCTTCATTTGAACGTGAACTTGAACACCTCGCAAGCACACAGACCACCGTTACGACATGGTTGAACGACCCTGCTCACAACCCCACTGGCTTGAGCATGCCTGCTGAAAGCCGCCATGCTCTGCTCACGAGCTTTGTTGAATCTGCTGTGCGCAACGAACACGTGGGGCATACGCTTCTTCTTGATGCAGCGTACCACCTCTACGCTGACGAACCACATGGCTGGGCTGAGACGATCGCCGAGGCGTTGGACGATGGCTTGCCTTGGCCAGAAAACCTCCTCATTTGCTTCGCAATATCACTCTCCAAATCCCACACGATTTACGGGATGAGGACTGGAGCCTTGGTTTGCCTTCATCCTGACGAAAGCAGCCTCACCCGCTTGAAGGACGTAATGGGTGTCACCGGGCGTCAAACATGGTCAGCCGCTCCCCGTGTAGCACAATACGTCCTCAGTGAATTGCACAGTCACGAAGAAGGGGGTGTTGCTTGGTCACATGAACGGGATCGGCTCGCTGAATTGCTCAATGTTCGACGCACTCGTTTCTTACAGGCGTGTGATGAGAATCACGTTCAGGTCAATCCGAGCCATGATGGATTTTTTGCTTGGTATGAATGTGATGACCCTGAGGGTGTTGCAAATGCATGTGCAGACCAACACGTCTATCTTGTTCCCCTTTCGGGTGGAGTTCGCATTGGTTTGTGTGCTATTCCAACCGAATTCATTGAACGGGTTGCTGAAGCACTCGCAAAGGCCCAAGGGTGATTAGATGTCACGACTGAGCCGTGAAAATTTTCTCATCACCGGATTTGTATGCATCGTTTTTGGTGCATTCCTCTCGGTAGCAAATCTTGGTTCAATTGCAGTCACCATCGGCATGTTCGGTATTGTTTTCTTCATCACGGGGATGAGTATGAGTCGGCAAGTTGGCCTCTCTCCTGAAGCCGTCGCTGCCTGGCAGCCTGACGGTGAACCGCTTCCTGATGCTGGGCGTGTCATGTTTCGAGTCGATGTTACGCTCGATGAACCCATCTCATCTTCAATTCTCTGCGGGCCTTGTGGCCATGTCGAAATCCGGGAAGGTGCCAAACCTTCTCGCTACACATGTTCCAAATGTGACCGCCTTCTTTGGGAAGAAGAATGAACGGCCATTTCGTGCTCAATGCTAACGGTGATTTCAAAGCGGGTGCAAGGCTGGAGGGTACATGGATGCACCCAACCTCTTGAATCCTGAGCGGCGGATGTTGCTCAAGATGCAGAGTGAACCCTCCAAGTCCTCATGGAGTCTCGAAGAAGTGCTTCGTGCCTGTGATTGGACGGACCAAGCTGTCGCAGTGGGGGCAGGACACGGATTGGAGAATCACGGATTTGTAGAAGTCAGCGAGACGGTGTCCAGCGAGGTTCGCCTTGATGCTGAAGGTGAAAAGGCAGTTGAAAACACACTTCTTGAGCAACGATTGTGGGATTGGATTCTCGCACAGGAACGTCCTTCCATGCAGGCGTTGCAGGGCGACTTTGAACGCCATGAAGCAGGCCCGGGAGTAGGTCTTCTCAAGCAACTTGGTGTTGTCATCAACCAAGGCGTTTTCCAATTCACAGACGAGGCAGCAATCCATGCTGAACTCAAGTTGCGTTCTGAGTTTCTAGCCTCGCTTCCTTGTGATGCCAATGAAGTTGATTCGTCAATGGTTCACCATTTCAAGCAACGAAAGAACCTCATCTCCATCGTCGATTCAATTCAGCGAACATGGTCCATGACCTCTGAAGGTGGTCGTGTCCCTCAAGATTCCCTGAAAGAGACTTTGGTCGTCAGCGAAATCACACCTGAATTGTTGCAAACTGATGCTTGGAAAGAAGCAGAATTCAGGGCATTTGACGTCACGCTTGATGCGAGCACTCCTCGTACTGGACGCAGTCATCCGATGCAAGCGCTCATCGAGCGGATTCGTTCCGTCTTTCTTGAAATGGGTTTCTCGGAACTCGTGGATGATTATGTTCAGTCAGCGGGGTGGAACATGGACGCCCTCTTTATTCCACAAGACCACCCTGCCAGAGAGATGCAGGATACCTTTTACCTTGACCAACCCGCTTCAATCGATCTTGATGAGGACATCATGAATCTATGGAAAGAGATTCACGAGCACGGTGGAGAAACCGGGTCGTCTGGTTGGGGTGGTTCGTATTCAACGGATGTCTCCAAGCGCCCCCTGCTTCGCACCCACACCACCGTTAACACCATTCAGTACCTCGCACGGCATTCTCTTGACGCTTGTAGGGTGTTTTCGGTGGACCGAGTTTTTCGCAAAGAAGCGATTGATCGTACCCATCTTCCAGAATTCCACCAGATTGAGGGAATCATCATGGAGGAAGGTGCCAACTTGCAGATGCTTGTGACCACACTCAAAACCTTCTACGCTAAGATGGGCCTTCCTGAGGTCAGGGTTCGTCCTGCCTATTTCCCGTATACTGAGCCGAGTTTGGAAATCGAAGTCAAATGGCGTGGCAAATGGCTCGAATTGGGAGGCGCCGGTATCTTCCGGCCAGAGGTCACCGAACCACTCGGAATCGCCTCACCAGTTCTCGCATGGGGCATGGGTCTTGAGCGATTGGCGATGCTCGTTCTCGGGCTTGACGACATACGCCAACTCTACATTTCAGACCTTGAATGGCTGAGGAAGCAGCCAATTCTCTGATGGTTTTACAATGACTGTCCAGGCGCTAGGATTAAATGTGCCCCCTCAATATCAACGGGCATGGAAGGACAAGTCATCAGCTTACTCATGTCAAATGTAGAATCGATTCCCGGCAAGACTGTTGTCAATTCTCTCGGTCTTGTGACAGGTTCCACTGTTCGAGCCAAACACATTGGTAAGGATATTTTTGCTGGCCTCAAGAACATCGTCGGTGGTGAATTGAAAGCCTATACGGAATTACTAAATGAATCTCGTAATGAAGCCCTTCAACGCATGATGATGGATGCGCATGCACGTGGAGCAAATGGAATTGTCAACGTACGTTTTGCAACATCCAACGTTGCTGCTGGTGCCTCTGAATTGTTTTGCTACGGAACTGCGGTCGTCGTCGAGTGAGGCATCTCCATGTCAGCACTGGTCAGCATTCTCGTGTATTCCATTATTGGAATCGCAGTCTCACTTGTGTTTCCATTCACCTCTTGGGCTCTAGGACGCTGGTACCAGGATAGCATCATGTCAACCCTCAGGGAGGAAGAGAAAGTGATCGTCAACACCTATGGCTTTGACAATAAAGCATCCGTTACAACATCAAATAAGATGTCTCAAGTTGGCGCAGAATACTCCACATTGCTCCATGTCAGTCTGTGCGTTGGCCCGTCAATGGGTCAGATCTTCTTTATGTGGGTAAAGAGCATCTTCGGAGGCCGCCTTCATTCCTATGATGTCGTCCTTGATTACGGGCGAAGAGAGGCCTTGCTACGCCTCAGGAAACAAGCAGCGCAGTTCGGATGTACATCGCTGATCAACATTCGGATTGAAACCTCCGTCATTTCTTTTGCGAAAACCGATAAGAGCAAGCAGGCTTCAGTAGAATTCCTTGCCTTCGCCACAGGTATTCGCTGAGATTATTCCCACTTCTCTCGGAACTCACTCTCTCGTTGCTGAGCAGCATCACTGCTTGGTTTTTCATCCGGTTGATGTTCTCCAGGGTCGATGAAGACGGGTTCATCCTCAACCTCATCTTCATCATCCACATGGAATCGGAAACGTGAACGGAAGAATCGCTTGAAGTCATGGTCACTGGGTGGGGAATTCGTCGTGTTATCATCGCGCAACCTGCTGAGTTCGTATTGCTCGGTCGCTTTTCGTTGGCGAATACGCTGACGCCAGTATGTTTTGAAGGCTCGGAACATGATGTTCATGTCGTTGTCAAGTGGCATATTTTCTGGCCATTCAAGTTTATCAGCGAGGCGACTGAACCGATTCAATGCAATCAGAAATGTTTCGAGGTCACTTCCAAACAACTCCTCCTCGGTAGGAGAGGGCATGGCCTCGTTTTCAGTTTCTTGTTCCCCGCTCGATTCGTTGTCTTCGTGTTCATCTTCGGTCATGGCAAGAGAATCTGTTGAGTCCTTATCAATGATTGAACTGGTTGAGAACGCACCCTCAATAAGGAAGATTGTCACGCCATGGATATGGAACTCTCCGGAGCGGTAAGCAGTGGCCTTGGCCGCGCCCATGTCTTCATGGCACAACCACACTACCAAGACCAATTCCAAGCAGTCCTTGGAACGAAAGCTTGGCCGGGTACATTGAACATCACGATTGAACCTGAAATGTTGAGTCAATACATTGCTCTTCGTCAAAAAGCAGGCATTGATACATTGGATGCGCCTGAAACCGCACGCAACACAGCCAAGGGCCATGATGTGAGTGATTATCCTCTTATTCGCATCAGGGGCTTTCTACGAGATGGGGTCTCTTTCGGCGGTGCGTCCGCCTTCAAAGGACGAATTACTTTCGAGGGCGAATCGATTGAATGCGCCCTCCTTATTCCTGATTTGACTCGCCATGTGGATGTCATTGAAGTGATCTCAACCGCCTTTTTGAGGGAGCATTTTGATCTCACTGATGGCGACTTGGTCACACTCTCACTTTGATTTGTCGTGGTATGCGTCATCCAAGGTACCAATCTCGGCCCATTCATTGTAGAGCATGGTTTTCATTTCATGCTGTGCAGCCTGCTGCCAACGACCCATTTTCGTTCGTTCCGCAGACCGACCTTGTGGAGGTGGTGAAAACAAGGTCGAATGGGTACTTTCGGAAAGCGGGAAGTCGGCCCACTCTACACCCCAGAGGACGAGCCATTGGGAGGGTGCAACACCAAAATCAACGGGTGTGTGGGGATTCTCGATAGCAGATTGAATCTGTCCAGCAGTTAATTCTCCGGTTGACAATTGGAACAAGGCATTAGCGACTCTTCTCACCTGATTCCAAAGGAAGGCTTCTCCAATGATTTCAAAACCTACCAATCGTCCATCTTCAATCCAAGGGGTTGCACGAAGGATGGTGCGTATTGGGTTTTTTCCCTCCTCAAGACGGGCGAAGTTCCGTGCATCATAGGTTCCGACGAAGAGGTTCAACCATGATTCAAATTGCTCGTGGTCGGGTTCATACCAAAATTCCATTCCCTCCAGGCGGTATCTGTAAACTCGGTGAAGCGCCAATCTGGGGTTGTAGTCTTTGTCAACTTCTTCAACGGTGAGAAAGGCGATGTTTGGATTTAAGCGGTCGTCGACGGCTCTGATGATTTTACGAGGTGTCAGAACTGCCCACAATTCAGCGTCCATGTCAACAATGCCTCCGTTGATACGAACGTGAACGCCAGCGTCCGTTCGGCTTGAGAGCACCAAATAGTGTTCTCCATCTTCCTTCGATAACCATTTCAACGAACGAAACACTCGGATGAGTTCTCCTTGAACAGTTTTCACATCGGGCTGAATTTGACTTCCGTGAAACTCATCCCCAAGGTAGCCGATTCGAAAGAAGAGACGAACGGTGTTGGCCACCCTCTCCTCTCCTTATTCATCAGAATTCAAGGTTGCAATGGCTTCTTCGGAAGTGTAACCGAGAGCACCAACTGCCCATTCAAGGGCTTGCTTCAACCAAGGCTGAATCATTGGGTTTTGTCGGCTCGGGTCCATGACTTCAATGGCATCAACCAAATTCCGACTGGCGGTGAAGAGGACTTCATCAACGGGAATGTCTTCCAACTGCAAACGACGTGCGTAGCGTTGGAATTCCTTGACAGCAACAGGAATGCGGCGGCATTCGAGTGCAAAGGACGCAAAGTCTGCGATGTATTCCATGTTTTCTTCATCAAGTTCCATGGCTTTCTTGTACGCATTCATGATCTTCCGACCGGGTACCACGTCGTCTTGTGCCTCCATGTTCTTCATGTTTGCAAACTCAGCCCACATGTGGTGGAGTTCAGCAACATCACCGTTGCTGGCAATTTTGGTATCAAGGTCAGCCATGGCTCCATCAAGGTCGCCGTTTCTAAACAATTCAATTGGTGTCGCAAGCAATTCTTCACTCATGATATGCATCTCCAATACGGCGTGGTGGATGGGGCTTTTCAAGCCTCCCACGGGCATTCTTCCCCGTCTCATTCAGTTGTCATCGGTGGAGATGGCATCTTTGAGGTCTTCGAGAAGGTTGGAGGAGGAATGCTTCTTGTGCATTTCGTTCAACAGAAGTTTGGTACTTTCCCACTTTCGAATCTTGTAAAAGCAGTGTTTTGGGTCGGGGTCAACACGGCGTGATGTTCGCTGGTAAGTCAGGAATGCAAAGAAGGAACGCAAGAAGCCTTTGCGAACTTTGGTTGCGGTAGAGTCATCGGCTGAAGCGGACGCTCCTGGCATCTTTCCGCCCGCATTGACGCCAACGGTTTCATCGACCAAGCCCACGCCGGAATCGGTCATGATCGTCACCGTAGCATAACCCAGCAAGGTACCCATAGGGGTTCGCTCGACCATCACTTCAGAGATGCGGTCAAAGAGGATTCTTCGGTGAGACCTTGAGAGTAAGAAACTGTGCTGGAAGATGACTGCATTGGTGGTCACTGCGTAGGAGAAACTGCGTTGATATTTCCACGTAGCACCCCAGAAGACACCCGTAAAGATAGCCCCGAAGATGATGTAATCATAGCCAAAGGGAATGAAATCTCCCACGTCTCCGTCGCTGAAGATGCCTAGAATGTAACTCAGCATGTCGTCAATTTGTATGATGACGGGCATGAAGGTGATTACCAAAAGAGCAATCGTGACCCATCGGCCCGATGTCGAGACATTCAACATTCGGTTGGCCCACGTGATGAATCCCATGACCAACACGAAGCCAATCGGTACTGATTCGCTTCCAGTCAATGCAATCAGGCTGCTGACGATTCGCAATGCCATCGATGCATCATCCGATGCATTGACTCCGTTTCCAAAGAGGAAGTGGACGCCAAAGACAATCAATCCGAGAACATACATGCCAAGGAATGCCAGTGTGCTGGGCTTTGCTTCACCGTTCTCCAAAACGCTTTCACCTGTAATGAGGCGGTATTTCTTCTTGAGCGACTCAGTTTGAGAGGCTTGAACAGATTCTTCTGTCAAGGTTTCTTTGGTTTCCTCTTCTTGGTTTTCTTCGGACATCACGAGGCCTCTTGGTGGGTGGTGGGTGATATGAATCAAATACCTTGCCCCGTTTTATCGGGTATTTTCAATGGAGTATGCCCCAAGCATGCTCGGCATTCCCACGAGCCCACCCGTAATCTGATCGAGTCCGTAGACCGTGTTCGTCCTTGATTTCGAGGCGCATGACTTCCAATGGATATTCATTGTACGTCAGGTGCGACCAGAGACCGCCACGCGTTGGTTGATCGAAATGCCAGTGTGCTCGTTCCACTGCTTCAACGACCAGTTTGATGCTGGTTCTTCCATTCCACATGTGCAGGTTGAATCTTGGAAGGGGAGCCCCAGGAGTTTGCCCGTGTTGTCCTTCTCGACGTGATGATGTCTCTTTGGTGACAGTCACGCGTGCAAACTTTTCAGTTCGCTGATGTCTTGCATCATGGAATAATCCCCCTTGCGAGAGGGCAATATGTTGTATGTCGCGTCGCTTCCACGGTCGTGGGTTTCGTGAGGTCATGGTTGGTGAGAGGTGCGGTAAGAACCAATCCATGTAGGAGCCATCTTCGAAATGGAGTACTCCCCAGTACCAAGGTGGCGAAGGGGCTTGAACACATACTTTCTGAAAATAAGCAGTTCCTGTGACTTCTTTTTCATCAATAACTCCCTTCACTTTCGTCCCGTGGACACGTAGAATGTCATAGCCCATATTGGCTGCATAGGTCGCATTGGATGGTCGAGCGATTGACATGGCTGGGTTCCAAGGGGTCAACTCAAGCTGCATATGCTGAGGTGCCCCACCCTTCACGGCTTCTTCATCACCTTTCAGATTGAGCCAAAAATGTGACAAATCGCTGGCCAAGCCCATGGAAAGGTCATCATCAAGCAACGGTGCAACTGCCCCTCCACCCTTCCCCTTTCCTTTGCTTGGCCACTGGGGGTGGAGGTCGTCCATGACGATCATGTTGCTCTTTCTCTTGATGTAGGGCTCGTGCATGGTCCTTCCGTCAAACCACCAGGCACACACCATGCCGTCGAGAATCATGGCTTTATCATCATCAACACCGGGCCGTCCACGTGGTAGCCACGGTGTTCCGCTGACTTCAACACGGTCGTTATCTTTGGTTGACCACAATACCATGAGCTGTTGACCCCATGGGCGTTCCTCGTCATCGTCGAGCATGACGAGCCACCACCACCAATCCCACGTCATATGCCACAAAGGCGGGCGTATGGCAAGTTTCCACATCGTGGAGAAATCCCCGGCGAAGGCTGGAGGTATGATTGGTTGTGTCATGAATTCAACTCACTCAATTTCTTTGGATTTGAACAAGATCCCACCGAGGAACCAGCACGAGGCTGCTTGGAACAGGAGGACAATGACTGACACGACGATGGTAGCCAGCGCTCCCAAACCAAGACCTGGACTTGAGGCAAAGATTTGCAAGGCTTCTGCACCTACAAGAGATTCACTGCTCCCGTTGTCAAACCACATGCCGATTTCGATCATCAGTTGCGTATCCGCCCACGTGAGTGCGGCTCCAGCATCAACGATGTTCATCGCCCAACCGATGACTGAAAATCTGAGAATGGAGGCATCAGGTGCGCCGAGTGTTGTGAGAATCATGCCCAATTCCCATGCAGCAAAAGGAAGTGCGAGGATGATGCCGTGTTTCCACATCACGCCAAGCATGCAAAACAGCATGCCGTAGACGAGTATTGCTAACAAGGCGGCCAACCATATGGATAACCATACGCCAAGGTCTTGCAGGCGGAAGAACCCTTCACTTGGGCCTGCCAATCCGAACACGATCACTTCGAGGAGAATCAGAACGGTGACATAAGGCCAAGCGAGAGCGAGGAAACCAAGCATTCGGTAGAGGAAGACTTCGGTACGAGCAATCGGTTTTGCGAGCATGAAATGCATGGTCCCAGAGGTCATTTCGTTGCGAATTAATCCTGTCGCCATGAAGAGTGGAACAAAAATCCCGATCAAGAAGACGAATCCGAATTTGCCCAAGGCCAAGATGGAAGCGCGGTGAATGGCTTCTCGCCCATATGCTGCATCGTCAGGGTCTTCGTCAACGTTGGTATCACCCTCAATGGCAATCCCGTCACCATACAAGGCAGTGACCATACGTACATCACAAGGAATGCCGTTGTTGTTGCTATCTTTTTGTGAGGCTGTTCGAGCATCGGTTCTGCAGTCACCATCGTCATCATAGCCATGACTCCCCGCTACAAATGCGTCCCAATCGATGTCATCTTCATCAATCCACAAACTGGGGTCATCGGGCTCGATGGAAGGGTTGAGCAATCCCGGGTGTGAATTTTCGTTGTAGATGTCTGTGCCGTATACGATTTCTTGGCCGTTGGGGTAACCGTCACCATCGGTGTCAATGGAATCTCCGTCATTATCAATCGCATCATAATCACGCACCATGCCGTCGATGTAAAACATGGTCAAGATGGCCATGGCTGCAAAACCAACACCAAAGACAACCCATGTTGAAAGCCGTTTGCGTTGTTGTTTGAGGGTAAACTCAGCGACAGCCATCGCTTTTCTATCCACGCCTTTCCAAAGGCTGGATGACGAAGAATCTCGGCTCATGAACTCCCTCCGGTGAGGTAATTCAACAGGGATTCCAAATCATCATCAGGATTGTCAATTTCCGAGACATCGTGACCGTTGTTGACAATGAGACCCGGCAATTCTGCATGTAATTCTCCGAAGTGATAGGTTTGGATGAGCAATTCGTTTTCGTTTGGGAAACTCAATCCATACACCGCAGGGTGGGTCAGAATGTCCTTGGCGAGGGCTCGGGCGTCTGTACCGACCAGACGAATGGTGTGAGGGATTTGATCCAGACGTTCGCGTATCGCATGGAGATTGCCCAAAGCCACCAACTTACCATGATGAAGGATGATGATTTGCTCCGTAATGCGTTCAATCTCACTCAAAATGTGGCTGCTTACCAGGACGGTTCGTCCCATCTTCCCCAACTCTCGTATGACGTTCATGATGGTGGTCCTCGCCAAAGGGTCACACCCTTGGAGGGGTTCATCGAGGATGATCAAATCAGGGTCGTTGACCAAGGCGTGAGCGATTTTGGTTCGTTGTCGCATTCCTTTTGAAAAGCGTCCGATTTCCTTGTTGGCAACTTCGGCAAGACCAACGAAGTCCAAGACCCGCAGTGCTTCTTCCTTTGCTTCATCTCGTGTCATGCCGTGGAGGCGGGCAAAGGTGCTTACGAAGTCCAAAGCGGTCATCCAATCATGCATTTTTTCATGTTCAGGTACGAAACCAACGCGTGCATAGGGGGCTGGGTTCTTCCACGGATTGACTCCAAAGAGTTTGACTTCGCCAGAAGAAGGGCGTAATTTGCCCATGAGGAGTTTGAACAGCGTCGACTTGCCTGCGCCATTCATTCCCAAGATACCGGTGACGCCGCCTGAAAGGCCCAGCGTGATATTGCTCAACGCATGAATTCGGCCGTATGTTTTGGAAACTCCCTGAAAATACACGACGGGTGCCTGTGGATTGGACGGCGGGGCGATTTGGGGTGAAGCACCTTGTTGTGAAAGGTCTGGCATCATTCACGCGTCACCTCCATTGAAGAAACGCGGGTCGCTAAAATGTACAATGCAGCAGCGTTCATGGCCACAAGCGACACCAAGGAATAGGTCCACGGATATTGGTCGTATGTGGGCTGAGTGCCAATGATGGCTTGGCCCACATGGGCGACACAGTCGTATGGCGAGAGGAGGTACAGAATCTCTCTTTCGAATAAATTCTTGACGATACTAGCGAGCGTCTTGGTGCCAAAAACGATGGCGAGCAGGCCAATGCCTGGGAAAAATCGACCACGTGAAACACTCGACAAGCTTAGGCCTAGGCTGGTATAGGTGACGATGAGAATCATTCCAGCAATGAGTCCTGCAAGGAACATCGGGAAGACATCAATCATCCATGACCAACCTCGCCCGAAGGCCAAGATCTCTGCAAGGAAATAGATGAGGTAGGTCAACAATACGACGAAGGATTGTATCAATACGACGGAGAGATACTTCATTCCGATGTAGTCAAACCTCGATACTGGCCTTGAGAAATAAAGTGCAGAAGTGCCGTGGTGGCGGTCTTCTGAGATGACTCCACCTACCAGGAGTGCTGCCACAATGGGATACCAGAGGACGTTACGAGGGAAAAACCCGAGAACGTGTGCGTAGAGATTATCTCGATTGACTCCGAACCATGAATGGACCTCTGCGCTGCCGATCAAACTCGCAAGAAGCGTCATAGCAGCATCGCCAAGCGAAGCCAAGAATGCGATCAAAATAAAAATCCGTGTTGGCATCGACCACGGCCGATGTCCTTTCTTGAAGATGCCGAGAAGGTGATGGCGGAGGATGGCCCAGTTTCGCATCCAGCGTGGATTGAGTATGCCGTTCCATTGGGTATATTCTTGCTCAAAAATTTCTCCGCTTTGAGCGGTTGAAGCCACATTCGTTGAGGCGTTGGTTTCGTCCCCAGTATTTGCACCCCATGCAACGTCCATTCGCGCCTTCCCAGTCACCGGTGCCTCGGGGGTAAGTTCCTTTGAATCACTCACGCTCCACTCCCTCCCAAGGATTCAGGTGCATCAACACGACGAGCCTCACTCTTGCCACGCAGCAAGTCTTCGCTTGATTTGACCGTATAGCCAAGATTGTCCATGATGGTAAGGAAGAGGTCCTCGAGTGATGCTTCGTACTCATGCATCTGTCGAATCTGCGCTCCCACTTCGCTGGCTGCTTGAAGGATGAGGCGTGTGGTATCTTCCTGGGTGTGGGCGATTCGCATGACGCGACCCTCACGCCGTACGGTGAGTCCGCTGTCTTTCATGCGTTGCTCGAGAGGGGTAGCGCCGCCCCATACATGGATTTCGATTTCCCTGTCAATCGCCTTGAGATCCTCAATTTTCCCCTGAGCAGCAAGCCTTCCTTTGTGGAGTAATACGATGTTTTCACACACGCGCTCAACATCGTCCATGAGGTGACTTGCCATCAACACTGAACGCTGACCGTCGTTGACCATGGTGTTGAGCGTTGAAATCATGAATTCTCTTGTTTTCATGTCCAAACCGTTCGAAGGTTCATCTGCAATCACCAAGGCAGGGTCGTGAATAATCGCACACGCCAACTTCGTCGCTTGTTTCATTCCGGTGGAAAAACTCCCAATGTCACGATATCGTTGTTCGCCTATGCCCACAAATTGCAAAGCTTCGTGGGCCCGACTCATCGCAACAACAGGATTCATGCCAAGTAATTCACCAGAATATCTCACCTGATGAATGGCGTCCATGCCGGGATTGAGAGCATCATATTCCGGCATGTAGCCGATACGCTGACGGATTTCAACACCTTGAGTTTTGATATCGTAGCCGAGGACCGTACCCTCTCCAGAAGTTGCCTGAATGAGTCCGAGGATGGTTTTCAGGAAGGTGGACTTCCCTGCGCCGTTTTGGCCCAATAAACCGGTTGCTCCTCGAGGGATGCTGAGGTTCAAATCCTCAAGTGCCATATGGGGCCCATAGGACTTGGTCAACGCCTTGGTTTGAATGATGAGGTCATTCTCCATAGGCACCACAAGCACAGGGGATATCCGACGACCCATGAAGGCTTTTGTCGCTTGAGCGGTGGCGGGGTTATTCTTTCTTCGGAGAAGCAACCCCACCTCGGGTTTTTACAGCGATGCCTTTTGTGAATACAGCCATCTCTGTTGCAGTACATTGTGCGAGCCCATGTCCAAGAAGTGCACCCTTTTCATCCGTGATAAGACAGGCTTCACCAGGTGCAAGCCATCCGTCACACGCTGCGACAAATCCATGGAATACATTACGGCCTTTGCGAACAAAAGGTTCTGCGTCAGCACTCACAACCACAACGGCAGGCCCTTTGCCAGCACTTCCCCACCAGGCAGTGTCGGGTAGCGAGGTAGGCAACGGCTCAGTTCGCACATCAAGAATACGTTGAGCGCCATGATTCGTGAGCGAGATTCCGCCGTCCCTCAAGCGCGGGCTAAGGAGATGCAGGCCTTCACGACCGTTGACATTTTTGACACGCCCCTCGCGGTTCACTACAAAACTGCAACCTTCAATCAGACGTTCTGCTTGTGTTCGGTTCAAGTTCAGAAGCACCATTTGTTTGTCAACAGCTTGGTCGATACGCAATTGGTGACGAGCAGTTTCAACATCCTCTCGGTCAACGCTGGCGTGGACGTCGTGATTGCCGATTTCAAGTTGTTCAAGTGCTTCTTCCAATCGTAATTTCATCCCGTCGCTGGCGACATTGACAGTCGCAAAGGTGCATTCGTGAAGGCCCAAACGTTCCAGTTCTCGCTGAATCCAGAGCCCTTCCGGGCGATGTTGGAGCACCCAAGAGGGCGCATCAATATGGGCGAAGGGGTTCAAATCCTCGAGAGAAATTGGCACGAGTCCAACAGGTGTCAAGATCAAAACCTGCACGTCACTCAAATGATGTTTGAGCCAAACGAGAACTTCAGAGAGCCGTTCACGAAACGGTCCACGAATGCCGTGGAAAATAACGGCCTTGCGACGGGCTTCAATTGGTTGCCAACGGTTGTGTAACAAGCGTCGTGCTTTCTGGGTATGAGGGCGCACAAAGGTGTCGTCTCCTCCCCACAATACACCACCACTTCGTGGTGTTTGCTGACTCCATACGACCCAATCCCAAGCATCTTCCCACATCCCTTGATCTCCGTTCGTGTCCCGCGCAGCATCTCGGTCCGTGTAGAACAAATCAGGGCGTATGCCTCGCTGCATTGCAGGAGGTGTCGTGAGCCAGAGGAATGCTTCCCTTAGGGCTGGATGTTGATGGCTTCGTTGTTCAGCCAGTTGCCAAATGTTTCCATCACGGACGGCTTGTTTGCAGCGTGCGAGTTCGGCCAAGGTCATTTCCAAGTTGTAGTGTGCGAGGAGGTTCTCTTGTTCAAGAGCAGGCATGGCTCGGACATCTGCCGGCGTGTAGTGTGCCACGCACGGCATCAACATTGGCCAGTCCACGAGTTCAGCGATGCGAACAGTGCCCCAGGGAGCGAGAAGACGACCGTCCCGTGCAAAGAGTGCATAGGCTGCAGAATCAAAGAGGTCAGCACCCAGAGCAATCGACATTGGAAAGAGCATAGGATGGCCGCAGCCAAACATGTGGACGGGCCGGTTTGGAGGAAGCAAGGGGAGTGTTGACATCATGATTTTCGCATAGTCTTTGTATCGATGCTGTTCCATAACAGGGACAATTCCTCCGATGGGATGAACCGCAAAATCATGCTGACCCATGAGTTGGGCAGAGATTTGACGCAAGGAGCGATGAATGCCTCCTTGGATCGGCCCATTGAGCATGGTATCTTGAGCTGCTTTCAGACTTGCAGGGGCGCGTGCATCGGTTTCCCTGACGGCATGTTCGACCTCAGCATGTTTCATGTCGGGGCGTGAAAATACATCCAGCATGGTGGCGACGTCAACCCCAATCGTTCGTTGGAAATCAACGATTTCGTCGACTCCGACTTCAACATCTCCGTACATGTAGGATTGGAACGTACCCGAATCCGTCATGACCATTCCCGGGTAATTCAGGAGTGAATGAACCCCATCCTTGGTGGCTTTTTCTTTCAAGTCATCGTGTTTCCAGATGATGTATGAATTTGTTATCAGGGCGCCAATGCCGTACTTATCCCACATGACCCGAGGTTCAATGGTGCGAATGTTTGGATTGACAACAGGCAAAAGAGCCGGTGTTTCGAGCACTCCGTGCTTGGTATGAAGCCGTCCCAGTCGAGCACGGCCGTCACGATGGGTGATTTCGAACTTCCCTTGATCTTGTTCTCGACACGCAGCGGGGTCAGTGCGATGCCCGTCTTGCCATGCGACCATGCTGAACCCTCGCCATTTGGGCTTTCAAAGGCTCGGCTCATTCCCCGGTTGAAACTGATGGAATGTCCACAAATTCAACTGCACCGTGGGCGAGAATGAATTCACGTCCGAGGTCATCAAAGGTATCCAAGAGCGCAGACGAGAAGCGGATGCGTTCAATTTCGGCATCGTTTTCGAGGTCTGTCTTGACGCCCTCAAGCGTTCCGGGTGCTGCACCACATGACAGACACGCCCCTGTCAAATCAAGAACGAGGTCCAGTCCTTCGCTCAGGTCACAACGGCTCACGGCAATGCCGCCGCCGTGCCCGTCAAGCGCAGCACGCACGGCTCCGAGACGAGAGAGCAGGGCAGGGACGAAGTGTTCGGAATTCACGAGTTCCTTCAATGACATGTTGCGAAGGCGCTCTTCTTCTTCTGCATCGGTTGTTTCGGCAATTCGGCGCGTTGCTTCGGCTTCCATGGCTGCCTTTGCCTCGGCAGCATAGGCGGCAACCAAGTCATCGTCCATGCCCTTGCCTCGGGTTGACCGCCTTGAATCCTCGTATGGTTTCCCTCTCGTTGAGGTCGCAACCGTGTGACTTGGTCAAGCGCTGTGAACTACATCTATTGATAAAGGAGGGACGAGACGCAAGTGCAGGGATGGCAATGGCTGAAGAAATCCTACGGATTGAAGACCTCCATGTAAGCGTGGAAGGTACGCCAATTCTCAATGGCATGGATTTGGTCATTCAGCGTGGAGAAGTCCACGTCATTATGGGGCGAAACGGAGCAGGAAAGTCGACGCTTGCAAGTGTCATTATGGGTCACCCTGCCTACGAAATCACTCAGGGTGCTATCTACTACAAGGGCCAGGCGCTTGAAGAGTTGAGCGTGTTTCAGCGTGCTCGTGCAGGAATCTTCCTCTCATTCCAATACCCCGCCGTCATTCCCGGCGTACAAGTCGGGACCTTCCTCAAGAAATCTGTCCAATCAGTACGTGATGAGCCACTCAAAGGGAGGGCCTTCAGAAAAGAATTGAACGAAGCAATGGATGCTCTTGAGATGCAAAAAGGAGTACTCTCACGTTACGTGAATGACGGATTTAGCGGTGGTGAAAAGAAGCGGTTGGAAATTCTTCAAATGCTCTTACTGCGACCCCAACTCGCCCTCCTCGATGAGACAGATTCCGGCTTGGACATCGATGCTCTACGCATCGTGGCCAAGGGAATTAACCAAGTCGCTCCATCAGCAGGATGCCTCATCATCACACACTATCAACGTCTGCTCGACCACGTTTCTCCTGATTTTGTCCATGTGATGATCGACGGGCGCATCGTTAAATCGGGTGGACCGGAATTAGCACTTAAACTCGAAGACCAAGGCTATGACTGGCTCGAGACTTCACCGGAGGGGAACGCATGACTGATGACGCACGAGAAGCAGTGGGGGACTATCAATTCGGTTTCCACGACCCTGAACATTCAACAATCCGCTTTGACAAAGGTCTCTCTGAGCAGGTAGTTCGGGATATCTCTGAACTCAAAAACGAACCTGCATGGATGACCGACATCCGCGTGAAGGCTTACCACCATTTCATGGAACGGGACATGCCTGATTGGGGGAATTGTGGCTCACTCAACGAGATTAATTTCGACAACGTCACCTACTTCCTGCGATCTTCAAACGCAACCGAAAACGATTGGGACGACGTTCCAGAAGACATCAAGAATACCTTCAATCGATTGGGAATTCCCGAGGCCGAACAAAAATGGTTGGGCGGTGTGACTGCGCAGTATGAATCTGAAGCCGTCTATCACTCCATCCGTGAAGACCTTGAATCCCAAGGTGTCCTCTTCTTGGACATGGACAGTGGATTGAAAACACATCCTGAAATCGTCAAAAAATACTTCGGCACTGTTGTCCCTCACACCGACAACAAATTCTCAGCGCTCAATACCGCTGTATGGTCAGGTGGCTCCTTCATTTACGTGCCCAAAGGCGTTCACGTGACAATGCCAGTTCAAGCCTATTTCAGAATCAACGCAAAGAACATGGGACAGTTCGAACGCACTCTCATCATCGCAGACGAAGACAGCAGTATCCACTATGTTGAGGGATGTACCGCCCCTACATATTCCACGGATTCACTTCACTCAGCCGTGGTTGAATTGATCGCCATGAAGGGGGCAAAAATCCGCTATTCCACCATCCAGAATTGGTCTGCGAATGTCTTCAACTTGGTCACCAAGCGAGGTGTGGCTCACGAGAATGCAACCATCGAATGGGTTGATGGGAACATCGGTTCAAAATTGACCATGAAATATCCTGCTGTACTGCTCAAGGGTGAAGGTGCACACGCTGAAGTGATTTCTGTGGCCTACGCAGGGAAAGGACAACACCAAGATGCTGGTGCCAAAGTTCACCATCTCGCACCCAATACCACCTCCAACATCCTCTCGAAGTCTATTTCCAAAAACGGAGGACGTTCCTCGTACCGCGGTATGCTTCAGGTGACGCCAAAAGCTCACGGATGCCGGTCGAAGATTGTCTGTGACGCATTGATGCTTGACAGTGACTCACGCTCCGACACCTATCCTACCATGGAGGTCGGAAACTCCACAGCGGATCTCGAGCACGAAGCCAGTGTTTCCAAGGTCTCTGGCGACCAACTCTTCTACCTGATGAGTCGCGGTTTCTCCGAAGAAGAAGCAATGGGACTCATCGTCAACGGTTTCTTTGAACCCTTTACACGAGAACTTCCGATGGAGTACGCCGTGGAACTCAACAAACTTCTGGAATTGGAAATGGAGGGTTCGATTGGATGAAGTATGCCGATATGGCCGTCCCCTCTCGTGCTCAACATCTGTGGCGCTACACCCCTTGGGCGCGGATTCACCCCACGTCTGTTGACCAGGTTCCCGAAGCCCACCCGGTTCAATGGAAGATTCTCGAAGGTGGAGCATTCCACTCGGGAGCTCCGCGAGTCCTTACCGACGATGACGACATCGGCCGTGTTTTTTTGAGCGAATTGGGCGGTTCTGCTCAGACCTTTGAAACATCGGGAGAACATGCAGTCGTCAATATCCAAGCGACAGCTTCCGGTCATGTTGCTGTCGGTCATCTTCACCTCGTGATGAAGCACAATGTGACCGTGCTGATTCATCTCGCCGGTGAAGCCGACTGGGCAGGCCTCCACATAACTGGCGAGGTTGCGGCAAATGTACAATGCGCTGTTGGGCTGGTCAATGAATTGTCATCCAATAGCAAATTACTGCATTGTGAAAACTGGTCCATTGGGCGGGATGCCTCCCTCGAATTGGCTTCACTTTCCATCGGAGGTTTCCGATGTAAAAGTGACGTACGAACCGTTTTCACTGCACCGGGCAGCAATCTCATCCAAGCGATTTCCGTTCACGGCCATCAACAGCGCCACATCGACCACCACATCCAAATTCACCATCTCGTTCCACACACAGATTCTTCCCTTCACATCCATGCAGCCTGTGACGACCAAAGCCATTCGATTTCAACTGGCTTGCTTACGATCGCCGAGAAGGCTAATCACTGCGATGCAGGTCAATTGTTCAAAAATCTCCTTCTTTCCGAGAAAGCCAGGGCCGAAGCAATTCCGGAATTGGAAGTACTCGCCGATGAGGTGTCTGCGGCTCACGGGGCAGCCAGTGCCCCCGTCGACCGTGACCAACTCCACTATTTGATGAGCCGAGGGCTTGCTTCTGACGAGGCAATTGCCTTGCTGATTGAAGGATTCATGCAAGATGGTTTTTCCAATCTCAAACAAGAAGCACTCATCCATGAGATGCGAACACGGCTCACAGTGCATTTGGAATGTGAATTAAAGCGGTGATGTCAAGGTGCTGCGTGACCAATTTCCAATCCTTCAGCGCAAGGTCAACGGCTACCCGCTCGTTTATCTTGACAACGCTGCAACCACTCAAAAGCCTCAGGTTGTTCTTGATGCCATGAATGATTATTATTCAAAATCCAATGCCAATGTCCATCGGGCAGTCCATACCCTTGCGGGTGAGGCAACAGAAGGGTACGAATCCTGCAGAACGAAACTCAAGCAACGCTTCAACGCCTCCAAGGTCATCATCACCAGCGGTACCACCGAGGCCATCAATCTCGTTGCTCACGCTTGGGGTCGGGCCAATCTGAAGAAAGGCGATGCTGTCGTTCTCACTGAGATGGAACACCACTCGGACATTGTGCCGTGGCAGATGCTGGCAGAAGAGCGGGGTGTTGAATTGCGCTATGTTCCAGTGACGCAACATTTTACCCTTGACATGGACGCTTTTGAGCACGCTCTCGAGGGTGCTGCTCTCGTTTGTGTCGTCCATACATCGAATGTTCTCGGCGTACGTAATCCTCTCGAAGATATCATCCGCCTCTCTCACAAAGCGGGAGCAAAAGTCCTCATCGATGCGGCACAAGGTGTGCCTCATTCCACGATTGACTTCGAGGCCTTTGGTGCTGACTTCATGGCATTTTCCGCCCACAAAATGTGCGGCCCAACCGGCATCGGTGCTCTCCTCGTTGAACCTTCTACCTTTGAATCCATGCAGCCATTCATGGGCGGTGGTGATATGATTGAAACGGTCACGACCGAGGGTTCAACCTATCAAACGAACGAACATAAATTCGAAGCAGGAACACCCCGAATCGCCGAGGCAATCGGTTGGACTGCAGCATTGGAATGGATGGAGTCCTTTGACTTGGACGCTGAACACGACCGTCTGATCGCCATTGCTTCTTGGGTCGCCCAAGCCTTGCGTGACGTAGGTATGCAGGTATACGGCCGTCACGAGGCGAACGATGCAGCAGTCGTCTCATTTTTGCACCCTACCATCAATAGTGAAGACATGGCACATCTCCTTGATGCACGAGGTTTTGCAGTCCGTACAGGTCACCATTGCGCCCAACCATTGCTCAACCGATTGGGCATTTCAGGAACAGTTCGTGCTTCTTTTTACGTGTACAATACACGAGAGGAAGCAGAAGGCTTCGTGGCCGAAATCCGTGAAATTGTGGAGAAATTTGCATGACCTATCCCGTGGCTCTTCAAGAATTGGTTGAAGAGTTTCAAGCAGTTGATGACAAACGTGAACGCCTTGAGATGCTTTTTGAGCTGGCTGATGAAGTCATCGAGTTGCCTTCGGAGAATTGGAACGAGCAGACACGGGTTCGTGGCTGTCAGTCCGAAGCCCACGTCAGCATTGTGATGGATGACGGGCGCATTCAATTCCTTTCAGCCGCCGATGCTCGCATGGTACAGGGCCTCATGGGCATTCTGACCATTGCTCTGGACGGATTAACGCCAGCACAAGCAGTATTGATCTCCCCTGCTTTTGCAGAGGAAATGGGATTGTTGAACACACTTACGCCAAGTCGGTCAAACGGTTTCCGCAACATGTACGATAAGGTCATGAATGAGATTCGACAGAGCATGGAGGGATGAGTATGGCCACAAAGGAATCGGTAATGATACAACTTGATGAGGTAGAGGACCCTGAACTTGAACTTTCAATCGTTGAACTTGGACTGGTCTATGACGTTCGTTTTGAAGACAAAGATGAGGGCCTTCATGCAGAAGTTGACCTCACACTGACCTCTCCGGGATGTCCTGCTGCTCCAGAAATTATGGCGGCAGCGCATCGCGCAGCCCTTTCAGCTGAGGGTCTTCATTCAGTTCACATCAATTTGGTGTGGACGCCCCGCTGGGATCCCAAAATCCACGCCAGTGAAGATGCACGCATGGACATGGGCATTTGGGATTAAATCCATCAGTTCACCCTTGGACATTCGTGAACAATCTTGAAGGCTGACCCTGCAGCCCTTATTTTGTGCGACCTGTTCACTTCCTTGTTGTCTTGGTCCTTCTCCTCCCCTTAACGGGCTGTATCGGAGATGCCGATTCAGACGCGGGACCTGTTGGTACGTACATCGTTGAATCCACGTGGACAACGGTTGAACTCGAATCCAAAACTGATTATTATGCAGACCAAGAGCTCGTTTCATGGACTCTGGATTCAAGTTTGATGAGTCAAGCGATTGATAATGCAGGTGGGAATGTCGTTGGTATTTCCTTTGAATTGGATTACCCGCAAGAAGACGAAACGGCCAACGGTGGATTGTGCACGGGTGGAGAAGACAACGTACCCGACATCATTGATGCAACCGCAACCAAAGCCGACTGGACATTGAGTGCATCAGGGGAGAATCCAGGGTCGCATGATGTGAATTTGACATGGCACAACCATTCGTTACTCAACGGCCCCATCGAAGGATTGACCAAGGCAAGCATTGAATCTCAACTTTCGTTCGGTCAATCGGCTCTTGGTGCCTACGACCTGAGCATCATTGTCGATGCACGTGCCTTTGAAGGCACATTTTGTTCGCACGACGATGAAGGGGAAACCGTTCAAAGCAGCGTCAGCCTCCATGTCATTGATTTCAGGGTTCTCGGCGAGGATGGCGAAGAACTTTCCTCGCTCGCTGTGGGTGAAGGAGCCATCGGCGTTGGCATCTTCCTCCCGTGGTTTGTCGGGATGGTGATCTTTGTCGGCTACGTTGCCACTCAAAAGCGCCATCGCTTCCACCTGGACTTAGATTTCAGTGAACCGACGGAAAGTGCCGAAGGAGTTTCAACTTCTGATGGCGATACGCTCATCGATAGTTATCGGGCCCGAGTCATCACGTTGTCGGCTCTCTACGTTGCTCAAGGTGTTCCGTGGGGATTCATCACGGTCACCATGGTCACGTTCCTCGCTGCTGAGGGTGCGGATGCTGGAGATTTGGCCTATTTGCTAACACTCGGGACCCTTCCCTGGTCCTTCAAATTCCTTTGGGGACCCGTCATTGACCGCTTCCAAATTCCCGAACTGGGCCGTCGCCGTCCCTGGATTCTCATCGCTCAAACCGGCATGATTGCGTTGCTCGTGGCCATGCTGATGATACCAAATTTGACCGACAACATTTCGTTATTGGGTGGGCTTTTCTTTGTCTACAATGTATTCACTGCTCTTCAGGATGTATCAACAGATGCTCTTGCGGTCGATGTGCTTCAGCCGCATGAATTTGAACGGGTCAACAGTTACATGTTCACTTCAAAATCACTCGGTGGTGTGATCGGCGGTGCTGGTCTGGGTACCATCATTGGTGTCGTCGGCATCAGAGGTGCTTTTTTGATTCAAATCCCCATTCTTCTCGTCATCATGTTGGTGCCGCTCTTCATGCGTGAACGCCCCGGAGAGAAGCGCTTTCCATGGGAGGATGGCGAGGTTGTGGGGGATGAAGATGAGCCCGAAGAAGTGCGTGATTTCCGAGTGATTCTCAGCAATATTAAGATGGCGTTTTCAGTTCGCTCGGCGCAACTTGGAATAGCCGTTAGTTTGGTCATTTCACTCGCCTTCATCCTGATTCCCATCCTCCCCTTGCTGTTCTTGCAGGAATTGGGTTGGAGTCAAGAGGAGTTCAATGCGACCAAGGGCGGTATCATCCTCATTGTGACGATGTTGGGCGCCATGGCAGGTGGAGAACTTGGACGCCGCTTTGGAGGCAAATCCATGCTCATGTTCGCTGCACTGGCGGCTTCTTTGGTCACTCTCACATGGGGGATGATGGATTCAATGTGGAGTGAAGGTTGGTTCATGATGTTGGTCTGGGTGGCACACACCTTCCTTTGGGCCATCGTGTCCATCTGTGCTTATTCATTGATGATGCGTGTTACATGGTCTGAAGTGGGTGGAACTCAATTCACGGGATACATGGCGATGATGAACCTCTCTGCCATCATCGGCTACCAGTTAGCACCCATTGTTGCGGCACGCTATGACTACCAGACCATCTTTTACATCGCAGCATTCCTTGAAACAATGGTCATTTTAGCAACGCTTCTCATCGATCCCGAGGAAACAGACCGAACGTTGGGTCTTGGTCAAGAAGTAGAATCTCTAAAGCTCGTACCCGATGCTATTCTCGAATAAGTCTTAGCGCTTGACGACAATTGTTAGGACGTCGCCGTCCTTGAGTTGATGATCCAAACCGACGCGCTGGTCATCAAACTTAGCGCTCGGACCACGTATTCTAGCAAAGCGGAATTTCCTTACAAAGTCCCGATGGAGTTTGATGCAGATGTTCTGGACGGTAGAATCGTCTTTGACAATCAATGGTTCTTCCATATCGGCTTCTTGGCCCTGCGGTTTGAGATAGACTCGCATGAAGCCGAGGTTGTCGTAGATAAAGTCCTTGAGTTCATCTAAACCAATGTCTTTGAAGGCTGAGATGTTCATGATTGGCCAGGCTTGCGGAAGTGCGCTACGAGCACGAGCGATGTCATATTCGGTGGCAATATCGATTTTATTGACCGCAATAACGGCTTTTTCATAGACTCGGTTTCCTGCGAGGGCGTCAACGATTTGTTCGGCTGTTGAATTCTCTCGAAGCGTGACAAGAGCGGATGTATAGCCAAATGAGCGGATGATGTCTGCCATTTCTTCTTCCGTCAGATGGGTTTGTTCTACAGTGCTGCGCACTTCAATACCACCGCGGTCGGTTCGTTTGATGAAAACGGGGGGTTTGATTTCATTGAGGCGCAGACCAGCATTGTGCAATTCCCTGTGCAGCACATCAAAGTGACCGTCTTGGAAAGGGTCGACGATGTAGAGGACCATGTCTGCACTGCGGATGACGTTGAGAATCTCACGCCCTCTTCCCTTTCCTTCTGCAGCACCTTTGATGAGACCGGGTAAATCCAAAATTTGGATTTTAGCCCCGCGATGTTCCATGACGCCGGGAATACAGGTGAGCGTGGTAAAGGCGTAACCACCTGTTTCGGAATGAGCATCGGTGACTTTTGAAATCAGCGTGGATTTACCTACTGATGGGAATCCAACCAATGCAACGGTTGCATCGCCAGATTTCCGAATTTCGAATCCTTTGCCTCCACCACTTGCTTTTGAGTGAGCGGCCGTCTTCTCTTCCTTGATTTTGAGTTGGGCGATTTTCGCCTTCAACTTCCCAATGTGAGCGTTGGTGGCTTTGTTTTTTTGGGTTTTATCGATCTCAGCGCGAATCAATTCGATTTGCTCTTTGATCGTAGCCAAGCCAATGCCTCCGGTATCGGGGTTTAGCACGTCGTTCTTGAAGGCTCTTACGAAAGCGGGGGTAGGGTGACAAAAATAGTGCGAGCAAGCGATGCCCTCAAACGGGACCTATCCCTGCCTTGCACCATGGGCTTGGAAATGGTAGGGCTGCTCGTCCATGCCCCAACCCTTGACCATCTTCTCGGACTGACATGGGGTGAATTGAGAACTCACATGGAAACGGGAAATCTACGTGAGATGCGTCCTGTCCAAGATAACCGTCTCACCGTGACCTTTGCCATCGATGCTGAGGCTGAATGGTTGGATTGGATGGACCAACAAAAAGGAGATGATGGCGGACATGTTTTGGATGTTCTCGCATCGTGTAAAGACGGTGAAGAGGGATTGCTTCATCTCATGAAATGGGCGAGTCTTGGAAGTTGGGAAGTTTGGGAAGGTCGTGCCTTCCTCTACCTTGAAGAAGCGATTGGCAGAGAGGCGAACGACATCCATGAATTGTATACAGCCTCTCTGTGGGATGAAGTTTTACAACACCTGAATGGGCTCTCTGAGGATGAATTTTCTCAGCGAGTTGTGATGAATTGGATGCAGCGACGTGTTGAATTGGGTGAGACCATCGAGGAATCAGAAGACCCGAAAATCGTTCCAACCTTTGAGGCCCATACTCGAACGTCGAAAGCTTTGGTCCATACGGTCAACCGAGTCGAGGGTGACGACGATCTGGTATTGATCCTCGGACGGGAGCACCTTGAGGCATCAAAATGGGGTCATGGAGAGTGGAATCTTTCGGCTCGTCTTCATCGCTGAGGAGCGAGGGGTTCAAAATCATCCTGCTGAACGGTAGGGACGATGACGGAAGAGATACCTGCTGACGAGACTGTGGAAGATCCCGCACCTCCTGTCGTTGAAGAAACTCTTGAGCAAACCCCAATCGAGGATACTGAGGTTCCCGTAGAAGAAGAACGGGACCCCCTTGAAGTCGCCCTTGAGCGGGCGGATTTTGCTGAGAAGGAAATCGCTTACAGAGATGCTGAAATTCAAAACATCAGAAAGCGAATGATGGCTGAAAAGGCAGAAGTCATTCAATACGGAGGCATGGGGCTTGCCCGAAGAATGCTCACCATTCTGGGCGATGTTGACCGTGCTCTTACCGGTATTGAAAGCGATGACGAGAGTCCTGTTGCACAAGGGCTGCGATTGCTGCGTAACAAATTGTGGCACGAACTTCAGGCCGACGGCGTGATTGCCATCGAGGCCAAAGGGCAAGTCTTTGACCCTGCCAAAATGGAAGCAATCACCATGATTCCACCTTCGGAGCATTATGCCGCTGGGACTGTCGTGGAGGTCCTTGAAGAAGGCTACATGTACAAAAGCAAGGTCGTTACTGTCGCTCGCGTGGTCGTTGCGTCTGAATAATCAGCCAGCATGAACGCCTGTCTCAAAGGTAGAGCAACGGAAGATCGCATCGTTTTCAATCAGCCACTCAATCACACCAGAGGGAACACTCTGTTTCAAGACTTCACGTGTGGCATCATCATCCATGACAGTTGACAACATCCGCACGGATTGACGTACACGCCATCCTTCGAAGGTTTCACGCTCATGAAGGTCAACATGGTGGATGGTCCATTGGCTGGCATGATACAATTCAGCGGTTGGCCCGTCTGAAGTGACCAACACTCCTTCTCCATGTGTTTTGGTGGCATGTTCTACCCAGTTTGGAGCATCGTTGATGTCATCAATTCCGACAACAGTGATGGCGTGCTGATGTGCCGAGGCCCACGCTTGGACCATCTCGTTTCGCTCGTCATAGGTCCAAGGGTTGCGAGATTCCCACTCAGCTTGTGCAGAGCCAATCGCTACAACCACTTCATCACCTTGTGCGTGCTCAATTGCAGCCTCGACAAGACGTGCATGACCCATATGGAATGGTTGGAAGCGACCCAACACAATACAGCGTACCATCGTTCAGCCTCACAAGAAATGGGATTCAACATCAACCTCTGGGAGGTTCATTCCAAAGTCATTGAAACAAGCGATCATTCGTTTGCATCCTTCTACCATCTCTTCAACGGGTGTTTCACCCATTGAACCAACTCTGAACATGGCTCCTTTGAGATGGTCCTGTGCTCCAATGACTTGGGTGTTGTACTTGTCCTTGAGTGCACTTCGCCATTCATCGTTGATGCCTTCGGGATACATAATGGCCGTTACGGTGTTGCTTTGTTGGCCAGAATCTGCGAGGAGCATGAACCCTAGTTCTGTGAACAGGGAACGAACGCCTGATGCCAGGCGCTTGCAGCGTTCCCATCGAACTTCATTGGTCTCTTCTTTGAGGGTGTTGAGTGCTGCTGCCCATCCCATGGCGAGATTGATTGCAGGCGTCCATGGTGTTTGGTCGTCATCTCCATTCTTCAAGGCAGCAATCATGTCAAAGTAGTAACGAGGATTCGTATCATTTTGCAAATTTATGGCTTTCATGCGCTCAACACAATGTTCATTCACGGCTATCGCAGCGATTCCTGACGGTCCCGCGGTGCATTTTTGCGCCCCCATGACCACGGCCTCAGCCTTCCATTTGGCTGGGTGAACGGGCATACCTCCAACCGACGTGATGCCGTCAAGGATGAACGAGACGTTGTAGCGTTCGCATATTTCTGCGATGGCCTCAGCATCCTGGGTGATGCCGGTGCTCGTTTCGTTGTGACAGATGAGCAAGGCTTCGTAGCAGCCACGCTCCAGTTGTTGCTCTAATTCGTAGAGGTCAAAGGAACGCCCCCAATCGTATTTGATGTGCTTCACATTGCAAAATTGTTCACAAATATGAGCAACTCGTTCACCAAACTTACCATTGGTTGGGACGAGCACCAGGTCGTTTTGTCGAAAGCGGTTTGCGATGACCATCTCCATCGCGGCAGTTCCACTGCCCGTGACAACAACGACTTTGTAACCATCTTCTCCAGTCCAAGACTGGGTTTTCATTTCAGGTGATGAGGGTGATAAATTGAAGGCATAACGAAGTCCAGAATTAAGTTCAGCCATCACCTTTCGAAACTCTGGGCCACGTGCCGTCATCACCGGTGTCGCCATCGCCTGAAGGCAAGCGTCGTTCATGCGCACAGGTCCGGGGACAAGGAAGCAGTCGTCATTGTAGGCCATGCGTCTTCCTTGTCACGGCGGTTTTTGAAACAGACCCCTCAGCACCCTCCAAACAAACCTTCAGAATGCGCTGACCTCATAGGGAAGAGCCGAGAGCGGTGAACATGCTCCGTGTGGGTATTGCGATGCTCCAAGGTGCTCGTCACGAGCATGCTGAAGCGCTTCGCGGTGCGGCTGCAGAATTAGGTTTTGATGTTGAAACCGTTGAATGCCGTCGAGCTGACCATGTGACTGAAGACCTTGATGCCATGATTCTACCCGGCGGAGAGTCCACCACAATGCGGATTGCCAGCCAGTATGAATCCATGCTCAGTGCGCTGTTTGACTGGATGGACAGCTATCCGCACAAACCCGTTCTTGGAACCTGTGCGGGCGCCATCCTCCTCGCCTCTCCGGGTGCCGGCCGTGAACCCTATGTCGGTGCCAAGATCGCTCGAAATGCTTGGGGGCGTCAACGTCAATCCTTTGAGGGCGTGGTCGATGTGGTCCTTCAAACGCCTCAAGCAGACTACAAAGCAATCGCCCCTGTTGGCCCCGACCGATTTCAACACCAACCCCTCGAAGTCCAATCCTTGGGAGCCAACACCTTGGATGCTGGATTCCCTGGCGTCTTTATTCGAGCTCCACGCTTTGATGCTGCAAGTATTTCTTGCACCGTTGCTGCCCGTTTGGGAGATGAGGTCGTCGGAGTTCAAGACGGTAGCAAATTAGGTCTCACCTTTCACCCAGAACTCACTCTCGACCGACGCTTTCATCGCTGGCTCCTCAATCAAGCGAGGCAACAAAAGGGGGTGGTCTGATGTTGCGTTTGCCGATGGCCACTGAGGTACTTCCTGCAGAAGAAGGCGAAGCAGAAGGTTGCATCCAGTGTCAGCAAGGCAGCAAGTTGGTGCTCTTTGTAACGGGTAAATGTCATTGGGGCTGTGATTATTGTCCACTTTCAGAAAACCGCAGGGAAACACCGGACATGTTTGCCAATGAGCGCCGCTGCACCTCATGGGATGAGGTGATTGAGGAGGGGCATGCCATGAAAGCAACGGGTACTGGAATCACCGGAGGCGACCCTATGCTTGATTTGGAGAAAACCCTTGAAGCGGTCGTCCAACTCAAAGCAGCCTTTGGCAAAGAGCATCACATTCACGTGTACACGTCAATTCCTTTTGAACCTGCAAGATCAGCGGATTTTGCGAACGCAGGGCTTGATGAAATCCGCTTCCATTTGCTCGACGGAACACCCAAAAAATACCGCAAAACGATGGATGAATGTGCCAAGCACGGTATTACAGTTGGTGTTGAATTGCCTTGTGAGCCCGATAAAGAACAGGAATTGTTCACGCTTCTTGATGAATTGGCCACCGTACCCGTTTCCTTCTTGAATCTCAATGAACTCGAAATTACTGTCGGCAATCAAGAAAATATGGACGTACGTGGATTTAATTTGAGTGGCGGAATTACCGCAGCGGCAGAAGGTTCTGCAGAACTCGCAATCCGGTTGATGGAAGCCTCAAAGGACCAACCCTACCATGTCAAATTTTGTACGGCCAAATACAAGGACGCTGGTCAATTACGCAACCGATTCAAGCGTCGCGGGCAGGCCACCTTGCGTCCCTACGAAGTTCTCAGTGACGACGATACAATTCTGTTTGGCGCCATACCTACACCGCTTGAAGATGCGAGCGATGATTTAGCTGAACTCAAGTCCACGCTCAGCATTGCAGACGGATGGATGCGCTATGATGGTGCTTCGCAGCGCATTGAATTACCACTCTCTCTTGCGGAAGAACTCGCTCCTCATCTGAACGTGCCAGTCATGCTGGTCGAGGTCCATCCGACCCACGAACGACTTGAGGTTGGTTTGGTACATCTCAACGACCACAGATGAATACAGGATGGCTTAAACCTCAAGGGCGGGTCGGCAGATTACCTAGGGGCTCGTGGTCTAGGGGTTATGACGTCGCCTTCACATGGCGAAGATCGCCGGTTCAATTCCGGCCGAGCCCACCTTTTTTTCAAGATTGGATTCCATCAGTTCTGAATCTTTTTTTTCATCATGTTCGCTGCTCCAAATCATCACAAAATGGCTCTCTTTTTGATAGAAAAATTCTGTAAAATTGCCAAATGAGTGTAAAATCAGTCAATACAAGCCGTTATATGCAGAAGGATGGATTTGCATCTATGAACATAGGCAGCAAAGAACGAGTTACACGAGCGTTACTTGGGTCAACAGTTGTCGTTGCAGATTTCTTGGCGACGGTGCATATCGAAATCGTATTCCTCCTCGTTGGTCTATGGGGAGTACTGACATCCGCCTTTGGCTATTGCCCGTTTAACACGCTCATGGGTCGAAATTCATGTGTGCTTCCTGAGGCATCACAGAAAGCAACATCTTAGTTCAAGACACGCATGACGAGGACTACATTCTTTTACGACCCGCGCACAGTATGATGTATGGGACTCCTTGAGCAGGCCGATTTTAGCGTATTCAAGGAAAAGGCTACTTGGCAAGCATTCGTCATCGCAGTCGTCATGTTTGGGACCATTTCATTTGCCGCCTTGTCGATGTTTGATAGCATGGATGAATTGTTCCAATCCGATGCAGAACCTGCTCCCATCCCGAATCTTGTGTTTGAGTCTCTCAACCGCAGCAGTGTTGAAGCAGATTTCGTTAACGAGACGGGATGGTTTAACCTCAATGACTACCGTGGCAGCGTGATCATCCTTGACCTCATGGCTCGAGACTGCAGTAACTGCCATTTGGTACAGGAACACATCGAAGAGAACATGGACGATTGGAAATCTACTGCTGAAGAATCCGGCATATCCCTCAAGATATTCGCCTACGGTGCTTGGTACCAAGAATCGGTCGAATACATGAACAAAAGTGGCGGTGAATACACCGTTCCACTGTATCCAACTGGGTTTGGTTCGGTAGATGCTGCTGTACTGGACGATGGAAGCACGACCGATCCAGTTCGTCTCTTTACCACTGGTGGCACGGGACAGATCCCTGTCGTGCTGATCATTGACGAGCAAGGTTACATCATCGCTCAACAAGCAACGGGAACTCCAGCCGACAAGTGGAGCAAATTTGACGTAACACTGCAAACAGCACTGACGTCCAATGCTTCAGAGACTTTTGGTTCCCGAATTGGTTGGGAAGAACCCTCGACCTCCTACACCGCCGTATTTGCTCTCGGTTTGATTCTTTCAATTTTGGTCTATTTCTCTCCATGTGCCTTCCCAGTGCTCCCTGGATTCATTTCATACTACCTCTCGTTGGGTGCTCGTGAGGATGAACTCATCGCACAGGAGAAACTCAAAACACGTATGCCGAGTTCTTTCAACATCGGAGTTCTCTCGGGTTTGGGTATGTGGACGTTCTTTGGCATCATCGGTATCTTTGCACTCCTCATGGGTGAAGCCTTTGCAAAGTCAGGAATTATCCACTACATCGCCATCTTCATCGCTCTTCTGCTCATTGTTCTTGGTTCGGTGATGCTGCTTGGTATCACATCACACGTGATGGGCTTCGTTCAGAAATGGGTGGATAAATACAGCACGACAGAGGCAGATGAAACGTTCACCCCTCGTCGTAACATGTACCTGTATGGTATTGGCTATGCTGCTGCATCCATTGACTGTACTGCTGCAGCAGTGCTCCCCTTCGTTGTGTTTCTCAGTACGTTGGGAACCTCCGCAATCGCATTCGGTATTGCCGGGCTCATGGTTGGCCTCCTGGTGTTGATGGTCGCCGTAACCATGATGGTCGGTATGGGTCGTCAAGTGATGATTAATTTCCTTCGCCGAGCCACAGGCCACATCAAGATGATCGGGTCATGGATGATGATTATGGCCGGTGTTGGACTGACCATTTACCTCACCAATGCAGAAGCGGTCAACGCTCTGTTTGGATGATGGAGAAACGTATCCAAAAGTGCCAGGCGGTTGCTGTCACTGCTAATCCTGTCACGATATCAAACAGATAGTGTTGTTTGATACCGAGGGTCGAAAACCAAATCAAAGCAGTTGTTGCCCAAGCGACGATAGCCAACGCCATCGGCCATCGGTTTTCCTTGAGGTACCATGCACGAACGATCAGGAGCATCATAAAACTCTGAAAGACGTGCAATGATGGCCATGAATTAAAGGGCAGGTCAGCGGCATGCAAGTCCGACATAAACCAGCCATAGAATCCTGGTTCAAACACCACCTGGTCTCGAAGCGTTACCTCGACGGGCAGAATGATGAAGATGACAAAAACGCCCCAGGTGAGTCCAATGAAGCGTTGGAAGAAGACCAGTGCTTCTTCCCTGCGGTGCGTGGCTGCTCCAATCCAAGCAACTACTGGGATGTAGATGTAATACGCGATGTAGAAGATGATTGCCCAGGACGTGAAGGGTATTTCTCGGTCAAGCCATATCTCGATATTCCCGACAGATACACCACGCCATGTGGCAATGTGGTTGCTCAAGGTGTAGGGGATGGCGGCAAATATACAAAAGAAAAGGAGCAGAAAACCAGCAAATTTCCAACGAGCCCATTCAAGTCGATTTGGGAAATAGCGGTCAAATATTGACCAAGCCCTTGACTCGATGGTCGCAGGCTCCATTGTATTCACACGCCAAGTGGTGACCCGCAATAGGGGCAAGCATTCCATACGACATCGGTTGGCTTCGAACAGGACGGGCAGAGTCCCGGTTCGTTGCTCTTTTGTCCACCTTCTTGCTTCAGGTACTCCTTCATCACATCAGGAGTGAGTGCCCCGTTTTCAGCCGCGAGATTCATCATGCGTTCTTTGTGTTCAGAACTGGCAGCCATGCGTTCTTTTTTCTTCTGCTGAACTTGTTCAAACATGGACATAGCCAAGGATGTTTTGTCCTCCATGGTTTTTTGCTCAAGGGCTGCACGTGCTGAATCTCGTTGGAGTTCTGCTTCCCAAACTGCTTCTTGCTTACGCAGTGCATGAAGCTCTTTCTCAACTTCCACAACGACTTCTCCTTTTGCTTGTGCTTTGGCGATGTTGGTTTCACATTCAATTCGACGCACCGTAATTGCTTCTTGGTGTGCGATTTGGGCAATACTTGCTTCGTTTTGCAATGCATCCGTAGCCATGGCCGAAGTAAGGCGAGTTTGCAAGGCGTTCATCCTCTCAAGGTCGGTGGGTTGCGTAATCAGCATTGCATTGAGCAGGGTGATGCCGTAACTGGTGAACATTGGGCGCAATTCCATCTCACTTCGCATTGCAAATTCATTTTGCTTATCGACGGTCCGCAATTCTTGAATGCTTTTGGCCTGGCTAATCATTGGCATGATCAACTTGTGTTGGGCCTCAGGCCCGATGATACCTGAGAGCAACACTCTGTCCAATACAGGTGCACGGTTGGCGAAGATATTGAGGAGTTTGGGGACATCTGTGCGTCGAATTTGAATTCTGAATTGAGCGATGCCACTGGCTGTGTCTCCGTTCGCCAACGGCTGAGTAAACGGTAGGCTTATGTCAACTGGGCCGGTCATCACAAAGAGAATTCGCCGGTCTTTTGCAGAAATTCCCAGGAAATCACCGAGGAAGCGTGAGAAGCCTCCACCAATGTTGTCAACCACTTGGTCGTTGACAATTTCACCAATTTTTCCATCAATAATTGAGGCACACGCTTCATTCGGCTTGAGCACGACTGATTTCGATTTCCATGTTTTGATGGTGTCGGCATTGACCAAGCGTGCAATCACTTCGGGATTCGTTCTCCATTGATACTGAGCCATGTCTTCACCTCATAGGTCTCCCAAGTGGACCAAGCGTTCACTGTAAAATCCACGGACACTGGAAATCATTTGATGGCAACGCATCACCGCCGAGGTTGCTTCCTCGGAGTTATTTTGTGTTGCACGCTCAGCATCGTTGGACAGCCGAACGGCTTCTGTCACCATCTCGATGACTTCTTTGTCGTGTCGAATCAAGGTCTTGAGGTCCTTGTTGGTCAATTTCTTCTGACTCGTAAAGAATGCTCCCCTTGCCCCTGAACTGGATTTGTCCACGTCCTCAATGAGTGCGTCGATTTCATGAAGGCTCGATTTGCATTCTTTTGCAAGAGGCATATTTGATTGCCGTAAACCGGCATCATGTATGTTTTGGATGTGTTGTCGACATCGTGTAGATGCTCTGATAATTTCCTCACGAACTTGTTGGTCAGTCTCAATACGCTTTCCTTTGACATAGCCAGAATAGCCAGTGAGAATCGCTTGAATGGCACGGGTGTAGCGTATCAATTCATTTGGAGTTACGACCATGACCATTCACGGTTATTGCTCAGTCTCTTCCTTCTTAGGAGTTGGCATGCCTTGCTCTCCTGCAAGAAGGTCTTGCCATTGGACTACTCGGTCTGCGAGTATTGTCGCTTCTTCCACATCGTGGGTGACATGAAGCGTCGTAATACCACGCTCTTTGAGATGCTCTCGGGTCATTTCTGCTAAAGCAAGACGGCGCTTGACATCAACAGAGGCAAAGGGTTCGTCGAGTAGGATCATGTTCGGCTCTTGCATCAACGCTCTACCAAAGGCCACACGTTGTGCTTCACCTCCCGATAATCCATCCACGCCTCTGCGATGAAAATCAGGCAGGCCGATTGCTTTCAATACCTCATCAACTCGCTGATTGATAGCACTCTTGCCGATGTCTTTGGAGGCTCCCAATGCAATGTTTTGTGACACGTTCAGATGCGGATACAACACGGGCTGTTGGAACAACATAGTAATTTCAGGAACGATTGTGCCATTCTCAAGGGATGCTCCTTTGAAGTTCCGTTGGCCGTTTGTCAGGCTTTCAAGTCCACAACACGCTCGCATCAATGTGGTTTTCCCACAACCGCTGGGACCGAGGATGGATACGATTTCACCTTGTTGGATGGTCAGATTTAGATTCTTGAAAACAATCCAGTCGCCGAGTTGAACACTCGCATTGCTTATCTCAAATGTCATGCCTTGACCTCCACATTCGTACGTGTTCATTCAGTGACAAAACCAGAAGCGTCACCACCATCAAAATGGTGGCAAGAGCCATGGCAGTTGGGAATACATAGGGGTCGAATTTTGGCCGTGATGCCACTTGGTCAACGAGAATTGAGAGAGAATCCCAAGAGCCAACACGAACGACAAGGAAGGTCGCTCCGAATTCACCCAAGGAAAATGCAAGGCAGAGGGATGCGGCCATGGTAGCGGGTACAAGCAAAAAGGAACCTCTTGAGTGCCACCAAAATGCCATTCTGTTCATCGGCAAGAGTGATGCTTGCTCTGCGTACATCGGGTCAATGCGTTCGATAGCTGGGACCATCAAACGAATCACAAAGGGCAACACCAGCATGATGTGAGGCACGACTGGAAGATAGGGGAATGTGAACATGGGGGGGAACCATCGCAGGATTCCAACAACCATTCCCAGGCCGACCATCACAGCGGACATCGACAAGGGGAGCATGCACAAGGAATCCAACAGGCCAGCAGCCTTGCGATGGCCTCGAATTCGCAGGGTAACCAAACACGAAGCAACTGCATATCCGAGAGGGAGGGCGATGATCAGAGTCATGATGGCATAGGTCAAAGAATTGGTCAAAGCGTCCATCACAGGTACAGTTGAAAAGTCGCCAGTCCATGCACGTCGCCAACCTTCCAAGGTCCACTGATAGGCTGCGCCAGATGCATTGGCAGTTCGGACACGAAATGAGGTGATGACAACCGAAACCAGTGGAGCAAGCAAAAGCACGATGATGCCGTTGACGTACCATGCCCAAGGCTTGGTCGGTGGCCCGTGCCTCTCGCGATTTTTGATCTCTTGATGCAGTGACAACACCTGGCTATGCTTGCGTTCAAATCGGCCAGCTAGGATCAACATCACGAGCATCAGCATCATCTGGAGCGTTGCAATACCCAATACGGCAAGGCTTGTTTCCACACGGTAACCTGCGATGCCTGCTGTCCCGCCCATTTCTCCCAACAGGGATTCAAGTGTATTGGAAGAGGGTGCTAACCATTTGACCATGGCAAAGGATGTGAAACTGAAGAAAAACGTGTACGTCGCTGCTACTAAGGTGGCGGGTCCAAGCAAGGGGAGCCAGAGGTGTTGGATTCTGCCCAAGCGGGATTGGCCCGAAGGCAGAAGGCTGAGTTGTTCCTCCCATGTCGGGTCAATTTGAGCAACGACCGGTTCAACAAAGCGTATGATGAGCGAGAGATTGAACCATACATGTGCCAGAACGAGAGCGACAAAATGTCCTGGATTGGCCCATCCTGTGACCGACGATAACCAACCGAAGAATCCAGTCTCTCCTCGCAGGTCAAAACCCATGCGATACACCAAACCGTCGGGTGAGAACAGAGCGAGGAAGCCAACCGCTGCTACGACGGGGGGAGTGATAAATGGCAAAAAGAGAAGCGCTCGCTTGGTTCGAAGGTGCTTCCATTGATAGCGTCCAAATGCCCAAGCAAGCGGGAGGCCGATGATGATGGTTAGCAACATTGAGGCTGTTGCTTCAAGGAATGAAAACCGAAGTGCTTCCATGGCTCCGGGATGTTGGTGTACATTCACCAAGGCTCCAAGTGGCGTTATGCCTGTAACGGCCCATAAACGTAGAAGTGAGAGGGTAAGCGGCGCTAGACCCAACGTGATGACGATCACAACAGCTGCCCAGTGCTTCAGGGGAATACCACCAAGGCGAAACCGCTCCTGCTGGCTCATCCAACTCCTCCTCAAACCGTCGCTTCAGCCCAATTGAAGAGCCATGTTTCCATTTCAGCTCCGATTCGTTCAATCGTGATCTCCGCATTGAGGATGGGTTCATCCGTGTGGTAGCGGTACCCGTCGGTTTCGGGCCATGATGCATTGGTCAAGACAGATTGCATCAAGTTGTTTTCAGGCATGTTTCGATTGATTTCTTCAGTGAGGAGATAGGCCATGAATGCATTGGCAGCCTCTACTTCTGCAGCTCCGTTGACAATACCTGCATACTCGATTTGGTGGATGGTCGAGCGAGGAAGTGTGATGGAAGTGGATTGGGTCCAATTGCCGCTGTAGTAGGCCTCAACTCCCGGGGAATGGCAGTATGAAACTGTCAGTGCTGCATCACCGAGGTGACCTTCAACCCATTCACCATAACCGCCAGAGTAGTGAATTTCGTAGGCCTCAGTCCACCCAGAAGTAATGATTGCATCGTTTTCAGCCATTGCCTTCCACCAGTCAAAAGCATCCGTTGTGTTGTCGTCGTCGTTCTCAAAATAATCGATGGTGGCGACCATAAATGCTCTGCCTGGAGAGGATGTGAGCGGAGACGGGAAGGCTGTTTTTCCTTTCCATGTATCTTCAGTGAGGTTCCAGAGGCTGGTGGGTGCAGTGAGATTGACATCATCAACAACACTTTCGTCATAATTGAGGCAAACATCGCCTCGGTCAAACGGAACGGCTAACGGACCATCATAGGGTTCAAGCGCTGATGAGTCAACAGCGGTCGTATTCTCTGAGTGTGCCTGAAGAAGACAAAAGTCAATCGCCGTTTGCAGGTATGTATTGTCCAAGCCTATGGCCAAATCGGCTTGAGGTGCCTGTTGGGTTTGCAGCATGGTTTCAAGAATTCCACCTGCATCATCAGCCCGAATTACTTCAATTCCGTATCCCGTTTGGTTGGTGAAGGCAGCGAACATTTCCTCAGAGAAGGCAGCGATGTCATAGGTTAAGATACGCAAGGTATCATCGCTTGCACGTCCTGCTTCAAGAGGTGGGCAATCCTCCCATTCAGATGGCATTTCGAGTGTTTCAAGACATCCGCTGAGCGGCGAAAAGAGCATGATCATAAGCAAAAAGATTCCACGCATACTCCTCACTCCGTGTTCATAGCATCGATGATGGCATGGGTTCGGTCGATCAGGTCCATGGCATTCGGCGCAAGAATGTACAGCGAGGGCTCCCAGCCGAAAGCACCTTCGTCAAGGATGATGTCAACCCGGCCACTTGTAGGTTCAAGTTCGCCCTTTGGGGCAAATGCGAGATTGTAATCCAATTCATCAGAAATATAGTTGATATCTCCCTGGTCAACCATGCCGTCGAGGGTTGGTGGACGAAGGTTCAGGATCGCAGTTTTTTCTCCGTCAATGTCCCGCGCCTGCAACAAAACACTCGCTAAGTGGTTCGATGCCCCGTACTCTGGTTTCTCATGACGTCGTAGCGTGTTGTCAACCAAGGTCATTCTGCCGGGGTATGCCGCAACATCTTGGCTGGATGTGGCACCGTCGCTACAAGCTGCGATATTCATGCCCACCGCAGGCATGTAATCTGCCATTCGGCGGAGATCCAACCTTCCTGTGGCCCATTCAAGTCGCCTCAAGAGAGCCCGTGCCGTTTGGTCCTCATCAAGATTCAAACCGGTCAATGTTTTGTCAAACCGAAGCGTTTGACTCCCGCCGAATTGAAGTTCGACAATAAGTCGCTGGCGTACGACATTTGAATCCGGGCCAAGTTGGGCGAGCGATTGTGCTAATTCTTGCGCCCATCCGTCGATCGTGGCTTCATCTGCTGACGCTCCCAATGCTTGTACTGGCTTCATGATTTGCCGCGAAACGGTGCTTTGAGTGGACCCTGTTGCCTTTGCAATGTCCATTTGCGACCATCCGTATGAGCGCAGTTCTTTGGCAACTTGTTGATGCAATCGGTCCAACCATCGGCCGCCTAATGTTCCTAGCATGGTCGGTGGTATGTGCGAAAGTTATTCAATCTTGCTCAGTGAATATGCAACATGCATTAGAAAAAAGGGGTTGAAGGGATTCAGGTGGGAAAAAACCAGGTTATTTCTGATCGTGTTCCAGATGTTATTTTCTATCTGTGGAATCGGTCGTGCAATACGAACAATAACTCATATTCTTTGTTTAAAAATCATAATATTGCGACAATGTCACCTCGATGTTTGTCGTTTATGCATGATGGGTTTTCAATAAATCGGCATGCATTGTGCGCCCAAGAAAGGGTAAAAAAAATTCCGTTTTGTCCTTGATTCGAGCCTTTTGCTTCCATGAAGGCTACGACCGTGAAACGATTCTTCAACAAAGACACACATGCTCATAAGGGGAGCGCGATGACATGCTGGTGAGCCTCATGGATACCAACGCCTTCATCGACGAAGTTGCGCAACGGCTCATTGACTACATCGCCCTCAAGGATAAAGACGGCAAAGTGAAACCTTCGTTGCCGATGAAGTCCCTTCGCAGAACGCTTGATGTGAGCCTCCCGCTGGAAGGCAACGGAATGAACAGCGTCCTTGCTGACCTTGACACCTACATTCACCAAAGTGTCAAAACACACAAACCTGAGTTTATGAATCCGCTTTGGGGTGGTCTTTCTCTGCCTGCCCTAGCAGGTGAGATTATTGCTGCTGCAACAAATAATTCGATGTACACCTTTGAACTCTCTCCAATGGGGACCCTCATTGAACAAGCCCTCATCGAACGAATGTGTGAAATGGTCGGCTTTCCCGACGGGTTCGGTACCATGACTACAGGCGGTTCAAATGGAAACATGCTTGGCATGCTCTGTGCCCGCGAACACGCCATACCAGGGTCTACAAAACGTGGTTTTGACGGCTCTAAAATGGTAGCATTCGTTTCAGAGGAATCTCACTACTCCGTTCTCATGTCTGCAAACGTCATCGGCATTGGCCATCAAAACGTGATCAAGGTTCGGTGCGATGAAGATGGACGCATGGTTCCGGAGAGCCTGATTGAAGAAATTCGTTTTGCTCGCCAAGAAGGCCTTCAACCCTTTTGCGTCATTGCGACATCCGGTACGACGGTTCGTGGTGCATTCGATCCGATTGAGCCTCTGGCAGAAATCGCTCATCAAGAGGGACTGTGGCTTCACATTGATGCTGCATGGGGTGGTACCTGCATGTTCTCGGCCACTCACCGTCAATTGATGGATGGGGTGGAAAAAGCCGACAGTATATGTTGGGACGCTCACAAGATGATGGGAATTCCCTTGATCTGCAGCACCTTTCTCGTCAAGCGCCCCGCAGTACTTCGCTCGCTTTGCGACCATGTCAGCGTTGCTCACTATCTCTTTCATCAGGATGCTGAGAGTGATGACCTTGGTCGCTATTCGCTTCAATGCGGTCGGAGGAATGACGCCCTCAAGTTGTGGATTGAGTGGCGTGTTCGTGGTGATTCCGGTTGGGCAAAGCTCGTGGAAATGCACATGGACAATGCAGCCTACCTCGAAGCAGGTGTCAAATCCAATCCCCACCTCGAGATGATGTCCTCAAGAATGTGGACCAATGTCTGTTTCCGCTACAAGAACGAGAACGCTCCAGTTGAACCCAACGCATTGAACATTGAACTCAGAAAGCGATTGCTGGATGAAGGTCGCTTTATGATCAGCCGAAGCAACATTGGCGAAGACGTCATCCTGCGCCCAGTTCTTTCAAACGAGAACGTGACTCATGATTCGATCGATGAATTGCTCGCACGAATTGTTCATCACGGAGAAGAAATTGTTCGAGGCATACCTCCCACAAATTGACATTTCTTAGAACGGATGTTTATGGGGCGAATGGACATGGTGACGGCATGAGCGACACTCCGCCCGTACGTACTGCCCTCTATGAAGAGCATCTCAAACTGGATGCGAACATGGTTGATTTTCACGGATTTGAATTGCCGATATGGTACTCAAACATCAAAGAAGAGCACCTCGCAACCCGGGCAACTGCTGGCCTTTTTGATGTATCTCACATGGGTTCATTCCGCTTTAGCGGGGCCAACGTCCGACAGTGGCTGGAAAGCCTCGCTACCCAACGTGTGAGTTCCATAACTCCTTCACGATGTGCCTACACACATTTCCTTGACGATGATGGATTCCTTATTGACGACATGATCTTTGCTGTGGTGAACGAGACAGAGATTCTTGGCGTCCCCAATGCGTCCATGATCGGTGTGATGTGGGATTGGTTCACACACCATCTACCCGCAGACGGTTCAGTGGTTTTGGAAAATCTATCAGAGGCGACGTCCATCGTCGCACTTCAAGGACCTCAGGCCAAAACCATCCTTGACCAAGCCATGGGTGAAGGCCAACATGCTGCCCGCTTCAAATGGCGTGAATTAACCGAGAACAAACTCGGCATCAGTGGCTGGATTCAAGGAACTGGGTATACCGGTGAGGCTGGATACGAAATTTTCGTTCCCAACGAGGAAGTCGCTTTGCTTTGGCGCAGTTTAATCAATGCAGGAGCGATTCCCGTCGGCCTGGGAGCAAGAGATACATTGAGGCTTGAAAAGGGCTTTTTGCTCTCTGGCGTTGACTTTTGCTCCCCACCTTTGGATGAGGAAGGGCATGATGGATTTCTCTCAAGAGACTCATGGGAAACAAATGTTCCTTTCGGACTGGACCTCGACCACGACTTCGTTGGCCGTCATCGCGTGGTGAGTCACGACGAAGCTGATGCTCGCTGGTGGGGCATTCGCTACACCGAAAAAGGTCCACTGCCACGTCCCGGTAAGGAAGTACAATCGCTTGATGGCCAACCCATAGGGCGGTTGACCTCGGGAGCGCCTGCACCAAGTCTTGGGAACATCGGTATTGGTATCGGATACATGACAGGTGTGAAGGAAGGAGACGAAGTTCTCATCGTGGCCAGTCCGCGCAAATCGGTCAAAGCCGAGATTGTGCGCCCACCGTTTTATTGAATCAATTCAAAGACATCTGCCATGGCATTGAGCCACCGTTGATGTTCACGTTCACCGTTGGCATTCAAATCAACACACATGTCCTTGCACTGAAGCAACGCCTCTGCCACGCGTTTTGGATCGCCCCAGTTCGCAGCCTGTCCAAGCCCTTCGAGGTTCAGAACATCGCTCATCAAACAATCATCATTGACGACTGATGGAATCCCGTATGCGGCTGCATCAAACATCTTCACCGGTAGTGCACCTTGCAGGATATTGCCACGAAGCGGTGCATACATGGCAAACATGACGTCAATTTCAGACAGAAGTTCATCCAAATCACTTTGGACGAAGGCAGAGGTGATGTTCGCTTCGAGGACGCCAGCCTCAACTTCATCCATCATCATGCGACGAACCTTGGCGGCAGCGACTCCATCACCTGCAATGCGAAGCCGTGGGCGCTCATGAGGTGGAATCAACTTGACCGCCGAAAGCAATAATTCGAAGGCTTTGATGTCACGCACCCGTCCGACATAACCCACCGTCCAATCCTTTTCAGGCTCTTGTTTTGTGGTTGGAAACGGCGGCATCGGTCGGTTCTCAACAACATCGCCGTCAAGTCCGTGGTGGCGTAACCACTGAAGGAATCCTCGATGGCCTTCGTCGTTCACTTGTGCGCTTGAAGTGATGATGGCAGAGGCGAGTTTAGCACGTTGGAGCATCTTGCGTTTCATCCGTCCACTAGCGATGGTGCGAAGGGTGGATTGTGGCGCTGGATAGCGAACCCATGTGTGCTGTAAATCATGCATATCAAAGACAAAGGGAATGTGATGAGATTTCTTCAGCGCTGTGCCAACCCGAAGTGTATCAGCGTCGTGGCAATAGACCAAGCCAGGAGGGTCGTGGAGCAAGGTTTGAATCACCATGCGTTGAAACCGCCGAATGCCCCGGTAGGTGTCAAAGGTACCACCGAACGGAGTTTCTCCGAGGCGGTATCGCATTATGCGAACTCCCTTGTAACTCTCAGAAGTTGGATGGGTTTGATTCCGATCAAATGCGTGAACAGTGACTCGATAACCTGCCTCCTGCATCCATGCAGCATGGCGCAAGACGCGGGGGTCTGGCGCACACGGATTGGTTACCACCATGGCCACTCGCACCATGCCCCTGCCAAGCGGTTTAACGCCATAGGGTGTTCCCTTCTTGATGCTGATGCAAAGCAATGCATTATGAGCGGTGCGCGCATGGATTCTATCACAGACCCACTCGGGGAGATGAATGTCATGGTCGACCAACTTCCAAACAGAGGCAGAGAAGCCGAGATGCTGCAATCCATGGGGCTTGAAACCATGGAGGATTTATTCGTAGATATCCCCTCTGAGGTGCGCTTCAAAGACGAACTGCCCTTGCGTGGCCCTCAATCGGAAGAAGAGATCATCGCAGATGCTCGTCGCTTGTTGGGTTCAAACGTTGCCATGGGCGGACGGCCATCCTTCATCGGTGCTGGCCTGTATCGAAATTACGTGCCTGCAGCGGTCTTCCAATTGGTGACCCGTGGTGAATTCCTCACCGCCTACACGCCCTACCAGCCCGAAGTGAGCCAAGGAATGCTGCAAGCGATGTGGGAGTTCCAAACTCTGATCTCAGAACTGGTTGGTCTCCCTGTTGCCAATCTATCACTGTATGACGGTTCTACCGCCGCCGCTGAAGCCCTCACGTGCGCCGTTCGTGTCCACAACAGGAAAGCAACGCAAGCCAATACGGTCTATGTCTCAGAATTGATACCTCCCGACAAAATGTCGGTGATGGAGAATTATTGTCAGGGAGCAGAGATTGTCATCAAGACACTCAAGCACCACGATGACGGAACGCTCAATCTTGACGAGCTCAAACTGGCGGCTGGTTCCTGTGGCGTTTATCTCGAACAACCCAACCCACTCGGTATTCTTGACGAGGGACTCATCACCGTCAAAGACATCATCGGGGCTAACACGGCCCTCATCGTTGGTGTTCAACCCATCTCACTGGGCATTGTCGAGGCTCCGGGCCATTACGGTGCAGATATCGTAGTCGGAGAAGGACAGCCTTTGGGCAGTCCGGTCACCGGTGGAGGCCCGCTTTACGGCATCTTTGCATGTACCAAAACCTACCTTCGTTTGATGCCCGGTCGTATCGTCGGTCGCTCCATTGACGTTGACGGGAAAGAAGCCTACTGTCTCACTCTTTCAACCAGAGAGCAGCACATTCGCCGCCATCGTGCAACCTCCAATATTTGCACCAACGAGACCCTCATTGCTTTGATGGGCGCGATGCACATGGCACTCTTGGGTCCCGACGGATTGCGTGACCTCGCACATCGCAACCTTGCAGCATGCCAGTGTGCAAAAGAAATCCTTGCATCGACCAAGGGCATCGAACTTGTCCATGCCGCCCACCACTTCAACGAATTTTCCATCCGAGTACCCGGCTCCGCAAAGGATTGCCTTGCTTACTTGGATGAAAACGGCATCATCGGTGGCTTCGACCTTACGACCTGGTACCCACAATACAATGACCAGATCTTAGTGACGGCAACCGACCAAACGTCGCTGCGTGATATTGAGGCCCTTTCCGCTCAATTAGCAATGTGGTCCATGCATCAGGGGGTGAGTGCTTGAGTCACCTATTCAACCACAGCGGCGCTGAAAACACCGGTTATAGTCAACCACAAGGTCTTGCAAGTGTGAATGAACCGAGCATTCCCAAAGGTTTGCTTCGTCAGCAATCTGCTCGTTGGCCTCGTCTTTCTGAGCCCGAAATGGTACGTCACTACACCTGGCTTTCAAAGCGCAATTTTGGTATTGATACAGGATTCTATCCGCTCGGTTCATGCACCATGAAACACAACCCCCGAGTGAACGAAGTGATTGCTCAATTGCCCGGAATTGCTGATATTCACCCACATCAACCCGAACATCATCTCCAGGGTTTGTTGTCCATCTTCTACGAGATGCAACACATGTTGGAAGTTTGTGCGGGAATGGATCAGGTCACCCTTCAACCCGTAGCGGGTGCACAGGGTGAATTCACCGCAATCCGTTGCATACAGGAGTATTTCCGCCAGCGAGGCGAGACACAACGAACCAAGGTCATCGTGCCCGATTCTGCTCACGGAACCAACCCGGCGAGTGCAGCCATGTGCGGATTTGAAATTGTGGAGATTCCGAGTTTAGCTGACGGTCGAATGGATTTAGCAGCCCTTGCTGCCGTAGCCGATGAAACCACTGCAGCCATGATGATCACCAATCCCAATACCCTCGGGCTCTTTGAGGCTGACATCAAGGAAGCAAGCCAAATCGTTCACGACGCTGGTGGCCAAATGTATTACGACGGAGCCAACTTCAACGCCATTCTGGGCATCACTTCTCCCGGTTTGATGGGCTTTGACGCCGTTCACTTCAACCTTCACAAAACCTTCTCCCAACCTCACGGAGGGGGAGGACCTGGTTCCGGTCCTATCGGTGTCAAATCACAACTTGCTCCGTTCCTTCCAGGGCCACTTGCGGCTCGACGAAGTCCAACCGCCCAAGAAAGCAGCAGTGCCGTTGATGAGTATTGGTACCACTGGCATCAACCTGAACACAGCATCGGCAAGGTACAACAGTGGCACGGTAATGCAGGTGCAGTGATTCGTTGCTGGGCTTACTACCGTCGCTATGGAAATGGGCTCAAGACCATGTCTGAGCACGCTGTTCTCAATGCCAATTACCTCCGCCATGCGATTCATCGTGAGGCTAAGAAAGAGGGCGTGAGCCACCTCTTCGTCGATGGTGCTGAAACAGATGTTGCGAAGCACGAATTCACACTCTCGATGCAACCTGCAAAGGAGGCCTTGGGGATTTCAGCCATGGATGTCGCCAAAGGTCTTCTCGATAAGGGGTACATGGCGCCGACTGTTTACTTCCCACTGGTCGTGCCAGAATGCATGATGATCGAACCAACAGAAACCGAGTCTAAAGACACCCTCGACACCTTTGCAGAACAATTCGTTCAAGTCCTCCAAACCGATGCTGAAACGCTCCATGCAGCCCCCGTCACAACACCAGTACGGCGGGTTGACGAGGTCTATGCTGCTCGGAACCTATGCCTGCGCCACCCCTTTGAAGACGCAGAATGAGAGGGCAATGACTATTGGGAATTCACCTCACGCAGAAGCGTGAGCAGTGACAGCACGTCGAAAGATGGATGGGTGAGTTATTCGCCCGAGAGTGATTTTTCAATCACGCTTTTCCTCTTTGCTTGGGCCCTGATGCCGGTTGGCTTCATGTGCATGCTTTTGGCCTTTCATCGCTATGAATCATACCGGTTTGCAGTTGCAGCAACATCACTTGGTCTTCTTCTGCTGGCATACACCTCTGGCATCACACAACGGGTCGGGGCTTCCCGTGACAGAAAGGTGCAATTGACTGTCGGTGTCTTGAGTCTCGCCACACTCTCAGTCCTTGGTGTGTGGTTCTTCGGACTCGAAGAGTGGTGGTGGATTTCCTACGGCCTCATCATCGGCAGTGTTCCAATGATGTATGTCTCTGTCGACGCTCTATCGGGAAGCAACGCTGAGGGGTGGAAAGTAGCTTGGCCGGTAGCCACGCACGTGCCTGAAGCCCACTTGTCAACATGGCGCATTCTCTCAGCTCGTTGGAAGACGGGTTTGATGGCATGGACCTTCCTTGATGAGGGTCATGTAGCGGTTCTCTATGGTGCAAAGGACGAGGATGTGACCTCCCTGCATTACGAAGTACTCTGCTCAACGGAGGCCCAACCCGAGAAGGCAGCAAGTGGTCTTAATTTTGCAGCCTTGGGTGCTCTCAGTATGGCACAATTTGGCGAGGAGTAGGCCCTTTTTCTCCGTCAAATGGGGGAGTCATCTAAAAGAACTACCCGCGCTGGCCGAAGGATATGGAAGTCACAATTCTTCTTGGGTCCTCATCCGACCTTCCGATTGCCGAAAAATGTACGAAAATACTTGACCAATTTGATGTGTCATACCAATTGAGAGTGGCATCAGCCCATCGTTCACCGCGTTTTGTTGAACAGATTATTGGCGATGCGCTTGACGATGGCTGCCACATTTTCATCGCCATGGCTGGCCTCGCAGCGGCACTGCCCGGTGCAGTTGCGGCTCTCACCACAAAACCCGTGATCGGTGTGCCATGTGGCGGTCGTGTGCCCTTTGACTCGCTTCTCTCCATCGTGCAATTGCCTCCCGGAGTTCCTGCTGCAACCGTTGGTGTCGACCGCGGTGACAATGCAGGCTATCTCGCCGTTCAGATGCTCGGTATGTTCATTCCAAAATACGCTGCAGCACTTGAGCAAAACAAGTTGGACCAAATTGAGCGAGTCAAGCGTCAAGACCGAGAAATCAACGGCGGTGCTTGAGTTGTTCGATGCTGAGGAATTCATTGCAGAGAGCATTGAATCCCTCAAAGCAACCATCGATGATGTCGCCATCATCGCTTGTTCAGGTGGCGTTGACTCGACCGTCGCTGCCGTCATCGCCAGCAAGGCCGTTGGCAACTTGCTCCACTGTGTCTATGTCGATACAGGTTTCATGAGGAAAAATGAAACTGAACAAATCGAGCGTCTCCTCGAAGAGCAAGGCATCAATCTCGTCACCGTGAAAGCGGCTGACCGTTATTTTGAGGCGCTCAAAGGCGTTACAGAACCCGAACAAAAGCGAAAGGTAATCGGTGAATTATTCATTCGCATCTTTGAAGATGAACAAGAAAAGTGCGGTGCAAAATATCTTGTTCAAGGAACCATTGCTCCAGATTGGATTGAATCAGGAGGCGGTGTGCGTGATACCATCAAATCTCATCACAATGTTGGCGGATTGCCCGAAGACATGACGCTTGAAGTGGTTGAGCCCCTACGTGAACTCTACAAAGACGAGGTCCGTGAACTCGCACGTGCCCTCGAAATCAACGTCGCAGAGCGACAACCCTTCCCTGGCCCCGGACTTGCCGTTCGTACACTTGGTGAATTGACTCCGGAACGAGTGGCGGTTGTTCGGGAAGCCTGTGCCATTGTTGAGGAGGAATTTGAGGCCGCTGCTGAGCGCGGTGAAATGGATTTGCCTTGGCAGTACTTTGCAGCGCTCCTACCGGTTCGCAGTGTCGGAGTTCACGGTGACGTGAGAGCCTATGGCGAAACGATTGTTGTTCGTGCCGTACAGTCGATGGATGGTATGTCTGCTCGCTACTCGGAAATCCCCCACAAAATTCTGCAAACCATCAGTACCCGCATCACAAATACGGTGAAAGGGGCGGTCAATCGAGTCGTATACGATATCACTCACAAGCCCCCAGGTACCATCGAATGGGAATGAGGCACGAGCCAACTTCATGGCTCCTCTCAGTGTTCTTTTGATTGAATGGGTACTCATCGTGAGTCTTCAGAATAGTGCGGTGAGGATGTCAAGAACGGTCGGTAAAGCCGCTAGAAATGCGAGAGCGTAGAGGATACCCCACACGATCTTGTTGATGACCCGGTCTGAATTCTGGCCTTCTTCCTGTACCATGAAGGCCTCAAAGTGCCGAATCTATTTAGTCAATGTGGCTCAAAAAAAGGGTCAGCAGTTCTCTGACATCGGTCCCAATCTGGCCGTTATTTTGCCTGTTTCCTCTGAGTAAATCCACGCAAAAATTGGGTGTGCTTGTAGCAAAAGGTTCAGAAAATAATCATTTAAAACAAGCTTTCAGTGACGCTGTTAAGATAAGCGCCGATTGTGGGGCTCGAACCCACGACCTTGGGATTAACAGTCCCACGCTCCACCAGCTAAGCTAAATCGGCAAAGTTGGCGACAGGCCACCCCTTTATCACGGCTTCGTTGAATCAATCTTGACCGTTGTGAGATGCCGCTGGACTGGTTCACATGAATCTGGGCCAATGGCAGTGATTTCTTTCAAAGAGTGTAAATCATCCTCGCTTAATTCAATGCGATGGTGAAAGGTGAAGAGGGGCATATTCTTCTGAACCCAGCCCCCTGTTTTTGCATGAAGGACAAACCCGACATCGGATGCTACCACGTCCTCTCGCTTCATTCGTCCAGCACCATGTTTCCTTGCGAGGTTCGCCATGTTCATGGCGTTGACATCACGGACGTATCCGTCATGGTCTGCAAGGAATGTGCTTTGATGCGCAGCAGATGGAAGGACGGTTTGCGGAGAACGAATGAGTTCTTCTGCAAGTTCGGGGTCGACACCCTGTTGAATGCACATTGATTTGAAGCGTTGAAGGGCGGTTCCGTTGTTCAAGCAGGATTCCATCATCTTTCGGCCCTCTTCAACGTCAACACCGTCCACGGTCATGGCCAACAAAGCAGCACCCTGCATCACTACCAATTCCCTTGTGTCATCATCTCCTTCGCCCTGCATGACTTCGATGCATTCAATCACTTCGAGAGCATTTCCAACGTGGGTTCCAATCGGTTTGTCCATGGATGTAATTTGAGCAACGGTCGCTATGCCCAATCCTTCCGCTGTGTTGACCATTGATTGGGCAAGTGCTTTGGCATCATCCATGGTTTGCATAAAGGCGGCAGAGCCACACTTGACGTCCAGAACGAGTGCATGAAGTCCTTCTGCGGCTTTCTTTGAGATGATGGAAGCAGTGATGAGTGGAAGGCTATCGATGGTGTCGCTGATGTCCCGAATGGAATAGAGAACGCCGTCAGCTGGTGCGATGGCATCGTTTTGTACGGCAATGCAACATCCTACCGCATCAACGGCAGCCTGCATGGCTTGGGGAGAAAGATGACAGTTGAAACCTGGAATTGATTCTAATTTATCGATGGTTCCGCCGGTATGGCCAAGGCCTCGTCCGGCCAACATTGGTACTCTACAACCGCATTGGGCGAGCGCAGGCGCAAGAATCAAGGACATTTTATCACCCACACCACCAGTACTGTGTTTATCGACAACGGGTGCTCCTGGACCCCATGTTAACCGTGCACCTGAATCGATCATAGCCTCGGTCAAAATGACCGTTTCATCCACCGAAATACCATGTTTGTGAACGGCTTTTAACCAGCGAGTTGCCTCTTCAATCGGAAGTTTCCCTTCACCAACATGATGGACAAAAGATTTCAGCGCCTCTGTATCTTGTGGCTCACCCTTCTCAATGGAATGAATCAACGATTCAACACCCATTCTACCACCTCAAATGAGTCCAATTTCCTTGAGTCTCTGTTGCAGGAAATCACCTGCTTGAATCGACGTGTAGTTGGCAACACCACCGGTTTGTTCAATGAATTCGTTGCGTGGCGTAAGGTCAATTTCGTTGCGTGGGTGGACGAACATGGGCATTGAATAACGGCGTTGGTTCGAATCTTTTGGATTGACAACCCTGTGTGTCGTTGATTGGAAGAGACCGTTGGTCAAATTTTGAAGCATGTCGCCAGAATCCACGATGATGGCATCTTGGTCACCTTTGACTTGAATCCAAGTGCCGTCGTGATCCATGACTTCCAAACCATCAGCAGTCGCTGTGACCAGCAGTGTGATGAAATTGATGTCCTCGTGTGCGGCTGAACGAACGGCTCCTTCTGGCATGCTGTCGTCAAGAGGAGGGTAGTGTATCATGCGCATGATGGTATTGCCATGTTCTGCCATCTCAGGCAGCCACGTTGCTGGGTGCCCGAGGTAGATTGAACAGGCTTCAAGCAGCGAGGTAGACAGCGTTTCCATGGCGGTGAACAATGATTCTGTTGAGGACTGAAAATCCTTGACATCATCGGTTGGCCATAGATTGTCGGGGTATGTTGGCACCGTGCCGTCACTTGGATAGGGACGTCCGGTCTGCCAAAATTCTTTCAGGTCCGGGGCCGGATTGTCCTTGGCGTGTTCAATTCCAAAGGCGGTGTAGCCTCGTTGATGTCCCATCTCTGGGCGAAGATAGGTTCGCTTTGTTGCTTCGGGCAAGTCGAAGAAAGCGTCACATTGGCGGTAGGTTTCATCGATGATTTCTCGAGCAATTCCATGATTGATGAGGGCGAAAAAACCGATGTCCATCAGAGCGTTTCCGACCTGCTGGACGAAATTTTCTCTGTCTGCAGCATGTTCTGAACGAGCGAGGTCGTAATCAACGGTCGGAATGCTCCGAGACATGGCTGCATCAATCCTGAACAAAGGTTCGCAACTTGGCAAGGAGGCGTACTGTTTCAAGGTAAATCCAAATCAAGGAGACCAGTATTCCAAAGGCTGCATACCACTCCATGTTCTTAGGTGCCCCATATTTCACGCCTGATTCAATGAATCCGAAATCACTGATGAGTGTTAGGCTTGCCACGATAAGGATGAAGAGCGTCACACCAATACCGATTGGGCCTGATGAATGCAGGAAGGGGACGTCATAGCCTGTAGCAAAACTCAGAACCATTGATGTGAGGTAAAGGAGCATGATGGAAAGGACCAGTCCGCCGATGATTTTGTTGAACATTGGCGTCGGGCGGATGATTCTTGAAGCGTACATGAAATACATTGAACACGTGATACAAACGGTTCCAAATGCAGCCTGCAAGACAATGCCGGGATACATTGACTCAAAAATCAGTGAAAATCCACCGATTGCAGCCCCCTCAAAGAGTGCATACAGACTCATGAGTGTACCTGGATTTTGAGGGCGTGAAATGAAGGTAATCATGGCAATGATGAACCCTCCAATGAACCCGATGGTTGTTATTGCGCCAGCATAGAGGAACATGTTGTCGCCAGCATTCAAACAGATCGCTGCGGTGATAAATGCTGTAACGACGACCAAGGAGAGGAGGTAGCCAATCTTGCGAAGGCTTCCTTCGAGGGTCATGAGCTCAACGCCTGCTAACTTGGCGATGAATTTGTTGTTGAGTACTGGATTGCTGCTACGAAAACCAATGGCCATGTCAAATTCGAACAGGTGGTCCTGTTTCAATGTTCTTCTATGGTTCGTGCTGAGCAACCTGTTCTTGATAGTAGGTGGCAAGTTGGTCCATTGTCCATCCTTGAAGCAGATATTGCGCAACCATGTCCTCAGTCCATCCAGGAACCCTCTCCAGCATCTCTGGGGTCAATTGCGGGCCTGATGCATTCAAGACGGGTTGTTGCCACTGTTCAGATGCAGCAGCAATCGGGGCAGTAAATTCAACAAAGTTGGCTTCAGTAAGGTTATCCTTGACCAGTTCAGCCTCTTCTCGAAGTTTACGGAGCACGACATAAGCCCCTCCTGAGAGGAGAAGCGCACCGATCATGAGGCTGAGGAAGAAGGCTTCACCTGCTTCACCCGACGAACCCTCAACATTTTTGTCAACCAGCGCTGCACGCTGGGCCGATGAACAACCCTTGTCGTCAGTGGCTGCGCCTTCAGCGGTATCGGGGCATGCGTCAACACCGTTGAGGATGCTGTCGTTGTCGTCATCTTCGCTTTCATTGACTTCCGTTGTATCGTCTGGTAGAGTTACAACACCGCCCAAATCACAGCCCAGTGTCTCTGATTCATCAACACCGTCACCGTCTGCGTCTGCGAGCAAAAGAGCATCACGTGGATTGATATCAGTGACGCTCGGGTCAAGCGTTGTTGCTTGAGCCCATGCAACTTCAAGACCGTCAGGGATACAGTCATTGTCTGTGTCGGCATTCGTTGGGTCTCCACCGTGAAGTTGTTCGGCATAATTTGACAATCCATCATCGTCATTGTCCATCTGTGATTCGTCAGCAGCGTTTCCGGCTACACTGCGACGATGCCGATTGAGGCCGTATTCGAGTTCCCATGCATCGAGCAGGCGGTCTTGGTCCGAATCCGTAATGTTGTCAGCACGGTTCCAATCCTCATACCATGATGCGATGAATACGTCAGCAAAGGCCTCATTTGTTACCAAGACACCCATTTCTCGATTGCGGACGAGGGCAGAATCCCCCCAGTTGATCGACGAAATGAGGACCGATTCACCATCGATGATGGCTCCTTTGTTGTGAAGTTTTGAGACCATGTCATCGCTGCTCATGACGATGGCAGCCGTATCGTAGCCGAGTGTGAAGTTCCAATCTTCATTCATCTTGTCAACAACGCTTTGGATGTCTTCATCAAGGTAGGCTCCGTTGAGAATCAAACGCAAACGAACACCCCGCTCTGCAGCATCTTCAAGTGCACTCACAATCGGATTCTCACCCCAGCCATAGGACCAATCCATGTCCAGATATTGCAAAGAGAGGAGGATTTCTTCCTCAGCACCATCAAGCATTCCCACCATGGCATCAATGCAGTTGTCAGGGCACACCAGAAGTGTAGCCTCGTAATCACCGGTAATATCCGTGGTCGCATTTCCAAAGACAGCCCCAGATTGCGGGAATGACCATCCCACAGGGATGTCTGCAGTGGTCACGGCAGTAATGTGGCTGCGCGTGGAGTCTTGGTCAAATCCAAGATGGGATTGAACCATCGCTGCGAAGGCTGAATCATCAATCAAGACACCCCAATCACGATTCCCACGCTCTCCGGGTTCAGGGTGTGAGGATGATTTCCAATTTCCTGAACCGATCCAGACACTTTCGTTGTCGCGCACGGCAACCTTGCTGTGAATGTAGGCGTAGGGATTTTCACCCATGTCGCCGAACCAATACACGTTCGCTCCAGCATCCAGAAGCGTTGTTGCCATGCCTCGGTTGGTGTCAAGGTCGTACTGATTCCACCAGCTATCGCCGTAATCAAGAACGACATTGACTTCGACATCACGCTCTAAGGCAGCGATCAGAGCGTTAACGAGATGAGCGTCATGGAGTTGATACATGTGGACATCAAGGCTTGTGGTTGCTCCTTCCATCCAAGCGAGCAAGTCAACAAGGCCGTGTTCGGGACCGATAAGAGGCGTCATTGTACCCGTACTCTGCAGGCTGTCACCTTGACAGAAGGTGCTGCCGCCCAAACGACTCCACCGGTGGTGCCAGTCAGCGACGGTATCGGTATCGGGGGCGTCGCCACATCCGCTACCTCGAAGGTAGATGACATTGTCCAAATTGGTGATGGGCTTGACCAAGGAAATACCATTCCATCCATCCACCGTCACCAAGCCATTGCCGTATACGAACGCGTCAACTTGACCTCCTGCTGGATCCAATAATTGGATGGCTGCTCCTGAGTTGGTTAGGTAGAGTGAACGGTTCAAAACATCATTGATGTCCACCAAGGCCCCGTCTTCATAGACGGCAAGTGCATCAGCATCGTTGGTCATGACCACCGATGATTCTGGTTGAATCATCATGTTCGTGATGGTGGTATCGTATTCCACTCCTGCTCCTGAGATTGAACGCATGGTCCAACCGTTGAGAACGGCCAATTTAGTTCCCTGATTGCTGATTTCAATAAATTTGAGATTGCTTGAAATGCTTGTTGAGCCATCGGGCATGAACCGAGTAAATCGAATGTCTTCGGGTGATGCAAAATTGGCGATGTCGGGTTCTGCTTGTCCCGGTGTTGGCCACAAACTGTGACGCCACTCATCTTGAGTGGTATTCCCGGGAACCAACGTTTGACAGTCCGTGACGATGGACCACATCGCGTAGTCTACCGAATCGCCGTCAGGATTGAGCAGGTCAATGGTGTCGCCTAGACCGCTAATCATCCACTTGTCAAGCAACAATACTGCACGCTCATCGGTCTCAATGGTGATTGATGGTGTCGTGGTGTTTTGTGACCAGAGGGTTCCGTTGCGAATGAACCGTCGCTCTCCATCTGCGTTGAGAACCGACCAACGACTCAAGTTCACGGGTGCGGTGCCGGTGTTCAACAATTCAACCCAATCCTCGGTTGGGGTCAACGAATCATCGTTGCAGTAGGGATGGATTTCGGTCATGTTGAGGCTATTTGGTCCGTTGTAGGCCGGCCAAATTGGATTGAGTTCACCGGGTGTTGCCCATGCGGATTGGATCCAATCACCGGTGGCTTGTGCTTGAGCAGGTCCAACGCCTGCGTGTGTGCTGTTTGGGGCGATGAGAGATTCTCCTTCAATGGTGGAAGACCATGCGATGGTGTCAACAGTCGCTCCTGCCATGTCCATGAGACCAATCGAATCAGCGGATGTGTGCTTGAGGTAGAAACTGCTCGTACCGTTGAGTGCAATCAGAGCAACATCACCGGCGGGTATCACAGATGTTGACTGCAATGGCATGTTGTATTGATGAAGTGTGAGGCTACGGGAAGGTGCTTGCAACTTCCATCCACCTACATCAACGTCAGTGGTGCCGTAATTGTGCAATTCCAACCATTCGCCGAGAGGCCACATTTGATTGTCGGCTCCAACTGCGTCGGGCAAGATTTCAGAAAATTGAATCGTGCCGCTTGAAGGTGCACTTCCAGGTTCAGGTTGACCAGGGGTTTTCCAAGGAGCAGGCGACCACGGGTCGGTTGTCTGTTCTCCTCGTATGAGCGCAACGTCCTCGCCGTAGTCGGTTGTGTAGAATGCAGTATCGACGATTTGCCCGCTAGGTTCGCTGAGGAAGAGGTGGTTGTAGTCGTCCCATAGTTGAGTGTGAGAGGTGAATTCAACCAACCTTCGTTCACCTGCCTTGATCATCGTCGAGCCCTGTGAGCTGTTGAAGACCAATGAATCTGGGTCAAGATGTGTGACGTTGCCAAGACCGTCGATAATGGTCCATCCCATCAGGTCAAAATCAGTGGCTCCAGTGTTGTGGAGTTCAACCCATTCACCATCGGGGAAGGATGCCCCTTCGTTTGTCGCATTGCTCATGATCTCTGTGAATTGGACATCCATCACTTGGCGGGGCATGAGTGCCATGTCCATGGGGTTTTGACCTTCTGGAGTTGGATAAGGCGCATGGCCCCAGAGCGCACCAGATTGAGCAGATGGCTGGAGGGCAAAGCCCTGGACGGTTGATGACCATGAAATTTCTTGAGAGGGGCTGCCGTTGGGCCATTTGAGCGTGAGTGTTTCAGCACCGTTGTTGAGCACACCGTATGCACTTGTCCCGTTGACGGCGATGATTCTGTGTTCGCCAGGGCTGATCATGTAACTGGAGGGATTTGCTGTGGCGTTGACCAGGTGGGTGGTGTTGAAGAGGAGTTGATTGCCAGCCGCATCTTCAAGCCACCATCCGGTGAGGTCAATATCCGAAGTACCCGTATTCATGAGTTCGACCCATTCACCACCGGGCCATGGGTCGTTATCGTAGGAAGGCCACGGATTGGCCATCACTTCGGTGATCAATAAATCGGAAGGAACGGTGACCGTTGGTCCCCCCGCTGAATTCACTTGACCCGGAGAGGGTGAGCCCGTGGGGACCCAGTTCCCCGTAGGATTGGTCGAATCCTGTTCGTAACTTTTTCCGGAGGTGACTCCACCCCACGTCGCTTCGTGAACCACGTTGTTATTGTTGTCGTAAAGTGAAAGTGTCATTCCGGTGTTGGTGAGGTAAAAGTTGTTATTTCCGTTTCGTGCGATGACCATGTACTCGCCTGGACTGATGGTCCATGTCGAAGCATTTCCTTGCTGGTAGCCTACAATGGTGCTTGAATCAAAACTCAGTGACTTTCCTGCGGTTGTCTGGACGCTCCAAGAGGACACGTCGACGTCGGAGGTTCCACCGTTGGTCAATTCAAACCATTCACCGTTGGGATAGGTGCCATTATCCTGACCAGCAGGATTTGGTATGACTTCGTTGATGCAAATGTCGCCAGAGCAGGCGATTGAGCGCCCCGAGGTTTCGTAGAGATTGCTTTGCTGGAGACTGTGATGTGCCATGGGGGCGCTGAGAGATATCAAAAAGAGGCTGATAAGGGTCAAGGCTGCTGTTGTTGTTTTCATGGGGTCACGTCCTGTTCAAATGAATCCAAAGCTGTCAAATTTCTGGGCGAAGGTGTAGATCATAATCGGTACGAGAATAATACCCATGCCGTGAGATCGTCGTATACCGATACGGGGAGGAAGAAGACCAATGATGGTTCCGACAATGAGCACGCCGATTCCTACGAAACCGGTGGACAACCAAACAAGTGCTACAACAAAGAGAATGACACCCATGACCATCTGCTGCAGAGGGATTGCAGCGTGAAGGCGAAGCATGCCCATTCCCACATAGCGCATCATCGGCATGGCAAGCAGGCCTGCTGCGAGTGTGACCGCCAAAAGGCGGATAAAATCCGAGGTCGGTTCAAGAGATGACCACGTCTCGATTGGATACATCATCTTGAGTGCCAGGGTAGCACCTGACCTCGAGCGGCTGATGATGTACAGGAATCCAAGAACCATCACGGTTACTGCGGTATTGACTGCTGAGAGAATGGCAATGATTTCGAGGTCTTGCTTAGTTTGAGGTCCTTCGACGCCCTCTTCTGCCTCTGCCTTGGCGACTTCAAGCAATTCATCATCGGTCATTTCGGTGAGGCGGCGCGTTTCCCAATCCATTCCGTAGCCTTGCTTGCCTTGGGCTTTGGCTGCAAGATTCCGTCCTCCCATTACCAAGACCGTTGCTTGAGAGGCCGTCATGCCGGGCAATACCCCCATCGAGGCTCCCGCAACGCTGGACCAAAAGCACGGAACCATGAGCGGGCGTACGGGAGGCAAGGCCCAATTCTCTTTTTGTGGCGGTAGGTGTGAGGTCGTTGCATAGATGTCGAGGAGATTAGCGATACCGAAGAGCCCCGCAAGACTGGGCAGCAAGAGACTGGCATCGGGCATGCCTACAGGTGAGCGAGCAGGCAGCGTAAAGACGCCCCATCCGTAAAGTCCGGCCAGCATAAAGAAGGCCGTTGCTGCGATAAATCCAGCGAATCGTGAGTCTTTGCCAAGGAGGCCACGGGTTGAGCCTTGCACCCATTGTGGCCAGTCCAGACGGGTGGTTTCCGTGGCCAAGAGCAGCAATGAAATGGTCAGCAGAACAAATGGCAACACGTTGCGAAGAGCATCGTACCAGCCCAATTCAGGACCAAAGGCGATGCGAGCGAGGATGATTAGGGGAAGGGAGAGAAAAAGGCCGAGTTGTGAGCCACGTGCCGACCAAGCAACACCACGTGCAGCATTTCCCGAAAGCAACATGCGGTGGCCCGGTAAAAGGGACAGCGCAGTATCTCCGTCGGGGGCTCCAATCAGTGCAGAAGGGATGTAATTCAGGAAGGTGTGAACGGTTCCTGTGGCAACGATGATGGCCGCTACCGCCGACAGTGGGATTCCAAGGTCAAGAAGGGCGGGAGAAAGGGCGAGCAAAATGAGGGCGACGTTGTTGACGTGAAAACCAGGGATGAGGCCTGTGAGCGAGCCGAGACCAACACCGAAGAACAGTGCTCCAAGAAGCCAGGCCAAGTCAAGGAAATAGCCTTCGAGCACACCATCACCTCATGCTTGAGACGCTTCGTAATCGTCACGGTCACTGACGCCATCGTCGTTGCTGTCTTCAGAAGTAGACGAGTAGCCCAACGACTCCTCAAGTGTATCTCCCAACCCATCGCCATCGCTGTCGAGAGCATCGGCTTGATCGAGTGTGTACATGATGCTCATTCCGTCAGGACTTTCTATTTGCCTGAGTCGCCCTGACCATGTCATGGACTGGTTGAAGTGCAATTCATCGGTGCCAATGGCTTGTCCTTGTGGGTTCAAGGCAATGGATTGATTGGAGCCAGGCTGGTAAAGCCGCCAAGCCCCATCTTCGTAAACTGCCTCTCCGTCCAAGAGAACATTTTGGTCTCGAGCGTAACTCCACTGGGTTGCCCCATCATCCCACAGCAACCCTCTCGCAGAGGGGACGACACCAAGGGTGTAATCGTGAACGACCAAGCGGATACGCATGTCTTCATCGTCCCACATCACGGATACATTGGCGATGATGTTCTGTCCGGATTCAAGCCAGACTGTGGAGGGGCCGGGGAAGGTTGCAGCCACGGTTGTCCAACCAGGCATGTAAGCGGCCATGTCCACAAGGTATCCCTCTTCGTCCTCTACGCTCGGTTCAATGGCGTACTTGACGTAAGCAGAAATGGTGTAGGTCTCATCGGGGTCTTGAATCAAACCGAGAGGATTGGCAGAGAGCATCGCCATCAAATTCATGGGAGTTTGTGGGTCAACCAAACGTCGTTCAGCCCCTTCGTTTGCATCAATGCACCATGACGATGTCGTGGCTGACCAAAGCAGGCGGCCTTGAACGGTTTGCAAGGTGTTGTCCAGCGTTGTATTGGCTTCCAATGCACGGTCTGCGTCGCTTGGAATGACGCAGATAGCCCGACTGTTCGGCCCGACGAGCGTCCAATCTTCGTCTCCTGTTCTGAGAAGGCCAGCCATTTCAACGGTTTGACCCGATTGATAACTCCACGTTGCTTCAGCACTCCAGTCAAGTTGTGGTATATGGATGACATGTGCTCTGTCGACCAGAATCTCTGGACCCTGTACCTGTAGACTCCATCGCAAATCTCGTTGCTGGTAACTCAGGATGCCTTGCACCTCAACTTTTGAGGTGGCTTCAATCCATTCACCGGTAGAGGAGCGAATGATGAGATGCATTTGATGTTCGGAGTTTCCATAGTTGGGATGGTCGCCCAGATAGGCCGAGGTAAAGGTGGCGTCTGGAGAGATGGACTCTCCGAGGAATCCTGAAAGTTGTATCACTTCTCCCGCATAGGCTGCTGGATTCATTGCAACATCTGCAATGGCCAAGACTTCTACCTCTGGCAAGTCACCTGCGCTCCATTCAAAGGCCCCCGCTCCCAAGGATTGAATCCAAATTCGACCGTCGTATTCGATAACGTCCCCCATGACGGTAACCGTGGTCCCAATGGGGGGCATGCTACCTGGTCGGTACCAACGAGCTTCCACGACACCCGTTCCGTCGTCAATGATGGCATCAACTCGGTCATCGCCAGAAGAGTAAGGGTCTTCGACCCACGAAATCAATTCACCTTCCAGCTTCACAATTTCGTTCTTGTATTCCAATAATTGATCGACCTGAATCACTTCAGGTTCACGAACATATGCGTACCAGTTGAGGGTGGCAACAAGGAACATAGCAAGGGCAAACATCACCCACAATTGTTGGCCCCGTGTTTCTGGGTCATCGTTGGTGATGCGGTCCATCAAGCCCTTAACGGGGTCGGCCATAGACTTACGAAATAGAACGGCTGTTTATTGCTTCGGCATGAAAATGATGGGCGATTTTCCAAGAACCGCTATAAAGCCGTGATTTGACGGCTTACCATTATGAAGCCCCGAGACCGTGTGATTCGCGATGAAATTCACCGCGATATATTCGTTCCAGCGCACCATGCCTCCATCATCGATACCCCGGAATTTCAACGACTCCGGTCGATTCAACAACTCTCAACGTGCGAGTATGTATTTCCCGCAGCAACGCACAACCGATTTGCCCACTCACTTGGTGCCTACCATCTCGCAGGAGAATTAGCCCAACACCTCGAAGAGGCCCACCCCGGGCGTCTGTCAAAAGAGGACGAGGAATTGGTGCGACTCGCTGCCCTCTTGCACGACATTGGCCATCCACCCTATTCACACCTTTTGGAAACATCCAGAGTCTATGCTACCTACGCTTCGCATGAAGAGTGGGGTCGCAGAATATTGGAATCTGCAGACACAGCCATCGGAGCCGCTCTGCGGTCGGTTTTGGGCGAAGGTCGTCTGCAACGCCTGTTCGCACTGATGGACGGACGTGACGAACATGATGGTGTTCCGATCCCCCGATTCATGAAAGAGATCGTCAGCAGCCAATTGGACGTTGATCGCATGGACTACATGATTCGTGACCAAGCCAACACAGGTGCGCAAATCGGGGGCTTTGACAGCGCTCGTGTTATTCGTGCGCTCCGCATTGGAGACGGTGGTGGACTCTACGTTAAGCAGTGGGGGTTGCCCGCAATCGAGGCCTACCTCGTCACACGCTATCATATGTATCAGCAAGTCTACTTCCACAAAGTCAACATGCTCACGCAATCTTATCTCGTGAGCATGCTTGAACGTGCAAGGGCCTTGGCTGCTCAAGGAACGTTGGTCGTGAGCGAAGAACTTTCCAATATGCTGCTCAACGAAGAACTCTCGGCCGTCGACTATACCATCTTGACTGACGCTCATATCAAAGTGGCACTACCTCACTGGGCGCGTCACTCCGATGAACTGCTTTCTGGCCGAGCCCAACGCCTGCTCTCTCGCAAGGACTATCACAAGTCGTTGAGAATACAGCATTTGACCGTTGAAATGTGCGATATCGTGATGCCACGGGTGAAGGATGCCATGGAGCAAGCAGGATATGACACGGAATTGGATCTCATCCATGCAAGCATCAGCAAACGGGGCTATCTCCCTTATGTCGGCGGAATTATTCTCGAGGACGGACGGGATGCCGCAGAACATTCGTCTCTGATTCGTTCGCTGGCTCAACCGCACGAACATTCGATGATTTTCGTGCCTGATGCCATCCGTGATGAAATGGAAAACAATGTGCGTGATTGGATTAAGCCTTCACAATCCTCCCTTGCACAATTTGACTGAGTGGCATGAGAAGGTTCATGTTGCCTCATCAGCGCGCTCTTGTTAGGGCCTGTAGCTTAGTTGGTTAGAGCGCCCGGCTCATAACCGGGAGGTCAGGGGTTCAACTCCCTTCGGGCCCACTCCGTTGATTCAACAAAGCCGTGTTGGGCTACTTTTCGCACAACACGCCCATAATGGTTATGAGGTGGGGGAGGCTGGGAAGGACGATAGGTGAGACTATGTCGGGATGGAAGCGGGTTACAGCATTGCTTGGTATCTACTTGTGTTCGTTGCTTCTTGTAGCGGTTCCAGCCTCTGCCCAGATTTCTGGTGCAGCGGTTTCCATGACATGCGCACCCGGTCAAATTCAAGTTGAGGTGAAACCAGGTGCAACCCTCACAGGGTACACAACCTGTACGGTCTCTAATCCAACGGCCTACGTTGAAAAGGTCGCTATTCAAGTCACCAGTGATGGACTGGCTACGGCTGCTCCCGGTGACATGTATGTCGGTGCGGGCCAGGAAGTTGACTTCCAAGTGGTCGTTCGTGCCAATCCCTACATGCAGATGCAATCCCGTCAGTTGACGGTTTCAGCATCGGTCCAGGAATTGAACAACCTTCCCCCTCCCAACACTGCATCATCCCAAGTCAACGCTCTGATCAACATCATGCAATTCAGTATCGTTCAAGTTGAGGCCGTTGAGCCCTTTGTCCAACTCATGCCAAAGACCGACAAGAACTTCCAGTTCAAAGTCTACAACTTCGGGAACCAAATCGATCGTATGAAGATTGGAGTCACAGAGAATACCCGTGAGACTCTTGAAGAAGCTGGCTTTACAGTCAACCTTCCACAAAACGTCGTTACTATTGAGCCCAACACCGCTCCTGAAACTGCTCGTATCATGGTCCGAACTCCAAAGAACCAAGGTTGGTCAGACGCCTATCACGTCCTCGAGTTCTACGCTGAATCTGAATTCGCATGTCAAAACGGTGGATGTAACCGTGAATCCCAGATGATTACGGTCTATGTCCGTGGTGTCTATCTTCCGGGCTTCGAAGTGGTTCCAGCCATCTCGATGATCGCCCTTGCAGGTGCAGTAGCAGGACGCCGCCTCATCAACCAGGATGAAGAAGGCGAAGAAGAGTGGAGAGAATCCGCTCCCGGCCTCTAATTCGCACGCTTCAAATCATAGGTGCACCCTCACAAATAGGGGAGGGATTCATAATCCCGTCCGTCAAACGGGGAAATAACGGGGATTGACCATGAGTGGATTACTGGACAAAGCAAACGCAGCAAAAGGAACTGAAGAAGTGGCAAAAGAGGCTGCTCCCGAACCAGTGAAGGTCGCAACCCCCTCGCCAACAGGTTCCACTGGTCCATCGGGCTCTCCTGATACCGCAACCAAACTCAGCCTGGGCGGATGGGTCATCATCTTGCTTGGAGCAATTCTCTCGCTTCAAGGCGGAGCATGGGGCTTCGCCGTTGTGAGCATTGTCGT
>JAURAI010000004.1 GCA_030829545.1 Candidatus Poseidonia sp. | reverse complement strand
TGAGGCAATCGCCTCGGTCGCGGTGTTGATATACGCGTGGCGAGAGCCCCGAATGGCGCAGGAGTCGCCCAGCTTGGTCAAAGGCGCTGGGATGAGGTCCCAGTCCGTAACGGTTCGCAGGTTCGAATCCTGCCTCCTGCATTCCCTCAGTCATTGCTTCGTTTCTCTCGTTTCCACGATGATTGACGCGAGCTTCATGTTGAGGAGGACTTCACCAAAGTCCCGAGAATATGCACACAACCGTCGTACGGATTCAGACATTGACAAGGCGGCAGCCAATTGACGATTCATGGTGTCACCGTCAAAAATGGAGGTTTCGTAGTCCTTTAATGTGGTTTGCAAGCTTTTGAGTTGATGGCGCGCCCTTTCTATTCGGTGGGAATCTTGCGTTCGGATATTGATCATCAACTCCTTCAGAGATTCTTGCCAAAGAGGGAGATGTTGGATGGGGGGCGTCTCGCCAAGAACGGGAATGTGATTGCGGTGTTCAATGATGAATAATGTCAACGTGTTGACGTGGTCCATCATTCGTTCAAGGCATCGAGCCAGATTAGCATATTCAAGCGCTTGGCTTCGTGAAACATTCAGGCGTGAAGATGCTTGGTACGATTCAAACACGATGCGAGTTTGTCGTTCAACCAAATACAGCAAGCCATCAACTTCACTTTCCCGTTCCTCGTGATCGGAAAGATAGTCTATGTCGCCTCCCGAAAACACCTCTTGTAAATCCCGAACCAACGACGTGACCAGCAAGTACATCCGCTTGATGCTGGCGTGGAGCGGCATTTCACCCGGGTTGAGAAGGCACCTCAATTCTGTGCTGGATGGGTTCTGTTCAACAATCTCAAAACCTCGAGTTGAACGAAGGAAGCGTCGAATGATTCGGGTCGGTGCTGGATGGTCTTCCGGCGAGGAAATCACAATGACGTCTGCGCCTGAGATATATGCGCCCATGAGGTGATCGTGAAGACTGTTTTCAGGGATTTGGGTGAGGTTGATGCCAACATAGCGTTCCAGTCGAAGGTTTTGTTCAAGTGGGGTAATTCGAAGAGCGCCGCTGGGCCGCCAATCCACTTTGAGTGAAGATCTTGGTTCAAGTTGGTAGTGCAATACCCAAGGTTTTGGGAGACTTAACGTGAATGTGCTTCCACCCGTGGATTGCAGTTTTCGAACATCGTGATCGCCGGGGCCAAGCGCCATGAATTCCTCAAAATATAGACCTATATAGATTATACTCGCTCTACTATAAGTATTGACTTGTGCTGGAAGATACATGGAACCTCTAACGGTAGTTTTGATTGGCTTGGCTTTGATTGTCTGTGCTTACATGGCTTGGAACATCGGTGCAAACGATGTTGCCAATGCAATGGGTACTTCGGTTGGTTCTCGCGCCCTCACGCTCAAGCAAGCCGTCATCATCGCGGCTGTGTTTGAATTCGCAGGGGCTTTCTTTGCGGGTGATGCGGTTACAGACACCGTTCGCAAGGGTATTCTCAGCGTGGACTTTGCAGATCCTCTCATCGATACAGCGTTTTCAACCGACATTGCATTGGGTTTCATCGCAGCGATGATGGCGGCGGCGACATGGTTGACGGTGGCCACTCGCTATGGCCTCCCGGTCTCAACAACGCACTCCATCATCGGTGGTATTCTCGGTGTAGGCTTGATTCTTGAAGTGAAGTACTCAACCTCCCTCATCGATTGGGAAGTTATGCGGAAAGTCGTCATGTCTTGGGTGGCCAGTCCACTGATGGGCGGCCTGATTGGTTTCTTCTCCTTTATCATCATCAAAAAACTCATTCTTGACAATGAAAACCCGGTGGAGCGTTCCCTTTGGCTTGCTCCAATTCTCGCATTCCCTACGTTTTTTGTTCTCGGCTTGGCGCTTCAATACAAAGCACTGAAGGGTTTTATCTCAAGAGCCGCTTCGAATGGTTGGATTGAAAACAAGAACGACTGGTTGCCTGTGAAAGAAAACGGTGTTTTTGATCCGTGGGCAGAAAACGCTTGGATTCCCATCAACTCCATCATGCTGGCGGCCTTCATCGGTGCCATTTCCAGCGTGGTTCTTTACTTGGTTCTTCGACGAATTGACATCAATGAAGAAAAGCGCGGCTTCAAAGGAGTTGAGCGGATTTTCGTATGGCTGCAAATCATCACTGCAGCCTATGTCGCCTTCGCCCACGGCGCCAACGACCGATCCAACGCAATTGGCCCCATGGCGGCTGTTTGGCAAGTTCTGAGCAGCGATACTGGACAGTTGGCAGCGAAGGCTGAAATTCCACTTTGGTTGATACTGCTCGGTTCTGCCGGAATCACTATCGGTGTGCTTACCTGGGGCTGGCGAGTCATGGAAACGATTGGAAAGAAAATCACCGACATCACCCCCACTCGCGGGTTTGCTGCTGAATTCGGGGCAGCCACAACCATCCTCGTATTCTCGATGCCCTTCCTCGCCGTCCCTGTTTCCACTACCCATACCTTGGTCGGGGCCGTGGTGGGCGTGGGCCTTGCGGGCGGTGCCAAAGCAGTCGACTTCCGCGTCTTTGGTAAGATCGCTGCTTCCTGGGTAGCAAGTGTCCCTGCTGCAGCATTTGGTGCAATCGTGTTGTTCGTCGCCTCCGGTGGAGAAATTCTCAACATGATCGTGTTGCTGCCACTTGCCTTCATGGCAGTTGGGTTTGCAATTTGGAGAAGTGGTTCTGAAATTCATGTTGAAGATGCCCTGTCTGATGTAGGCGGCGATGGTCACCCAGTGACGCCGTTTGATTTGTTCCATGACCACGCTCAAGCAGTTGAAGAAACGGTTGAGCACATGCTCACAGCCGTGAATACTGCTTGCGACGGAAATGACCCCAGCGATGCCATACAAGCGACCATTGAAACTGAATTAAAGGCAGACGACATCAAATCGGATTTGCGTCGTTTAGCAATGGATGACAAGCGCCTTGGGGTGTATGTCCCCTTGGACGACTTTTTGTACATGGTCAGTCGACAAGACAGGATTGCTGACTATGCTCAAAATGTAGCAGAGCAATTGGCCTTCCGCCCACTTATGGACGATGATGAAGCTAAGGCGAATCTCAAGAGTATGGCCAAGGCTGTTTCTGAGACAGTGGCAAAATACGAAGATACAGTTGAAGCACTGCGAGACTTTTCGATCAGCGGTCAAACCAAGGCGGCTGAGGAAAAACTAGCAGAATTGATCCGTGAAGTGAACCTCAAGGAACATGAAGCGGACGGTGTCGAAGCCATGGCCGCAACGTACGTCTTCACCAACGGTGATGATGCGCCTTTGGCAGCCATGCACATGTACCGTGTCCTGCAACGCCTTGATGACGTAGCAAATGCTTGTGAAAAAGCGGCCAATGCCTTCCTGCCCATCCTCAACCGTTGAGGGAATAACACTTGGCAGGTTCGCATCCAGGCTTCTGCATCTTCTCGCATTGTTGAAGAAAGTTCAATGCACATGCCGTTATCATCCCAGCATGCGCCTTCTCATCGTTGACCTCTTGGCCGAACGAGAGGCCTTTGGGCGCGAGGGTGTTAGAGAGATTGTCCAACACTTCCCGGCCGAGGAAGTATTCCTTTGGTCGCCCCATACAGATGAACGACTCGAGTACGGGTTTGGGACGGTGGTATCCGAACCAGTGCCCTCCGATGCCATCGTTATCACCGGGTCTCGGCGTAATGTTTCCATGTGGGAGGCTTGGATGGATGATGTGGTTGCGCTGATACACTCGGCTCATGTCCCACTCTACGGGATTTGTTTTGGCCACCAAATCATTGCTCACGCCTTCGGAGGACGTATTGAGCGGGCTTCAACCGACTCCCATTTTGTCGCGGAAGTGACTGGCTTGAACGGGCAGAGCGACATGGCTGCTTTTGCCCATCAAGAACATGTGGTCGACGCTGGCGACCTGCACGTCATAGCGTCCTCAGATCACTGTAAGATTGCCGCATGCCGCCACCCGACTCGCCCCATATACACCGTTCAATACCATCCGGAAGCAATCACAACTGTCTTGGATGCAGCTCTCTCGTGTGGCGATATGAACGTGTCAGAACGCGGGGCTTTCGATGACCAGTTGCTCACCACTGATGTATCGAAGGCTTTTGCTTTGTGAGTGCTCAGGCGTTCAAATGATGTAGGAAATTGCGCACATTAATGCAAGCAAAAAAGCGGGCAGATATGCAGAGGCGGCACTCTTTGCGGCTGACAAGGCAAGAAGTTCTGAGCCACGGTGAATCATCACCTTGTGCCCGGGTTCGTCGCCTTCGGCAGTCAGCATGGCCAGGGCATGTGCAATTGTTTTGTCAACATGCTCCGCTTCCTCGTTTGTCTTTGGTCGCACATAGCAATGACTGAAGAAAGGGTCGCCAACACAAAACCCTCGAGATTTCCACTGGTGAAATGCTTGGCGATTGCGAACCTTGCCGCTCGCGAAGGTGAGCCCTTTGGTCGACCAAAGAGAATCGTCACGGGTCGACCAATCCCCCGTACTCGGCATCTCTCCTTGACGAAGGAGTTCAGGGTCCACACTCACGCCACCCGTGCCATCGTGGACCATTGCGTTCGAATTCCCTTCATCGTTACGAATTCGTTTGTAGGAGCTTCGGCTCTTCCATTCACCAGATTTATTTCCCTCAGAGTCAGTCGTCTCAACGTATTCCTCCCAAGTAAAATGGTGACCGTATTCCCAATACCACTGAACTTGACCGTTGACCACCTTGTCTCGAGAACCATCTACGTACACGGGAGCGGGCCACGCGCCGGGGGAATTGGGGCGAAGTTGCCCAAAAATCTCCACGCCGCCCATCGGTAGCCCTTGCATCGTTGAAGTAGCAAGGTCTGTGATTCGCATGTTGGTTCGGCGGCGGAAATATTCAACCATGAGAAGAAGAACTGCAAGGACCACTCCTGCGCCTGCAACGGGAAGCATCTCCTTGTCCAAATTGACGGCGAGAAGGATAAGCAGACCCGCAATGAAACTCTGGACTGCACGAATGAGTGACGTGGCAGTGAGCATCGCCGGCATTGGAGTCCCAATATTACGCGGATGTTCCTGAATCAATCCCGCTTCATCGCCAGAGTGGGGTGAGGTAGTATTCCACTCCGAAATCTGCGGCGGGGGTAAGATCCAACCGTCGCCTCCTGTAGTAAGTTGATGGGGTTCGGAGCCATTGTTGCACCGAGCCTGGGTCCCTCCTTCACGCACCTTTTCTTGGAGGTTTTCAAGAGTGAGTTTCATCGAGGTTGGAAACGAGTATGCAAACAGAAGCCCAACGACATAGATAATCGCTGCGGCAGCAACATAATTTGCGGCTTTGCCAACCTCTACCGTTCCATCTGAACCGTTTTCCGTGATGGTCGCCGTGAGTACAAAGAAGGTGAGGCCAACCATCAAAATAAGGCCCAAAACAGAGGAAATCCAACCGAAAATGGACTTTGGAAGATTAAAATCCACGGTTGGAGGTTCGAGGACGGGTTGAAGGAGGTCTCGGACTTCTGCTGGGGTGGGCATGGGGAGGACTTTTGCTGTTCACCTATACAGATTCCGCCTGTTACGGTACTTGGGCATGCAATGTTTCATTGATTTCTATCCGTCGTTTTATTTTCTTCACCCAATAGTGATATGGGCCTTTTGAAATTAGCATTGCTAAGAAGATGCCGAAATACATCACATTCTCTACAATTGTTTGTTGTCGGAATGTTGCAATTCCATATACAACAATAAGCACCAAAATGACAATCTTTGTCTTTCGATTCTTTTCCGTAATACGAGACAAATCATTGTAGTGGGCGACTATTTTTTTGATCATGCTTACTCTGCTTTATGGCACCTTTTGGGGGCGCTCCACATTTTGGGCAAGAAAATGCTAGTTCGGAAATCTCAGCATCACATTCATGGCAACGGATTAGACTCACAATTCAGTTAACAAGGAATGCAATTTATCGTTTGTGTTTCAGAAAGGGCAATTCAGGTATTAGGCGGTTACGGATACACCAAAGAATTCCCAGTTGAAAGGTTCTTCCGGGATGCAAAGATTACCCAAATCTATGAAGGAACTCAAGAAGGACAAAGAATTGTGATCAATAGGGCTATCAAGCCTAATTCACCCCATTTATTGACTAATCCGTAAATCTTTGATTAACAAAATCTTAACCATTTCCAAGATTTGCGTAGACAAGTCAATATCCAATAAGAATTGAGAATAATTTAATGCAATCTAGTATTTTGAATAACCAACGCATGAGGATTATTTTTCTGGCATCAGTTTTATCTCTTTTTTCAATTGTCGCCTCTGCCAGCACAGACGGAGATAGTGATGGAATCATAGATTCGATAGATAGATGCCAAAATGGTGAGACAGATTGGTTTTCAAATCAATCAACAAATGCTGATGGCGATGGATGTAGAGATTCAACAGAAGACTGGGATGACGATAATGATGGATTCGATGATGATGCAAACTCAACAATTGCAGACGATTGTCCCAATGTATACGGTTTATCGACACAAGGAGAAATACTTGGATGCCCAGATTCAGATAATGATGGTTGGGCGGATTTAAGTGACAAATTTCCAAATGAATCCACGCAGTGGAATGATACAGATCAGGATGGATATGGTGACAAATTAAGCGGACATCAAGGAGATTCATGACCTAGCCAGCAAGGCAATTCAACCATCGACAAATTTGGCTGTTTGGATACAGATGGAGATGGTTACTCAAACGATGGTGATGACTTGCCAGATAATCCTACCCAATATTTTGATTTAGATGGAGACGGTTATGGAGATAACAGAACAGCTGGAGCGTTACAATCCGATGCATTTCCAATGAACCCATATCAATGGCATGACAATGACGGAGATGGATATGGGGATAATGTTGTTTGCGTACATTATGATGCACATCCCAATGATGTGAATGCATGGGCTGCTGATGATGAATGCGATATTGAAGATGATGATGGTTTCGAATTCATGATTCCAGGAACGAAAATAACAATCAGTGCTTGGGATTTAGTTGGAGTTTTCACAGGGGGTCCAATTGCTGTCTGGGTTATTTTTTCCGTGGTAACCAGAGACTCAAGATGTAATCAATTTGAGGTTAGATTACGTGACGCCCAATCAAGAAAGGAAATTGAAGATATTGCAACAGAGTATGAAAAGGCCTTGATGCTTAGGATGATTGGTATACATCATGGACTTAGATTGGAGAGACTACGGTCAGAGTTTGATGATGTGTTTGAAGTCAGAGATGCGATTTCAGGATTCATTGACATTGAGGAAGAGTAATTCGAGGTTCGAAATCAATCTTCTCCACATGTATGAAACTCACATCCAGAATGGTTTGCAGTGGGTCGTATTGATGGCTACACAGGCGATTGCTCATTGATCGAATATGAACGAATAACAAGTTGACCTGAACAGTTCTTCGTAGCCAACTCCAAAAACAGGACCGTTTGTGGGGTGGCATGGTAGATGCTGAGGGTGTTGGCGCTTCACTCTTCGACCAGGTGGTTCAGGGAGGAGTGTTTTTTGCTGTCCCTGTCTTTCTGATCTCACTTGTCCTCTTCATCCAAGGTGCCAGACAAATACCTCTTACTGTTGGCATGGTGGGGTTATTTGTTGGATTTGGCCTCTCAGGCCAACTTTATGGTGAGGTTATCGATATGGGTCTGCCCGTCACTGAGCAACAATTCAGAATCATTGTTGCTGGAGTGGTTGCTGGTGTGTCAATTTCGGTTGCAAAGATTGCCATGCGTTTTTTGGCAGCGGGAATGGTATTTTTGTTAGCAACGAACCTCATCGCTGCAGGCGACAGATTTGGTTATGATTTTGAAGGCGATGCTTTTCTTTCTGGCATTCTTACACTCATTGCTTTCATCTCCAGTTACGCCTTCCGGCGATTGGTCCCCGCCTTGATGGCTGGATTGGTTGGTGCGCTTGGAATGATGTTTTCCGTCTATATCACGCTGGGATGGCCCGTTGAGCGTCTTGATGGGGTCACTTCCCCCGACGCGTATCTTGCCATAGCTTTGATGTTGGTCAGTTGTTATATTCAGTACAAGTATTTCATGGAGAAACTCGAAGAGAAGGAAGCACAGGAATTCGCTGAGGAAGATAAGGACTACATTTTCTGATAGTCAACCATTATACGGCGTACGCCGGAGTCATTGGTATGCCTCAAGCATTGGTCACGGGGGCCAACCGTGGAATTGGTTTGGAATTGACGCGCCAACTTCTCGAATCTGGATACAGCGTTCACGCCACCTACAGAAATACGGAGGGGGGATTGACAGAACTTGCCCACCCGTTGCTCCATCTTCACCAGTTGGATGTCCGTAGTGATGAAGCCATTGCCGCAGTAGCATCGGCGATTGATGGGGGTTTAGACCTCCTCATCAACAATGCAGGAATTGCAGACGGGCGGTGGGCTTCGGTTGAAGATATTGATTTTGAAGTCGTCAGTGAAGTGATTGAAGTCAACGCAATTGCTCCGGTTCGTGTGACCAGGGGCTTGCTTCCAGCCTTGGAGCGTTCAGGTGGGGGGACGGTCGTGATGATGACTAGTTTGATGGCTTCAATCGCTGATTGTCACAGTGGAAGATCGTACGCCTATCGCGCATCTAAAACCGCCCTCAATATGCTGACTGTCGCCATGAAGAATGAATTGCTTGACCGAAACATATCCCTCATGTTGCTTCATCCCGGGTGGGTAGAAACGGATATGGGTGGACCGAACGCTCCCCTTCAACCAAAGGAGAGTGTTGAGGGAATCCTCAACAGGATTCACGAACAAACGCTCGATATGAGTGGTCGTTTTGTTCAATATGACGGTGCTCATTTGCCCTGGTGATCAGGTCGTGCAATTCTGACAAACGCCGTGAAGTGTTAGCGTGACATGGTCCACAGACTGTATTTGATCTGTAGTCGTCAAACCTATACTTTCTGGAAGGGGGATGTCCCAGAACGTCCCGCAAACTGTGCATGATACGTGAGCGTGTTCGGTCATATTGCAATCGTAACGAACCTCTCCTTGGTGATTGACTGCTTGGATGCGACCTTCGTTTGCAAGATGGGTCAAATTCCTGTAGACGGTTGCCAACCCAATCCCGTGGTGAAGGAGTTCCTTGTGGAGCTCTTGGGCTGTTGGATGGTCGTGTCGTCCGGTGATTGCGTCGTGAATGGTCCTCTTTTGCCATGTCATCCGCCGGCGGGGTTGGTCCACCTTGGACGGGTCGCTCATGTGAAAGCCTCGTGTTGAATCAAGCAGCGTCGAAACGGTCTGCATCCATGACCTTGGCCCATGCCGCAATGAAATGTTGAGTGAACATGTCTTTGTTGTCATCTTGTGCATAAACTTCAGCGATGGCTCGTAGTTGTGAGTTGCTTCCGAGTACGAGGTCGTACCGTGTTGCGGTGCGAACGTCTTCACCTGTTGAACGATCACGCGCAACGTAGGAATTGCTGCCGGTTGCTGTCCAAGCCACATTCATGTCGAGGAGCGTGGTGAAGAAGGAGTTGTCCAGTGTTTCACCTGCACCCCACAAACCTCGTGCATCGGAGCTGACGCCAAGAGAGCGCATGCCACCGATGAGTGCGGTCATTTCAGGTGCACTAAGACCCAATAGCTGGGTGCGGTCGAGCATCATTTCTTCCGGGCTGACTGCGTAATTCTTCTTGAGGAAGTTGCGGAAACCGCATGCGCGTGGCTCGAGAACTGCAAAGGAGTCAATGTCGGTGTGTTCATCGGTTGCGTCACCGCGACCGGGCGTAAATGGAACTGATTGTCCGCTCGCCATCTCAATGGCTGTGCAGCCTGCGAGGACGATGGTGTCGGCAATGCTGGCGCCGTGGGCTTCAGCCATTGGTTCAAGGACGGAAAGGACCTTGCTCAGTTGTTCCGGCTTGTTAGCAGCCCAATCCTTTTGCGGAGCAAGACGGATTCGAGCGCCGTTGGCACCGCCGCGCATGTCCGAGTTACGGAATGTGGAAGCGCTTGCCCAAGCCGTTTCCACCATCTCAGCAACGGAAAGTCCGCAGCCTTTGATGGCGGTCTTGAGAGCATTGACATCATAAGACGTTGAACCAGCAGGAACGGGGTCTTGCCAGATGAGGTTTTCTTCTGGAACATCAGGTCCGAGATAGCGAGCCTTGGGGCCCATGTCACGGTGCAAGAGTTTGAACCAAGCACGAGCGAAGGCGTCACCGAATTCATCAGGATTCTCGTGGAAACGCTTTGAAATCTCTCGATAGGCTGGATCTCGAATCATGGCCATGTCCGCAGTGGTCATCATGGTTGGAACCTTGATGGACGCGTCTTCTGCATCTGGAGCCATGTCTTCTGGGTCGGGATTCGCAGGCGTCCACTGGTTGGCGCCCGCTGGACTCTTGACAAGGGTCCAGCTATCATCGTACTTGAATAACAAGTCAAAGTAGCCATTATCCCATTCTGTCGGGTTGGCGGTCCATGCGCCTTCAATACCGCTCGTGATGGTGTCTCGGCCTTTGCCTGAGCCATGTGTATTTGCCCAACCAAAGCCTTGTTCTTCGATGCTGGCTCCTTCGGGTTCGGCTCCAACTTGTCCTGCATCGCCTGCGCCGTGGGCTTTCCCGAAGGTGTGGCCACCAGCGGTCAATGCAACGGTCTCTTCGTCGTTCATGGCCATACGTGCAAATGTTTCACGGATATCCTGAGCGCTCAGGAGAGGGTCTGGATTTCCATTCGGACCTTCTGGATTAACGTAAATCAGACCCATCTGCACAGCAGCGAGTGGGTTTTCTAAGTCTTGGCGAGTTTCACCGTAGCGGTCATCGCCAAGCCACTCATCTTCACTGCCCCAGTAAATGTCTTCTTCGGGGTGCCAAATATCAGGTCGGCCACCGCCAAATCCAAAGACCGGTCCGCCCATTGATTCAATGGCTACGATTCCAGCGAGGACGAGAAGGTCGGCCCAACTGATTTTGTTGCCGAACTTTTGCTTTACAGGCCAAAGAAGACGGCGTGCCTTGTCGAGATTTCCGTTGTCGGGCCAGCTGTTGAGGGGAGCAAAGCGTTGTGCTCCTGTTCCTGCACCACCGCGACCGTCACCAATTCGATATGTACCTGCAGCATGCCAGGTCATTCGGATGAAGAATGGTCCGTAATGACCGTAATCAGCGGGCCACCAGTCCTGACTGTCGGTCATGACAGCGTGAAGGTCTTTCTTGAGTGCATCATAATCCATGGACTTGAACGCTGCTGCATAATCAAAATCGATACCAAGTGGGTTGGATTTAGCATCGTGTTGGTGAAGGATACCAAGATTCAACTGGTTTGGCCACCAATCTTGATTGGATCGCTTTTCGTTGGTTGATGAGGTCATGGCCCCGTGCATGACTGGGCATTTTGCATCGGTATCGCGGTTCTGCATGGTGCGGGGAGTGGGGGGGACTACATAAAATTGATTTTCATTCTCAATAGGCTTAATCTTGAAACCAACGACCTCTTCGCGTGGTTATGAGCGACCATGTTCCGTGCATCACACTGGTCAAATTGAGTGAAATCGACGAACGACCGTCGCTCTCTCCTGCTGATGAAGGGCTCGAGCAAAACCTCAGTATGTTGTGTTCATTTCTGAGTGTTGATGATTTTTGTAGCTTCCTCACGTCCCCTGCGTTCGCGTCATTTGCCCGCCACGATATCCCATGGGTCACGTTCGAACTCGGCCTCTATTCTGATCACACGAAAACACTGCAACTCATCCCTTCAAGTGATGGGTTTCAAATTGCAGATGCGAATGAAAGTGGGGTCTTTGAAAACAATATGTGGAGCGGTCAAATCGAAGATGGATTCGCCAAACTTCTTGGTAATTGGATCGCTGCTGTAAGCGAATGAATCAATAGAAAATTGAGCAGCAGGTAAGAGAACCGTCTGCGGCTCGAATTTCACTCATATCCAATTCAATGGTTTTGAGGTTTCGTTGTTCAAGGGCCGCTTTGACTGCTGGATATCCTTCGGCAATCAGAACTGTGTTGTTGGGCAATCCGATGGCATTGCACCCGTAGGCTTCTTCCTTGGGCATCCAAATCAGTTCACATCCTTCGGGCAATACCCCAAACACGTCTGCGTCCAAATACCCCTCTGGGACCAAGATGATCTCGTCGGTGGGTGTTGAACAAATGCTGGTCAAGTGAAGGGCGTGGGGAGGGATGTCAATGATTCGTAATTCGTAATCAAAAAAATCGAGCAAACTACGAAGGCTTGCAATCCCTAAGTCGTTGGTTCGTGAAGACCGTCCAACGAAAAAGAGATTTCCGAGCCTGATGATGTCTCCACCATCCATTCGGGCATCTCCACCCATATTGCATGTTTGGATTCCTTCGAGGGCGGTCATGAGATATTCGGCAATCGGTGGTTGCTCTGCTACTCGAGATGGAGCTCCTGGGGTTGGAAGGAGCATGTGGCCGTCTACGATAACGGCCTGGTCTTCGACAAAGATGCAATCTGGATGGTTATCATCTGCATCAAGGCAGTGTACTTCAACGCCTGCCGAACGAAGTGCATCGATGTAGGCTTGATGTTGGACTTTAGCGAGGGTAATATCGGTGGGGCCGTTGCCAAAAAAGCGGGCGAGTGCTCGCTCATAGGACGCTGGAACAGAACGCACCAATGCACGGGCTTTCTGGTCCAACCGAACAGTTGCCATGCTTAACCGGTTGACGGGCGTGCCTTAACACTTCGCCTTTTTTCGGTAGGGGGTTTCCGGTGTGCGGAAATTTGTGGATTTACTCCTCGCGTAGGGGTGCTCAAATCAGCCGATGGGGGGTGAGAATGCCAATTGAAAAGAGGTGTGTTAATCTCTTTCGAAAATTAAGCCGTCGTCACCTTTTCCAGCAGCGAACATCGTTTTGAGTTCCGCTTCAAAAGAGTGCTTTTCTATCGTTTTCTGTTGTGATGGAATGGTCATTTTAGTAAATTCATCAGGGATTGCTGAAAGGAACTCATCGACTGTTATCCCCGCAACGTCACGTAGATGGTGAGGTAAAAACTCCACGACCAATACCTTGCTTTGCACGAGTGTTTTGGGCATGCCTTTGAGAGCAAAATACTCCGAACCCTCAATATCCATGACAATCAGATCATAAGATTCTACGCCGAGGTGTTCATCCAAAGAATAAGCCTCGACTTCGATCTCTTCAGGCTTGTCAAAGTCGTACATGAAATTCTGATTTTTGGGTGTACGTTTGCTTCCACCCGAATTAACCCTGCTTTTGAGGAATTTTAACTGCTCGCGTTTATCGCTTGCTGCGATATTATGAACACTGATATTGCTACAGTCGTTCAATGAAATATTTAATTTTAGTAATTCAAACGTGTCTGGGTTCGCTTCAATCGCCACCAGACCTGCGCATTTCTCCGCCAGGGGGATGGCGAGTGAACCAATGTGCGAGCCGACGATCAGGACCTTTGAATCTCCAGTGAGGTATTTGCTGAGTCGCTCAATTTCATCTAAACCAAAGCCTCCTTTTCGCAACTTTTCTCCGACCTCAAGGTCTTCAGGGTCAACCGCAAAGATTCCGTTTTCGGATTCAGTGATAATTGATCGGATATTCGGGCCGAGTTGTTTTCGCAAACGCTTCGATTTACGGGCCTTGGCTGCGAGAACAATGCGCCAGTAAAGGGACTTCATTTATCTCTCGCCAATTTATTACATGACTCTCCGATATATCATCCTGCCTCTTTGTGCAATCATGCCCTACCAGTTGAGGGGAGTTTGTATGGCCTCATCCGCAGGTCGTATTGGGTGGTGTTAATGGACTTCTCAAAGTGTGTTAAGATAGCGTAGGTCCTCCAAAAAGAGGTCAAGAATCCAATCATTATCGCCCCACCAGACTCGCTGGTAGCCGAAGCGATCTACAAGGATCGTTCCAGTTGAATGATTGACAGTATAGTCATCGGGATGGTGACGAGCGCTGCTATTTGTGCCGGCTTCTTCAATGGTGAGTCCCACTCCAAAATTAACCCAGACATTCTGAAGGCTGTTCATTGAAGGGCTGTCGCTTTCATTACTGGTTGACGTAAGATGAGCCCATTCTGAGTTCGTACCTGTCTTCCAGTCATGCAGAACTGAAATATTATCGCGCCACGGGTCAACGGTGATTGTCAAGAAGGTTGTTTTGTTCAATTCCTCATCAGATAATTGTGCTTTGACCCACTTCATGTTGTGGGTTACAATTGGGCAAATATCAATGCAGTTGGTGAATAAGAAAGCGATGACGAGTGTGGTGTTCACTCCATGTTCGGAATAGGTCCAGGAGGTTCCTTCGCTGGCAGTGAGTGTGAAATCTTGTACTTTTACGCTATCAATCATCTCGCCTTTCGGCGTCCAGCGGTCAATTTCTGCGGGAGAGAGGCATCCTGCAAGAAAGAGGGTGCAAATGAGAAGTGAAAAGAATCGGGGTGGCATCATTCAACCTCAAAGGCGGTAGGGTTCATCAATATCAAGTTGAACAAGGTACAAGCCGGTAGAGATGCATGAAGCATAGGTAATGCCGTCATGGTGTTCAACCGCCCAGAGGAACGGTACCCAGCCGAAATCATAGAAACTTGAATCCAGAGGAGTTCCGTCTTCCCCGTGAGGGAGGTAATAGGCCACCGTAGCTTCTGCATTGGTCGCTATTCTGTTATCGGGCTCAGTTGGGGCGACCAAGGTCTCCACATCAATCACCCACAATCCAGCGTGGTAGTGAGAAATATACAGCCGTCCATCCCATGTTCCACCACGGCTTTGATCGGTTTCTTCAGTAGTTTCAAAATAGGTGCTGTCAAGGTTGTGGGGGGAGAAGAGAAGCCATTCGTCTCCATTGGGGTGCTGTTCACAATCAGCACCATAGCAGTGTTCTTCAGCGTAAGGAATTTCCCAATCTCGGATAAGTTTGGGTTTGAACTTAAACTGGCCATCTTCAAGAGTGTATTCTGTTGTATCGATGAGATAGATGATGCCCGTTCCAACACTTGTAGAAAGGACTTCAACGGCCGCAGTAACCATGTGAACGGGTTCGTCTGAATATCCTACGTGAGATAAATCAAGCATCTCGGGGAAGGGTTCAGCGTAATGAATGTACGATACGCGCCCGCCGTTTTCATTTCCTGTAGACCCGCTGTCCGATTGACCATCATCATCCATATCGAGGAAATCCATCCACAATCCAACTTCAGGTGCACGCCACCGGCACATGAGGGGGTTGCCTTGTCCTGCCTTGCAGGTCGTCGCATGAAGCGTGTAGGCTTCAGGTGAATTGACAGGGTGGGGTACGTCTGAAACATCAGCGATACGCAAGCCTGCTTCCCAATAACTACCGTAAATGAACGTCCTTCCAAACCTCGGGTCGTTGGGGTCTTCGCCCGGCCAGGTTTGAACGGTCATATCGTGAATGTAAATCCAGCCGCCACGGGTTGTATCCCAAGCCACTTCGTATTCACCGACTTTGATCATCGTGTGCCCTGCTCCACTGAGGGGGACTCCCGGAAGGTTGCGCGCAGCGGAGCCGTCAAGGTTGAGATGGACAATGGTGACTCCACCGCAGGCTTCGCCGATGGCATCGTTGCATTCATTGTAATCGGGATTGGCGATGAACACATACCATTCGCCGTCAATCATGTGCGTGTATAGGTTGTGAGGGCCGCTGGGATGGTCGCTATCATACCATGAATCAATCAGGGTAGGATTCGTTTTATCCGTTACATCGATAAGAAGGGCAGATACTTGGGTTGGATCGTTCCATTCACCTACATTGGGGTCGGAATTTCCCGGGTCGATAAGCTGATTTTGCTGAAGGATGTACTCTCGCCCGTTGTACTCGAGGTACTTGACGTCGAGGACTTGGGTGTTCGGATCGTTGAACACACCCACGACCTCGGTGTTTTCGGGGTCGGTGACATCGACAATGTGCATGTCGTTCCAACCTGCCAGGTACGCATAGGTCCGACCGTCTGGTGTTGTAGCGACTTGGACTTCTGCATTCCCGGGTGTGCTAAGTGGATTGAAATCAAGGAGTTCCATGTTGTCAGTTCCTGCGACGTGTTGACTGGCGTTCTTGTGATCGTGTCCTTCTCCTTGGAACAGAGGGTCACCACTGGAAATGAGGGTTTGGTTCACCGCAGCGGGTTGGGTATCGTCACCAAGAAGCAACAACGCCGCTGAAGACGCAAAGAGGAGGACGAAGAGTCCCAACGCAATTTCCTTCCCGCCCATGTTCTTTCTGAACACTTTCCTCCGTTTGGTCTTTATGACCCCTCGTTCACCGCTGAGCATGGGCAAGTCCATGTTCGCATTGTGCCTATGTGCCATGATGTTGGGGGTTCTCGGATTGCCTTCCTTGCAAGCCCATGAGCAAAAAACGCTCTCTGTTATCCTTCTTGAGGATGGGGCGGTGAACGGTAATATCAGCGACCTATCGTTCGTTCAAGGCAACGCGATGTGGTTCAAAATGGAAGATGGAACTGAAAACGCCACGATGGTTGCCCGCCTTGATGTGAATCAGGACGGAGTCTTCAACGCAAGTGTGGATTTTGAATCGCGAGTTATGGTGGAAACATGCGAGCTCGATGAAAATGGCTCGTTGGTTGACGAGGATTGTATCGTCTCGAGCACTTACGCCTTCGCTTCAAACGCAAGTACGGGAAATTACACCTATTGGATTCTACGCGACCACAACGATACGACAACAACATGGAATTATACCATCTACGTGCATGAGGACGTCCACGAAGAAGAGGGCCCTTCGCCTGGGGATTGTTTTGGAGCGGGTTGTGACAGCCCCATAACTACGAATTATGATGGTGATTCAAATGATTCTTCCAATGAAGACATGCTTCAAATCCTAACCATTATTGCCTTCGTAGCAATCGTATTCCTCTCGCTTTCCATACGAAAAGATCGCCTCGAAAGCAAAAGCCTCGATTCTGTTCAAATGAACGAAGACGAATAATCAGCCTTCGATCAGAGGGCAGCGTTGGTCATTAACTGCTTCGAGTAAAAACCGTGCAAAGAGCGTTTGTTGTGCTGGACTGCGCTTCTTGATTCGTTTTTGATCTTCCATGTTCTCATATTGAACATGGGCCTGCTCCCATATCAAACAATCGGCTCACAAGAGGGTAGGACTTGAGAAGGTGAACCACGACGCACGGCTATGATGCGGCAACGTTACGGGCAAGCCTGCTTGCTCGTTACTCTGATGTTACTCGCTCCGCTAGCCGGTTGTTTTGGTGAAGGTGAGGCTTCAGGGCCACGTTCTATCAACGACGTGACGGTCACTCCTGAAGTGATGATTGGTGGTGTCTTTCAAGGATTAACAATTGATGCGGATACGGATTTGGCCGCTTTCGTTCCCTATCTTATCAAAAATCAAGAAACTGGATTCGTTCAAAATTCAACCGTTGTTGATTTGAAAGCAGGCGAATCTGTACTCCTGACCGTGCTTGCTCCACCTCGTACCGATACCGGCGTGGTGCTTATCGGCGATTATGGTCGAGAAAATTGGCCAATTCGCGCCATTGATGAGTCATGGCGGACATGGTATGAACGGGATGGATACGAGCGAAACGATAACCCGGGAATCATGAGGGTAGCCCCGACAAATGGTTCGCTCAACACTGTTCAACCCTCGAACGAAAGCGGGGGCCCGGCGTTGACACTTCGAATCGCCATTGAACGAGCCGAAGCTCCTGCCTATGGTGAGGCAGATGGCGGGCGCCATTCTACTGGCGTCGTCAATGGACGGACGACGTTCAATTATCTCTCGATGCTCACCGATGAATCCCCTGACCCGTCTGACGCTGCTGATGGTGCATTGGGCTACCTTGACCGTTGGGCGGGCCAAGGCAATGTCGCCTACGAAGATGCCGCGCAATACTTGATTCAAACGATGGAAAGCTTCGGCTTGGAAGTGATCACGCAACGCTTCACCTATGACTCGTTAACGACGGGTGCTCAAAACCCAGAAGCCTACAACATCTGTGGATATCGATACGGTGATGTCGATCCAGATAAGTGGATGGTTTTTGGTGCCCACTTTGACATCGCTCCACCTGCAAATGCAGGTATGTTGGACCCTCATATTTTCGGCCGAACCTACGGAACCCGTGTAGGGGCTTATGACAACACTGCAGGTACGAGCATGGTGCTCACTGTTGCAGAAGCAATGGCTAATTACAACACCCGCAACACCATGGTGTTCTGTTTGTGGTCAGGTGAAGAGGGTGGAAAGCGTGGAAGTGACTTCTGGACAGATTATTGGGTGAAGGAAGACAATCCAAATGTTGAGGTTACAAATTATGTGAATTTGGACATGGCCGGTGTTAACTGGCCTGGCGGCGGCGGCGCTCCTTGTGGAAACGGACACGGTGGCGGTGAAGCGGGATGTGATCCACAACCCGCAATCGATCCAGACGGTTATCCTAAGGACGAAGAAGTATGGCCCATGCGAGTTTACATCGGTCCAAGTCTTGACCATGACGTGATGAATCAGCCAGGCATGGTTGGTCTTGCCATGTGGATTGGCTCAGATGCGATTGGTGTTGAAGAGCAGATGTCACCGCTCATCGGAACAGGATACGATGCGGCAACCTGGAAGGTTGACGATTGGATGGCAAAGGACCGCCCTGAAATCATCGTCTATGAAGACACAACGGCGCGCTCTGACCACGCCACGTTCCAGGACAACCTCGGCACCGTCACCATGGGCTTTGGTGGACTGGTGGACGGGTATTGGTGCTACCACCAAACCTGCGATACGGTGGATGAAATGATCGATTGGATGGATACCACTGGTAAGGACTACGGAGATGAGCAAAGCGGGACGAGCAACCTTGTTGACGCCCTCGACACCATCACATGGTGGGCGACGTTCTCCTTCTTCCACCTCGATGAAACGCCCGTTCGCAATGCATACCTTTGATGGACAACAGGTGCCGTTCAACGAACAAGGTTCGATACGGGGTCTGCAATGATTTGGAGCATTCCTGAAGGCGTCCATACTCCTGTGAACATTGTAAACACTGGTACTGCAAAGATAAGCAGGACTGCAAAGTAAGCCACCTCATTCCAATCCTTGACTTTGAGGCCGTCGAGTGGGCCGAAGGGAAGCATGTTGAAGAGACCAAGAAGGAGATTTGCCCCTAACCAGTATACGCCAACGTCTACGAGCATGGCCTGCCATACAAGGCTGCCATCACTGACGTAGTCTCTTCCAAAGATGCCCGCGTCTGGTAGACCGTTGAAGGCGCCCGTCAGTCCGAGGATAATTCCCCAAAGTGGGATGCCGATCAAAAACAATCCAAGATTTGTAAGAGGCCCTGCAACCGCAATATGGCCATTTTGGCGTCGAGATACAAGGCCTGCCACCATCACGGCACCGGGTGCCATGAAGAGAAAACCAATGAAGAATGAAATGGCGATTCCGAATTGAAGGCCTTTCGGATCTGCACGGAATTCTGCCCAGCATCCATTTTTCTTAGCGACCAATTTATGCCCAATTTCATGAAATAAGAAGGCTGGACCAATGGCAATAAACATCACAGGCATGGAAAGGAGAAGCATGACAATCCATGTTGAGAAACCGTAGAATGAGATGCCCCCGATACCCCCCACGGCCATGAAGCCGAGTGCAAGTGTGAACGCACCCATGGCCAGACGAAGGTGTTGCTTTTCGGTGTCGCTAAAATGCCAGAGAGGGCCTGTGTGGTGTTTGGGCTTCTGCCATGTATCCTGCCCGAAAAACTGCATAAAAGCAGGGGGTAGATTCGCCCGTGACGTTTCAAAGTGAATCGTCCCTTCGTTGTCGGTTCGTTGATGGACGCGACGGATTCGAGATGTGTTTTTTTGATTGGAGAAGGGGTCATCGTCCAAAATATCGGCTCTCCTGTCCCTGCCCGCCATAGGTTGCTGTATTTCGGGGATGACTTTGAATCCTCGTGTCCAAGAGTTCATGAAGACGATTCCCTGTGCATAAGTCGGGTTCACCATGTCCATGCCGCGTAAAGCCATGCAAGAATTGGGTTTCCAAGCATGCTGCGTGTGGTGCGACGCGCCGGATGATTCCAGTTCAAAGCGGTGCGGGCCGTGCATCCAGCATCACAGAAATGTACGCGAGCATTTAGCGGCGGGGCCGCCCGACGACCCGCTTTTCCAACTGGGTAAAGAGATCATGGCCATGGCTGCAGATCCTCATCATTACGACCACAACGAGGTCCACGGGCCGGTTCTCAGAGAATTACAGCGCAGAGCGGGTTCGATGGTTGATGCTCCCCCTCGCTCAACGACGGCATCCATTGATGAGGTCTTTCAGCAGCTAAAAATGAAGAAAAAAGTCAATGTTCTCCAAGATATTGCTAATCAAAACCCTTGGAAAGATCAACCTCTTGATGCGCAGGAAGCTGCGAGTGTTGGTGAAGCAATCTGGAATTTAGGCGATGGCGATATTGACGAACATTACGGTCGAAGAACCATCCCCAGCCGCCCGATTGACGCAGTCAATAGAGATGAACGATTGGGTGAGGATACCGCATTAACGGATCGTGTTCATGCGGCGGCGGCTCAATCTGACGCCGTTGATGAGCAGGCTGCTGAAATTTTTGAAGCGATTGAATTCAAGCAGCGCCAAGAGCAGCGAAAAGAGTTGAAAAAGGCGCTTGATGATGTCAAGAAGATGGTCGATGATGACCTGGATTTCTAGAGTACGTTTGTGTAAGGTTCTCGCAATTGTGGTGAGCCGACAAGATCGTATTTGATCCGCTGCGTCCCTTTGCCTTTGGACTTCTTTCCAAGGATGTTGATATGCCCTATTTCTGCTAAGTTTGTAACATGTGTTCCAGCACAGGGGCACATGTCAATTCGGTCACCGATTTGAACGATTCTCAATTCCTTTACACTGCTGGGAAGAAGGTCCATGTTGGTTCTATCGGGGGGCATGATGGCGTTGATTTCTTCCCGGGTCATCACGCTGTCCGTAACCGGAAGGGCATCGTCAACCCGTTGATTGACGTTCTCTGTGAGTGTCGCAAGCATGGTCTCATCAAATGAAATGGGATTGAAATCAATGCGTGAGCTGTGGGCATGAATTTGGTTACCAACGGTTCTCGCACCGTTGAATTCTTCGTAAACAATACCGCTCACGAGGTGTTGGGCGGTGTGCATGCGCATGTGAGCGTAGCGAACCTCCCAATCGATGCTTCCACGAACTTCGTCTCCCGGCTCCAATTGGTGCCCTTCTTCAACGGTGTGATGAACGGCGTTGCGACCACGAACCTCCGTGACGTTGATCTCGCCATTGGGTCCAGTGAGGCTTCCAGTATCCCAATGCTGACCTCCTCCCAGAGGGTAAAATAAGGTCCTGTCAAGAACAACCTGATTGTTTTCAATTAAAGTAACTACAGCGTCAAAGTGCTGATAATACCCAGAATCAAGTGTCTCAAGATACAACTTTTCAGTCATCGTATCAACACCTTTCAGAGAGAGGGTTTCATCCTTCAATGGCGGGTTGATTCGGGCTGAAGTCTTCAATCAATGCCGCATTCTTTGGGTTTGAGGCATCGATCTCAATCGAAGGGGTCTTCCAGGCGGTATGCAGGGCAACCGTTGACATGACGAGTGCTCGGAAGAATCCTACTTCTTCGTAATCCCATCCTCGCTCTTCAGCGTATTGTTTCACAATGGGCGCCGCCTTTGGTAGGTTAAAGTGAGAAAGAGCAGGGAGGAGGTGGTGTTCGATTTGGTAGTCAAGTCCAACAAAGAAAAAGGAGCCAACTTTGCCAAGTTTGATTCGACGGCCTGTTTCAATCTGAAGACGCCAGTTCTCGTCATATTTTGTGACAATTGGACGGCCAGCGTGACCGACGATGAAGATGGCCGTAAGGTAGGTTCCGACAAGACTCCAGAGGAGAATGTAGAATCCGAAGGTGATTTGCCAGCTAACACCGAGCATGATGGGAAGAGCCAACCACAAAAAGAAATGAACGAGAATGAGTGAGGCGTCCAACATCCATATCTTTGAGAAACGGTTTCGCTTCTGCTTGAAAGGGTGGAGGATGGTGTACTTGATACCGTCCCAACGCATGAGGTGGCCCACAAGAAGAGAGATTGGCCAAAAGAAGTATGCTTGGATATTTCGTTGGAACCACTGTCGGAGTTTCCCGCTGCTTTCGTATTCTTCCTGTGAAAAGGTGAGAGGCCATGAGTGAATATCCGGATCCTTCTCTATGACGTTTGGATGTGCGTGGTGCTTCACGTTGTGTTTTTCACGCCAGTATTCCATCGAGAGGCCTGAAAAGAGAGGAAATGCTACGGCAGCGAGTGATACATTGCCGAGTTTTGATCTGCACGCTGAAAGGTGAACGCCTTCATGTCCAATCATAGCTACCGTCGTCGTGAGAAGAGCTGTGAGAGGAAAGAGGATGAGACCCCACTTGAGTGGGAGGAGGATATGAGCGGTGTAGAGTCCTCCTAGAACGGCAAGGAGAACGATAATTTTCGTCCAGGATTTGGCAGTTGGCTTGTCCAACAGACCGTGCTCTTGGAGTTTTTTGCGAAGTTCAGCCATAGGATGCGCAGCCATCATTGTCACCTGAACAGGGTATGTTCATTGTGAGACCGGGCGCCCCTCCCCTATGAAACTGGTGTTTCTAGTAACACCGTTTTGTGCAGTCATTCGAGTGAATGGATAAAATCGCTGACGCGTTGCACAATTGCATCAAAGGATAGATCGTCAACCAGAGACGAAAGAGTTCCTGAACACGTCTCGAGATATCCAGCAGGTGGTATCCAAGGGCACTCGCCCTTCCACCACACTTCTGTTTGTCCATCACTTCGCGAAAGTGTTAGTGCTGGTTTTGGCATCGATGGATAGGGATGGTGAAGTGTGAGAAGTGTACCACCAAACCAAGGAATATGTTCCTGCTCTTTGAATGGAATCGTAAGGCTTTCATCCAAAACATGCTGCAGACGTCCTGGTTTCGTTGATTCCTCATGCGTTGATATGATGAGATCGGCATCAAATTGAGTTGGTTGATGACGCTCGTTGTTCGTCGTTATCACTCGGATGCAATCGTGCAATTGTTCCATGCTCAATACTCGAGTTCTCGGATAGATATTCACACCTTTTGAAGCTGCAACGGAGGTCATATGCTTCATCACCCATTCCCACCGACAGCCCCACCCATCAGGGTTGGAAGAAAGTTTGAGAAATTCTATTTGTTGTGGTGAAAAATATTCATTGAAAATAGATGGATTTAGAACGCGGCCAGGATGAGAAATGGGTAAACCTAATTCGGCATCGATTTCAAAAATTGAAACAGTTCCTTTTTCTTGATAGTGCATTGCAAGGAGCAATGCCTCAAGCGTTCCTCCGATGATACATACGTTCATGTTAATCACTTGGAATGATATCGAGAGCGAAAACAGGACATGAGGGGATACAAAGACGACAATGAGTACAATTTGCTTCATCAACATAGATCATTCGATCGTCAAGCGTCAGAACGTGCACTGGACATAATGCAATACAAGCACCGCATCCAAAACAGCGATCTTCACGGACAATGAATTTGTGATGTTTAACTCTGCCCATGACAACTGCAAATTACGGTGATAAAAGATTCCTTCTCTTCTGAGTGGAAATGAAAAGAGGATTGTTCCGTTGAAAAGGGAAGACCGTACATAGACCCCCCTATTTCCAGTGGAGACAGAATCGATCCTTTCCCCAAAGGAAGGAAAAAGAAGAGAAAGAAAAACGAAGGAAAAACCCGTGTGATATGGTCGCGAGAGGTTAATCAACATAATGATAAGAAAAAAAGAAATTTCGATCTTCTCTGAATCAAATATTCTTCCAGTGGAAACCAAGGGGTGTCTACCCACATCTTCATGAGTCACGGTGTTTTGGTATTGACATGGTCTTGTATTCTGCTGGTCGAACCAGCACCTATCCGGATGAACCACCAGCAAAGGGGCTTCAGTACCATTATCTTGGAGGTGGAGATGAGGTTGGTAACGTTGGCCTTGTTCTCGAAGACCATGAAGGTGTGCGGTTACTTCTCGATTATGGACTTGCTCCGACATCTCCACCACGTTATCCTTCTGAAGCTCCTCTCGTTCATGATGCAGTCATTACCCATTCACACGTTGACCATCTGGGTATGGCTCCTTGGTTATGTGCTCACCACCGAACTCGTCTCCATGGAACCAAGGTAACAGCGAGTTTGTCAGACATGATGTGGCGAGATTGCTACAAGGTGAGTTCGATTGAACGATACCCACTCGCATGGGATAAACGAGATATCGATACTGCATTGGATTCCTGGCACACTCATGAATTCGGTCAACCGTGGAAACATCATTCCTGGACGCTTACACTCCATTCTGCAGGTCATATCCCTGGTGCTGCCATGCTTCACATAGAAACTCCCACACATACTGTTTTGCTTACCGGTGACTTTGATACCCGAGATTCACCACTTGTTGCAGGTGCTCAACCTGTCAAAGCGGATATTCTCTTCGTAGAAGGCACTTATGGAGGTCGTGATCATCCTCCCAAACAAGAAGAGGTTCAGAGATTTATTGATGCAGTCGACCGTGTTGTACGTCAAGGCGGAACAGTTCTCATCCCAGCCTTCGCAAACGGACGCACACAAGATGTTGTCATGCTCCTGCATCGCCATCTGCCTCATTTGGATGTCCACGTCGATGGAATGGGTAAGCGAGTCGCAAAAATCCACATGGAATATCCAGACATGCTTCGTGATAGTGAAGAGTTTGAACGTGCTTGGCGATGGTCAAAACGAGTTTCAAGTAAATCGGATAAGAAAAAAGCCTTGGAAGCAGACGTGATTGTTACTACCTCTGGAATGCTCAATGGTGGCCCTGCACACTGGTATCTCAATCGCTTACGTCATGACAGCCGCAATGCGGTTTTCTTTACTGGCTATCAAGCCAAAGATACTGGAGGAAGGAGTCTTTTGGAAACAGGACGCGTAGAAATTTACGGGACATCAACAGAGATTGAGCTGCCGAAAGAACAATTCTCATTTTCAACTCACGCTGGACATCAACAAATACTTGATTTTGCAAAGTCCTGTGAGGCAAAACACGTGATTGTTTACCATACGGACCCGAATCACGCTCGTCCACCACTGGTTGAGGCGCTTGAACAACAAGGCCATATCGTGCACCAACCGAAAAACGGAGAATCGCACGTTTTGGAATGAAGATTTGAGCCGAAGTGATTGAATACATCTACACCCAGCGGTAGATGAGTCCTATGGCGGCAAAGACACCTCCTGGAAAAAAGAAAGGCAAGGGAAAGCGCAAGATGCGTCTTTCGCTCAAACAATCTAAATTATCTGCTTCGAAGGACAAGTATTCCGATTCTCTCGGCTGGTCTCAAGATGTCGGAAGAACGCTTACTGACAAAGAAGCACCCAAAGGACCTGAAACACTCAAGGTTCAATGCGATATGTGCGGGTCAATGTTGAAAATTCCAAAACCAAAACGCTCCCGTTATTCCGTGTCGTGCACGTATCCTGAATGCGGCCACACCATGAAATTCGATTAAAATGGATTTCAAAATCCTCTTTGCCACCCTGTTGTTGTTACCACTCTCAGGTTGTTTTGCACCTCTTGATGACGATCCATCCTCCTTGCGTTTAGCAACAACCACATCAATGCGAGATTCTGGATTGCTCGATATCCTCGTTGCAGACTTTGAACACATACACGATGTGCGTGTTGAGTACGTGGCAGTCGGAACCGGTGCAGCCTTGGAACTTGGTGAAAACAAGGACGTTGACGCTCTGATCGTCCACGCCCCTCAACAAGAAATAACCTTCATCGAAAAAGGATTTGGAACCCAGCGCACCCTTTTGGCGTGGAATTCATTTGTTCTTCTTTCTCCAATATCACTACCACAACAACTTGACGAAGCCTTTCTTGACATCCATGACGAAGCGCACTGCTTCATCTCCCGAGGAGATTTTTCAGGGACACATGAAAAAGAACAAGATATTTGGCGTCAACTGAATCAATCACATAACATCCCACTGATATCAGATTCAAACGGCATTCATCCAAGCGGGGATTGGTACCGTTCAATCGGGCAAGGAATGGGCGCAGCGATCAACATGGCCCATGAGAAAAACTGCATCACACTTTCAGACCGTGGAACAGCACTCCACTACCAAGAGAAGGTTACACTCGACCTCTTTGAATACGATGATGAGGTACTGTACAACCCCTATTCGTTCATTTTCGTAACAGACCGACCCTCAGGTCCAAGCACGACCTTCCTCGAATATCTTACAAACCAAGGAAAAGACATTATTGCAAATTATACCATTGGTGGCGAGCCAGCCTTTTTCGTCGCTTATTGATTCATCCATGAACCACTGAGGAGACCCTTGACGAGGGGGTCGTCATCCGATAACCGCTTCCCTTCATGCAGGACGATCACTTCATCACCCAAGCGCTTGGCTTGAAGGATGTTGTGAGTGACCATGACGATGCAAACACCTTCATTTTTGAGCCTGACCAGTTCATCTTCAATGGCCTGAATATGCTTCCACCCCAAGTTTGCAGTGCACTCATCAAGCAACAAGAGCGACGGTGCCAGCGAGAGTTGTCGCGCTAAAACCACACGTTGTCGTTCACCTCCAGAGAGATTGGATGTGGAATGTTCGTTGAGATGGCCGAGGGAAAACTTGGTTTGATAGTAAAGGGCCGCAGGAGGAAGAGCAGGGAAATAGTGAGATGAAAAATGGAGTTCTTCAGCAACACTTGGTGTCAGCAGCACGGGCCGTTGTGGAACGAATACACATGCTCCAGGCCCACACAAGACTTCCTCTTCTTCCAGACCAGCAAGGCATCGCAGCAAGGTCGATTTTCCCGCTCCCGATTCTCCAACAATGGAAATGATGGTGCCAGGCTTGAGCTGGAGTTCAACATCCTCAAGCAGAAGATGCTCATTTTTCGTCAGTGAAATGACATGATGAGTGACGCCGCTGTAGGGGGTGGCATCAGCGACCAGTTCACCTTTCAAGACAGGTTTTGTCCGTCTTCGCTGTGTTCTCGCAAAGGATGCGAAGGCCACCAAAGCAAGGGATAAACCCAACAGAAGCAAGCCCAGAAGTGCGGCTTGATCCATGTTTCCCTTTGAGGTCTCGAGAACAATACTGGTCGTCATGACCCTGGTTTTCCCTGAAATATTTCCGCCGACCATGATGACGGCCCCCACCTCAGCAATCGCTCGACCAAAGCCGAGAATGACCGCATGATAGACCCCGTTTTTCGCTAATCCAACCTCCAACACCAATCGTTGTCGCGGCGATACCCCCAGCGTTCTGAGTGTGTCGCTGTAATCTTCACCCACCGCTTCAAACGCCGCCCATGAACCACCCCATACCAGTGGCAAAATCAAACACGTTTGTGCAAAAATCATTGCTTCAACCGTGAACAGCAGATCCAATCCACCCAACATCCCGCTTTTCGAGAAGAGGGAATAAACAAACACACCCACAACGACGGGAGGGAGGCCGTAAAGTGCCGTGATGACGGTTTGAAGTTTTGAAAAAAACGATGCTGTCTGACGGGCGCACCACGCTCCAAGAGGCACACCAATCGCTGCAGCGATCAAGGTCGCATTACCGCTTGTGAGGAAGGTGGTGAAAATCACTTCTTGAAGCGCCGCTTCATCCACCATGCTTGGGCATTGAACAGACCTCCATCATCTTACCGTTTACCCACATCCTCAAACATCACCACGATTTGCCCACGAACATGGAGGGCGTACCGTACTTTATTTCAGTAGAGGAAGCCCAAGCCATTGCGTTCAAAACCCCACCTATCACAACAACAGAGGAATGTGGTTTGGACCATGCGCACGGGCGCATCCTATCACAGGACTTGGTGAGCAAAGTCAACGACCCTCCTTTTGACAATTCTTCAATGGACGGATTCGCCTGCCGCCTTAACCCTGGCGCAACCTATCCTCTCACGTTGAAAATTTCCGGCATCGTAGCCGCCGCAGGAAAGGAAAGCACCGACGTTCTTGGTGAAGGTGAAGCCTTCCGAATCATGACGGGCGCGCCGATGCCTGAAGGGGCCGACTCAATTTTGCAAATTGAACGATGCGAGGTTGCTGAAGACGAATCAACCGTCACCCTCCTCGAAGCTCCAAAGCCACATTTCGTGCGTAAAATGAGTGAAAACCTCGCCCGAGGTGAGGTGACACTCAAGCAGGGGACGCGACTCACTCCATCGAGAGTGGGCTTGTGTGCAACCATGGGCTACGCCACTGTGCCGGTGTACAAACCGCTCGTCATTGGAATTCTGTCGACCGGGGACGAACTCAAAGCGCCAGGGACAGAACTCAAACACGGTGAAATTTACGAATCCAATTCCTATGGGCTTGCAGGACTTGTTCAATGGATGGGCCATGAAGCCAAGCGCTATTCTTCCGTGAACGATTCAATGGATGCATTACGGACCAGTCTTGACCTTGCAAGCGAGTCGTGCGATGTCATTCTCACATCAGGCGGAGTATCCATGGGGGAATTTGATTTCGTTCGCCGACTCATGGAGGAGGAAGGAGACATCCATTTCTGGCGCATGAAAATCCGGCCCGGTTCACCCCCGCTTTTTGGGACATGGAACAAAACACCGCTGTTCGGACTCCCTGGAAACCCTGTATCAAGCCACGTCGTATTCCGCATGCTCGTAGCCCCCTATCTTCGTCACACACTCAATACAGATAGCCCAGTTGAGTGGAAGGTCCGAGCAAAATTATGCGATAAAATCAAGTCCACAAATGATTGTTTGACCCTGCGCAGAGTCATGCTTACCTCTACAGAAGAAGGCATGATGGCACATCAACCACGCCATCAAGGTTCAGGAAATTTGGAAAGTCTTGCGAGCGCTGATGCCCTCACCCTCTTGCAACCCGGTCAATCGGGTGATGTCGGAGAATGGATCGATGTATTGGTGATTGAATGAAATCTATTGCTGAACACGAAACCGTTCTTTTGGCGGTGCTCGAAGGTATGTTTCCAGCAACCAGCAAGTCAAAATTGAGGAAAATGTTGACCCAAGGTCGTGTGGAAGTCAACGAAGAAATCCAATTCCGAGCGAAGCATGAAATCCTTCCCGGTGACACTGTCGTGATACTCGACCACCAGAACGCAATGGAACAAACACCACCACCCGAGTCAAAAAATAAGATCGAACTTGATGTTGTGTTTGAGGACGATTTTTTGCTGGTGGTCAACAAACCCGCCCACCTTCTTTCCATCGCTACAGACAAATTAGAAATGGACACACTTCACAGCCGATGCGTGGATTATTTGCGCCAATACAATCCGGATGCCTGGTGCTTTATCGTGCACCGCCTTGACCGTGAGACTTCCGGAGTCATGGTGTTTGCAAAGTCCAAACACAGCAAAAATCACCTCCAAGAACAATTCAGTGAACGTGAAGTTCACCGCCAATACCTTGCTTTGGTCGAAGGCACGCCGCAGCAGCTGCACGGAACCATCAACACCTGGCTGATGGAAGATAAATTTCTCAACGTCAAAGCCGTTAATTCAAAACATCCGAAGGGCAAAGAGGCCATTTCTCACTATCGTGTGATCAACGGCAATGAGGACTTGGCACTCGTCGAAGTCGAAATTGAGACCGGGCGACGCCACCAAATCCGCATGGCGATGCAATATCTTGAAACGCCTGTAGTAGGGGATGAATTACACGGTGCTGAAACCAACCCCCATCGCAGACTTATGCTGCATGCTCACGCCCTCGAATTCCTCCATCCCGAACACGATGACCCCGTTCGTTTTGAAGCACCACCGCCCAAATCCTTCAACCTGTGAAAGATGAATCCATCCTCCTCCCAGAGTTGGTGTGAAAGCAGGACTTGAAGAACTGTTGACGCCCCGCTTAAGTTGAGGGTCGCCTTTGGGTAAAGCAGGTGATGACGGATGGATCGAAATCCGAGGGGCGCGCACCCACAACCTCCAAGACATATCCGTTAACCTCCCCAAAGGCCAATTTGTCGTCATTTCGGGCGTCTCCGGATCTGGAAAATCGAGCCTCGCTTTCGACACCCTGTACGCAGAAGGACAACGGCGCTATGTTGAGAGTCTCTCATCATACGCCCGCCAATTTATTGGGCAGATGAAAAAAGCAGATTGTGACTCCATCGAAGGCCTTTCACCTGCCATCTCCATCGATCAAAAACAAGGCAGCCACAACCCTCGTTCTACGGTTGCGACCGTTACCGAAATACAGGATTATTTCCGCCTCCTCTGGGCGCGAATTGGTAAGCCCCACTGTCCGACTTGTGGAAAAGAAGTAGCACGTAGGACCGTGCAGGAGATCGTTGACGACATATTTTGGAAGATGGAAGGGCACGGTATTGCCGTTTGGAGTCCAGTGGTTCGAGCCCGGAAAGGCACCCATGTTGATTTGTTTCGACAGTTGGTTGAGCAAGGATATCTCAACGGCCGAGTGAATGGACACGAGACGCCTTTTGAGACGCCCCCTGCACTCGACAAAAATTTCCGTCACGATATCGACGTGCGAATAGACCGCTTGCGATGCACGCGAGACCGGAAGCAACGCTTGACTGAGGCCGTTGAATCAGCGCTGCGTTTGGGCGGGGGTACCTTGGCCGTTGAGAGTTTGGAAGCACCTCCTCGAGGGAGCGTCACAACGAAGAATTCCCGCTCTCATGAAACCGAGCAGGGCCAAACCATTGCATGGTCCGAAGATTTTGCTTGCCCTGACCACGGTGCCTTCATGCCCGAACTCTCACCCCGAGTGTTCTCTTTCAACTCTCCACTTGGTGCCTGTGGCACCTGTCAGGGCCTGGGCGTTCAACGCCAATTCAATACTGAACTCATCGTTGACCACACCCTCAGTGTTTCCAACGGGTGCGTCGTACCGTGGCGTCAATCAATGTCCCCTTCGTGGTATCGTAAATTATTGGAATGCACGTGCGACCATTATGGCATCTCAACAACCCTTCCCTTTGAGCTCCTGGATGAAGACGAACAAGACATTCTTCTCCACGGTTCTGGTTCGACGATTATCCACTACGAATTTACTTCAGAAAACGGCTCTCAGTACAAATACAGCAAACCTTGGGAAGGCATCATTCCCCGATTGGAAAAAACGTATACGGAGACCACATCAGAGCGTTCAAGGAATCGCCTCATTGCGTGCATGACCGATTTGGATTGCCCCGAATGCAATGGAGAGAAACTCAATCGCGCAGCACGCTATGTAACGGTCGGAGGCATCCGCCTCCCTGAAGTCAGTCAATGTTCAGTCCATGACGCACTGGGCTTGGTGCGCGCTTGGGATCCCGAAGGAGACGGTCCCCCTGAAGCCTACCAAGACATCCTCGAGCCGCTAGATGAACGAAGTATGTTCATCGGAACAGAAATCGTCAAGGAAATTGAGAATCGTTTGGGCTTCCTTGACAGCGTCGGTTTGGACTATCTCACTCTCGACCGCAAAGCGAACACCCTCTCAGGCGGCGAAAGTCAACGCATCCGCCTCGCAACTCAAATCGGCAGCAGGCTTACGGGCGTCATGTATGTTCTTGACGAACCCTCCATCGGGTTGCACCAACGAGATAATGCACGCCTGCTTGCCACGCTTCGCGAGCTCAGCGATTTGGGCAACACGCTCCTGGTTGTTGAACACGATGAAGACACGCTTCGTCAAGCAGACTGGCTGTGCGATTTAGGCCCGGGCGCAGGCCTTGAAGGCGGGCTTATCGTCGCCAACGGTACGCCCGAAGAAGTCATGAACACGGAAGCCTCGGTCACCGGGGCTTACCTGAGCGGACGCCGTTCCATTCCGTGGCCGGAACAACGAACTCAACCTGGCAAAAAGAAACTCACCGTCAAAGGAGCCAGCCATAACAACCTCCAGAACATCACAGCATCCTTCCCCCTCGGTTGCATGACAGCAGTTACGGGCGTTTCGGGTTCTGGAAAATCCTCCCTCGTGTCGGGAATTCTTGCCCCTGCCCTCTTGCGAGAGGTCCACCGTGCCGAGACCCTCCCGGGACGGCATGTCTCCGTTGAAGGAATGGAATACGTTGACAAAACCATCATCATTGACCAATCCCCTATTGGGCGAACACCCCGCTCAAACCCCGCAACATACACCAAGGTGTTTGATGAAATCCGCAAACTCTTCGCTGATACCAAATTATCCAAGGAACGGGGTTACAAACTCGGGCAATTCAGTTTCAATGTCAAGGGCGGACGCTGTGAAGCGTGCAGTGGCGGGGGTTCAATCAAACTTGAAATGAATTTTCTTCCTGATGTTTGGATTACCTGTGATGTGTGTGATGGAAAACGGTACACACGAGAATGTTTGGAGGTCACGTGGAAAGGACGTAATATCCACGATGTTCTGCAAATGCCGGTCGCAGACGCCGTTGATTTCTTCAAACATCATCGCAAGATACATCGAACTCTTGACACCCTTAACGCCGTAGGGTTGGGTTATGTCCGCCTTGGCCAACCAGCAACCACCCTGTCTGGAGGGGAAGCCCAGCGTGTTAAACTCGCTAGCGAGTTACGACGCATGCCCAATAAGCACACCGTGTACATCCTTGATGAACCGACCACCGGGCTCTCGTTCAGTGACGTTGCGAAATTGATCAGCGTTCTTCACCAACTGCGAGATAAAGGCCACACCATCATCGTCATTGAACACCACCTTGATGTGGTGAAATCTTGCGATTGGGTCATTGACCTCGGTCCAGACGGCGGTGAGCGCGGCGGTCAACTGATTGCAAGTGGGACGCCAGAAGAGATTTCAAAGGCTACAGAAAGTGCTACAGGCCATTTCTTGGCAAAAATGTTGGAACAATAGACGCCGCAGACTACAAAGAGCGCATGGAACAACATCCGCTTGCCCAACGGGCACGGTGCATCCTATGCCAATGACGCGGGTTGAGATTACACCGAGAGAAGGTGAGGGTATGCGTGATGTCCGAGGGGACGTCGTACGCCGCCAATTGCATGCTGATCACGGCTGCAATGTACAACGCGTTCGCTCAATTTGCGGCTATCTCATTCAAGGCCAAACCTCAGCGGAAGCGATCGCTGCACGGGTTGACGACCTGTTTGCCGACCCCATCATTGAGCACGGTGCAGCCAACAGCCTCTTTCTCTCAACGGATTTGTTTGAACAAATACCCGATATGGTCGTGACTGTTGGCTTCAAACCGGGCGTGACCGACAACCCAGGAAAGGCCGCAACCGACGGGTACCTCACCCTGTTCCCCGAAGACACGGAAGCCAAAATATCAACGTACACAACCTATGCATTTTACGGAGCGGGCGATCTTGACCCCACATGGCTTGCTGGAACGCTCCACAACGGCCTCATTGAACGTGCGCTGGTCGCAGACAGCGCAGCGTGCCAGGCCGGAACATGGCCCGCACTCGACTACCCCACGCCTCCCGAACAAGTCTTCATTCAACCGAAGACCATTGACCTAGAATGCGACGATGAGACCCTTGAAACCATTTCGACCGAGGGCCTCTTAGCGCTCAATTTGGAGGAGATGCATGCCATACAGGCTCATTATCGCGATGAAGAAATTCGTGCACTGCGCATCAAACATGGCATCTCCCCTGACGCCCCTACTGATGTAGAACTCGAGTGCCTTGCTCAGACATGGAGTGAGCACTGCAAGCACAAAATCTTCGCATCACGCATTCACCATGTCGACCATGAAACAGGAGAAGACACGGTCATCGATTCGCTCTTCAAGACACACATCATGACGCCAACGCACGACATGCAAAAGGACGTTGACTGGCTTCTTTCGGTCTTCCACGATAACTCCGGAGTCATCGCTTGGGACGACACGTGGAGCGTTTGTATGAAGGCGGAAACCCACAATTCCCCCTCAGCACTCGATCCATATGGCGGCGCTATGACTGGAATTGTTGGGGTCAACCGCGACATCCTCGGTACGGGCTTGGGCGCTCGGCCCATTGCAAATACCGATGTATTTTGCTTCGGACCGCCCAATTGGGAGGGCACTCTGCCCGACAACCTCTTCCATCCCTCGAGAGTATTGCGAGGCGTCCACGCCGGTGTACGAGTTGGAGGTAACGAGTCGGGCATTCCAACGGTTAACGGAGCGATTGTCTTTGATGACCGCTACATCGGCAAACCACTCGTTTACTGTGGAACGGTTGGAATCATGCCCCGCCACCTTCCTGATGGCCGACCCTCACACATCAAAACCCCCGTAGCAGGCGATATCGTCTACATGGTTGGAGGACGAGTTGGCTACGATGGAATTCACGGTGCAACCTTCTCATCCCTTGAACTCACAGAGGAATCTCCGTCCAGCGCAGTCCAAATCGGCGACCCCATTACACAGAAGAAGATGGTCGATATGATTCTCGAAGCGCGGGATGAAGGATTGATCAGTTGCATTACCGATAACGGTGCAGGGGGACTTTCCTCTTCGATTGGTGAAATGGCAGAATACACCAACGGATGCGAAATCGACCTTGCGACCGTCCCCTTGAAACAAGCAGGGCTTTCACCTTGGGAAATTCTTGTTTCTGAGAGCCAAGAACGAATGACGGTTGCTGTTCGACCGGCTGACCAAGCTGCCTTTGAAGCCCTTGCTCATTTGCATGAAGTCGAGGCAACGCCCGTGGCCACCTTCACGTCCACTGGCATGTTCCACGTCCGTTATGGAGAAGAAACGGTGGCGTATCTTCCCATAGATTTCCTTCACGATGGCGTTCCACAACTTCAACTTGAATCCGAATGGACTCCTCCACAACAACGCCCCTTTGTGACCCCAGATGATGCCGACCACAATGAATTGCTGACATCGATGCTTCAACGCCCCAACATCGCCAGCAAAGAAACATGGGTGCGGCAATATGACCACGAAGTCATCGCTCAAACAGCGATCAAACCCTTTGTCGGCGTTGAACGAGACGGCCCTGGCGATGCTGGCGTCATCGCACCACTCCACGGCGACCCCCACGGCCTTGTTATTTCGTGTGGAATTGCTCCACGGTATTCAGATATTGATGCGGGCGCAATGGCCGCAGCAGCGATCGATGAAGCGGTTCGAAATGCTGTTTGCGTCGGACTTGACGTTGACAAAATGGCGGGCTTGGACAACTTTTGCTGGCCCGACCCTATTGAATCGGTGAAGACTCCCGATGGACGTTTCAAACTCGCTCAACTTGTCCGAGCCAATCGGGAACTGGAACGAGTCTGCCGTGCTTACCGCCTTCCTTGCGTGAGCGGTAAGGATTCAATGAAGAATGATTATGGGAGCGGTAAGGAAAAAATCTCCATTCCACCAACGCTTTTGTTTTCGTTATTTGGCGACCATCCAGATGTTCGTAACAGCGCAACGAGTGATTTCAAAGACGCGGGCGACCGAATTTATCTGGTTGGCAATTCACAGCAGGAATTGGGTGCAAGCGAACTGTCGTTTATGATGCGAGAACGAAATTCTGACAACGGCATTGGTGGCAACGTCCCTCTTTTGCTCCACCCAGAGAAAAATTTGGCAACATATCGACAACTCTCGAGAACCATTCACCAAGGCTGGGTAAAGACGTCCCATGACTGCAGTGAAGGCGGCTTAGCAGTGGCCCTCGCTGAAATGTGCATCGGTGGGCGCATTGGAGCAAGCATTGACATTGACGGCACTGGAAATGGGGACCTTTGGGCCCGGCTCTGGGGCGAGTCTCTCGGGCGTATCGTTGTGGCGGTCAAACCTGAACATGAATTAGATTTCTTGGCTACCATGAAAGGCCACCCAACAACGATCTTGGGCGAGGTAACCGCTTCTTCAGTCCTTGAAATGGTCGATGGCGAGACCGCACTTATTTCAAGCGATGTCAATGCATTAGCGGATGCGTGGAAAGGGACACTGGACATGACAGGAGGGGTTGCGTGATGGTGCCCCGTGTTGCGGTTCTTTTTGGCTTCGGCATCAATTGTGACCATGAAACAAAGGCTGTTTTTGAGTTGGCAGGGGCTGAAGCCCATCGCATCCACGTCAACCGGTTCATCTCTGGTGATTCACAACTCGAAGACTTTGACATTCTTGCCGTCCCAGGGGGTTTCTCCTTTGGAGACCACCTCGGCAGCGGCCGCCTTCTGGGTAACCGTATGCGCTTTGCCATGCGCGACGCCCTGCGCGTTTTCGTCGATGCTGGCAAACCGATTATCGGCATTTGCAACGGGTTCCAAGTTCTCGTGAAAACTGGATTGCTACCCGGGCCAGCCGCAGGAGAATCCCCTGATTTCGTGCAACGTGGCAGTCTTGGACTCAACGATAGCGGGCGGTACGAGGACCGCTGGGTCACTCTCGAATTTGACCCGAACAGCCCCTGTATATGGACCAAAGGAATGACCAGAATGTCATGTCCAGTTCGCCACGGCGAGGGAAAATACATCATGCCTACACCGCAAGCCCTTGAGGCCCTTTCAACAACGCATCAATTGACAGTTCGCTATGTTGACCCCTCAACCGAGGTTGGAACGGGGCTGAGTGACACAGCGCTGCCTTACCCGTTGAGTCCAAACGGGAGCATGAGGAACGTGGCAGGTATTTGTGATGCTACAGGCCTGGTGTTTGGCTTAATGCCGCACCCAGAGGCCAACTATGCACGTTGGCTTCACCCCGACCATACCAGAGGAACGGCGCCAATCGGCAAGGGAGACGCCCTTGATTCATGGGAAGGCGAGGGATTGCAGATGTTCCGAAACGCTGTAGAATACGTGAAGCAGAACCGTTGATTTGGATGCCGAACGACAAGGAACGAATTGTCCACATTGATTCATTACGAGGCCTTGCCGTTTTGTTGATGGTGATGGTCCATGCTGCGGCCACTTGGAATCCGTATTCCAGCACCCAAACATCACCGTTGGCGTACCTTGTGTCCGGCCTCGGCGGTCTGGCAGCACCTTTGTTCATCACACTCCTGGGATGGGGATTGCTTCGGTCCAAACTGACACGTCGCCAGCGATTGATTCGTGCGGGTTTTCTTCTTGCCTGCCAATTTCTTGTCAACGTTGTTTCACCACATCTGTTCGAACCCTTCACACCAGGTGTCCTTTCTCTGATGGCATTGTTGATTCTTACAGAACCTGTTTGGACCTACCCGCTCCGTCACGAGCGGCTTTCCCCTCAAACTTATGTTCTCTCAATCTTTGCTGCCGTACTTACGTTAACGTTTCTTGTTCCTGAATTACAAGGCTCATCTACATGGAAGGATCGTATTACGACCAATTCAATGGCCGTATTTACGGGACATCTGGTAGTGACAGGAACCTATCCTCTCCATCCTTGGATTCTTTTTGCCGTCTTTGGTGCCACGATAGCCGCTCTTCCTCAGGGAGAACATCGAAGACCAGCTATCGCCTTTGTTGCCTTAGGATTGACGTATAGCGGCCTGTTACTCATGCATGCATGGCAGAATGAACTTGCCTGGGCGCTTCCTTCAGGCCAAGCCCTGTTGACGTTTTTCCCAGCCAACGGCCCGTTTATGATCGCCAGCCTCACGGGGGTAATTCTCCTCTGGGGAATCGTTTCAACACGCCTTGAGGTTGAGTGGTTGGCTCTTACAGGGCGATGTTCACTCACCGTGTATGTTCTCCACTTTCTTCCGTTTGCTTTCCTTCATGAACTCGATGAACGGTATGCCTGGTCGTTGACAGCGTCGATGCTGGTGACCCTTTCCTACACCCTGTTGTGGGGCTTGGTCGCAGCCCAGTGGTACAAGCGACATCCGTCCAAGAACCTCGAGTCATTGATGCGGTCCATTGAGCTGGAGCTCAAGAAAAGGCATCAGTCATACGAAGAACTGGTTGAGGAATAAGCGTCGGCCAGATGGCTCAACATCCGTCATTGCTTGACATTGGCAAGCCAATACGTCTCACTTCCCATAGAAACAGGACAGCCCAGGGGCTGCCCTGCTTCGGGGGGTTTGGAGAAACCGTGAACTGTGTTCACTCAGCTGCAGCAAGGGCTTCGGTAGCCTTCTTAGCACCCATCCAAGCAACAATACCGAAACCGATCTTGTTGATGATGTCTGCAATGTTGTAGAAGATAGCGAGCACTTCTTGGTTTCCATCACCAAGGCCAAGTTCTGCACCAGGGCTGAACAAGTAACCAATCGGGTAGATGATCCAGCCAACGACGATGAACCAGCGGAGAGCGTTGGCACTCCAGATGAGTTCAGGAGCAATCTTGCTGTTGTCGACACCCTTTCCTGATGACCAAGGAGTTCCGGTTGCGACGATAATCATGGCCCAACCAACGCCACCAAGGATAAGACCAGCCCATCCGCCAGCGGATGCGCCCATGACTTCCCCGAGAGCTCCGGATTCACCGAGGTATCCAAATCCAATCATGATGAGGGCACCGGTGAAACAGATGCCAGTGAAGCCCATACCGAGGAACTTCTCATCGGTAATAGCGTCCTTTCCGACCAGGGAAGGGAACTTGAGGGCCATCAATGGAACGGTAATGATCCAGTCCATGTAGCGGTATTCGACCGAAACAGAACCGAGTTCTGAGTAAACAGTCCGCATGTAATAGTAGTGGAACGCAGCAATACCTACAATCAAGGCCGAGATGGTCATTGTGGTACGGTATTCGGGTGCTACATTGCTTCGCTCACTCATGAAGAAGACGAAGGCCGCACCCATGGAGATGTAGCCAACGAAGAACAGGAAGAAGGTGATGAGCCCAAGGGCGTCACCTGCGTACTCCTTCGACGGATCAACAACTTCCGCAGCACTGGCCGTTCCGGCCATTGCGAGGGCAATTGTGGCGATTAAAAGCAGGCTGGTTGTTTTGGAGAATTTTTCAGTTATCATGGTTCTCAATCGTTGTTGCTTTCTAAAGTGTATATAAAGAAATGTTTTTTTGTGACAAAAAAACGGGTGATTCCTTACTCTTTTTCTACGGTCAAACCGGTTTGAACCGACCATAATCTGGCGTATATCTCATCACGTTTCAACAGATCTTCATGCACGCCTTCTTCAGCAATCTCTCCGTCATCCAGTACAAGAATGCGATCGGCTCTTCGAATGGTTGAGAGGCGATGTGCTATGATAATGGTCGTCCGACCTTTGGAAATACGTTCAATCGAGCGTTGCAGCGCCGCCTCCGTTTCATTGTCTACAGCAGATGTCGCCTCATCGAGAATCAGCAATGGAGCATCCTTTAGCACTGCGCGCGCGATAGCGACTCGTTGACGCTGTCCACCAGAGAGGCGATGCCCTCCTTCGCCCACCATGGTGCTCCACTGGTCGGGAAGCGATTCAACAAACTCAAAGGCTTCAGCAATTTTTGCAGCTTCTACCACTTCATCATCTTCTGCATCGGGGCGCCCATAGCGTATGTTTTCCATGATGCTTGTTGGAAAGAGTGTGATGTGTTGGTCGACCAGGGCGATTGAAGAGCGAAGCGCCTCAAGGCGCCACGCCGGCAAATTTTCCCCAGCCCATGAGATTGTGCCGCTGTTCGGTTCAGCAAATCGTAACAACAACCTGACAAGCGTTGTTTTTCCAGCCCCCGTCGAACCAACGACCCCCGTCGTTTTTCCAGCCTCAAAAGTGAGGTTGAAAGCGTGAAAAATGGGTTCTCGGCCCGGATAGCCAAATGCTATGTCGTTCAAGACGAGGTCACTTGCCATTACATCATCTCGCGACGGATGGACCTCTCCTTGAATGATTTCGATGGGTGAGCCAAGAACATCAAGCACTCGTGTTGACGACGCCATAGCCCGCTGGTAGAGGTCAAAGGTTTCACCGAGGCGAGTGAGCGGCCAGAGCAAACGCTGCGTCATGAAAACGAGAACGGAGTAGGCTCCTATTGCCAGGGTGCCCTCAAGTGTTAGCCAACCTCCGAGCAGAAGGGTGGCGGTAAATCCGACAAGGATAGCCATCCGGATCAGCGGTGTAAATGCTGCAGATAGGCGAATCGCTTCACGATTTGCGGCTCTGTAGTCTTCGCTAAGGACTTCAACCCGAGCGAGTTCATGGGCTTCGGCAGTAAAGGATTGAACCGTGGACATCCCCGACAAATCATTTTCCAAGAGGGCATTCATTCGCCCAGCTGCATCTCGAACACGAGCGTAACGGGGCTCTAAACTACGCTGATAGCGAAATGATCCCCACACGATGATTGGAATGGGTAAGACTGCAAATAAAGCAACTTGCCAAGAAATCAGCAAGAAAACTGCGCCGACCACAATGACTGTGGTGGTGACTTGTAACAGATCATTCGCTCCTTTATCCAAAAACCGTTCAAGTTGATTGATATCGTCATTGAGGATTGCGAGGATATCTCCTTTCTGGCGTTCATCAAACCAGGCCATGCCTTGTTGTTGAACGTGGTCAAACGTGTCAAGACGTAATTCATGCTGAACCGTTTGAGCAAGATTTCTCCACAGAACCCCATAGAAATACTCGAACAGAGACTCAAGCCCCCAAATCAAGAAGGTAAGGACGGAGAGCAAGACGAGTTGATGCCATGGGTCTTCCACCCCCATAGAGGCAAGCAGAGAATCTTCTCGAAGAACGACCACATCAACTGCTAAACCAATGAGCAACGGAGGGGCGAGATCCCAAATTTTGTTGAGGATGGAACAAAAGGAAGCCAACCGAATGGTTCCTCGGTGGGGGCGCATGTACGAAAGAAGGCGTTTGAAGGGTCCCGCTTCGCTCATGGTGGTCCCAGAACGCGGGGCCTTGAGAATGCTCGCTTCAATCTAGCAGGAGCGCAACGCCTATGCCCTTCACGCCACAACCGCTGACTGAGCAGCATGCATGTGGAAGATGGTACGGTTCTCGCCAAGGTCTGCCGCCCTTCCGCAACGGCACGACATATTACCCTCATCGACCCTGCGAAGCAGACAGCAGACGTTGCTGCCCAACGAGCGATGGTAGCTGTAGAATGTGGCTCCAAGATGGTCTTTGTCGGTGGCTCAACCGACACACCGGACAAAGTCGTCCATGAAACGTGCACGGCAATCCAGGAAGCCTTTGAGTTGAGGATGTTTGCTGCCAGTCAAGACCCTGAAAGTGATGAGATGGACTGGGATATTCCCGTTGTCTTGTTCCCTGGCGGAGCCCATGCCCTCTCTCCAGCAGCAGACGCTATTACCTTCATGATGCTCATGAACTCGACCAAACGAGCGTTTCTTGTTGGAGAGCAAGTACGCGGCGCACCGTATCTTCACCAATTTGGCGTTGAGGCGCTACCTACTGGCTACCTCGTCTGTGCACCAGGCGGTCGCGTGGGAGAGGTCGGTGCTGCAGAATTGATTCAGCCAAGCGATACGGACCTGGTTGAGGCATATGCGCTCTGCGCCAAAATGTATGGTTTTTCACTCCTTTATCTTGAGGCGGGAAGCGGAGCCACCTCACCCGTACATCCCGACCTCATTGCCAAAGCAAGAAGCGTTGAGGGGCTTACTTTGCTGGTCGGTGGCGGTTTGCGCAATGGCGAAGACGTTGCCAAAGCCGTCGATTCTGGTGCTGATTGGATTGTGACGGGGACTGTTACGGAAGACGCCTCCACACTTGATGAATTGAGGGTACGACTCACGGAGATCATCAACGCCTGCTCGGCGTGAATCACTCATCAGTGTCTTGGTCAAAGAGAACAGGGTCGCCTGTGCCACCTGGAGAGGGCGGACGAATTTCATCAACATCCATACCCTTCTCAAGGACCGTTTCATCTGTTTCTAAGTTCAACTCTTCTCCATCGGCTAATTTTGCCATGTCATCGGTGCTTGGGGCTTTGATGGTACGTTCAAGGTCAGGAGCATTGGCATAGAGTTCACGCTTTAGTTCCCGACTTTCGTGACTCCGCACGAGGGAGAGTGAATCCGCAAAGACACGGCCCACAACTTCACGCGTCCGCTCACTTCGACGAGCGGAATTCAATTCATGTTCCATTGAACTTCGCTGATCCTCGATTTCACGTAGTTCTGCGGTACGGTCCTGTAGCGCTGCTTCAATATCGGTCATGGTCAGCGTCATTTGTTGGAGTCGCTCATCGCGTTCGAAGACTTCGTTGTGCAGACGGCGTTCACGACGTCGCAACGACTCGTATTCTCGGTTTCGTTCCAGCAATCGGCGCTTCAACTCTTCAATTTGCTCTACCAAATAATCGTGTTCTGCAGATACAGACCGAGGGCCTTGCATGACCCGTTCAAGTTGTTCCTCCAACTCCTCCAATCGCCGATCTCTTGCATCGAGGAGGCCACGTAGCCGATCGGCAATATCACGAAGACGCTGACGTTCTTCTTCAAGGGATTCGGCAGCCGCCTTTTCCACTTCGAGTTGGCGCTGACGTTCATCGACCTGCTGCTTGAGCAATCGTACTTCTTCTGCCGTAACCGAGGTCAACCCTGCATCTGCTGCCTTTTCCAAAGCCTCAACCATTTGTGTGATACGGCCCTCCATCTCTCCGATCACTTCGTCTTGCTGGGTGGTGAGGTCGCGCAATTGTGAAACTTCATGCTCCATCGAACTTCGCTCTTGTTGTGAGAGTGAGGATTGCTGATTTGCTAGTTCTTCTTTTGTATCGTTGAGAAGACGCTCAAGGTGGACAATTTTCGCATCAGCCTCTTTCATCGCTTGTTCAGTTTCGGCGAGACGGGCAACCTCGGGGGCGACTTTGTCGTGCCGTTCTGCCAAATCCAATTCAACAACACGAAGGCGTTGCTTGACGGTAACCAATTCATCGTTCCGTTTTCCAAGCTCGTCCCAGGCCACCAGGACCTCTTCAACAAGTTGCTCTACAGGGTAGCCTTTGAGCATCCCCTCAAGCGCTGCGCGCTCATCGTTGGACGAATTTCCAACACGACGGATACCTCCGGGGGACGAACTCTCTACAGCCATACGGCAACGCATGCCCGATTGACTACACTTGAACCTTCCCGCCACGACAGGGGCGATGAGGGCGTATTTCAGACCCTTTTTTCGACACCGAATCAATTGATTGAGGTGTACATGTCATCAGGCATATCACTGGCGAGTTTGAGTGCACCAATGGCGACTGAGTTGATGGGGTCTTCGACGCACCAAACCTTGACATCACCGATGTCGGCAATCTCGCTTGCGATTCGCTCAGCACTTCCTTCAATCAGGGAGCCGCCACCAGAGAGGATGATGTTGTTGCGAAGAATTGGTTGGTATTCGGGGTCAGCGCCAGCGACGATCTTCTTGATGGCGTTTCCGATTTTTGGAATAATCAATCCACATGCCTCTTGAATCAAATCGCCGATGTCAACGACTTGCTGCTTGCCTTCAACGGATAGCTTGACAGTTACTTCGCGAGTGTCGCCGCCAACGTAGGACGACTCCTCTTTCCACTTACGGACCATGTCTTTGGTCACTTGTGCACCGGTGTACTTCTTCTTGATGAGCTCCATGAGTTGGAGGTCAAGCCAGTCGCCGGCTTCGGTGATGGTGACTTGGTCTTCATCGGTAGGGAAGGTTCCGTAGACTCGTGCGATGTCGGTTGTACCGGCGCCGATGTCAACAACGATTGAACCAGCAATTTCATCGATTCCATAGGCGGTAGCGAAGGGTTCAGTCACGACCATGATGGCGTTCACTTGACCACGTAGGGTGGCGACAAGATTGGATTTGTCAGTGAAGGAAACGTGGCTTGGCGAGCAAATAACTCCCAGAACCTCGTCGTATTCTTCCGGGTCAACGGTTTCAAGGAGGTGGGAAACGAAAGCCTTGGCAGCAGCCAAATTTGCCTCGTCATCTTGAGTAACACCAGCAGCCATAGGGCGGTAAAGGTTGCAAGCGAGCTTGTTCTTCAATGCATCATCGCCGAACAACACGTCTCGGCCGAGGAAATTACGGGCCACGGCGTCCTTTGGACGGCCAACGACGGTTTCGATTGTATGCATCTTATCAGCGCTTGAAGCGATGGTAGATTGGTAGGTTCCTAGGTCAATTCCAACATAAAGGCGGTCACTCATTTCATTCACCTTCCGACTTGCGGACATATTGGCGAGTTCGCCATCATCCTTCAAGGTTCACCTTGATAATTTGAGGAGAATTTTCCATGCAAAGCCAAGGAAAAGAGGCGCAGCTTACCGTTTATTCCTCTTCGTGGGAACTTCCATTTCTCTGAATGTGTTCTGCGTTTGAGAAGGGCGGATATGGCTGTTGCTGGTCGCTGGATGAGGTATTCAATTTTCGAAAACTTCGCCCAACGAGGAAGCCCAACAAAATACCGATTGCTCCAATGAACGCCATTGGTTGGACCGTCATACTTGCGTCGTCGGTCAGTGGCTCAGAATCATCCGCATTGAGGGGATTGCTCCATGCGAAGGAAAGGTTTTGCCGAGCGATGGTCAAAACTGGATACTGAATGGCCGCTGGCGACCCATTGGTTGACTCGATCGTCACGGCGATTTCGTAGGTTGCCGATTGAAGATAATAGGGGGGCAAATTCCCAGGAATACTCCAGTTGCATCGGTGCAAATCGCCCGGCGCAGATGCGATACCACTGCAACTGAATATGGATAGATTCGGCTGGTTGGTGAAACGAACCGAGACATTGGACACATAACCGTCGTTATCCCCATCGAGAATACGCCAAGCAACGGAGAGATTGTCCATGATGGTACTGTTACTTCGGGGACTCTCTTCTACAACAAGAAGAGGCGTCTGATCAACAGGGTAGCATCCAGATGCATTCACTGGCCACGCAGGGTCAACCGTCAAGCAGGCATCAACAGGGTCGACGACACCATCCCCATCACTGTCATCGAAACACCCATCTTGATTGGCGTCAAAACCACTGGCATCTTCCTCCAAGCAAAGGTCGTTGAGGTTGTTGACACCATCTCCATCATCGTCGTCGAGGCATCCATCGCCGTTCACGTCAGCAAGGCTTGCATTCTCCAGTGGGCACTCATCGTTGATGTTGTTGACTCCATCCCCATCCCCGTCCATATGGTCATCTGAATCACGTTCTACACCACTCACGACAAGAGCGAACCCAACGGCGTCCCCGTCAAGACCTACAGAGCCCGGAGTTCCACCCGGCACGACATAACGAGCGGCGATTTCAACCTCAATGAAGCTGGAGCCGTTGATCAACGATGCGGGAACATCAATCCCGAAGGTGGTCTCGTTGCTTTGAGGGAAGAGCGATGTGTTACTGAGGTCGACAACGCTTCCGTAAAAGGAAGTGGGGGCGCCATCACTTTGAATTCGATCGGCAACCATAACCGTTCCATTATCAAGACGAATCCGGAGTTGGAGGTCATCAACGGGTGCAGGTTGCGCTTTGGCGGGGTAGGCTAAACGGACCCGTACAGATTCATTTTCAAGGGGCGTAAAGCGGTGAGTGAATACATCTCCAGTCTGCAAAAAGGGACCTGAGGCGCCTTGGCCGAACCAAGGCTTTTCCTCAAAAGCACCCAACCCTACATCGGTTTGAGCGTATTCAGCAAACCAATCGTTGACAGTGGTATTGTCCAATCGATAACTGTCGTGAGCCCAAAGATGACTTCCTGGCGATTCACCGTTCGTCAACGATGTCGAGTCAATCAACGTGCTTAGATTGAGCACTCCCCACCCATCATAGGGATTGTGAAGAGCGGCAGACCCCTCTCCACCGGACCGAATTTCATCTTCAAGCGGTGTTGTGGATAAGGCCAGTGTAGCCCGTAGCAGCGGGCCCGACGGTGTGAAGCCGGCACCAAGGGCCACACTACGAGTATCGGGCGTAGCCCATTCGGGTTGAATGTCGCTCAAGTTGACATTGATTGTGGGCTCCCAAGGGCCGTGTATCCACCCGTCTTCGTAGAGTTGCTGGACGATGCCAGCACTCCCTGCAGCTAGTGGCGCGGCCATACTGGTCCCCGAAGAAAGCCTCAATCCGCCGTTGTTGGTGTCCCAGAAACCATCGCCATTCGCTGATTGAATGTTTTTCCCAGGCGCTAGAAGGAAGATGCCATCAGTACCTTCCTCAGTTGGTCCGTAGGCGGTTGAACCCCATCGTTCAGGGGAGAGATCCTTGGTGCTTGCACTGACCGCCACGACGTTTCTTCCGTTGGCGGGTTCAAGGATACCCTGTCCTCCATTTCCCGGGGCGATGAAAGCGAGCGACCAAGGCATGGCTCGAGCATAACTATCGAAGTGACCCGTGCGCTGGGTGTAAGCGGTGGTATCATCTCCCCATGAATTCGAATGAACCACCGCACCATGCACGCTCGCTTCATAGAGCAGCGCATCGATATTTGGGGGCGCCCATCCACTTTCGTCAACGATGTCCTGAACGACGAGCCGAGCCCCATGAGCAAGGCTACTCCCGTTGGTTGGCTCAGTATTATTTCGCTCACTCAACACGTCGCGACAGGCCAGAGAAGCAACAACGTGGGTGCCATGTCTGTAATCACTCTGCCCGGGCGTATCGTTTCCATCAATGGTATCGTTAAGGAACAAGATTTTCCGATGCGACTCGCCAAAAAAACCGACGGCAGGATAGGGAGCACTTGCTTCGGCGTGCAAGGAAGTATCATCAGTGGCATTGCGAAAACAGGCATGATCTGCGTCAATTCCACTGTCGGCTACACCGAGAATGATTCCTGTCCCGTCCAACCCCAAAGTCCAGAGGGAGTTGGATGAAAACGCCCCGTCTTGGATAAGGGCACTTGCTTGACCGTTTCTTGCTTTCGTGGTAAGGACGGGTTCAATCCACAAGACGCCTTCCAAATCAAGCAAGTCGTCAATAACGGAACGTGAGCCAATGCTCAATTGAACTGAGGTGGGTAAGATGGATTCAATGATGCCATCTCCATCAATGGGTTGAGCATCAAGCAGCGCAACAGAGGCCAACAACCGCTCTTTGACGGAACGAGGAAGGTTTGGCTCAAAGACGAGACGAACGAAATCCCAGCCCCCGTCGCTCAAACCTTCTTTCCAAACCGCATCCTCGAACGGAATCACTTCTACATAGGGGGGCAATACTGACTGCTTTGGCTGCCAAACCAACAACGTCTCAGGACTTACAATACGAAGCGGCACGACGCCATACTGTTCAATCTCAACCCATTCCTGTGAAGTCCATACACCTTCACTGAGCCGCAGTAATTCCTCACTCCCGTCAACCTCTGGTTCAAGTAACTGAGTTGGCGAATGAAACCCAGACGCAAGGGGGAGCACGAAGAGGAGAACGAGCCACCATGCCGTGCGCATGGCCCTGCCAGCCTTGCGGTTTGCCTCAAACTATCGGTTAATTGTTTGCCTGATGTCGCGCCAGCGTGTTTAAGGATGGATGGCAGGTCGGATGGCTTGATGAAGGCCTACCGAGTTTCAGGAACGGCACCCTTTGGAAGCCAGCGACAACCGTTTTCTTTTGATATCCCAGCGGATAACGAAGACAGCGCAACCCACCACGCGTACTCAATCCTCGGCTCCCGACACCGAATCGGCCGCCGCAAGGTCAAGATCGAGTCGATCTCAGAAATCGACCCACGCACTTCAACAGAGCCCCAAATTCTCCACCACTTCCGCGAACAAATCGCAGCACAAGGCGGGAGCATCGCCGCTACTGCAGAGGAAGAGTGAAGTCGCCACCGCCTTCTTCTACCCCGAGGTGTTGGGAGGTCTGAAGACGATGGTTGATCGAAATCAATTGCAACAGCATGCCCGAGAGGTTGAAGCCCTCCGCAAGCGGTTCGATGAAATCAATCTCCGCCGTGAACAAGTTGACACAGTCCTTGCAGAGCATGCGATTACAACGTCAGTACTCTCGGCGCTGACTGCACCGTCCGACAAAGCGTCAGTTTCAACGCATCTGCCGATTGGTTCGGGCGTCAGCCTCCCCTACCGCCATGTCGGCAGTAAGGAGGGTACGGCCCTGGTTGACTTGGGGGCAGGTGTCTTTGGAGAACGCCCATGGTCCGATGCTCACGCCATCACCGACCAGCGACGGCAAGATATTCAACAATTGAGAGATGAATTGAAGGGGCAAGCAGACCAAACCGAAGCGAGTCTCGCTGAAGTCGCACAAAAATTCAACACGCTGGCTGAAACACTTCAGGCCCAGGCTACACCATCACCTCCAGCGAGTCCAGCCCCCCCTCCTGAAGAGGTAGAAAAGCCTGCACAGGACCAACCCTCACAGCGACGCCAACGCAAACGCGGGATGTTCGGTAATGATTTGACATTGGATGATTGAGGGAAGACCATGGGCTTGTTTGATCGATTCCGAAAACGCATTCACGAGGTTGCGGATGAAACCGATCAAGATGCCCTTTCCGTCGACGCATCTTCCGAAGAGGCCAAGGAATTGCTTCAGCCTCCCCAGGTAGTCGAGGCCGAAGCGCAAGAGGGATGGGAAGACCTTGAGGAAGTCGAAAGCATTCCCGAGGAAGAGCCGAAAGGCACTACCGATGATGATTGGGATACGTGGGATGATGACGAGCCAATGGTGCGGGGCGCACTCACGAAGAAAGAGCGGAAATTACTCGAACGCCAAGAACGTGAACGAAAGAAAGCCGCTGCTCTGGCAAAAAAAGCCATGAAAAAACGCGGGGCGGTCGAAATGGCTCGACCAAAGGGTTCCAAAGTGGACCTCAGTATGATGCGAACCACCACAGGCCGCCAACTCGTTGAAGTCAAACAAGCACCAAAAGGTTCGAGCAAGACTGCCACCATCGAACTTGAACAAGGTAAAACTGTGGATATTGACCTCGGAGGGGGTGTGGTCAGTGAAGGCGGACGCGTCATCAAACCCGGACAAGGACTGGATGATTTGCTTGAGGAACTCGAATGGGCTCTGCTTGAATCCGATATCTCACAACAAGCCACCAGCGCCATCATCGATAGTTTACGCAACGCCCTCATCGGCGCGAGGTTGAGGAAGGGGGCAGACCTCTCCAAAGTCCTTGAAGCCGCCCTCAAACGCGCCCTCCACACCCTTTTGCAAGCGGGATATTGGGACTTTGATGCGTCGGTGAAGACCTTTATCGAAAAGGGCGACGTTCCTGTCGTGATCATGCTGGTCGGTGTGAACGGAACCGGGAAGACAACGACGGCGGCTAAAATCGCACAACGCTTGTTGAACAACGGGTTGAGCGTGATCGCTGCGGCTGGTGACACCTTCCGTGCAGGCGCCATTCAACAACTTGAATCCCACTGCGAACGCCTCGGTATTCGCTGTGTTTCAAGCCAACGCGGAGGCGATTCAGCTGCTATTGCTCGTGACGCCATCGACAGTGCGAAGGCAAAGGGCATTGATGTCGTTCTGGTCGATACTGCTGGGCGCATGCAGAATAAGACGAATTTGATGAACGAATTGAACAAAGTTCGGAAGGTTACCAACCCGCATCTCACCCTCTTCGTTGGAGATTCTTTAGCAGGAAACGATGCGGTTGAACAAGCAAAAATGTTCCAAGAAATCATGCGCTTTGATGGCGCGGTATTAACGAAAATGGATACCGACGCAAAAGGCGGGGCGGGGCTCTCCATTGCCTTTGCAACAGGGCGTCCAATTGTATTCGCAGGAGTGGGTCAAAACTACGAAGACTTGCTTCAGTTTGAGCCCCAATGGCTCCTTGACCAACTCTTTGAGTGAAGCGTAGGACAAAAAGACCCCCACTCACAGGGAGTTACATGGCCGATATGTTTGCAGACGAAGACTCCGCACGTTTTTTTCAAATGATTCAAATGTTGCAACGCTCAACAATGTTGCACATGGGCTACCTTCCTGATCAAGAAGGCAAGTTTCACTACGACCTCCTCGAAGCCAAGGAAGGGATTGAAGTGATACGTATGTTCCAGAAAAAAACAGATGGGAATCTCAATGCTCAGGAAGTTCAACTGCTCCGAACGGTCATCAGCGAACTCCAAATGCAATTCACCAAGGCGCCGCAACTTCATCGAGAACGCCAAAGCCAACAAGCTCAAAGCGACGTCATCCGCGAAACCTTTTCCCAACCCCAAGGCGGCCCCGTTGAAGACCTCTCAACATCGGCAGATGAGGGTGAAGAATAGCGGTTGTTTGATGTGCAAGAACATCCTGCGGAGAATTGATTGGTATGGGACTCGTAACCGAAGTTGATGACGAAGGGGCACCTACAGTGCTCATCGTTGACAACAATCCAATGTCGAGCCTTCGCCTCTCCAATTTATTCAAAACACGTAATTTCATCATCGAACATTGTGAAGATGGCGACCAAGCCGTTGACGAATACATTCGCCTCGACCCTGAACTCGTAGTCCTCTCCCTCGACATTCCGTCCCTCGACGGTCACCTAGCGGCACTTGAAATGCGAGAGCACGGAGGGGAACAACGCATCGTTTTCGTCGCTCCAGCCCGTATGGCCGACGTAGCTAACGATGCAGCATTTTCCGCAGGAGCCGTGGCTTGGCTTCAAAAACCAATATCAAGCGAAACCCTCGAAGCACAATGGAGCAAGATCCTCGGTACGATTCCCGAAGCACCAGGCCTCGAAGACTTGGATGAACTCTACCCGGGTGATCGCGTACAACCTGAAGCTGACGAGGGCCCAATGCTACCGGGACTTCCACTTCCACTCCCCCTACCAGGAGGCGGTCTTCCTCTCCCACTTCCTGAACTTGTTGTTGCAGAAGTCGTACAACCCGTCAAGAAAAAAAGTCACAAAAAACGGGTACTTCTTCTCCTCGTGCTTGCTGCTGTAGCAGCTGGTGCAGCCTACGGCCTCGGATACATCCCGCTCTGAACACATCAGAAGGCGTTCAAGAGCCGCGTTATCAAACCGCGAAAATTGCTTTAATTTGATAACGGAGAAGGTCTGTGGTAAGCCTATGAGCAAGGATGAGAAAGATTCGGAAACGTTTCAAAACCGTCCGATTCGAAACTTCTTCAAACTCGTCCCTGTTCTCGAATGGTTCTATCCAATTGACCATCGTCGTTTGTGGAAAGACGCCTACAATGAGGCTTATCCGAGTGGAAAAACGCTCAAAGAGAGTTACAAAGCGGTCTGGGAAGTCAATACCTTGGCTGCGGTATTGGTATTGGCTATGAATGCGTCTTTGTTCTTCAATCTGTTAACGGGAGAATCCAAGGATTTCTACTGGGCCTCCACTCCCTACACAAGTTTGGCTTGGTGGACCATGATTGTAGGGGGCGTGATCGTCGTCATCAATTTCGTTCATCTCAACTGCCTTTTGGTGGTCCATGGTGTGTATTCGGCTGTGGACGATGACAACTTCCGGGCCATTGTCAGTGCAAGGGGGCCTACTGGTCGCTTGGCAATGATCCCCGATTATCTCGTGGTTTGCTCCATGTACGGTATGGCGACGTGGTGGTGCATGCTTCTTCTCGTGCATGTCAAAAGCATCGTTGGTTCTGCAATTATCATCGGTTTGCTGTTGGCCATCGTGACATTTTTGGTTTCGTACTCAAGTTACGCGGCGCGCATCATTTACCACAGTGGAGCACACAAACCAGAGAGTATTTTCCAGGAAATTGCCGCCGAACTTCTCCCTCAAACCCACGAAGAATTGGGTGAAGCCATCATGCAGCGGGCCTTGAATGATATGCGGCAGACAATGGAGCCGCTAAACATCGGGTCCCAAATCCGAAAAGACCTCGAGAATACCGAAGGGTGGACTCCTACGGAAGCCCATCAAGAGTGAAGTCTCGTAACAGCCGTCGTGCTTATTTCACTCGATGCAGAATGTCGGCACCGTCGTGAGTGTATAGGAACATAACGGGGCCTCCGCTTGCACTGGGCGTCACCGTGGTCATGGCGACACCCTTCGCCAAGGTGGAAGCCTTCCGTGCTCAGAAACTCATCATGAACCGTCTCGGCAAGACCGTCGAACTCATCGTCAAACTCGAAAACAACCTCCACGACGAAGGCAAAGACGACCAGAAGGTCAAGATTCGCGACCAACTGGAAACCCGTGGACTGGAAGCCGCTCGTGACCACGAAATGCTGGAGCTTGAAGGCACACCCCAAGACATCGTTGACTTCCGCCGCCAACACGTGCCCGAACTCATCTTCCATGCCTGCCCAGAACGCGGCGACGAACTCGACCCTCGCCAATCCCGCGACCCCGACCAACCTGATGGTTGGGTGTTGACCTGTCTGCTGATTATTGCACCATCGCTGAGGAACGTCTTGCATCAACACCGCCCGTGAACATCGTCGACGGTCAGGTTCAGGAATCGTTGAACTGAACATGATGGGCAGAATCCATCGTCTGCGATGACATGCGGCCAAGAATGAGTGGAACGATGAAACTGAGACAGCAGAAGCAACTTCAGTTATCGGTTCTTGAGGTATTCTTCACCATAGTAGGCCCACTGTTCCATGCTCCACCCGGCCGGCAGACCTTCTGCAGGCAGCGGAGGCATTGCAGGTTGCACCTGGGGCTGAATTGGGGCCATGGGGGCCGTAGCAGGCACATCCTTGGGAGTTGTATCAAATCCAATTGGCTGGGAGGATCGCTTTCGTCCAAAGAAGAGGAGAACTCCAACCAACATGAGCAAGAGGGGAAGGCCGACATAGAGGAGCATGTTACCAACGTCATTTTCTTCTTCGAGATGTTTCGATGCGTCCATGGGATAAACGTCAGCGTCGTTTGACCATCCGTCTCCGTCGCCATCCAAGCATCCTTTCCGATCTTCAAAAGACGTTCCAAATTCTTCGGGGCAATCGTCGGAGAGATTGGTTCCAGGTTGGTCGGCATAGCCGTCTCCGTCATTGTCCGACCAGAGCAAGGGGGCATCGTCATAGGCATCGAGGCGGTTTTCCCAACCGTCTCCGTCTGAGTCAGGACATCCAAAACTCTGCTGCGAAGAAAGCCCGTAGAGGCCAGGGCAACTATCTGGCATGACACCGTCCGCATTCTCGCCGTAGCCATCGCCATCGGCGTCTTCGTATTGTGTCGCTTCATTAGGGAAGGCATCGTTGAGGTCTGACCAACCGTCTGCATCAGCATCAGCGCAACCGAAGCGGTCTTCTGTGGAGCTGCCGGCGACCGCTGGACATGCGTCTGCCTGGAAACCGGTCATGGAGTCTCCGAAACCATCTCCGTCAGCGTCGGCGTATTGAGAATTGAGGGTTGGAAATGCATCGTTGAGGTCCGACCAGCCGTCAGCGTCGGCATCGAGGCAACCGAAGCGGTCAGCAGTGGAAGTCCCAGCAGTTTGAGTGCACGAGTCACCCTCAAGACCGCCGGGGTTGTCTCCGTAACCGTCTTCATCAGCATCGAACCACTGAGTAGGCTCGGTGGGGAATTCATCTGTCGAGTCACTATAACCATCGTTGTCAAAGTCGGTGCAACCCAAGTCGTCTCCCAATGAACTTGTTCCGGGGACGAGCGGACAATCATCCACGTCATCCATGGTACCGTCATTGTCATCGTCAAGGTCTTCTCCAGCATCTTCACAACCGTCTCGGTCGATGTCATTGCCTGCATAAGACGTAAAGGAAAGAGGACTCATTGGACAGAGATCAATCTCCGCAGACGAAACGGTGCACGCCCATACATCATCCAAGTCACTTGCATCACAGATGCGGTCGTTGTCATCGTCAACGTCTTCACCAGCATCCTCGCATCCATCTCCGTCATAATCGGTAGATGCGGAGGATTGCCATCCGATGGCGCCGAGTCCGCACAAGTCAACTTGATCGTTGAGCCCATCGTTATCGTCATCTTCGTCCTCAGCAGCATCATGGCAACCGTCCCCGTCATGGTCGGTCGAGATTGAAGCAGTCCAATTGGTGTGCCCGATGGCACAATCATCGTCGAGGTCAAGAACGCCATCGTTATCGTCATCATCGTCGCATGCGTCACCGTATGCATCTCCGTCGCGGTTGAGCTGCAGTGCATTTGGTACGGTTGGACAATTGTCAACTTCGTTGCCAACCCCATCGCCATCATCGTCCTCGTAAGGGTCGATTCGTACCACTTCGTTTTGGGCATTGTCAACGTAGTAAAGGTGTCCTTGTGGACCGATTTCAAGACCCATGATGGAGGTTGCAGTCGTTTGAATCTTATCGAGGAAGGTAGCGCTTTTTCCATCTGCAGCAAGTTCGTAAGCGGCGATTTTCCCGTTGCCGTTTTCAGAGATGAACAACTGACCATCAGCCAGAGCAATGCCTGAAGGGATGTTGAGGCCAGTGGCGAGGACTCCCCATTCCACCCCGGTGATTTCTGAATACTCTGCCAGAGGTTCAAGTCGTGATGCATCGTTCATGATGTTCACTTTGTTGGTGGAGGGGTCGTCGGTGTTGACCCAAACGATACGGTTGGCACCAGCATCTGCGATGTAAAGAATTCCAGAATCTTTGTCCATGATCATGTGACTTGGTTTGCCAGAGAAGTGCGACAATTGGATTTCCGAATATCGGTGGACTACGCCGTCCGAATGGTCGTCTTGTCCCGTATCGTGGTCCTCTTTGAAATCATAACGGACCAGTTCTCCATAATATCCGTCGTTGTACCAGTAGACGTTATCATAATCGTGAGCAATTCCAACCCCGTACGGAGATTCGTGGAGCATGTCAATATGGCTTCCGAGCAGGCCATTGCCGTTGTTTTGGTTTTCAACAGCATAGTGAGCCAAGGAAGATGGCCAAAGCGCGGGCCCCATGAAATAGTTCGGAGTCCCTTGGCCACAATAGGTGTTGGCAGATTCTTGGGCTGAACCCCACATCCAATCAAATTCATCGTCATAGGCGCCAAAGGCGATGGCACTCACTTCTTCGAGGAAATGGTTGCTGTTGGAGTCTTCGCGATTCTGCGAAGTTTGATTGGCAAGGCCCGTATTTTCAACGATGGTCATGCTATCTGTTCCCTTGTTAGCAATCCAGAGTTCGTTGGTTCGCCCGGGATGGAATTCCAGGTCCCGAGGGCTGGAAAGAGCGTCAGAAGCATCGGCAATAACGACTTCATTGAAGCCGACACCGAATTTCTCAACGGGGTCGGATTCACCCTCAGCGGTTGCGTAGGATGGAAGCGAAAGGAGGAGAACGATGAGCACGGAAATTGCAACTTGCTTGTTCATACAGTTTCCTTCCAAGCGGAATTGACTTTTCATATGTTGGTTTGATTGCCTGCATGGAATGACGGGGTTGAACGCAAGAGAGCGCCAAACTAATCACTCTTTTTCGTGGCGCGGAGGCTTGGAGAGATGGATGGAGGAAATCGTCGACCAAGGAATGTTTTCGGGTGCCTTCCGTCCAACAACATGCATGCGCAACACCGCTCCGTGAGGCAAGGTCGCTTGGAGGTGTTGAGTGCCGTGGGTTAACTCAACAGAACTTGGGGACGAGGCAAAGAAAGAGAAGAAGCCGTTGTTGTGGTTAACCTCCGCCAATAAGGGGAGAGTTCGACCTGCCTGCCATTGCTGCACCGCCTCTCCTAAACCAAGGTCAAGGACGTCGCCCTTGCACATCAAGCCACCATTCAATTCGACTTCATCCCATGTTCCAAAACCGTCGACCGTCTCAAGCAGCGCTTCGTTCAACGCTCCGGGTTGCTCCTCCTCAAGCATCGAGATGAACCCACGCTCGTCCTTGATGATGCTGCTGAGCAGATGGACGTTCTGCGGCCAGTCCAGATTCCGATTTGTGAATGCAAGAATAACCCGCACGTCAACATCGTCATCGTTGCCAACACGTTCGCGATGCATGGCGATGAGCATGCGCGATTTCCTCGTGATGCGTTGATTGACCGTGCTGTGGTTGTGACTGCTTCCGTTTTTCCGCTGTTGGATGAATTCTTCTTCAGCGTTGATGACAAAGGTGCCTGACCAATGCTTTTGTTCAACGACCAAAAGACTGTTTCCCCCTACGATGACAAGGTCAATTTCACGCTTCCCACCCTGCTCTTCGTCTGGAATACGGACCGATTCAAACACGTGCCACCCGTTCTCCTTCCCTGCAGCACGGGAAATCCTGGCCAACCGCTGTTCTGCCATTTCGCCGGCTCGATGGATATCATCGGGCGGGTGTACCCGCCGCCGTTCTCGCCACCAAGACCAGCGTGCAGACAACTTCATGACGTCACCGCAGCAATTCATCGACACTGTTGACGATGATGGTTGGACGTTGCTCCGCTCCCTGAGGCAACACATCAACATCGGCTTGGGTTGCTTCACCAGAGAGGACGAGAACACCTACAACACCTGCTCGAGAAGCCATGGCCATGTCGGTGTAAAGACGATCTCCGACCATTGCACAACGAGCAGGTTCAAGGCCCAAAGCTTCGATTTTGTGAAGAATCATGCCCGGGTTGGGCTTTCCCGTGATGTGTATCGGGTCAACCCCAGTCGTGGCTTTAAACATGGCAAGATAGGCACCGACATCAGGCAATCCTCCGTCTGGACTCGGGCAGACCATATCGGGGTGGCTTGCCACCAAAGGTACACCAGCATGCATGTGGATGCTTGCCTGTGCGATTTTATCGTAGGTTAATTCCGTATCGTAGCCCAGTACAACATATTGCGGGCGCTCACTCACGGTAGAAATGCCCGCCGCTTCCAACATGGAACGCATACCTTCTGTGCCTACCAACCAGGTCTCAGATATCTCGTTTTTAGCCAGCCATGAAAGCAAATCATGGGTTGAAAGAAGTACATCGTCTTCGGATGCTGGAAGCCCCAGGTGTTGTAACTTCACGAGGTACTGCTCAACCGACTTTGAAGAATTATTCGAGAGGAAAAAACGCTGAACTCCCTGCTCCTGACATCGGTCAAGGAAGGCCTTGGCACCGTCAATCAATTCTCCGCCGAGGTAGATGGTGCCGTCCAAATCAAGGAATACAGCGTCAATATCGGTGAGTTTTGCATCCATCATATCCCCTCAGAACATCAAGGTCTTGAACATGAACCACGGTGAATGGAGATTTTCCTGCGCTTCCTTGCTTGCAATCATCTCAGTCATCATCTCCTGAATGGCAGGTTTCTTTGAGGCCTTTCCAACAAACCAGTTGAGCAACCAGGCACGCCGACTCATCTTTTGCATTCGGAAGGAATTGGTCAACTCGGGGCCGAGTGCTGCCCAAAGAGCATCCTGATACGCATCGGGGGTCTTACCGTTGAGAATGTGGTCTGCGGCCATTTCCCCGCTTACCAGTGCGTTGCCCACTCCCTCGCCACTGAAGGGGTCAACCAACGATGCGGCGTCGCCCACAAGGAATACCCCGTTTGCAGATGAGCGGCGCGGTTGATTGGATGCCTTTTTGCGAGGAGAACCAAAGGGGAGCTGCCACCCCTTACCGGTCCCGGGGATCATGCTGGCATCAGCAAATCGATCTTTGAAGAGTGGATGTTCATGAATGACTTCATGCTGAAGCAATTTGAGTTTCTTCTTCTGCTTGTCAAGCAGAGACATCACCATGCCAATGCCGACGTTAACCACGCCTTCAGATACTGGGAAGAGCCAAAAATAACCGGGGATGACGGTGTCGACAAAGTGAATTTCAATGTCGCCGACATTGGCCTCACACCCTTTGACGCCTCGCCAATATTCTCGGTATCCGGCGCAATAATGATCCCGGTCCACCATCTCCTCGCCGTAGGTCTCTTCAACCATTGACTTGGCGACAGGGCACCGATATCCAGCAGCCCCAATGATATTGGAAGCGTAGTAGGTGCGCTCCTCGCCTTTTCGCCCACCGATGCGAACAACGATGCCTTTGGCGTGCCGTGCTGATTGAGACCCTTCACCGGGGTCAGCCCCGCCATGCCCGTCGTCGTAGAGGACATCGCGAACGTCACCACCTTGAATGATGGCGCCCCCAGCATCCCTCACCAAGGTCTGAACTTGGTTGAAGAGAATGTGGTCAAATTGCTGACGAGGAAGGGAATAACCCGCTTCAAGGCGCGCTACATCTTCTTCAGGAAGTGCGACCCGAACGCTGTGGCCTTTTGGGGAAGAAAACAGAATCCCAGTCACACGGAAGTGAGGGGTCGATTCGAGATGTTCTTTTACGCCCAATCGCTTGACGTGGCTCAGAGATTTTCCACCAACCGCATCACCACAGATTTTGTCGCGCGGCCACGTTTCTTTCTCGATCAGCAGAACTCGCTTTCCTTCCATGGCAAGGTATCCAGCAGCAGACGACCCACCGGGCCCGCCACCAACGACAATGGCATCGTAGGTGCCACCTGCGTCAGGGGTTTCTCCAGAGTCAATGGGTTGCTTCCAAGAAACATCGTCTCCTGTTCTCGGTGCGCCCATGACAGGAATTGAGAGGGGGCACCCTTTGAGGATATGCTTTCGTGACGATGATTTACCGCCACACTCATGACCCCTCGGCCATTGGTCGTACCATGGATGGAGTCGTGCAGCAAGGAGGTGTTGACCACCATCCACAACGCCGTAAAGCGGCGCTTGTTTTGCTGAGTGTTACGCTGGTTTGGGGTGCTACCTTCATCTGGATGAAACAAGCGCTCAACGCCCTTCAGCCCGAAATAGCAGATTACGGGACCTTTCCCGTGGTCGCCTTTCTTGTCGCTGTGCGCTTCTTCATAGCGATGGTGCTGGTGCTGCTTTTCTTTTCACAAGCAAGGCAAGGCTTGCGAACCAGAGTCATGTGGAAGGGCGGCAGTATACTGGGGGGCTTGATGCTGGTCGGCTTCGTCACCCAAATGGTGGCATTGGACGATATCAACCCATCAACATCAGCCTTCCTCACATCACTCTACGTCGTTATGACGGCGTTGTTGACCGTCCGAATGGCAGAGCACCCTCCTCGTAGAGCGCTCTATTGGGGCGTTTTGATGGCAACATTTGGAGCAGGGTTCATCGAAGGACCCCCTCATCTTTCATGGGGGTGGGGAGAACTCACCACCGTGTTTTCAGCCTTCTTCTTCGCACTTCATATCGTATTCACCCAACACTTTACCCAGCGCTTTGACCCCATTGGATTGACGTCCACTTCCTTTGTTTTCATCACAGTAGGCTGTCTTTTGCTGGCACTCTTATCGACGCCATCGCTCCCTGCCATGGCAGGCGACATCCTTTCCCGCGAGGGCGTGTTGTTGCCTTTGTTCTTACTTGGGGTTGGAGGTTCGTTCTTCTGCCTTCTCGCCCTGAATCTTTTCCAGCGACACATGCATCCCGTTCAAGCGGCCATCATCTATGCCTTTGAGCCCGTATGGGCAACCATCTTTGGCCTTGGCTTGGACCTCGTCACTTGGACGCTCTGGATACCGCTCGGAGGCGGCATTCTTCTTGCCGGGAACATCATGGTTGAATTGACCACGCCGCAAGAATCGTTCAAAACTGAGCAAGAAAATGAGCAGAACCATTGAAAGAGCGGCTGGATTTGGTAGGGGCGTTGGGTAACATGTCAGACGGGAACAAGAACCACCGCTTCGCTACACATACCGTTCACAGCGGCACACAGCACATCGGTGATGCTGTGAACACACCGATCTTTCAATCCTCAACCTACAAGCTGACCGATGAACGTTATGCTGGTTGGGCTGCAGGCGCCCAACACACACTCCTCTACGGACGGCTTTCTACCGTCAATTCCGATGCAGTTGCTCAAAAATTGATAGCACTCGAACATGGCGAAGATGCTGAGGTATTTGCTTCAGGCATGGCCGCAATATCCACCACCTTGATCACACTTCTCAACCAAGGCGACCACATGGTCGCAAGCGCTGATGTCTACGGCGGCACCTACGGCCTTCTCACCGAAGAACTCCCGCGCTTTGGAATCTCAACCACCATGGCTGACATGCGCGACCCCGCATCCTATGAAGCGGCCATTCAACCCAATACAAAATTGCTCTACATCGAGACGTTGACCAACCCCGTGCTAAAAGTATGTGATATTTTTGCTATGGTGGAGGTGGCCAAGCGCCACAATCTCTTGCTTTTGATTGACAATACCTTCGCATCTCCGTGGGGCTGTCTACCTCTGACCCTTGGGGCAGACCTGGTCATTCATTCCACGACCAAATACCTCGGTGGCCACTCGGACATCATTGGGGGAGCCGTCGTTGGACCCAAGGACCTTATCGCCCAGATTTTCATGCGCAAGGTCCACTTTGGTGGCAGCCCGGACCCCCACGCCTGCTACCTTCTCGAACGAGGCATGCGTACCCTTGACGTTCGTATGCCACGTATTTGCGAAAATGCAGCAATGCTTGCCAGTCGGTTGGAACAACACGACGCCATTGAGCGCGTGTATCATACAAGCCTTGAGAGCCACCCTGATTTCGAAGTCGCCCAACGAACCTTGCCAAAAGGTTCGGGCATGGTAGCATTTGTCGTTAAAGGCGGGGATGAAGCGGCCTTGAAGTTCATGCGCGGCCTCAAGATCATCTACGAAGCGACCAGCCTCGGCGGCGTTGAATCATTGATTGAGTGCCCGTTCAATTCCAGCCACATGTTTGTTCCAGACGACGTCCGCGTTGCTGCAGGCGTTGTACCTGGCTTTGTTCGACTGAGCATTGGAATTGAGGACGTTGAAGACCTGTGGCACGATATCGCCCAAGCCTTGGCTTGACTTCATTCGCCCGTGGTTGCTCGCAGCGTACTCAACGCCTCGTTCCACTTTTCTTGAAGTGAAGCGACATCATCTGTCTCTGCCTTGAGTAATTCTTGCCCGATTTCATTCAAGGCAGTCGTTGCTTGGGACCAAGCACCACCACGATCCCGGGCATTGTTGTCAAAGTGCCACTCCTGTCCCCTTGAACGCCCCACTGCCATGAGCCAGGCCCATGCTGCTGCTGATTCATCCACGCTGTTGTGGCGAGCTGTTGCCAGACGTTCGACACCTCCCATGCCAGTGGTCAATCCCTTGATGATGAAGGAGGTAATCATCTTCGTTGCAATTCCGGCTTCTTCCATTGCAGGGAAGCGAGACTTCTGTTGAGCAAGCGCTTTTGCCTTATCGAGCCCCTTCAAGAATTTTCCATAGGCCTTTGGAGTGTTGAGTTGGTCCTCCCAAATGGCGTGAGCATCTTCACCCTCAAGTCCAACATAAGCCAAACTCGTCTCTCCGTGGGTTGCCCACAAGGCATTGAGAATATCTCCGCAGGTCACTCCCGCCATGATTCGCAAGCACCCGGTTTCTCGGGCTTCAGTACCACCCTTTGGCTCGATACGAAGCGCCTGGGTTTCTTCGGTAGGCTCCAAAAGAGCGAGACGAAGGATTTCGGCGGTCAGCCCCTGTTCATCTTTGGAACCCGGCACGTCAGCCAACGCCTCGTGAATAGCATCAAACGAAGTGCCATCAAGCCATGTTTCACCGATCAGTAATCCTTCATCAATGCCTTCAAGGACGGTTTGTTTGATCGCTGAAGCAACGACTCCCTCGTTCATCGTCAAGCCCTGCCAAGCATCAACAATTCTGCCAATGCCTTCGACACAGGCTTCGGGCAGCGGCGTCTCTGTTGGCCATCCATCTGGAGCCCAATAGGCCTCAACGGTGAGGATGGAGGGCAAGAGTGGGGGAAGCATTGAGAGGGCGAGGTGGTGGATGAACGGAGCGTCCTTTTTTGTGAACGAAGCGATGGCATCGAGGCCGAGATACACGGCAGGCCCGTGATGAAATTTGATTTTCACATAACCTGCTTTGGTGGGGTGGCCCTGCATTGCGAGCGTCTGGTCGACATCATCTGTAGCCCAAATGAGGTTGTCGTCGACACGGGATTTCTCAAGGGCAAATCGGGAGCGAGAGAGAACGTCACCCAGCCATGCTTCCGGGGGGGTTGGTTTCGGGCCAGTGCACACAAAACCACCGTCCCAGCTGAAGAAGTACATGCCACGCTTTGCGTGCTCTTCCCAAGGCAGCATGCGTAATGTCAGATGGCTGTAATTTTGAATACCAGCGAGGTATCCTGGCTTTCCGTCACCTCTTCGGATGTAGGACGCCGAACCAAAGGACGTTGATTTGAACTGCCCGACCAGGGTGAATTGCTCGTCGTGAGTTGCGTGCAATGATCCAGCAAAGGCCTTCGCAACGGGGTCTCCTCGCTTGGCCATCATTCGCTTGGAGAGCCACTTCACATCGTCTTTTTTCTTGATAATTCGGTCAAGGTCGCGCAGGGTTTTGGTAACTGGGTCGGTCCTGCCCCAACGCATTTTTCCCTCGAAGGACATGGCCGGTAGGTGCCCGCGGGGATTTTCTTGAAATTGCTTGAGTTGTTTTGCCAACTTCTTGGATGTGGCTTCGTTGGCTTGTTTGGTACCTCGCATTTTCACGCGCTGTTTCTTTTTACCGGGAAATTCCACTTGGGACGGTCCTGCCATGATGCTCCCCAACCCAAGCGGCTCGGTGGTGAGGTTTGAGTGCTTCTATGGGGAGTTGCGTTCGCAAAGGCCAAAGAGAAGAGGCGCGTGTCACTTGTTATGGTGACCGTCACATTGCTGGGAACCGCCCAAGATGGCGGACGCCCCCAACCAGGTTGTCAATTGGATTGCTGCAGGGGCCTGAATCCCGACGATTACCGCCATCCAGTGAGTCTGGGCATCCTTGACCAAGATGGCAACGGACACATCATTGAGGCGACGAGGTCACTTGCAGACCAACTCAATCTTTGGAAGCACCCACCCATTCATTCAGTTGCATTGACCCATGCGCATTTTGGCCACGTCGACGGACTCGGGCTTTTCGGAAAGGAAACGCTCAACGCCAAAGGATTGGCTCTCTATCTCTCATCGTCCATGCAAGCCTTGGTAGAGGCGACGCCACAATGGAACCTGATGGTGAACGACGGCGTTTTTGTCCCCCAGCCGATTGTAAGCGGTCATCACGTTCGCCTTGGTGAAGGATGCTTGCTTGAAGCCGTTCAAGTTCCCCACCGCGCCGAACTTTCCGACATGCACGCTTTCATTATCCGAGGGCCGAATCGAAGCCTCCTTTTCCTTCCCGACCACGACCGATGGTCGACCACGCTCGCGTTTCATGAAAGCGCCAGCATCCGAGCATGGCTCAACAGCATGAAGGTCGACATCGCCCTCATTGACGGGACCTTTTGGAGTGCAGACGAACTTTCAGGACGCAATCAAGGGGAGGTCCCCCATCCGCCTGTGAGCGAGACGATCCAACGTCTTGGCCAGCGCCGTGCAGACGACCCAGAAATCCATTTTATCCACCTCAATCATACCAACCCGCTCCATGAAGAGGAATCAACGCAGTATCACGAAGTCACCTCACTTGGATGGGGTGTTGCTCAGCAAGGGATGACCTTCACGCTGTAGCCGGCGTCATTCCACTGGGCTGGAAGACCAACATTCGGAGGGTTACAACGACATTTTCGCTGTCGTCGGCGCCCAAGAAGTTGCCATTATTGGTTTCAAGGGAAACGTCCATGTTGACGGTACCTACCATCTCGGGGCTCGTTCCAAGGAATTCCAACACCTCAATCAATTCATTTTCTGTCCCGTTTAATTCGTAGTCGCCCGGCCCATTTCCAGCATATTGGGTGAGGTCGGTGTTGGGGCGAATGCTTCCAACAACGGTTGTCGTATCGCACCCAGTGGTTGTGCGTGTTGCATCATCGCTTTCCGCCAAAGGTCCTGCAAGGTTGCTGTAATCTGGACTTGTAATGACATCATCGCACGCAGAAGTGATGGTTTCACCCGTGTCACTGTAGGTGATGGTCAACTCGGCGATGAGAACCGCCGTCATCGTTTCGTCGATGAGAATCGAGAAGGTTTGTGTTTCACCATCGGCAAGAGAGAGGGTCTGAGACTCGGTCCACTCACTCACAGTGTAGGAAAGGACATACGCTCCGTTACCCGAACTCGTTCCATCACTTTCCGGCGCAAAGGCTTGGTAGGAGCCTTCTACAACCGCAAATGAAGCAAATAAAACGCCAGCGATGATTGCCGCTGTCTGTTGCGTAGGAATGGCATAACGGCCAAAGGGATTGCTCACAGAATCATTTCGTAACCAGCAGAAGCCAAAGTGGACGGCGAATGCTGCTCCCATGCCAGGGACTGACGGAAAGACTTCGTCCCCGTAGCCCAATATTGACCAAATGACCACTGCGCTCATGGCTGCTATCATCATTGAGATCGAATGCGTGGTATCGGGCTCATAGCCAGCCATTCGAATCAGGATGAGAGGGACAAAGATGCCACCAAGGCCGTAAACTGCTAAGACGACGAGTGCAAATACAGAGTCACCAAAGCCAGGGAAGCCTTGGCCAACCAAGGAAATCACGGTTGCAAACATGGCGACGACCAACGTGACTCGCTTCGTTGTCTTGTGATCTTGACTCCATTCAGGACGTACGTCATCGGTGATGGCAGCGGTGCATGCCAGCACTTGGCTGTCAGCTGTTGACATGGTGGCCGCGAAAATCGATGCGAGAATCAATCCGCCAAGGAAGGGGCTGAGTTCCGTCATGGCCAACTGCGGTAGACCGCTCTCAGCACCTTCGGCTCCAAGTTCAGGAAGAAGGACGCGGCAGGCCAGCCCGATAAGGAACATGAGGGCGATAAAAGGCGTTTGCCAAACGAAGAACCAAACCATCGCTTGCTTGCGATCGTTATCGTCTTTCAGAGTCATGACACGGGATACGACTTGAGGCTGACCGGCAACGCCGAGCCCTCCGAGGAAAAAGGCTGCAATCCAGAGGGTGGCTCCAAACATGAGGCCGCTCGGGAAGACATTGACCATGGCTGGGTCAATGGCATTCAATTCACTGTGCAATCCAGAAAAGCCGCCCGTGCCCTTGAGAGCGACGACGCACAGGATGGTCGAACCGACGATCATCACACATGACTGAGCGGCATCCGTCCAAATAGAGGCGCGAATGCCTCCGGCGTAACAGTAGGCGACGACCAGTACAAAGCCGATGAGGATACCAATAATTTCCGACCAACCGAGCATGGTTTGGAGCGCAACACCGCCAGCAGTAAGTTGGGCAGCCGCATAAATGGAAAGGAAAATCACTGAGAGAACGGCTGCGACTTTGGCTTCTGGCGACCCCGCAGTTTTCGAAACAAGCGAAGAGAGCGAACGAATACCCCGTTCCCCTCCTTCCTGCTGGATGTATTTGTACAACCAAATCCAAGCGACGAGTTGTCCGATGGTGGAAACCAACGCAATCCAAATTGCAGAATAGCCTTGAATGAAGATGAATCCGATGAAACCGATGAACATGTAGCCCGAATTCCACGTGCTCACGGCACTGAGGGCGGCTAAGGCAGGATGCATTCCTCTGCCAGCAACAAGGTAGTCATCGGTCGTGTCCTCCTTGACTCGCATCGATGCGAGGCCAACTCCGGCAAAAAAACACATGAAGAGCAAGAAGGACAACAGGAGAGACACATCATTGGAAAGGCCGAACATTATTCCTCACTCCGTTTCCACCGAAGGAGAGCCTTCTCTTCAACCTCACTCGTTCCCGCTGGGAAGATAAGGCAGTTCAAACGCCCGCCAGGCTCTTCGGCCAACGCACCCAACGTCGTCGTGACAATCTGCTGGTCAACCGTGCCCATGTCCGAGCAAAGAACGACGGGAAGTCCGTCAAATGCCTGCATCATGTAGCCGTTAACAATAGCCTGTTCTTGTGCTAAGAGCAGGAACTCTTCAGACAGAGGCTCGTCTTTCCTGAGGTCAACCTTCTCCCACATCAGGCGCATTGAATGAACGGCATCCGCCGGCTTCATGGGTCGCTGCTCACCCGTTCCTTGCCCGGTAGGGTCAAGGTCGAGCAGAACGAGGGTGTGGAGATTACGCGACCAGTTAACCGCCACCAATTCAAGCGGAGAAGTGGCAATCCAATCTCCGTATGGATAGGTCAACGTGACTTGACGCCCGAAGCGGTAATTGGACAAGCCGACAGCACCGGTAGCAACCGTTGTAATGGAGATCCCATGATAGACATGACACTCAAGACCCGCCATCTCAGCACGCAATTGCAGGTCAACGTGTGTAGTTGCCTGCAGAGGGTCGCCCACGACCAAAAGAGCCACCAGACTTTCCTTTGCAAGAGAAAACAACGCTTCTGGATGTTCAACCTCAGGGCGCATGACGCGCTCAATAGGCCCAACTTCTGCTTCCAATCGCTTCAGTTCCGCTTCGGGCCAAAGAGCCGTGTAAGCCTCATACCTTCGGTGGTCAGCACCCTTGGCAGCCTCAATGGCGGCGCGGGTCATACCTTCTATCGAGCCCATGCCCATGCCGATAAGCAAGAGGCCAGTGGAAGGCAATGAATTGTCATCGTTTTCCTCTGCCGCCATGCTCAAACCCCCGTGACGCTTGGATAGGGCGAAGGCCATGCGTCATTTGAGAGTGCCGAGCGACCAAACCCAAGTTTGGTTGCATCGCTGTCGCCAAGAGGGGTGGCTTTCCAAAGCCTCTGTTCTCCAGTTGGATGAAGGCATGCGGGGCATACCTCTACTCGACGAAGCGCCAGACGACGAAGATGAAAGATGGCAGGGGCACAGCATCGTTCAACGGGAACCCAAACAACAAGGGCCAAGTCATTGGACAGACCGGCTTCCCACCCCGCTCCGAGCACTCCCTCACGAGATATGGCCAAGCGCTTACGAAATTCAAGGCGATGTGTTGATGGTCAAACTTGAAGCTGACGCGTGGGAACACCAACATGCCATTGCCCAAGCCATGCTGGACCAACTCCCAAACGTCCGTATCGTATGCGCGGACAAGGGTGTGACTGGTGATTTCCGCGTACGTGAATTAACGACACTCGCAAGCAGAGACGGAACTCTGTCGACCCGGACGCGGATTCGTGAACACGGTACGGCGATGTGGGTGGATCCCAGCGAGGCCTATTTCTCTGCTCGACTGTCAACACAACGCCAAGATACGCTCGAGCGATTGCAATCATTTCGTCAGCAATTAGGGCGCGCCCTTGTAGTGGCAGACCCCTACGCAGGCGTCGGACCTGCCCTCCCGCTTCTGCTTGCCGAGCCCGACCTCCTATCGGGGTACTTAGTTGGCGACTTGAATCCCAAAGCTGTTGATTTGCTGACCCTGAATCTAGCAACTTGGTCGGCAAAACACGAAACCGATCTTTCCCCGTCCTTACTGGTCTGTGATGATGCACGAGCGTGGCAACATGACCCGTCACGCAGGGGGTTTGCAGACGCCCTTTTGGTCAATTTGCCACACGACAGCCTGACCCATCTTCCAGCCCTGTTGCCCATATTGAATCAGGCAGAGCAACGCCTCTTGCGGGGATGGGCCATCATTGAACGTGCGGCTCTCGCTCAGACAAAAGAGGACCTCATCACCATGATCGAAGGAACAGGAGCAACGGCAGAATCCGTCGAAGTTGAGGAAATCAAAGGCTTCTCTACCACGCGCTGCTTCATCGCATTTAACGCCATTTTGGCATGGAAATAAAGCGTTCACTTCATGAAGGCCAGCCTTGTCCCATGGGCATGGACAACATCGTCAAGTGTGCCTGTGGTGCAAGCATTGACATTTCAGGCGTCACCCCTCGTAAAGACGGCACCAAGGTCTGGTGCAAAGTCTGCGGCATCGTGACGACCCACCATCGACGCTAGGGTGAGGGGAGAATCCCTAGGAAACGACCATCGGCATATTCATGGTCGTCCCGTCATCACCAAGAAATCAGTGAAGGCCATGTCAGACAAAACCCTCGTCATTGATGTCGTTGATAACGGTGGACAATGGACACATCGGGAATGGCGGATGTTGCGTTATCTCAAGGTTGACACCCAGATTATTCCCAACACAACTCCGGTTGAAGAATTGCGAGAATTGGACGGCTTGATCCTTTCAGGAGGAGCAGCGCGAATTGGCTTGACCGGTGAATTGGGTAATTGCGCAACATTTTTGGAACTCGACATTCCTATCCTCGGCATCTGTGCGGGCCATCAATTCATGGCCCGTCATTACGGCGGCGACGCAAGAGAATCACCCATCCCGGAATTTGGTGCTATGGAGATCCAACTCCACGATGGGGGTGGAACGATTTTTGCCGGCACCAACGCAACTCAGACCGTATGGGAGTCCCACAACGATGAAGTCCACGAAGTCCCAGAAGGTTTCTTCATCACTGCAAGCAGCCCGTCATGCGCAGTGCAAGGGATGGAAAACGAGCAAGGAGATAGATTTGGCCTTCAGTTCCATCCTGAAGTCAACGATTCTGAATTCGGGAAGGAAATGTTTGAAAATTTCGTTAATGCCTGCAAAAATGCAAGACAATGAGTCCTTGAATTCCCCGATGGGGAAGGGGGAAAACCGCCCCCATAGCCTTAATATGGAGTAAATTAGCCGTAAGGGTTGATGTCCGTTACCAAACGCACCCTTTCCGGCCTGCTTGTGACTTTGTTGATGCTCATGGCACTTTCGCCCATGACGACGGTTCAAGCCCAACCCGCACAAGCCACTGAATACTATTACGGGGTCGAATACGACTGGTCAAGCCTTGACAGCGACCTGCAAAACGTAACTGGCTTGGACATCCAAACATTGTTCACCGAAATCATGGCGGACGCCGATGACGCAGGGTTCAACCTCGACCTTGGCCAGTTGACCACGGGCGCATCCAATGTTTACGTCCACCAAACCGAGGACATCACTCCTCAAACCATCCAGGACTTGGACGGCAACGACGTTCAGGTATGGAGCCGCACCAGCGACGTAGTGCTTCGCCACGGCCTGTTGTCCAACGCCGTCATCATGACCGACTGGTCCGAGACCACCTTCGGCAGCGAGCCCACCGGCTTTGACATCGATGTCATCGCCGAAGCAGAGAACGTCCTGACCGTTGACATGCTTTACACCGAATACCTCAACGACCAGTCCCAACTCATCGGCGCAGACATGGACATTGACATGACTGTTGACAACGACATGAACCTCGGCATCGACATCGCCCTCGAGGGTGACGGCGTGGAGCTCAACGTTGACTTCGACACCGGCATGGACTTCAGCTACTCCATTGCTTCTCAAGCCGAATGGCGACTTGGCAACCCCAGCCCCATCTACGTCACCGCAGCCTCCAACGACCGAACCGTTTGGGAATGCGTTGAGGAAGGCGACACCGTGGGTGTTGACGATGGTTGGGGCGATGCCGAGGTCCACGACATGTGCGGCATGATCGACGGCTCCTACATCGGCTCGGCTGACTACAACGTCTACCTGACGGGCCTACCCATGGAAGAGTTTGGCTTCGATGCAGGTCAGTTTGACATCAGCATTAGCGACGAACTCACCAGCGAAGGCGACTACGAAGGCGAGGCCAACATGGACGATGTCTCGTTCAGCATGCGCACCGACGAACCACTCGAGGTCAACCTTGGAGACGGTAACACGCTCGATGTCACGGCCTGTGATACATGCCCGCCCGGCAACCCTGTCATGTTCATCATGATGGGCAATGTCTTGCTTCACGCCAGCGAATCCTTTGGCGAAGCGGTGACTGAAGACTTTGAGGCCGAACTCGAAGACTCGGTGGGTGAACTCATCGAAGACTGGTTTGGCATTGACGACGATGGCGACATGGAGGAGTACGACGGTAGCGATAACTGGTTCATGTGCGACAGCGGTGAGATGATTGAATCTCGGAACGTCAATGACGGTGTTGAAGATTGCATGGACGGTTCGGACGAAGACGACCTCTACCTGCTGGGCGGTACCACTCAAGATTGGAATACCGGCGAGGAACACTACGCCTTCAACGGCCGTGTAGATGCTACCAGCCTCGGTCTTGAATCCGATGCAACCATTGAATGTTACAGCGAATGGGATGGCTACATGGAGTTGCCAGTTGGCGATGTCAACAACGGCTATGACGACTGCGATGACGGCTCGGATGAGTACGACAACGGTCTCACCAGCACCTATGTCTGCTTGGATGGTTCCGAGATTTCCTTTGAACTCGTTAACGACGGCACGGCGGACTGCGCTGACGCTTCCGATGAACCCTTGGACAACGAAGGCGACTGGTACAACTGCGCCGATTACAACGGCGCCGTGCCCTGGCAGTGGGTCAACGACGGTACTGCGCAGTGCGATGACGGCAGCGACGAATACAATGCCGCCGAGAGTGATGACTTCTATTGCGAAGACTGGTCGACCGTTTCCTTTGATCTCGTGAACGACGGCACCGAAGACTGTGCTGACGGCTCGGACGAAGGCGAGGGCATCTACTTCCTGATGGACGTCTACATGAATGACGGCGAGGGCGGTGTGATCGCTTCCGGCGATGACCTTCTGCTCTGCGCTGCCTATCACTGCGACGTGTCCTTTAGCGTTGATTCGGGCTACATTCAGGTCGGTACCGAGGTACCAGCCGATATGGAATACGGTGAGAACACGATGTGTGCCGGTGGAAGCATCGCTGCTCCCGACGGCACATTGCTGGTCTCCGCTGTTGAAAATTGCGACTCGACATGGACTGGACCAGAAATCCGAGACTCGGACAGCAACATGAACAACGAGGGTGACAACACCCTCCGTGTCACGGCGGGTGCAGGCACCTGGAGCGGTGAATACGACGACATCACGATGCATTGGGCCGTTTCCGATGCCGATGGCGCGGTTGTTGACCAGGGCAGCGTTGCTTTCAGCGATGAGTCCGAGGTCTACGCCGAGAACATGGTTGACATTGCTGGTGAGGGCGAATACTGTCTCTCCGTTGAATTGGTAGAGAACGGCGAGACAGAGCCCTTTGACGCCTACGAAGACTGCATGACCGTTGAAGACGGCCCCGAAGTCAGCGAGCGCATGGAAAAGATTGTCGGCGCATTGGCCGATTCTGGCCTCAGCAACGTGCTGGAGAACTTCGGCAGCAACCTTGAGATGACCTTCCAAGAACTTGACGAGAACTACGAAGTGCCCGTCTTCCCCTACGCCGACGGCATGTGGGCGCCTCTTTGGAGCAACGAGCACGCCACCATCGTTGGTGTTGGCGTGTACGCTTGGGATGAGGACGGCAACGGCTACGTCATCGCTGGACCGGAAACGACCGGCTACAGCCAGGACCTGCCCATGACCTTCGCCAGCATCCGCTACATCACCGGTGTTCCCGCACAGGAAGCCCAGGAGGCGATGGCTGAATTTGATGACCTCGAAGACATCGTTGATGTGGAAAATCACGACCTTACCGAACTGGCCGATGACCTCGAAGCCGCTGGTGCCGACACGTCCGACCTTGGTCTGGGAGACGAAACCACCGATGACGGTGAGGACACGCCTCCAACCGCTGAGGAAGTTGCCGAAGACGCAGGTCTTCTGCCCTTTGTATCTCCACTCACAGTCATCGCACTCATCGGCCTTGCCGCTGTTGCAGGTAACCGACGAAGCGAGAACGAGTGAATCAAAAGGAAGAACGGAGAGGGGCAGTCGTGTTGCCACGGCCATCTCCTCACCGTGCCTTTGGCATCATCCGTTTGTCCGTGACCGTCCTCTTGGCAATTCACGTGTTCATCTCCGCTTGGCTGGTGGCCACAGCTGAAGGTGTCTACACCGAAGGCAAACCCGCTCCAACCGAGGCGCACTCATTGATTGCAATCGATAAAGATCAAACCATTATCGACGTAGAGATCAAACAGGCTACGGCTTTTTTCTTCTATGCGCTTGAACGAGACAGCGACGCATCGGTTCCAGTGAACGATACGACGCCTCCAGATGAGTCAGGCAGCGGTGATGAATCGGAGGCCGAAGACGAGCAAGGAAGGGATGAAGACCGAGCATGGCTCTCCATTGGCCGACAATCGATCAAATTCGGATTGGTCTTTCTCGTTCTTAGCGAGGTGCTGATGTTGTCGTCCTTTGTCTGGCGTCATCACGTTCGTTCGTTGGCCTTCCTGTGCACGCTGGTCGCGTTTTCGGTTGTTTTCCCAGCCTGCTACATGTTGGAGTTGAGCGGTGGCGGCGATGACGAAGAGGATTCTACGGCTACCAACACCCCGGGGGCAAACATTGAGACGGTTTCCTTCGTGCATACCAACGCCTCCTCGGACTTCTCATTGATTTGGTTGGGAGTCCAACTAGAGGCCGATTTTTCGGGTTATGATCTGGGATTGGTTGAGCCAAACAACCGGACCTCGGTCGCTCAACAGGTTCCCGCAAACGGAAGTAAAGATGCGAATTCATTCATCGCCTTTGAGTCTACATTTGAGATTGAGTTAGGAAAAAACCTCAACGCACTCCTTCTTTTGCCGTTCATGTGGTACCTATTGCCTGCTTTATCAATCGGAAAAAACACCCCTAACATCAACGAAGAAGATGAGTAAAGGTGGCGCCCACTCCGGGAATTGAACCCGGGTCGCAGGAATGACAATCCTGCATGATAACCTCTACACCAAGCGGGCAGTTTCAGTCTTGCGGGGACGCAACCGCTATTTAAGCCGCGCCATGTGGGTGAAATGGGTGCCACCATGGCGAAACCAAAAACATCAGCCGAAATTGCACGTGAAGAGGCAGAAAATGCACAGCTCGACAACATGCTTGGCGGCGCCTTTGGGGACATTGAAGTTCTGGAAAAACCGGCAGCAGAGGTCGATGAAGCTCAAGAAACTGGAGAAGAAACCGCCCCGCCTTCCGAGTCCATTGCTGACGGAGCAACAGAAGAAGTAACTCCACCTACCCCTTCCGGACCACCCTCAGGTCCACCAACGGGACCTCCATCTGGTCCGTCTTCAGGTCCTCCATCAGGCCCACCCTCGGGTCCACCATCAGGCCCACCATCAGGCCCACCATCAGGCCCACCATCAGGCCCACCATCAGGCCCACCATCCGGTCCGCCAGAATCGGAACCATCCGAAGAAGTAGCCGACCAAGTCCCGACAGAGGCCGCCCTTACGCCGGTTGACGAGGCGCCTCCTGCAGTGGAAGAACCAGAAGTTCCAGTTTCTGAAGCAGCACCTGAAGCAGTGGTTGAAGCAGAACCCACCTCTCCGACTGACTCTGAGCCAGCCCCCGAACCAGCTTCTGTAGTGGAGCCAGTGCCTGAAGTCCTCGACGAGCCCGAAACCGTTCCCGAGATCGCTTCTGAGTCAGAGCCCGAAGAAGATTCAGCAGAAGGCCTCCCGTCTGCAGAGGAAGTCCTTGCACAAAAGGAAGCGGAATTGGAACGTTTGCACATGGAAAACGCACGACTGCGCCAATCTGTTGTTGGGGCAACTGAAGTGATTGAGCAAATGGAAGAGCCTCCGATGCCTCCGATGGTGCAAGAAAACATCGTTGTACCCCCCTACGTTGTTGGTGATTTCGTTCGAATTGGCCGTCAATTGGACCGGGAGCATCTCGTGCGCGCTACCATGGGCAGCGTTGCCATGGTGCATCCTGAACAACCAGGAATTATGATTGCAAGCCGCCACATGACCCCCCTCCCTCGCATGAATGAGCGAAGCCTCTGTGCTGGTCATTTTGGAGGGGCCTCGCCTCGAGGTGCGCCTTCAGACTGGCACGTCCTTGAAGTTGTCCTTGCTTCGGTGGCCATGGTCACTGGCGGCCCTGCCGCCGTTATCCACATGCACGGCGTTCATACAACTGCGGCGAGTTGCGAAAAGGATCTCATCATCGTAACGCCGATTGACGACATGGGGAAACAGCACATTGGGAAAATTATCATCGTCGACCCCGATACTGAACAACCCGAAGAGTACCTTCGACATGTTGCAGAAGCACTCCAACAAGGCGGTATGCGTTGCGTTGTTGTTCGTGGTAATGGTGCCTATGCCGTTGGCGCGGATTTCGACCAAGCCTGGGCCAACGCCGCCATGCTTGAGCATAGCATGCAAATCCATCTTCTAACTCGTCAAGCCGACCTGAAAATTTGATTCTTTAAAAGACCTCAACACACTCTCACTTTCCCAAGGTGAGTGTGCCCGTGCTGATGAACAATTTTTCTTCCCGAATCCAACCGGTTCAGGGTGTTTGCATTGTTTATATGGACTGGGCTTGTAAGCCTTGCAGAAGTGAATAACATGGATAAGAAAACATTGTTTAACGTAGAAGTAGCAGACCAATCTGGACACTCAGTTGTGCAGATGAACCAAGATGAAATTGCCTCCAAGGCAACCAGCGACAACAGCGCTTGGGTGTTCGTGAACGACCAACTTGTCAGCGCAGCTGACATTGCCGACATGAACCTCGAAGAAGGCAGCCGAATCCGCATGATGCCAGGACTCGTTGGCGGCAACGACGCCCCAACCTTTGTTGTGCAAACCGCTGACAGCACCGGCCACAGCGAAGTGGTCATGACGCAAGCAGAAATTGCCTCCAAGGCAACCAGCGACAACAGCGCTTGGGTGTTCGTGAACGACCAACTTGTCAGCGCAGCTGACATTGCCGACATGAACCTCGAAGAAGGCAGCCGAATCCGCATGATGCCAGGACTCGTTGGCGGCCTGTACTGCTGATGCCACCGACAGCCCCTCATTGGACACCTCAAGAAGAGGACGTGTTCATTTCGAATCTTGAGGGAGGTTACGCTCCTCATGAATTGATAACGTTCCACGAACGTACGGAGAAAGAACTTGTGATGAAGATCATCGAACTTTTTTCAGATGGAGAAGTTGTCGTGCTTTCTGCCGCAACCTTTGATGCCTTATTACGGCGTTCTTCGCAATGAACAGGTTCAAAACGGGATGCACGGTCGCGTGGCACGGAGAGATACATATGGTTGAACTCGTCGATTACAAATGCGCTGACTGCGGTAGCCTCGAATCATTCCACCGTGAGCGAAACGGAATCAGTTGCAAAGGATGCGGATCTCGTATCTTCATGAAGCTACGCCGCCACGGCACCAAGCGTCTCAACGCAGAGTGATGACTTCATCACTTCGCAGAGTTCAAAGACCATGGTCTCTACTCACACATCATGACGATGTGGCTTGAGAAGCATAAGCCACTTTTGTTTGACGATTTGGTTACATCTCCATCCGTGATTGCTGCCCTTCGGCAACTTTCGCTTCAATCCAACCCTCCGCATCTTCTCCTTTCTGGGCCTACTGGATGTGGTAAAACCGCTGCCTACCAACTTGTTTGCCGCCAGGTTCTCGGCCCTTCATGGCGAGCAACAACACATGTGCTTCAGGCACGTGACTTGGCCAAAACAGCCGGTGCCATGTCAAAATTCGAAGCCTTCCTACGCCCAGAAGGAAGCGGTTCTGACGATACGCTTGCCGGGCGCACCAGTCTGGATGCCTTTGACCACAACATCAGTTCATCCGCTGACGACTCACCAGCACCAGCGGGAGAGGAGTCATCGGGCGGCGATGGCAGCCAATTTTTCCCCGTATCGAGAATCATTGTGATCGAGGATGCTGATTATCTCGGTCATGCACGACAATCCTACCTTCGGCGAATGATGGAAGAAAGCAGCCGCAGTGCCCGCTTTATTTTCACGACACACACCCCCTCTCGTATGATTGAAGCCATGAGGAGCAGAACCCAACACATCCGTATGCCCACCCTCACACGTCTCATGATTGAACAACGGTTGGAACTTATCCTCGAACGTGAGGAGCAAGCATCGACCCTCGGTATCGTTGGCGATGTCGCACACGTTGCAAACGGCAATCTTCGAAAGGCGATTTTCATGCTTCAACTACTCGCCCAACGCAATCTCCTCAACGACCGGCGCAACGTCCAGACCCTCATGTCAAATAGCAGCCTTCGAGAGGTTCAACTTGTTTTGGAAGAAGCCTTACGTGGACGAGTTCATGATTGGAAATGGGAGCGCCAAGGCGAGAAGAGCAGCCGTGTTCTCAAGGGTGCGATGGGGGCTCTTGACCAATTGATGGCAACCCATGACTTGGACGCCCGAGGCGTCTTGGACCGACTGCACCAATTCCTCACAGCAGGACGTTCCCATTACGATGATGAACTTCTTGCTTCACTCTTGAATGCTCTTTCGACCTGCGATACAGCCCTCCAACGATCGGCTCAGCAACGGATTCAATTGGAAGAATTCTTCCACCAAGTTGCTGAAATTGGTGCTGCATCAAAGGCACACCAATCGTAAGCATCTTCACCAAGTGGCGAGCAGCCAACATTGGGCGTGTAGCACAGCTGGATAATGCACCGGCCTCCTAAGCCGGAGATCGCGGGTTCGAATCCTGCCGCGCCCGCCATTTTTTGGATAAGAGCCATATTGAAGGGCGCACACGCCTCAATGGGACAAGCCATGAGTACGGAAGACGAAGGCGACGCTCTCAGTGCCTTGCCCGATCCCTACGGACATGGGTTTGCCCGTACAGAGGACCCCCTCGAGCGCACGACTGAAAAGTGGCTGCAGCAAGAGCGCCTCCGCCTTCGGTTTGGAACGCTCGCCAGAAACCCCTTTCTCTTGGGCTTACGCCTTTGTTTTGGCAGCATTGTTGCCGTTACCGCACTGATTTCGGTGTTGTTGCCTGAATACGCTCCACCGAACCCAGGATATGTTCTCTTGTTTGGAGGGATACCCTTCTTGCTTGCTACTGTACCTGCTTTGATGGCTGGTGAAGCGATGTGGCAGTCCATCCAAGCCCGTATCTCGTTGAGAGAAATTGACGGGGAGGCTACAGGTGGGAAATTATCCCTGCGATCACAGCCCGGAATGGACCGTATTCTCGAAGGTCTTACCGATGTGCGCCGTCATAATTCGGTGAACACTCTCTTGGCACTCAGTTCAATTTTTCTGCTCGGACTTGGAACGGTGATCACCGAGGAATCCATTGTTTGGAGCCTGTCATTTCTAGTTTCAATGACGTTGGGTCTTGCCCATACCTTCCACGCCTACTTTACCTATGATTCCGTACGCCAGCAAGGCGATTTGATGCCTTGCTTGGTTCATCATTCGCCCACACATCACCCCACACAGTTGGGGTCGATTCTCGGGGAACTCATTGTCCTCCACCTCGACCCCGACCTGTATCTTGATTGGCTCACTTGGCTGAACGATTTCCGCGACAGTATTCTCCCTGGCTACGATAAAGACCAGTCATGGGAGCGGGTCCTCTACATTTTGCATCTCCATGCGAAAGGCGACCTCAGTGATTCAATTGCACACGGAGAATTGAGCGAGTTTATCCGCCCCGATGCAATGGGTGATGTCCTTCTCAATCCTGAAGCAAAATTCAACTGGCGTTCTCTGCAACGCCTCCTTGCTCATGCACGGGTGTGGCAGCCAAGCGCATTCCGTCTTCTCGAACGCCTTCAATTGGATTTGCTTTCGGGTTCACCGATGATGATTCGCGAGCCATGGCGAATGGATGTGGCCCTTGACCCGCAATGCGATGAAGGAACGGGCCATCTCTTCATTGCCCTCAACAATCAGACCTTCAAACAGACCGTCGCCCGCATCGAGGTTGTATGCCCGGGAGGTGAGCCCTTTGCCCGCGACCATCGCTTTGAACTCAAAGCCTGCCCGCCCCCCCGTCAAGCCGTTGAACTCTACACTGCGGGAGAAGATGACGCACTTGATTGGGTCCCTCGTTACTTGCAACAAGGCGTCGTATTGTGGCTGGGTGTAGCCTGGCCGGAGAAAGAACAAGGCGACCGATACGTGCAAGTGATCCTCCGCGATGAGGAAGGAGTCGTCATTGAATCCCGCGTGCTAAGAACGGTTGTTAAACGCCGAAATAGCAGCCACTACCGCAAGAAGAACAAGCGATTGGAAGGGGCAAGAAAGTGGGCAGCACGCCCCCTTCCAGAATTTTGAGAGCTTCTATTCTGCCTAAGAATACACGCTGGGTCCGAGAGGGCTCAAGCGCGCACCTTATGTCAGTCCGCCACTTCGCCAGCCTTGAGGGGATTCAAGATGGAAGCATGGGATGTCATTGTTCTCGGAGACGGCCCTGCTGCCATGAATGCTGCTGCCGAAGCCGCACGGGACGGAGCAAGCACGCTCATGATTTCTTCCACAGCCCTCGGCCAACCCGGCATGGCACCCCTCGAAGGGCTGTCCGCATCGCTTCAAGAAACAAATAACCGCAGCCATCGTGAAGACACCATCCGTACCGGGGCCTTCCTCAATGACCAGGATGTTGTTGCACAAACCACTGCCAATGCGAATCGCCACGTCGACCTCCTTGAGCGCCGTGGCATCAACTTCCGCCGAGACTCCCAAGGCCTTCCCATGGTCCGAAAAGCCGTCGGGCACGCCCAGCCTCGTACGGTTGATGCTGGAAGCGCAACCTCCCGACAATTCCAACAAATTGGCGAGGAGCAGTGCATGCGCCACGGCGTCATTCGCCGAGGCGACCACATTCCCCTTACCCTCGTACATTCCGATCAATCCGTAGATGGACTCGTGGCCTTGGATATGATGAACGGTCGTGTTGTTGGTTTACAATGCAAAGCCCTCATCATTGCAGATGAAGGCTTTGAAGGTGCTTTTTCTTCAGGTGTTGTTGGACTGGGCATGGACATGGCATTCCGCGCTGGAATCGCTTTGAGAGACATGGAATTCATGACACATCACCCCCTGACAATCAAGGGCACCAATCTTTTCTTGCCCACAGGTCTACTCAACGACGGTGCAAAATTGCACGAAGGCTCAGGCGCTGCAATTGAAGTCGCTGACCTCAATCCTCTTGAGATGGCCCAAGCCATTCAATCAGCGGTTCAACCCGTCCTCGATGCACGTAATTTGGGCGAATCCGCAGCATGGTGGTCTTCCTTGTTCCGCTTGGTACAGCAACGAACGGGCATTGACATGAACCGTCAAACCGTCCCACTCGATTCCGTCGTGGGCCACACCATCGGTGGCTTGCCAGTCGATGGACAGGGACGGTGTGTTATTGGCGCATGGTCGCGTTGGTTCACGAGTCTTTACGCTGCAGGCGATGCCGCTTGCACTGGCTTCCATGGAGCCGCAACTCTCCCCGGAAACCGCCTTCTTGATGCGCTTGAATCCGGTGCAAACGCAGGCAAGCACGCAGCATCTTGGGTGGCCGACCGCAAATTCAGCACCCCCGATTCTATCCAAGCGGCCGTTGAGCAAGCCGAAGCTGACCTATCAGCAATGATGGGAGACAGTGAAGAAACCCACGTTGTTCGCTGCGGCACCGTGATGGCTTCTGTGCAATCAGCACTCGCATCAACTCCTACCTTCACCGCATCATCGATGGCTTCGCTCCTCAATAAATTAGAGGCGGCGAGCCATTCTGCTGAATCGTTGCACTTGGATCAGCAATCTTTGATTGCGAATACGAACCTCCTCGAAGTGCTGCGAACCCAAGCCGCAGTTCGCCTCCTCACCGCATCGGTGCAAAGTGGACTTGCTAGGGAAGAATCTCGTGGCTCCTTTGTCCGAGAAGATTTCCCAGAGGCAAATGAGGACTTCCTTCACCACGTCACCGTTGACCATCAAGGAGTCACCGGCACGCTTGCGATTAAGAAAGGAGCAGGCGGCCATTGGGTTCTTGCTCCACAATGAAGAAAGGCATGAACGGCTTCGAAGTCAATCATGGGGACCTTGTTTGAAAGCATTCTTTCTGGCCAAATCCCCTCACATTGCGTCGCTCAAGGTGAATCGTGGTATGCATTTTTGGATATTTTTCCACGAAGAGAAGGCCACACACTTGTCATTCCGCGAAAGGCAGTTCAACGCCTTTCAGAACTCAACTCACAGGAATTGAATGGGCTGATGGAAGGCATTACTGTGGTTCAACAACGTTTGGGAGCCCATTTCTCAACGACTGATTTCACCGTCTGTCTCCACGATGGCCCTCTTGCAGGCCAAGAAGTACCCCACGTCCATTTCCATGTCCTCCCTCGCACTCAAGGGGACGGCGGAGGGACCTTGATGTCCATGTGGCCATCAACCCCTACCTCTGAACCGGACCATCAATCATTGGCTTCATTGGCTACATCCTTGCAGGTCGTGAATTAATGGCTACCATCGTTACTGAAGAAGACGAAGCGGTCCACAATGGCGAAGTGTTGCCAATTCTCTCCGCTTCGGCAAAAAAAATGCGCATTGACAAACTTCTTGCAACCCCTCTTCCTACATACACGAGTTCAATTCCGGGTTCGTACATTTGGACAAAAGTAGCTTTTTGGATGTGCCGCAGGGTTGCAAGTGTACAATTTCGAACCACCAGTACAACCCGTGCAACCCCCCTCTCTCAATCGGGCGGTGGAGCCATGTGTTGCGGTTGGCATACCAACGGGCTCATGGACCCCCTTGGCATCTTTCTTCAACACCCCAAAGAGTTCGTTGTGGGTGCGAGACACGATCTCGTCACACGTCCGCTTCTGGGCTGGTGGACGCGACGTCTGGCAGTTCAACCGGTTGTTAGAAAAGCGGAACTCCTGCGCGGCGGATGTACTGAAGAAGAAGCCATGCACCTCAATGGGCGCTCCCTCCTCGCCTTGGCAAACGGCGTAGCGCACGGCTTTGGATGCGTTCTTTTCCCAGAAGGTACCAGTCACAGTGAATCCCACATGATTCGATTCAAAACAGGGCCCATTCGCACCGTTCTTGCTTCAGCAGCGCTTGCGAAAGCCAATGATTTGGAACTCCCTCACCTGCTCCCCGTGGGATTGCATTTCCGCTGCAGAGAAGATTTCAGAACAGACCAATACGTCGAATTCGGTGAACCAATTCAAGTGACTGACGACCTTATTCCTGAAGAAATGGTGGACGCTGTCAAACAAGGAGGATGGGTTGAACCTCCAGCAGAAGTTGTCCATTCATTACGAGACCGTCTCCAAAACCAACTCCCCTTCCAAACACCGAATACAGCAACGTGGGAAGAGCACCGAGCGCTTCATCTGGTCGCGCACCTCCATGCACGGAGGGAAGGGCGCCAATTGCCTCGATGGCAGGATGAAGTGCATGCTGCCCGAACAGTTCGCGAAGAATGGTCGTCAGAACCTGACGCCTTTCCCCCCAAACCTATCGCTGATGAACGGATGGTGCACGCCATTGAGGCTGCGGAAATTCTCGAGCGCAACCAACTCGATGGACGCGCCCTCAATGCAACGGGGACCGGCTTGAAGAGGGGGCGTCTGGCGAAGGCGCCGATGAATTTCGTAGCCTTTGTCGCCTTCCTACTCCTTCTCCCTCTCTCGCTTAGTTCACTGGGCCTACAAGTACTTCTTGGGCGTCTTCTTGGTGATTCAACCGATGAAGGGTTGGATGCGAGGACGAGTTACCAATTCCTTGCTGCCTTTTTCGGCTCGCTTCTTATCTGGCCAATCATCGCGTTGCTTTGGACAGGCGCATTTTGGGTGAATGCCGCCACAATTTTTGACGCCCTTCACTCCATCTTACCCGCATGGAGTAGCATGACTACAAGTGAACAAATAATGGCTGCAATCGCCACCTATTTCTTGATGTTTCCACTCTTTTGGCTGAGCGGTAAAAGCTTCGCACGGGCGTGGGATGCATGGGTTGACCTCCGAAGCGTCTGGAAGCGTCGCACGATGGGCCGGGAACAAAAAGAACGCCTGTTTCACCTTCTTGGGCAAATATAGTCCTCAAAAAGAGTGTGTTTCAAACGGGATGAGGGTTTGGGTTGAACCATGACGCCCGATGAAGTGGTTGATGTACTCAAGCAGTGGCTTACCGAAGAACGCCTCACTGCCAAATCACAAAAGGACCCGCGGGCTCATGCCCATTTCCTCGTGAGGTACCCTGGCGGCAAACAAGGCCACATGTTCGCCGTTGTCATTCCCAAAGGACGCGATCTTGTTGCGTTATCGAGCATGACACGCGTTGATGAGGGCCAGCAAAAAGAGATGAAAGCACACATGGATGACGAAGAGAGCGATTGGGCTGAATGGGTTCATGAAAGCCGATTGCACCTCATTCGTACGGGTGTTGACTGGGCCATTCACATGGGCCATCAGGGCGAAAAGAAGCCAGGGCCACTTCAAGCATTCAACGTCAGCCTTCCCATTTGGTTTGACGGATTAAGCAAGCATGAATTCATGAACAATCTCCGTCGCCTTTGGCTTGCCAAACTCGCCCTCATTCACGAAATCAAGTATTCCTACGGCCCCGGTATTGGAAAACCAGGCCCGGTTGATGATTGGCCAAAATCCAAGGCAAAACCAGATGGCACGCAAACTCCACAAAGTGATGGGACCGCCCCCCAGGTTGAATTCGATGAAAAGATGTCATTTGGAAGTGGCTTTGATCCGAGCGAATGGGCTTAGAATCGAAAGAGTAGCGACGAGGTAAGCGGTGTCTTGCGACACATCAGGCCGCGATTTGGCAGACCGAAGGGGAACGCGGTTAAGTATGATAAGAATCTCGTTGAATTGTTAGACCTTTGAGGTGACTCCATGAGCCAAAAAATGAAATCAATTAGCCTCGCATCCATTATGGTGCTTTCAGTCATGTCCTCGCTCCTTGTAGCGAGCGTCGCAGTAAGCGCCAGTACCGTTGTTATTACCGAAGCCGTCCAGATTGTTGACGGGGGAACAGCATCCGACGCACAAGCCGCCGTTGGCTCCGACAGTTCAGGAAACGTCCACGTTGTTTGGACCCGCAATAACCTCCACCTCTACTACGCAATGATTTCACCACGTGGGGAGACGCTCATCGACGCCACCCAAATCACCAACTCGGGGCTTCACAAGATTTGGCACCCCGACCTCGAAGTTGATGAATACGACCGCGTGCACGTCGTTTGGGCTGACAGAGCAGGCCAACACGCCATCATGTACACTGCCCTGCAACCATTCTCAGCGGCTATGGACGGCATGGCCTCGGACGATGGAACACTCTCGGCCATTGATGACACAATCATTTCTCGTCGCTCACAAAACCGCGACTGGCCAGCATTGGATCTTGACAGCCAGAACAATGTCCACATCGTTTGGCAAGACAACTATGACGAACTTGGCCGTTTCTTCAACCAGCCACAAATTTACTACTCCATGATTCAACCAGACATCAGTTCAGGCGCCATCGTCACCCTCTTTGACGACACTCTTCTCACGCCGATCATTGGCCACAAAGGCCACCCTGATGTCGTTGTTGATGCCAACGACTACGTTCAAATCGCTTGGGACGACACCCGCGGTGGAAAGGTCGAACTGGCCTTTATTGTTGACACCTCAGGTTCAATGTACACGGAATGGGCAGATATCTGCACGGTTGTTTACGGTGGCAACTTCGCCTCTGGAAGTTACTTCCAAGGCATCAAGCCAATGCTCGAAACCGCTAACATGACCGTGTACGAAACCATCTACGGACTGGGCAACACCCTTCCTGGCGCAGCGAGTTCAGGCAACTGTCAAGGTTACAACAAGAACACAGGACCTCGAACAACACCACTTGGTCAAACACCCGGAGATGACTCCGGAGGTATCCGCAAGTTGCCCGGAACCATCTACAACGGCAATACGTACTCCGGCTATTCTGGTGAAGACTGGGGCCCCGGTTCCAACTGGGCCTGTCTTTCATGGAAGGATGCTTCAGGCAACGTTCCAGGTAACCCACCCACTCAATCCGACCACCGTTGGAACCCGAACGCAACCAAGATTGTGATTCCTGTTTCTGACGAGGGTCCTAAGGACGGCGACCCATCCCAGCAAGCCGACGATAAGGCAGCCATTCAGGAAGCTCACGACAACTGCCTTCTTTCTGGTGTTATTCCAGTTGGACTCTACGGCCAAGGCTATGGTGGTGCAGGCAACATCCAATCTCACTTCATGGACCTCGTGCAGTGCCCCAACGGGATTGTCTCCACTCAGTCGCGTAATTGCCCGGGTAACACTCTTGCAAACACTGATGCTGGCGGACAGGCTTACGAGTTCCCTTCAGGATCGGGTACGAACCAAATGTCCCTTCTCGTCGAAGCCATGGTTTACATCTCAACCAACAACTCCCGTGAAATCTACATGTCAGTCTTGGACCCCTATGCAAAGATGAACAACGACCCGTCTTTCACCCCAGGTGAAACAGGTCACTGGGTACAAGGAGGCACCTACTACGAAGACACAGGCGCAGGGGCTGACGGCCACCTTGTTGTTGTCAATGACACCCGTGTGACCATCGACGACGCTTACTCCTTCCACCCATCGATCGGTGTGGACATGCAAGGCAACACCCACATCGCTTGGATGGATGGACGTGACTATGGATTTGAGAAAGACGTCAATTACGAAGTCTACTACACCAAACTTCGCTTGCAAGGTGCAGGGGTTTGGGACGGAGCCGACCAAGGTCTCTCCACCTACGCCATCAAGAAAATCAACGACACCCCTATCTCTCATGTTGAGGGTAATGGCGGCTTGCCACCTGCTTCACCCTATGCAGGAAACTCCGTTTTCCCCTCACTCCTAACAGATGACCAAAACAACGTGCACATTGCGTGGGTCGATTCAGGAAATACCTCGGCCAATGAAGAAGTCCTCTATGCTCGCCTCAATCAAACCGACCTGACAGGAGACGGCCTTACCGCCCTCGACCCGTGGGAAGCGGTATCTGTGACAACATGGAATTCGAACAAACTTGGGCCCAACAACGGCCGGCAACCGAGCATCGGAATGCCCCCAGCCTTCTCGAATGATTTGGGCAGTGGAGCTCACATTGCTTGGTCGGATACCAACAAGTGTGGCGATGAAGGAAATAACAACCGATTCACAATCTGTTACTCCCACGTTCTTACCGGGCAAGTTGATCTCGAGTTTGATGAGGGAGAGACCTTCTATCACGTGATTGAACCTGGTCAACAAACCATCTACAATTTGACCATGAACAATTCAACACCCGGTCCAAAGGATTTGGTTGCTGACACCTACGGATTGAACATCTCAGGCGTGCCGATGAATTGGACAGCGAATCTCTACTTTGCAAGCAATCACTCCAGCATCTTCCCAGACACCCCCATCTTCCTCGAAGGTGGCGAAGATGTCCGCTTCTACATGCGAGTACAGGCCCCTTCTATCTACCAGGCGAACGGAGATGAGTTGGCTGAAATTCGAATAACAGCGCAGTCTTACAAAGACCCAGCAATCCAAAACGACATCGTCACACTCACGTTGATGGACGTTGTTCACGGTATCAACCTCGATACGTCGCACAGCATGGCTGATATTGAACAGGGACAAACAGCTCTGTTCTCCATCACCATCACGAACACAGGAAACGTCAACGATGCATTCGTGTTCTGGGACCCCAACAGCTTGGAAGGTCAGCAAGAATGGCTCCTGCCATTCGGTTGGCAAATCAACTTCCCAACTCGCGTTGAACTTGACCCGGGTCAATCAGTGACAAAGAATCTCGAGGTCAGCGTCCCTACTTCAGAAGATCCCGGACGCTTCGTCATCTATGTCAAGGGTTGGTCTGAAGGCGAACCGATTAAGTCCGTTGAAAAGGGAACCTATGATATCCTTGAGCTGGGTGTTTTCGTATCGATTCGTTCAACCGGTAACATTGAGTTCAGCATACCAGATCGCTCCGAGCAAGTCTTGCCCGGTGACTGTGCAGAGTATGACATTGATGTGACCAAGAACTTCGATTCTGGTGAACTTGTCTTCGTCACGCCCGGCGCACCTGAAGTGAAGCCCGATGGCATCTCGATGGACGCATGGCGGCAAGAGAACTGGGTGGTCAGCGTTGACTTCTCCAACGCTGCCGGCTCAGCAGACGCTGGCGATGGTCTTGGCGACCCGATTGCATGGACCATCCAAGGCAATGATGATTCGGTCACCAAGACGGTGAGTGTCTCTGTATGTGCTCCAACAAATGCATCGTCAGGACTCGGTCCTGCCGTGACACTCAAGGCATACCTCGACGGATATCCACGAATTTCAGATTCGGTGATTCTCTCGACCAACGTGATTCACGTCTACGATTTGGATGCAGGCATTGACCCCGATGTTGGTACCTCACTCGAAGTGAACCCAGGCGAGCAACTCACATTGCCCCTTACGGTCACCAACGACGGAAACGGGCCTGATCGCTTCGACTTCCGTCTTGCACGTGTTACCGATGCCTTTGGTGTCGACGTCATTTGGGACATTGACATCCCTCGAGAGAACCTCATGGAACTCTCACCAGGAACATACCAAGCCTTTGACGTTCTCATGAATGTGCCCAACCGTGTTGAGGCAGGAGAATACACCATCGTTCTGCAGGCCTTCTCTGAAGAAGCCTACCCGGACGATAGCGGCCGAGAAACGCGTCTTCGTGACACCATCACCCTGTCGGTGACGGTCAAGGAATTCCACGACATGCAAATTTCGATGGACTCCAGCGTGGACAATGCAGTCAAGACATCTGCTCCAGGTAAGATTGTGCGGTTCACTTTCAACGTGACCAACAACGGAAACGTGGCGGATGTTCCAACTCTGAACAACCACACTGCTCAGAAGGACGGCGACGATCTGCTTTGGGGCGAATCTCCTGGCATGAACATGCTTGATGGCTGGAGCGTCCAGTGGTACATGATGAAGCAAATCAGCGCAGATGTTGTAGTTGAGGAAGCGTGCATCCAAGACGTATCCACTGCATCTTCCTTCCCCGAAGACACCTGCGTTTATCTCACTGATTTGGGCGAATACCGTCTTCCTGAAATGGCACCCTATGAAACCATCACCGCGGTGGCTGCAGTATCCATTGGCATCAACGCAAAACTTGACACTCGCCAACTTGGTTTGAAGGTCGTCTCGATGCACGGTGACATGGAGAATGACGGTGATCACGACGACTCCCCGCAATGGGACGGCGAGAACTTTGATTCCAACGAATTCATTGTAACACTCCGTCTTCGTGCACCAAATCTCGAAATTAAGGAGATTATTCTGCCACCATCGATGAACGGTGAAGTTGATTCAACCATCCCTATCGGTATCATCCTGCAAAACACAGGCAACGTACATGCAACGGACATCGAAATCGTTCTTTGCGAGTATGATGACGCTAACGATTTGGAACTGATGGATGAAATTCGCAAGAACGGATGCGACGAAGAACGCGTCGTCATGCGACAGGTCGTTGGAGCCCTTCTCGCCCCGGATGACACCGAAGATGCCAAGGAGATCGAATTGTATCTTCTCTACCCCGTTACTGCGGGTAGTAAGGGCGTCTACGTCGTTGTTGACCCGATGAATGAGATTGTTGAATCCGATGAACGCGACAACGTCATGGCAATTCCAGAAGCCCTTGAATCCGAGAACCCGATTCTTGACTTGGCTCAGGAAGTTGTCGGTAAGACGGCACTACCGTTTGCAGTGATTCTCCTCACCATTGCGCTGCTTGGCGTAGTCTACCTCGTTGGCAAGGGCCGACGTGATGATGTCAACAAGCGCTTGGCCGAACAGTCGTCACTCGTGACTGTTCTCTCAGAAGAAAACCTGTGACGCAGTTCACTTTGGCTTCGGGCCGAGGTACCAGCGTAGCTCAGTGTTGAGCGGAGCGGCGATGATTTGTCCAGAGCGTTGGGCGATTTGACGTTCGAGTTGACTTCGTAGTGTTTCGATGAGTTCTGTTACGTTGGTGTCACCGATGAGTTCTCGTTGGATAAGCGATGCTAAGTCCAAACGCTCACCGTTTGATTCAACGATGGATTGAATGATACTTCGTTCCTCATAGAGTTCAAAATCAGAGCCTAATCCAGCAGAAACACGCTGACGTACGTGCTGATGAAGGGCGATGACAGCGTCTCGTTGTGCATCGAGGTCATCGAGTACCTCACTTAACGATCGGAGGTGAGCCAATCCTTCGGCCACGGCGATTTTCTTCCGTCCACCCAGTGCTTCTGCAACAGGGATGGAGGCTGATGGCAGCTGGGTTGAGAGCCTCATTGGCCCTCCTGCAGGGAGTTTTCTCTGTTCGCACCGAAAGAGGTCCGGGCCAAGGTCAATCTGGATCGAGAAGGCCTTCTCTACTGAGTAAATCGTTCGTGGCGGGCCACCTTTTTCTGAGGGTACTTTCGATTTTGAAACCATGCCGCCCTCCTCGAGTTCCTTCAGATGCTTGACGATGGCAGGTTGACTTGCACCGATGATTTGAGAGAGCTGCATGGCGTAATGCGGTTCTCGAATCAAGCGTTCAAGAATTTGACGACGCATCTTGTTTTGGAGCAAATAGAGGGCACTGTCAAGGTCAGTCATCTTCTCAACTCGAGGTTGGGTAGTCCGCACCCCTCTTTGAACTCATCGTTTGCTTCAGAGCTCTTCCCATTCTTTCCAAGATTGATCGCTTAAGGTCGTTGAAGTGGTCTTCACTGGCTTGGGCGCAGGTCGTTGGTTGGGCGTTGTTTCGTTCTCTTGTTTGGCGAGAGTGACTCCTTCATCCCATGAAGCAATGGCTGCCATGTTGGCAGCCTCCTCAATAGCGTCCTCTGCCGTTGCACCTTGGTAACGGCCCGAGCGAGCATGCTCCTGTGCCGCTTCAACATCGCCTTTCATCAAGGCATAGACTTGTTCGGTAGTCAGCAAGTTTCCTGCCGCAACATCGGGCAGTCCGTCCACGAATTCATCCGGTTGATTCTGCTCGGCTGTATCGGCAAATGGCGGCGCAACGGTTGGACCCTGTTCGGGACGTCCTTGCTCCTGAGGCTGGTCAAAGAGCACAGGGTTGTCTGGATTGAGGTCGGTGATGGGAATCAAACGCCCGTCTTCTCCGACCATCATGACACGAGGGGTCTTACTTGGTTTGGATGCGAAGTAAATGATGAGTGCAACAGGGGTAGTAAAAATACCAAAACAGCAAATGGTGGCACCAAAGAGGAGTGTCGTTGATTCGAATAATTTGTTTTGGAAGGCATCAATGGAAGAGAACCAACCTTGTGCACTCTCACAAGAGTTCGCACAGGTGATGGTGACAGCGTATTCACCAGATTCATTCAATTTCCAGGAAGCGCGTTCGACGAGAACATTGCCTTCTTGAGTCATGGGTTGGAAGTCAAGTTTGCATGAAGCCTCTGCAATGGCTTCGCCCGAGATGGAGGAGCCTTCAACTCGGAACAATTCCACACTCATTTCAGGGTCGTCACTGAGTTGATAGAAGCGATAACATGTATCGTCTAATTGTCCCGCAACTTCACTACCGGGGCCAACGTAGGTTTGGTGGTAGTTTTCACGCGGGTCCATTGCCTCGCTAATGTTACTGGATTGGCTGCTGACAAGCACAATCCCGATGACGACCATGGTCGCGCCAGCGATGGCAAGTCGCATGGCCCAAGGAGACCGCTTGGCGGGTTCACCGGCTTGCATCGTTATTCCCCAAACCCTCTTCCTCCATAAGGCTCGCTCATGGGCTCAGGCCAACCCAAGGTCGGCTAATTTCTCGGGGAGGTAGGTGTCGGTGACGAAATCAAGACCGTATTTTGCAAGTGATTGTTGTTCGGCCTTCTTCCCCAATTCCAACATCATGTTGATCTGTTCCTGCCACCATGGGTCAGCGAACCGAGGGTCGGAAAGTTCTGCCTTCAGCGCGTCGACATCTCGCGTCGACAAGTCATCACTTGGCAAGTCATAGGCTTCAATGTCATCAGCCGTGATACCGAGATAGGTTGCAGAGGGCGTGGCCAAGTATTCTGAAATGTGAGCGGTCTTAATGGCTCCATAAGCGATGGAGGCGAAGATACGGAAGGACCAGGGGTCACCGTCAAGGAAGACAACAACGGGCAAATCCCATTCTTCGCTCATGCGTTTCATGATTCGGCGTGTTGACCGTGCAGGTTGCCCCTTGAGGTGCAATAAACCACATTTGTAATCTTCATCAAATCCATTTTCAATCAAACGGTCAAACATACCACCGGTCTCAATGGCCATGATGAAATTGATGTCGTGTTCAAGAAGTTCGATTTTCTCTTCTTCAACATTGTAAGGCACACCGTACCCAGAATCTCCAACATCGTCGCGTGCATTGATTCGCATCCATTCGCCTCTTCGGTTTCGTTCACGAAGAGTGAGATTTCCAATCATCCGTGCCCCGTCTTCTTCAGGCCGTAATTTGAAATCCTCGCGCATGCATTTGGTGACGACCTCCAGATCTTCAGCAAGATTATTCGATTCATTTTGAGATGAAAACTTTCCAAGACCCCAAGCCTCAGAGATATAATACATTTCTCTGAGAGTTGAAGACTTCCCAGCATCAATCATTTCTTCGATGAATTCGACCACGTGCAATGCACGAAGCAATTGCTTGGCTGAACCCAAACTCGTCGCATCCCGAGTAGAACGCTTCTTGCCGTACTTGTAAACGCCGAGTTTGCTATCAAAGCCGATATTATTCTTGGTTCGAACCGGCAAGGTCATCGTTGGAGGCTCACCTTTGACGATTTTATCATACATTTCTTCAACGACAGCATGGAGTGCTGTCTTTGTTTCTTCACTTGTGTGCATGGCGGACATCATTCATCACCTCCGAAACCCATCAGGGTTTGTTGACCCGTTTTTGCAGGAGGGTCGGCATTGATTTCTGAACCCTGTGCTGCTGTTGGCTCTGCCTCCTCCCCATCATCTACGGGTTCATCATCTGCAGGTTCATCCTCACCGTTGGCTGCAGCCTCTTGACGGCGAATTTCCTCAAGGAGTTTTTCATCCATCTTCGACGCGCCGATCACTTCTTGGCTTCCACGATAGAAAAGATCGGTATCCGTCCAATCTCCTCGCTCCAACCCAGTGAGTGAATAAGTGAAGGTGATAGTTTGTCCAGGCTCCAGCGTGTCAAGCTTCCACGCCCATACTCCACTTGCTTCCTTACGTCCACCTTGTTCATTCTTCACCATGGTCGCTCCAGCGCGCTCAGGCCAAGAGGCCAAGAGCGTGTAGGAACGCGCACGGGTCGTGTAATTGAACAGCGTGATTGTAACGTCCGTTTGTTTGGTTTCTTTATTCCAAACCGTCGTTGCTTCGGAAATGACGGCTCCCATGATTCGGGTAATGGAGCCAGAGAGGTTTGGAACCGGGCGGTCAAGAATTGCAGCCGCTTTTTCTGCAATGGCCGGAATAATGTCGTTGACCAATTCGAATTTGTCTTGAGTTTTGGCCATTTTCTTCTTCTTCTCAAGGTGCTTACGCAAACCCCGTCCCATTTCGAGCAGCGCCTTTCGCACCTCATCAATAACTTCGGCGTTATCGGCAAGTGCTTCTTTTGCCTCGGAGGTAAATTGCACGTTGGTACTGGCAAGGTGAACGAGAATCGCAGCAGGGCCCTTCGGCACGCCACGTCCACCTGCTTGATCCAGTCCATATTGCCTCCAATCGACGGATTCGATGGCTTTGGTCAACAAACACCCACCTTGCTGGTACATCAGGGGGACACGGTTTGCGAAGCGGAGCACTTCAACGGGCTTGTCCGCAGCCATACCATCTCCAAAGATGAGACCGACCTCAACCTGGTAGGGATTGCCTTGGGTGACAGTGGGCGCGCGCGTCATCGTGGTAACATACCGGGAATCGATGGTTTTAGACAGACCTTTCTTGATCAGCAATTCTTCGATTGGAGAAAGACAATTGGTGGGCGGATTCAATAATTTAACGGGCTTGTTATTCAGCATCCGTTCGCCTTGAAAAGCCTCCAGAAGGGCTCGATAGTGGTCCGCTTTGAGCAATTTGGGCTTCGCCTTTTCTTCAATCTCTGCTGCTGCAAGCAATTCCTTCGCTGCACGAGAGGATACGCCAGAAAAATTATTGCGCAAAAACACCGTCATTCGGGAATCGGTTGATTCAGTACACATCCGTTGCAAGGTTCCCAAATGAATGCCGTGAGGATGAGGCTTGATGCTCTCCACCTTCCGTGGAAGGCGCTCGGTTACTCGGGGCCAGTGGTGCGTTTCTCCATCGGGGTCGATGAAGGTGATATCTGCGTGGGGATTGACAATACTGGTCATCCGCAGGTACTGATACACACTTTGTCGTCCGCGTTGGTATTTTGCTTTCATTTGAGCGGTGATTTCCAAACCATGTTCCTTCAGGGTGCCGTCAGGCAACTCCCACAACTCACGTCCTTCACCGCTTTTCGTCGCTTTGTTTTTCCGCGTATCGAGCCCGATATCCACAATCGCTGCGGAAGTTTCGGTTGCGATCTTTGAGCGCACATGGGTCTTGCGTCCCGTTGTTAATTGGCAATACATCACAACACCGGTAATCCCGATCCCTTGTTGGCCACGCGACTGACGAATGGCATGGAAACGGGAACCAAAGAGCAACTGTCCAAACACTTTCTCAATGCTCTTCTTAGGAATCCCCGGCCCGTTGTCTTCGCTTCTCAGTTCAATGATGTCTTTTTTTCCGTCCAATTTTGTGATTTGAATTTTGATCTCTGGTAGAATCCGAGCCTCTTCACAAGCATCGAGGGAATTGTCAACCGCTTCTTTAACGGCGGTGATGAGGGAACGGGGCAGGGAGTCAAAACCGAGGAAATGTTTGTTCTTCTCAAAAAATTCAGAAATCGCTACTTGTTTCTGATTGCTCGCCATTCGCTCTGCAGTTCCTGCCATCGTATCCACTCCCTCGGTCCTCCTCCGTCTTGACAACGTCGGGCCAACAGATAGCATACCCCCGACTTTGAGGGTAAATATACACAACAGTCAACGAAGGATGAAATGGGCCGAAATTTGACCACTGAGTTGAAGGTCAATCAAGCGAAGAGTTCGCTGTTCCAGGCTGAAATGATGCCTGTGAAGGCAGAGGCTGCTACCGTGAGTGGACTGGCGAGGTAGAGTTTACCCGGTCCGGAACGACCTTGGAAATTTCGGTTGATCGCTGAAACGGTTACCTGCTCGGGAGTGATTGAGACCCCGGGGCCTGCTCCAATGCAAGCGCCGCAACCCGGGTCAATGAGTTTCACACCAACTTCAAGGAAGAGGTCGTGCCACCCTTTCCGTTCTGCAAGGGCCTTGACTTGGCCCGAACCGTATTGGATGTAGAAGTCAACGCCTTCCTTGACCGAGAGGCCCGCATCTTTGGCCGCTTGACAAACCTCTGCATAGTACGCAATGTCGTCTTCCTTCCCTGCAGTGCATGAGCCTCCGTAGGCGATATCAACGTGTACTGCCCCAATATCGTCGATGTTGGCTCCATTGGTAGGATCGCTTGGAATTCCTTCGTCAGGGTCGCCGGGGTGGGCGACCATCGGTACGATGGTGGAGAGGTCAATCGTGTGCACACCACCATGGTAGTGAGCGCCTTCATCAGGCTTGACCATGCGAGACCGCTGCTCCGCCTCATCGAGGTTGGATTGTGAATTGAGCATCCATTCCATCAATGCATCATCTGCTTCACAAATTCCAGTTCGTCCTGAGCACTCTGTAGCCATGTTGCACAAGGTAGCGCGTTCGTCCACCGAGAGCGAGGTGAGGCCAGGGCCGCCAAATTCCATGCTTCGATTGAGCGTCAACTCCTTTCGGGCGTGGTCGGCTAAAATAGCCAGGATGACGTCTTTTGCAGTGCATCCGTGATTCAGTTCCCCCACCAGTTCAAATCGAATTGATTCGGGCACTTTGACAAAGGTAAATCCGGCACTGACAAGGTTCGCATATTCTGTAGCTCCTACGCCCCATGTCAAGGCATTGGAGGCCCCGCCCATACAGGTGTGAGAATCAGTTGCTTGGATGAAATCTCCGATCTCAATGAATTCTTCTCGAGCCACCTGATGGCAAATGCCAGGAGAAACGCCGTCAACCGCCGAGTAATCGCGGACGCCTGCATGTTGTTGGAAGGCCACTTGCAAGTCGCGAAGTGTTTGCACTTTGTGCATGAAAGGAACGAATTTAGGATTGTGTTGTGCATAGAGCAAGTGGTCTTCGAATACAGCGAATTTACTCGGGTTGGGAAGGGTGTAATCATCGCCGTATTCTTCTTGGAGGAAAGTGTGAACCTGTGCGGTGGTGAATTCATGAGAATACCCCCCTTGTACTTGAGCGATGACAGGGTCCTCCGGTTTGACGCATTGGCCATCGGGCTGTCCGACCAGGTTGCGGCTGATGATTCGCTCAGCCATGGTCATCGGGCGTGAAGGCGTGTCCAAGGGAGGCAGATCAAGGCCGCCTGATTTGAGCGCCTTAGCGAAGGGGAAGAGACCACCGCGTTCCAAGATGAGTTGGGTTACGGGGTCGTACCTGCCGGTAAATTCCGAAAGGGCGAGTTCCTCTCCTTGCTGGAGGCGTTCCAGCATGGCGTGGTCGCCCATCAATTGACCGAGGTTGATGTTATTGCGTTCATGAATGGGTGCGAAGGATGCAGCAATGACGATGTTGATCCCGGCCCATCGCTCGCATTGAGCAGCAGTTTCTCGGCTTGAGCCCGTTCCTTTCCGTTGCCCAGAAACAATCACCTCAAAATTACCGTCCTTCAATGCCTTTTCACGGAAGACACGCAACCCGTTGTGCATGAGTCCAGCATAGGCATTCTTTGCAATCTCAGCGGGGTCATGGTCGAAACAGACCCATGCTGGTGTCATGACGTCGGTGTTGATGTCGTCGAGGAGGTCTTCAACTGAGAGGTCCTCCATTTTGAGATTCAAACCATCGTAGAGTTGTTGCTTGATGAGGTCCAAATCTTTGGTGAGAAACAGCACGCGCTTCCCCGGGGTCAATGCGATTTTCTTTGGTGGCCAGTTGTCCCGCATTGCTCCCCCTCATTCCGCTTCACGAGCCAAGTGTTCATAATCGGTTCGGGAGAACTTGTTCAAGGAAATTCCTGCGTTGAGGCGTGTGAAGCGTGCAGGATGAATCATCATAAAGGGGGGGACATCACACCGTTTTCATGGTTCTGCTGAATCTTTGGTCCCTTGGTCATTTCTTGCAATGGACAGCAATAGGGTGTTTTTTACTCAAGAACTGGCCGGTATTCTTTCTGCTGTCAATCGGTTGGGAAGTGCTTGAATTGTACCTGCCCTTCGATTTCGTTACCGAGACATGGGATAACAAAATCTCTGACCTTGTCGTCAACACCATCGGTTTTGCATTGGGTCTGCGATTGCGCTCCAATCCGTTGCCGCTCAAGTGACCGCCTAACTCGAGCATGAAAGCATCGAGCACCCGACTTTATTCCTCGCCCATTCGGGCCGCTTTTTGAACCACTCATTTTCGAACTCGGGCTGTTCGTCATAGGGTTTCTTGAGCAATTGGTAGAGTGTTTCTGCGACTGAAAAATCCTCTTCTTCTGCAGCCTCAATTGCTTTTTGAGCCATCCAATTACGAAGTACATACTTTGGATTTGCACGGCGCATCCGTTCGCGATTTGGCTCCCCCTTAACCCGCTGCCACCATTGATTCAACCACCCATTCCATTCGTCTTCGGGGCACTGGGTGACATCGTAAAAGGCAGTTTGAAGATACTTGATCTTCGGTTCTTCAAGGGATGAAAGCAGGCGGAAGAAGACGGTCATGTCCGTCTCAACCTTTTGCAATAAAGCAACGAGGTCTTCCAGCAACGGTGCATCCGATTCCCTGAGTTCATCCATGCCGAGTTTTTCAGCCCACATGCTGCTGTTGTGTTTTTCGTAAGCGGCATAGTAGGTATTGAGTACTTCATGCAAGTGTTCTGGTTCCTCCATCAAAGGGCCGATGGATTCCAGGAAGCGGGCGATGTTCCAAGCTCCGATATGGGCTTGCTGCCCGTATCTGTAGCGTCGGCGTGATGCATCAGTGGTATTGGGCGTCCAGTTTGGGTTGTAATCCTCGAGCCAGCCATAAGGGCCGTAATCGATGGTTAACCCGTGAATGGACATGTTGTCCGTATTCATAACGCCATGAACGAAACCCACGCGATTCCAATGAGCAATCATCACAGCGGTGTCTTCTGCGATGCGTTCAAGCCATGCGACCCGCCCCTCGTCGTCATTGACGTGATGGTCAGGAAAATGGTGTTTGACCGTATGCTCCACAAGGGTTGCTAAGGTCTTACGGTCTCCCATGGCTGCGTGAATTTGGAAACTTCCAAAGCGAAGAAAACTTGGGGCTACTCTGCAAACAACTGCACCAGGTTCTGGAGCAGGATTGCCATTGTACAAGACGTCACGAACCACGGCTTCCCCAGTTGTCACCAGCGACAAGGCTCGGGTGGTCGGAACACCCAAATGGTGCATAGCTTCACTGCAAAGAAATTCTCTGATGGATGAACGCAACACTGCTTTTCCGTCCGCGGTTCTCGAATAAGGGGTGGTGCCCGCTCCCTTCAATTGCAATTCCAATACGTCGCTGGCGGTCTTGACTTCTCCCAACGTAATCGCTCGCCCGTCACCCAACTGTCCGGCCCAATGACCGAATTGGTGGCCGCCATAACGTTGGGCGTAGGAATCCATTCCTTTGACGCTGACAGAACCGCCCAAGATCTTCTCGTGGCCTGCCTCAAGACCCAACTCGCTGCCCATTTCCACCGACCAGAGTCGGAGAGTGGGATGGGGTGCTGTGGCAGGGGTAACTCGCGACCAGCAAACTTTGGGAACTTGGCGCGGCCTGCCTCCTACTTGGTCATCACCGGGCGTCCCGTCAAGAAATCGACGTAGCCAGTGAAGCGATTCGAAGGAAACCGTGCTCACATGTTCCTCCAAACGGGCGAACTATTCAACCTCATGGGCTCACGAGTACACCCATCAATACGCGAGAAGGCTGGTGCCATTAGAAAATAAAATGCATAGGGATTCCCATTGCTTACCCGTCTCATCAATGGGGGGCCCTTTGCTCAATCACTGCAATACGATTCCCAATCATAGCTCCAGTTATTGTTTGAACTGAATGATGTATGGATTGCACATTTATTGCTATCTGATAACTCCTCTGCTTCATCAAACATCTTGATCGTATCAGTCACATTTGATACATCCCAGCCTGATATATTTTGATTGAAAGAATACGCTTGCTCAAACATCTCGCTCATATCAGTGACACTTGAAACATCCCAACCTGAAATGTCTAGATTGAAACTCACTACATTTTCAAGCATCTCGCTCATGTTTGTTACACTTGAAACATCCCAACCCGTAATGTCTTGATTGAAACTCTCAGCATCATGAAACATCTGGCTCATATTCGTCACACTTGACACATCCCAGCCTGAAATATCTTGATTGAAACTCTCAGCATTGTGAAACATCTGGCCCATATCAGTTACACTTGAAACATCCCAATCTGTGATGTTTCCATTGAAACTCCTTTCATAAAGAAATAATCTAGACATGTCGGTAATGAATGAGGTATCCCAAGTGTTGATTTCCCCATAAGTGGAATTCGCGCCAGCTGGATCGCTAGTATGCTGGAACACTGCCTCTTGGAGTTCATTTCGATTTTCAGGTTTGAAATATTGACCCTCTCCCGTATCACTCTCATCGCTTTCCTTGTCATCAAGACATCCAGAAAGGGCATCAAAACAAGAAGCATAAATACAAAAAAGTATCTTTTCGCATGGCCATTTTTTATTTTTCGTGAAGTTAAACTATTCCCCGACATAATCGCTTTCGGATAAAATCAGAGGGTATATCCGAATACCCATTGCTCGGGTATTGGCAAATCAATGGGCTTGCAGTGGGTCTTGTCAGACGCTATCCTTCGCTCGAGCATCTTGTAAGGGGTAGGCGACATGCCGAATCCCGGGCTTGATCGTGCCTGTGGTGGAGGTTTTCGTTGAGGCTATTGTAGTCAAAACTTATTATTGACTACAATATGAACGCGCCATGCGAGTCAAAGCCGAGGTGTGCAATTGCGGTTGCAAAATGAAGCGCGTCTATACCCGGGCAGAAGGTGGAAGCGGCTGGGATCCTGTGGGTTGGATGTGTTCATGTGGTTGCGGTTGCATCGCTGTCGATGATGGAGATTGGGCGCTCCAAGACTGTAAATCATGCAAGGGAGATTCAGAATGAAGAATCGAGTGTTGGGATACCTTTTCACACTGGTAGTGTATATTCTCTCCATTCCTATTGTCTCTGCGCATGGAGGAGCAGAAAGCTCCCCTCTCCTGACAAACATACAAATTTTCTTGATTTCAGTTTCTATTTCCTTGGTTGTGTTCTTCGTTTTTCGTTCCAACAATCCTAAGAAATTATCAGCATTTAAGCCGGGCATATTTTCCTTGGCCTTGCTTTCTGGCTTGGTGCATATTCTGTTGGGAATCACCGACCGAATCCTGCTTCTTGGAGGAGTAGGAGTGTTGGTCATTCTCGTATCTCCACTGCTGGTAAAAATGAATGATACGAGAGAACGAATTGCCCACTATTCCTTAGGAATACTATCGCTTGTGATGTTCATCGCTTATTTTGTTTCAAACCATGATATCCACTCTCTTTTGGAAGATTACCTTGGCCTTACGGCAAAAATTTCAGAGATTGGCGTGATGGTTGGCTTGGTTCAACATCGCAGAAGTACCAGCACCCAGGATGATTGATGAAGAGATGATTGCGATGCGGCCTATACTCATTATATTGCTATCGAGCCTTCTGCTCCTTCCATCATCGGGAGTGTTTGGTTCATCACACGGAATGGAGGGGTATTCTGAAACCGGTTGTACCTGCCATGGAGAAAATGCAGGGAGCGACACTTCTGTTGAGATTATTGGAATCCCAAGCACGTATAATTCTGGAGAAGTGTATGAACTCAGCATCGTTCTTGCTGGCGGCCCTGAAGAGGCAGAACAAGGTCACAGAGGAGGATTCAATTTGAAAGCATCAGACGGAACATTATCTTCCAAAGATTCAACAACATATGTCACGGAAAACGGCGAGATGACGCATGAACATTCAGGAGCAAATCAGCGGACTTGGCTTGTCGAATGGACGGCGCCTTTCAGTGAGAATGAGGTAACGTTTACGATCGCCGGTAATGTCGTTGATGGAGACCATCAACCCACGGATGGAGACGATTGGGCAGTGTCAGATTATACCTCGTTCGGGAGCGAATTAGAATTGTCAGATCGCGTGTCGCAATTTTCTGAGATTCTTATTTTGATCGTTCTTTTCGGTCTCCCGCTTGTGTTGCTTTCCAGGAAAAAATAATATTTTCTCGAACAATTTCAACCGTTCATGCTCCTTATTGGCTCTAATAAAGGTCAGCAACATTGTTGCTAAGTATGCGGGAGAGGAAAAACTCCTCCTCAATGAACGAAACGGAAATGTATAAATATGAATTCCAAAAGCCCTTAAATAGATTCACATATTTGTGTGATTAGGAGAGATGAAAATGGATGACCAACAAGTGGAAGATATTGTGAAATGCAGCGACTGTGGAAGTCGCTCTCTATCAAGAGACGAGACCCGTGGGGAAGTCGTTTGTGACGACTGCGGGCTGGTCTTAGAAGACAACGTTATCGATCAAGGTGCAGAATGGCGTGTCTTTTCCCCCGAACAAGGCGACCAGCGAGCCCGTACCGGTGCGCCCATGACCGTGATGCTTCACGACAAAGGGTTGTCCACTGATATTGACTGGCAAAACAAGGATTATTCTGGAAAAACCATCAACTCAAGGTACCGATCTCAGTTTTACCGCATGCGTAAATGGCAGAAGCGAAGCCGTGTAAGCAACGCAACAGAGCGCAACCTCGCCATGGCTTTGGCTGAACTTGACCGTATGGCCAGCCGATTGGAACTTCCAAAATCCGTCCGTGAAGCCGCAGCTGTCAACTACAAGAAGGCCGTTGACAAGCGTTTGATTCGTGGTCGCTCGATTGAGGGTGTTGCCGCAGCATCTCTCTATGCTGCTTGCCGCCAATGCGGTGTTCCTCGAACACTTGATGAAATTGGCCAAGCCTCCCGAACCGGACGCAAGGAAATTGGACGAACATACCGATTCATGGTGCGTGAACTCAAAATGAAGATCATGCCAACCGGTCCAGAAGATTACATCTCACGATTCTGTTCCGGTCTTGGTTTGGATGCAGATGTTGAAGCGAAAGCCTACGAACTCATCAAGGCCGCACAAGAGAAGGAATTGACCAGCGGACGAGGGCCAACAGGTATCGCCGCCTCCATCATCTACATTGCATCAGTTCTGTGTGGCAAGCGCCGTACACAACGTGAAGTCGCAGAAGTCGCAGGCGTGACTGAAGTGACCATTCGTAACCGATACAAGGAATTGATTCAAAACCTCAACATCGAGTTGGACATTTGAGAACACGTTTCGATTGCAAGCGTCTGCGGGTACGGTGAAGAGCGTGAGCAAAAGCCGAACCAAAATATCTGACACCGCCTTTGAGCGCGTGGCCACTGGATTGGTTGAAGCACTGGAGCGAGGGACCGAAGCATGGCCTCTTCCCTCCCCTCCAATGAGCGACCCTGACTTCCCCCCAATCGCCCCTACGTCACCACATACCCTCTTCGAGGAAGGCCTCGGAATTCTCAGCATCGACCGAGGCATGTTTGACCGCCACCTCAATACGGTGGTAGACCTCATTGTCCCTCATAGAATGAATCTCAGTGATGACCCCTTTGAAGTTCACCAGAAGTGGCTTTCACGACGAATGGATGAAGTTGCACACCGACTCCTTTTCCTCATTGCTACCGACTGGTTGGCTCAAGCCTTTGACCCGCACGCCCCCAATACCGACCGATGGTGGCTTAGCATTGCTTTAGTGAATGGTCTGGCCACCGTTCCATACGGTCAGCCTGTCCATCAAGGCTACCACTTGGTAGAATCCATCGCCTTGGCGGAGCGACCCGGTACTTGGCATACGCAACCCGATGCTGGACCCCAACACATGGACTGGAACCCTCACGCTGTTGTACCTCGGATGTCGACGGCTGTGATTGCCCACGAGCAAGGTGTTGAGGCCGCCCGTTGGCTGCTTGAACGTCTTGAGAACGGTCCTCTTGACCGGCGCCTCCTCCTCATGGAATGGGTACGCTTGTTGCTCGAGCGAAAAGGTCTGATTGACCCACTTGGGCTCAAAGAAATTCTCATGCGCCGAGCCCTCGATAGTGAAGGGGAAGTCGCCAACAAAGTGACCCTATGTTTGGCAAAATCCATTGAAGCCGACCGTGATTTTGGATATCAATTGGCACAGCGACTCCACGGTCGGGAAGAGACCTTGGTCCAACGGGCCATGGCCGATGTCCTGACACGATTGTTCCGTCGCTTGGGATGGGATGCTCTCCCCTTCCTCGATGACATGCTCGCCTCCCCAGATGAGGGCGTTCTCGCGGCAGCGAGCGCTACGGTTGGCGACGTCAAATACCTCGACAAAGATCAGTGGGCTGACCGATTGAAGCAATTGGTTGACCACCCCCTCCCCATCGTCCGTCGCAACCTCGTTCCCAATCTTCGCGAGTACATCGATTACGACCCTGCCGATGAACGTGGAATTCTCATCGCACTTTGGCGAGACGGAGACGAGGTTGTTCGCACCCGCCTCCGTGAATTATTGCTCCGAATGGAAGAAGTTGCTTCCGACCATTTCGCTCGCCAAGTCAAAGCACTGCACGACCTTGAAGCCGACCTCGAACCCCTCTGGCACCCTCTTGAAATCCGTCGTGCAGGTCGTGCGGAAGCTTGGAAGACATGGCTTGCAGGTGATGGTGACCAACCGACATCATCGGCTCGTAGCGTTCACCAATCCACCATGGAAGCACCAAGAGAATTGCCTAATTTGGATGACGCCCTCAACACACTGGATGAAGATTAGCGTCATTCTTCCTCGAGAAGTGGGCCCTTTGTGATGGCCCAAACATACAAACCGTTCATGACCGCTAAGGTCCCAATGAGCGAAAGTATCAACCCCGAAGGTACTGGAAAGATATTGCCGGTATCAAAAAGAAGGATCAGACGGGTCGCTACCAAGCATCCCAATCCAAACAACACAACATTGAGCCAGGATTTTTCTGGATGCTTCCAAAGGTTCACCGTTGGTGCGACACCGAGTTTCCCGAAGGTCAGCGAAAACCAAGACAAGTACAAGCATACGAAGCCTGCCAGTCCTAAAACGCCCCGAGTAAATGATTCCGAGGCCCATGGCCCCGCTGGTGCAAGGCCAGTAAAGGTCTGACCCACCAAGATGGCGCCCGCCACAGCGAGCATAACGGGAGAGGATTTCCCTTCCATAGCCTCCCGTAGATGGTCACGCTTGAAAGCCTGTGCCTCCTCAGACCAACCATGGAGCAGGTTCGTGACGCCATTCTGGTTGCGGCTGGCTTGGGCACCCGTATGTTCCCCGTAAGTGCCCTGCAGCCCAAAGAGACCCTCCCGCTCGTGGACGTCCCCCTCTTGACCCACCTGGTTATGGAAGCGAAAGCAGCCAACATGGAGCGCCTTCACGTCGTTCTCTCACCGATCAAATCCCTGGATGCATTTTTTGCCGACCAGTCAACGCTCGCAGCGTATCGTAAGGACATCGATGCAACGCTTTTCAACATCGGTGAAGGCTTGGAAATTCAGACGCATATCCAACTTGAGCCCAAAGGAGTAGGCAATGCCATTGAAGCCGCTCTCGACGCAATCGATGGACCCATGCTCATCATGCTCGGGGACAATTTGCTGATGGACATCCACGCTCCAACGACTGCCTATCAAGCATCAAATGCTTCCCGGCACTTGGTTGAGGCTTACCAAAAAAGCGGAGAGCCAACGGTCGCCTTGATGGAAGTAGAGGCTGAAGAGGTCGTCAATTACGGCATCGTTGATTTGGACGGTACTCACATTTCGAGCATCGTCGAGAAACCAACTCTTTCAGAGGCGCCCAGCCGCTATGCTTTGTGCGGGCGCTATGTTTTTCCGGCAACAACTCAGGCACTCTTGGAAACCTATTCCTACGCCCTTCACGGCGACCTCCAAACTATCGCTCTTCAGGAACATTGGATGAATGAAGGAAGGCTTCACGGGTTGGTCCTTCAGGACACCCAATGGTACGATTCCGGCTCGCCACTTTTGTGGCTGCAGGCACAGGTTGACCACGCCCTTCGTCGACCGGATTTATCACCATCAATGCGAGCCTGGCTGAGCCGACGGCTCAGCGATTAGCGCTGCCCAGGCTTCCAAAATGAAAGAGGCTCAGGCAATTCACCCTGAGCACATCGCAGAGCGATATGGTCTGCACGTTCGTTCCAACGATGCCCACGATGCGCTTTGACATGCGACCATGTCAACGGTCGTAAGGCGGCTACCTCGGTCCAAAGTTCCTGTACGTGTGCGACAAGGGCGCGGTTGGCTTTGGCATTCCATAACCCGCTTGCTAGGTTACCAGCATAGGTGGAATCTGCTCGAATTACGGCAGGTTCAACGCCTCCTTCAATGAGAAGCCAACGAAGGGCTGCAGCAAAGCCGCTTAATTCTGCAGTATTGTTTGAACCGACTTCTGCACCGATAAAGCCGGGCTCGGTTGGTGATGTAATGACCATGCCACTCTGTTCATGTTGGAGTTCGCCTGAACCCTTGCCGAGGCCGGAATCCCCGGTCACAACGACCAGCCCCCATGCCGCAGGAGTATCTTCATCCACGTTTTGATTTCCTAAGCAGGACCCGTCAACATAGAGGCTCCAATATGGAGATGGAGCCAACGTGCTCACTCGCCAATCTCTGATTTGTAAGCTGCTGCATCCATCAAAGCTGATACAGCATCGGGATTATCCAATGTCATTTTGACGATCCAGCCATCGCCATAGGGAGAGGTATTCATGAGTTCAGGGGCGTCTTCAAGGTCCATGTTCACACCAGTAATCGTTCCACTGAGAGGTGCAAATATTGGTGAAGCAGACTTCACAGATTCAACCACTGCGAACTCGCCCATGTCGTCGACAACATCACCTTCTTGTGGCAGTTCAATGTAGACGATATCTGTGAGCATTTCTTGTGCGTGATCGGTGATGCCGATGGTGACAGTGTCACCCTCAACTCGCATCCATTCGTGCTCTTTGGTGTAATACAATCCATCGGGGACTTCGCTCATGACCTCGCCTCAAAAGTTTGGAGGTGCAGGACGCTCATGAATCCACCGATTCGTTCTCAAAGAGGCGAGGTGCAAAATGGACAGGTACTCCAATCTGTTTGGACGCCTTGCCCACAACGCTTGCATTGCGATTTATGACCTCCATCATCATCATTCATGACAACCGAATCTTGAATGATGGTGTCGCCAACACTTCCGATGTAGACGGTGGTAGACGGGTCGATTTCCATTTGCAATTTCCCTGCACGTGCGGCTTCGGGAAACATGCCGAGGTCGTAGTAGGCTTTCGCTGCTTCAGCGTATTCATTCGCCTTCTCAAGTTGCCGTGCTTGGTTGATTCTTGCTTCCATTGAGTGAGGGGACGGTCCTGAAACGGACTCTTTTCCAGAGGGCACGCGAAGTGTAGGGGCCTTAGTTTGGGTACGCATGGCAATGGGGAGGAGGAGGAACATCCCACAACTGCACATGAAAGCAGCATTGATTCCATTGCTTGGATTTTCGGAGCCGGCGAGGAGAATCATTCCCAACGAGACAGCCCAAAGTTTGAGCCATCAATCAGCGATTCGATTCATTCCTCTTCGCCCCGCTTGACTTCAGAGCTCAACACCTTGGCCTCGAGATGGGCCCATTTTGCATTGACATCCTCCGAGCGCTGCACTTCCTCAACCTCTTCTTTCACTCGTTTGGTCATGGCTTCATCCGATTCGTTGGAGAAGTATCCCGCCAAGGGACCCTTTCCGCGAGAAAGCAACCACCCAGAAGCAAAGCAGAGGACTGCTAGGAATGAAAAACCATGAGCCAACGAAGGTTCGGCAAGTACCACCCGCTCGCCTTGAAGTGCGAAGCCTACGCCTAGGGTCAGTCCGGCAGCGGTTCCGTATAAGAGGCGAGTCATCGCTGTTGCCGGAGGGTGCATGGCTAGCCCACCTTGTCTTTACGGATGAAATAACCGATGGAAGAAATCGGCTCAATAGGTTTCACGCATCAACTTGTGAATTTTGTATGGCAACAAGGCTCTGTTCACAGGCGTTACTTCCAAAATGCGCCCGTCGTCCCGTCGGCGAATGTCTTGAAGGAGTGGATGACGACTCTTTTTGTGCAAGGTCAACAAGGTCGGCATATCAACCTCGAGAGCACTGCGTACTGCGTTGACGAAGGCTTCCGACTCGACGGAAAATTTACCAATTTCATCGATGACGAGAACCTCACAGTTGTGCTGCGCATAATCAATTGCGGGTATTGCCACCCGGTTTAATTCCTCAATGTTGAGGCCGTAGCCGAGAACACTGAGGCGAGAATCGATGCTCTTGTGAGCGATGACTCCTTCTTCACCCGAAACCAAATCGATGACCTTGTAGCCCATGCGCTCCCCATTTTCGAGGAGTGGTTCGGTACGTAGGCCACCAAGGATTTGATTCTCCGTAGATCCGCCCCGAAGCGTGATTTCACGCGTCCGCTCATCGGACAACATGTCAAGGACCTTTTCCATAACAGCGGATTTACCACTTCGGGGGAGGCCTGTAATACCTATTTTTGGATGAATGCCCATTTTTTCCATGCCCTCCGAAGAGCCCTACGATTCAATCTATGCAGATGTCCGATATAAAATATCGGTAAACTAACCCACATATCGGAAAAATTCCGGCTCAAATTACCTGTTCAACGGGCGAGACTGCTGAAATTCGGAAAGGAAAGCGGCAATTCGACGGGAAGCATCTCCAATTCGTAGTTGTTGACGTTGTTATTGGCTGCCCAAGCCCGAGCCCACTCATCCAAGTCTTGGTTGTTGAGGAAGGAGCAGAGCCAGGCCAAACCTTCTTCGAAACTTTCATGCTCCTCAACAAGCCGTGTTTGGATGTCTTGATGGAGTTCGATGTGGTTGACGCTGTTACCCAGAACACTTCCCTCGGGGATCACAGCCCAGCGAAGACGTCGTTCTTGGTGCGCGTTAACAATGGCCTGACATGCGAGGCGCGGGCCGAATTTAGGTTGATGAGCACCGGTCCACATAGCAAGTTGGCGTTCACTGGCGCGGGAAGGAATATCGGTACGGAATGCAGGGTGGCGGATGAAGACGTTTCCTTCCTCATTTTCGGAGAAATGGACGCCGCGAATGAAGGGGCGGCTTCGCTTTCCTTTCACCCATGTTTCGATGTAATTTGCATGGGCCGTTTGGTCGATTTCACCCACACGAACGCGCACCTGACGGTTGTTCGTTGTCAAGGGGTGCTGTTCATCGCTCAAACGAGGCAAGGTTGCCAGCCGGTCAAGAACTTCGAGCGTGTACTTTCGTTCCACTCGGTCTCTTGGGAGTCGAGGAACTGCCCAAGTATCTCGGCCCCATCCAACCCAACGGTCTTCTTTGAGCTCGAATACAGGCACTCGACTGGATAAACCACCGCCGTCACGGCGCAGGTCAGATCGTGTGATTGGGCCGTGAATATTGAGCGGTACATGTTCGCCATTGGCAGTGATTCCAAGAACCACAACGCCTTGAGTCATACCTGGGAAGAGGAGGTTTGCTTCTTCAATAGCCCAAACTTGGGTCCATGCGTGTTGCTTTACCAAGAGTTCACGCAGAGGGTGTGAGGATTGTTCTCGTAGCAAACTATCGGGGGCTACCAAACGGAGGCGACCGCCGGGGGAAAGGATTTGCAAACTTCGCTCGATGAACAAGCGATACAGGTTGACATTTCCTCGCATGGTTGAAAATCGCGGCGTATCGCCGTCCATGATGCCTCGCAACGTTTCACCGAGTTCCTTACGCAAGCGACTTCCCTCATCCATGCCTCGGAATCGGTCTTTGATTCGCAACCATGGTGGGTTGGTAAGGACGAGGTTTGGCGCTTGTTCCCAAGGCCATTGGCCTTGCAGAGCATCGCCCTGTACGACACCAAGGTCAAGAAGGGATTCCATCTCTTTTCGGGAAATCTTCCCTGGCGTTTCAGGACCAAAACTCACCAGTTCAAGGCGGATGGATTCGAGCAAGAGGCGAACTTTGGTGCTCTCGACAACGAGTTCATTGATGTCGAGCAACTGAATGTTGGAAAACAATCGGCGAGTGTCTTCCTTTTTCATTTCGGGGTCTGCTTCTTCGTGGGCATCAGCGTGTCGGCGGATAAGGCGAGCGTGGAAGAGGCCTCCACCTGCTGCAGTGTCGGCGACGGGGAGCGGAATGCCGCTCAGTGTTCGCAATCCCTTATCGACAGCGGCTTGTTCTGCTTGGTCGTCGACTTCATTGTCCTGGCTCGCTTTGGGGAGGTTGAGCTGTTCAACATGTTGGCGGAAGCCTGGAGGAAGGTTGCTCATGAGGAAATTTGACTGCTGAACAGGTTTCTTGGGGTTCACCAAGGTTTCTCGCAGTTCCGAGGCGATGACGGCGTCAGCAAGACGAGGCGGTGTGGGGTGAGCGCCGCGAGGAGAGCGGCCATCGGATTCAGCATCGTGCCGAGCGAGAAGGTGGTCCAGCACGTGGCCGGGATCGGTAAGGAGATTTGCAGGAAGAGTGGGCCAATCTTCAGGAAGAAGTGCCGCGATTGGTTGGAATGATTTGAGGGACTGCTCCCAAGTTTGGAGCCAGATGTCAATCTGTTGTTCGCGGTCAGAAAGACAGCGATCTAAGCGTGCATACCATCCACTAACTCCGTTTTGCATCATCCCCATCAAACCGTCGGGACGGCTTTCTATCTTTGAATGTGACTCTTGGAGCGATGCTCCTTTGAAGCCGTTTTTCAGCCTAAAATCTCACGTTGGGCAGAGTACCATTTCCACCCATCACCCACCCAATCAAGCAAGTCAGTAAGTTGTTTGGTCGAGACACCCCCAGCCTTTGCGATGCTTTTGAGTGCGCGGATTTCCTTCTTATCGTAACTCCCATCAATGGCAGCGACCAAGGCTGCATCACGTAAAATGAAACGGATTAATTCTTGATCTAAATCAGCAAGAGATTGTTCGAGAGCGATTGGCTGTTCGAAACCAGCGCGGATGGTGACCCGAGTTGCGGGGTGAATCATGCACCTCCCCATCATGGCTTCAATCACAGCGATTTCCTCTCGAACAAGTTCCCCATCTGCCGCAGCGATGTTCACCAAGATCTCAGCATAGCGCAGCAATTCTTGAGGGGAGCGATGGCCCAAACCATCGGGGAACATGGTTCATTCCTCTAGATTGTCAAGGATATCGTATCCTTCTTTCATCCATTGGTAGCCCCTCACAGTCCACTGCAAAAGTTGGTCAACCGCATCCTCGCGCAGACCAAGGTGTTCTGAAATGTCTTCAAGGGCGTCACGTTCATCTTCGTCAACATTCCCGTCTGCAGCCGCCATCATGACAGAGTCTCTAAGCGCCAATCGCCCGGCTTCACCAGAGAGTTCTGCGAGGCAGTCCTCCAAGGTTGGTGGATTTCTCAAAGCATCTCGGATGAGTTCGCGTTGATCCGGTGAGAGCAAGGCAGTTCCAAGGCGCTGTTCAAACATCGCCATTTCATCGATGGTCAATTCATTGTCTATTCGGGCCATGTAGGCTAAAAGTCGGGCATAGGCAAAGCGCTCTTCACGGGGCAGTTTGTGAACAGTATCTGGCAGCATGGGGAAGTCAGGCGCGCTTCTTCCCAATGAACCCAACGGCTTGAAGCCCCATCAAGACCCCAATATTGAAACCCGCAACGGAGAGCCGGCAGGTGTGGATAAAGGGCCGATTCCCGAGATTCTCATTTGGACCAATCGGGGGTGCTCGGCGTGTGTTCAAGCTAAACAGTTCTTCGAACGGGAAAAACTTCCTTACACCGAACGCCGATTGAAAGCAGATGGCAAGGGGCACAGAGCCTTTGCTATGGCTACTGGTGGAGCGAAAACAGTCCCTCAAATTTTCATCGGTGAGCGTCATGTCGGTGGGTACGACGACCTTCTTCAAGCGTCAAAAACCGGAGAACTTGACGTCATGCTCGGGCGAACCGAGGCAAAAGAAACGAAGGGGTTCTTCAGCCGTCTCTCGTCTCGTTTTCAACGAGGATAATCGCTCAAACAAGCCTTGATATTGACGAGGTCACCATCAGCCAGCATGAAGGAAAGCACCAATGTCCTTGGTACCCCGCTTCAGACCTGTTCCACCGACCCTGTGACGGGATGGTTTCGAGACGGTTGTTGCAACACAGACGACCAAGACCGTGGCTCACATACCGTTTGTTGTGTGATGAACGAAGCCTTCCTCAATTTTGCAAAGCAGCAAGGTAACGACCTCATCACACCGATGCCACAATACAATTTCCCTGGGCTAAAGCCCGGAGATTCATGGTGTGTTTGTGCTCGCACTTGGTTGCAGGCGGTAAACGCTGGAGAAGCATGTCCAGTTGACCTTGAAGCAACCCATCAGCGAGCCTTGGACATCATCCCATTGGCCCTTCTTGAGACACATGCGATATAGAATCGCTTTGGAATTGGAATACGAACAACCGCATTGCTAACCAAATCAGCAATCCCCATGCCAAGAGATTCAACACTCCCAGCCAGCGAAGGTTGTTGGGAAAAGCCTCGCTGAGCATACCGATGGTAATACTCGATCCGACGAGACTGAGTGCGTAAACCGGGACGGCGGTTGGTAAGGTCCAACGCACGGATTTGCGGGCGTCAAAGGTGAAGTGGCGATGAACAAAGTGGGCCATCACACCGCTTGAACCCCACGCAAAAGCCCACATATAGCGAATATCGGTTTCAGTGCTAAGGACCATGAGGAGTTCCCACAAGAGAAAGAATACTCCACTGTTGACTCCCCCAGCGAGCCCAAATCGCTGCAGACTTCCACGAGGAGCCCATTGGTTGAGCCAGTCGACGTTGTTCGCCTCAGTCGTCATTGGTGATCACATCACTTGGTTTCCCAGTCAGAATCTCTCGTAACCGTTGGTTGTCATTCTGTATGGCGTCCATAAAATCATACTTGACGCCAAGTTCTTCAGCAAGTGAGCCCAAAGCAAGACTGTCCTTGGGCAAACATTTGCCACCGAAACCACGCTTTAGGCCAAAAATAGGGTCAAGGTGAGACGGGCCAATGGGTTGAGCTTGTTCAGCGGTGATAATGTTGCGAATGGTGTACCAGTCCTCATCAAGTTCCTGACAGATATCATAGAGTTGATTTGCAAAGGTCACCTTCATCGCATAGAAGGTATTCTTCGTATATTTGACCAATTCAGCTTGCGTTGGCGTGACGTGAAACAACTGTTCGGTTCGAAGAACACCCGCTTCTCGATGCTGTTGGAAGACAAGTTGGGCAACGTCTTCGTGATGGGTCCCCACGACAAGGATGTCTTGATTCGCAAAATCTTCCAATCGCCGTCGCTCGACGAGAAATTCAGGTGAATATGCAATTTTCAAGTGAGGATACTGTTCGTGAAACTTCTGCGTTGTGCCCGGAGCGACGGTGCTTTTGATCACCGCAGTGAACCCTTCTGGTAGGTCATTGAGAAGGGCCTCAACAATACTCGTGTCGCATGCTCCAGATTCGGGATGGGGAGGTGTAGGGACGGCGATGTATGCAACATCGACCTTACTCGTGACATCATCGAGGCGTGTGCCGCGAGCAGGGTCATGAACAAAGAGTTCGTGAGCGTCCTTGAAGCAATGCTCAATTGCACCTCCCACCATACCTGCTCCAATGATTCCAATCTTCATCCCATGCTCACCTCAGTTTCGGTAGGGGGTGGGATCTAATTTCCCATCTTTTGCCATGTTCGATGCCTGCAGGAGGGCGTCGGGCGTACCGCAATCTATCCAAGTTTCAGCCCCGATTGAAATCAGTCTTGCTTCGCCGTTTTGAACGTACATGCGATTGACATCAGAAATCGAAAAATTGCTGCCGTGTTGTTCTACGGCTTGGTCTAAGAAGGACCAAAAACGCTCATCGTAAAGGTAAATGCCACCGATGGCTAGGTTTGAGGGTGGATCTGCTGGCTTTTCAACGATATCAACAAGCGTTTGATGTTCATCAAGAACACCAACGCCAAAGGATTCAGGGTGCTCTTCTTCGCGCGCCAGAAGTACGCATCCAGGGGGTTCGTGACTGCTTGAGAATTCATTGACGGTTTCCTTCAGTTCAAGCGTCGTGATATTATCTGAAAAATAGACCAGGACCCGGGTATGTTCATTGTAGGGCTTGGCGAGTCGCAGTGCATGTGCAACGCCCATAGGCTTCTCTTCAATCACGTAGTGAATTCGTTCTCCAGGCAACCCCTGGCCGACATGCCCACTGATTTGGCCGATAAATTGGTTTGAGATGATGGTGATGTCCTTGATTCCAGCTCTTCGCAAGGTACCCAATGCATAGTCGATAACAGGGCGTTCATGCAGGGGCAACATGGTTTTCTGAACATAGTCCGTAAAAGGGTGAAGTCGGGAGCCATGCCCTCCTGCTACGAGGATTGCTTTGACTTCCATAATACTGGCAGGCGGGGGTTCAATATTGAAACTGCCCATATATTTACACGGGTTCATCCTGTTCCATCAATTCCTTAACAGCGCCATCCTTGGCATTTTTTTGGAACCAGTCTGTTTTGACCAAATCTCCTAAGCGGTCAATGCCCGCTTCAATCAAATCCACGTCGGCTTTTTCAGAGGCTTCCCATCGCTCTTGGGCGCGGGCTGCATAGGATTGATTGGCTTCTTCGACGAGGGATTCGGCCGTTCCTAATGGACCTTCTAACCCGTCATAATCCTGTTCGTGAGTCGCTGGATCTCGGCGTTCTGCAGAGGGCTGAAAAGCGCTCTTGTCATCTCCAAAAGCAGGTCCTTTTTCGTCTGTCCCTCGGGTTCGACGGTAATCTGAATTGAAACGCCCACCCGAAATGGTTTTGTTGGCAAATGCATCAAGAATGAGACTTCGTCGTTCCTCTGACACATCCAATTCACCCACATCATCCCATGAGAGTTCCATGGTGTCAAGGAGTGCGTTCAAGCGTCCTTCCATGGATTGCTGACTTCTCAGCGAGCCGACGAGAACAAAGTACAAGAGGATCAGTGCAATAAGGAGTACGGGCCATAACATAGAGAGTATTGCCTGAATATCCTGAGTTTGAATATAGGCAGCAATTAAGAGAATATCAACGAGGATCATGAAGGTCCATATGAGCAACAAATTCCGTTTTCGTTGAGAATCTTCTGCGGAAAAGAAGTGCTGAATTAACTCGCGCTCGGCCCCGGCCACACTCTCACCTACCCTTGGCTGATCCGACGTATTTTTTCCAAGGCCTCTTCGGTGAGTTCCGTTTCAACATCCCACCCGAGGTCTTTGAGCCCGTTGGCTCGACTTGCATCAATAATGACTCCCATACGTTCAGCGGCAAATTGCAACAAAAGTCCGAAGATTAACAGTGCAGCAAGCCCAAACTCCCACCGTGTGAGGTAGAAGATAGCGCCCGCCAATAGAAGGGAAACAACACCCCCGATGATGATGCGTTTTGGGATAAGTGCTGCCGTCTGTTCAGCATCAAGAACACGTTGAGCAGCCTCTCGCTTCGTTACGCTCGCCATGATGCTGGGAAAGGCTTCACTATGGTGAAGATGCCGCTTGACGACTTAACCATTCATTGAGTTCTCTGAATTGTTCTCGGTCACGGTTCGAGGCAGCATTATTCTCTTGCACAAGAACACTGTCTGTCATGGTCACATTAGCGCGTGGTTGTTGGACCATGTGTTGGAGAAGGTCACTCATCGCCTGTTGCATTTTGGCGGTTTGGTTGACTTGGACATCAAGCATCCGCTCCATGCTGTTGAGTACCACATCACTGCGTTCATGGCGCGCTTCAAGCGCCTTAGAGGCAGCAGTCATCGCCTCTTCTTGACGCTTGAGCAACTCTCTTGCGGCTGGACTCCCAACAGCATCGCGACGATGGATTTCCTCAATCGCATTGTTCAGTTCAATGTGCCGCCGAGTAAGGGCGCGTTCTAATTCCTCGATATGGCTGTTCGCATCTCGAAGGTGGACAGTCACCTCTCTCCCATGCCGTTGCATCTGAGTTAATTCCGCACTGTGTTGGGCTGATTCCGAGAGGAAAGCGACCACGATGGCGATGCCGAGTGCCATTTCGGGATGGAACAAGAGGGCTGTTGCGGTAAACCAAGCGATAATTCCTGAAAGGATGGATCTAAGTATTCCCATGTCTAGTAATTACAACGCCGTTATGTAAAGAAGGTCTGCGGGACTTCTATGGGACCCCATCACGAGGGCAGCAAAATGAAGCAATCATCATCAATTTCAAGCAGGACGCTGGTGCTGAGTAAGTGGTCCAACGCTTCGTCTGTTTCACTGTCTTCAATGTTTGATTCGCGTGTTGCTTCAAAAATCGATGCCAAGCTGGCCACAGGCTCGCCCTTGCTCATTTCGTTTTCAACAGCCATGATGACGGACTGGCACGCTATCGCCAAGAGCGGGTCGTCAGAGTTGTCATTTGGAAGCAAATCTAGGAAAATATTTGACGGGTGGCGTTCCTCAGTTTCATTGCTTTCTTGCGGCACAACAGCACGTTCGCCTAAGCCACGAAGCGGATGTTCTTCGTTCAAGTCAAAGCAATCAAACAAATTACGCTGATGAGGGTCATCAGAACTCGTTTCGGATTCGCTGACATCCAAGCGTCGGCCGAGGTCGTCAAGTCTTCGAAGGCGTTGTTCAATTTTCATCTTCTCTCGTAAGAGGTCAGCAGCCAGCAGGTCCATCGACATGTTGGCCTGTTCAATCAACCAATCTTGGATGTTCCAGTTTGGGTTGACGCCCATCATCGTGTCAGCGAGTTGCCTTACTTCAGCGGGCAGGTCTTCAAGACTGAAGCGACTTTCATGCTCGTTTTGATGCTCGTCTGCCATGCTTCTCCTTGTTTATTGACAGCCTATGAAACATCCCCCTCAGAGACCACTCTTTTGAGGGATTTAATGAGCAAATCAAAGGCCTTCATTTTACAGCATAAAGGCTCTCTTTCGCAGGATTGATTCTTTGATGAGCAGGGTTTTGTTCATGTAGAAGAGGCCTGTGCGAGAAGCATGGGTGACCACAGAATCACGGTATTGCCTGGCGACGGAACGGGCCGCGAAGTTGCTCTAGAAGCGCAGCGAATTCTCGACACGATACAAGCCCATACCAACCATGGGTTTGAACAAACCGTGATTCCTTGCGGCGGTCAGCATTACATGGCCACGGGAGAAGAATGGGCTGAAGGCTCGTTTGATTTCTGTAAAAATGAAACCGATGCAATTTTTCTCGGAGCCATTGGCTATCCCGGCGCACGGTTGCCTAATGGCGATTTGGCCGGCGGTTCGGTGATCCTCGGGCTCCGCAGTGGATTGGACCTGTACGCCAACGTCCGTCCGATCAAACTCTATGAGGGCGTCCCTCACAAAATTCACGGTGGTTTCCGTCAGATTTGGGAGCCAGGCATGGTCGACATGACCATTCTGCGTGAAAACACGGAGGGCCTCTATCACGCCCTTCTCCGCCGTAGTGCTGACCGTGCTCAAGGGCGTCCAGAGTATGAACCCGAGCCCATGACCTTCCCGGGTCTTGAAGGAGAAGTTGCCTACGACCCCCGTCCAATTTCAAAAGCGGGATCCGAGCGCCTCATCCGCATGGGCTTTGAAGTCGCAGAGACGCGAAACGGTGCCCCCTCAGACGGCATTCGCCGTGTTTCTTGTATTGACAAATCCAACGTTACACGGGGCTGCCAATTGTTCCGTAAAACCTTCGAAGAGATCGCATCTCATCACCCAGGAACAGAAGCCGATTACGGATATATTGACGCATTCATGCAGTGGATGACGCGTTCACCAGAACACTACGACGTCGTTGTTACATCGAACATGTTCGGTGACATTTCTACCGATTTGGGCGCTGTGCTTCAAGGTGGAATGGGAATGGCAGCATCAGGCAATGTAGGCGACGACCATGCATTCTTCGAACCTGTTCATGGTTCATCACCAAAGCATGCAGGTTTGAACAAAGTCAACCCAGTAGCATCCATCAATTCGATTCAGATGATGATGGATTACCTCGGACGCAAAAACGGCGACGAAGACCTCATCGCCATTGGTCGCTTGATCGATGAAAGTGTTGCTGAGCACCTCAAAGATGGGCGCTCCCTCACCTACGATATTGGTGGGACTGCCTCATGCTCTGATGTGGGCATCGGAATCGCCACACGTCTTGGTGACAAATTGAAAGAACGCTAATCCTCTTTGAGGCCGTTCAACATTTCCTGAAGGCCTGCGTTCAGCACAGCTTGATGGTTGTAATCAGGGTCAATCGTCAAATCCTTCATCGTTTCACTTGCTTCAAGCATGGTCTCGAGCGCCCGGGACAATTCATCCACAATGGTCACCGAAGCGAGTTGGGCTGAGCGAGAAAGTGGATTGAGGTCAATGACAACGACCGTTTTTCCCATATTGACAAGCGCTTCACAACGGTCGCCGTCTTCAAGTGGAACAAGGATCACATCGCTCGCTAAAATTCCGTCTTTGTGGCAAGCGGCCCGCGGCCCTTTCAGACCAGGAATGGTGGCGTCAGGTGTGTGACCGAGAACTTCAACATCCAAGCCGAGAGCGATTCTCCGTTCATCGAGAAAGCCCAGGATGGCCTCCATTCGTTCCGGCGTACGGTAGAAGATATTGACTTCAAGCGGGCAGGATAAGAACGCAGCCAAGCGCAGCATTGCATCGCTGGCTAAAGCCGCTACGTTTCCGTTCACGCTCAACACAGGGTGCGTGGCATGATGCAAGCAGGCGAGCGCTTGGAGGGATGCCAATCGAGCGCTGTCCGTAGTTCGCTCGCCGAGCAGATAGTCAAAAGCCTCCCCTCGCCCGTGAGCGATCATGGCACTACCTGCAAGCATCCCTCGTTCTGCTGCCACTTCAAGGCGATGTCGCATGAGCAAAGAGGCATAGCGTGGATGACTTGGGTCGGCCGCGATGTCATCCATGGTGTTCACCTCACAAACCCTTGATGAGCATGCTCAGGTCCAGGGGCTTGACGCCACGGTTGACGGAGCTGGTTGAAATTACATCTAAGCCGCATTCGTGCCATGATTTGAGGTCGTCAAAAGTGATACCTCCACTTGCTTCGAGTACAACATGCTCGCGAATGCCTTGTTCGACCATTTGGTCACATACTTCCTTGCAGGCTTCGGGTGAAAAATTGTCAAGCATAACGACCAGACGGTCTACCTCTCCCGCTTGGCGCCGTTGGGACCATGCCATTGCAGCCATCATGGCTTCCTTGTCCGTGCGAACTTCGACTTCGAGGAATGCACCGGTTTGGGTCATATCAACCTCGCTGAGGAAGGCGACCAAGCGCTGTTCATGAGAATCCAATTCTTCGTGCATGCTGGCAAGATCGTTTTCCTTCACCATCATTGCATCTTGTTTGGTGAGACGATGCGTCAAACCACCTCCCATGTGAACGGCCCATTTGTCGAGCAACCCCCAAATTGTTTTACGCGTGCAGGCGATTTGTCGCGGAGCGATGGCTGACCATTGCTTCATGTGGGTAGCAATCCCCGAAAGTTGACCAAGAACATTCAACACGCAACGCTCAACGGTCAAAACACTGCCTCGGTCACCGGTCAAAACAGCGATTTCATCGCCTGAAGAGACGCGTTTTCCATCACCTGCAAACCAGGTGATTCGAACCGAGGGGGCCCAAATTTGAATCATGTAGTCGACAACAGCACAGCCAACAATCAATCCATCTGCGCGGGTTAGAATGGTCGCCTCAACCGAAGGTGAATCGCTTGAAAGAGGCATATCAATGCCATCATCTCCGACGATTGCACTGACCCACCGGTCAATGCTTGCCATCAATTTTCGACTTGCTCCGTCTTCCAATGTCCACAATTCGTGGCCACGGTCGTGGGGCACCTTCGGGTCATCGCCCATAGAGAAGGGAATGCGGGATACCTCTTGAAATCACCCCTCCATTCATCTTTTGATGGGAGGCCTTGTGTCCTCACCATGGCTCGTGTCACGGTTGTAGGGGCTGGAATCGCAGGCCTCACGGCTGCGTTGTATGCGACAACGGCCGGACATCACGTGGTCGTATTGGACCGAACCGACCGTCTCGGAGGCCGAGGTACCTCCCAAAGCATCGACGGCATTCCTTTCGGATACGGCCCCCATCTGCTTGACCGTAAAGGCCCGTTGGCTCAAGTCACCAAAAAGGTGAGTCGCCTGAAGATGGCCCTTGCATCTCCACGCCTCGATCGTCTCTATGTAACGGGTGTTGGGGCACTCCGCCCTCGAAACAATGTCAAACAAGCCGCACAATTGCGCCGAGAACTCAAACATCATCTTCCTCAATCGGAGGCAGTAAAGGGAGCGAATCTCTTGGCGAGCATGGGACATCACCAACCATCGTCTTCACGATTGAAAGCACTGACGTCATCCAAGTTGTCACTGGTTGGAGAGGGATGGGCTGGTATCGTCGGTAGGATGGCGGCGGCCTTGGATGAAGTAGGGGTTTTGATTGAACCAAACTGCACGGTCACGGCCGTGCAAGGAGGCGAAGTGAGCCTCGACGACGGACGTTCATTCGAAAGCGACGTGATCATCCTCGCATGCGGGGCGAATACCGCGGGTAAACTCCTCAACGATGTGAGGCCCGATTTGCTTGACACCATCAAGCCCGTGAAAGCAAGTACCCTTGACCTCCTTCTCGACTCAAAACCAATGGGCACGAAGCATGGCGTGATGGATGCAAACGAAGGGGGCATTCTTTTGGAGTTAAGCAACATCCAATCGAGGTTCAACGTACAGGGGAGCCTTCTTTCTGCTGCTCTTTTTGCTCGAGAAGGCGAATCCCATGAAGCCCGTGAGGAGCGCTTGTTAGCATTCGTTGACCAGCACGCCACGGGATGGCAGCACCATATTGTCCATGAACGCCGCCAACGTAACATCACCGTTCAGACCCAAGGTGAGAAACCTCCTTTTGATGCGCTCAAAGAAGACGGAATTTTACTCGCAGGCGAATGGGTCAAAAGCGAGTCCATGCTTTCCGACGCAGCAGCAGAAACGGGCCGCAAAGCAGGGCAGAACATTTCATCTGCTCTGTCTTGAAGCCTTATTCACCGTCACCCATCACGACAAAGCATGCGTTTGGTTTCATGGAACGTCAACGGCTTAAGAGCAGCCATTCGAAAAGGCATTGACGAATGGATTGAAACCTTGGATGCAGACGTATTGATGCTCCAAGAAACGCGTGTCCTCGAAGAACAACTGCCCAAAGGGTGGTCGTGGCCTAAAGGTCATGCAGTCCACCTTCATGCTGCGCAAAAGAAAGGCTATGCGGGGGTTGCAACGTTGGCAAAAGGTGACCAGACGGTTCTGCCCGGATTCGCTTGGGGCGAAGATCCCGATGATATCGAAGGGAGGGTATTGGTCACTCAACACGGCGCTCTTCTCTGCGTGAACACCTACTTGCCCAACGGTGGAGGCAGCCCCGAGCGTCAAGCCTTCAAGGAGCGATGGATGGCTGCTTGGCGAGCATGGCTTGCTCCTTGGATTGAGGCCGAACATCCAGTAGTCGTTGTTGGCGACCTGAATATTGCCCATACAGAAGACGACATATGGAATCCCACCGGGAACAAAAAGACCAGCGGGTTTCTGCCTCATGAGCGGGCATGGTTCAGCGAATTATTGGACGATGGATGGGTTGACAGTTTCCGCCATCTCAAAGGCGAAGGAGAAAAAATCTACTCGTGGTGGTCGAACCGTGGCAATGCTCGGGCCGACGACAAAGGCTGGCGCATTGACTATCTGTTGTGCAATCCTGCCGCAGCTGCCTGCATCAAGAGCGTTGACATTATTCGCCAGGCTGGCCTTGAGGTGAGCGATCACGCACCAGCAATTTTGGACCTTGACCTCTAAGGTTCTCGGCGACCAAAACGATGTCTAATTTTTGAAACAAACCAATATCCTGCGTCACGCAGAGGAAGCGGGATGAGCCATGCCAAAGGAAACCACATGGCGTAATACCATCTCATGGTGAGCAAGAGGCGGATGGATGCCGCAGAGCGCACGTAGACGCGGCCGTTTCGAATGACATAGACGGAATCAATGGCTTGGAGGCGTGGAGGGAAATCAGCGATCAGTGCCTGCCCTTCTTCGGATTGTATCCCGTGGATTTCGAGGACCGTATCTGAAGTGATACGTTTGTTGAGGAAGTTGGCAAGGCCGTGACACATCACACAATGAGCGTCGATCAGAAGGGTTGTATGCGCCAAACCATCACCTCAGGAAAGCGAATCCTCAATGGTTGTAAATGCCACCAAAAGTGCATCTACACGGTCTCTTAATTCTTGGAGGTCGCTGGAAGCCATCGTAAACTCCAGGTGAAGTTCCTCTCCCTTCGTTTCTTCGGTAACTGTGGCGCCGTGTTCCGTTGCAACGTTGAGAAAGGCAGCTGCCTGAGAGGCAGGGCCCGACCAGCGAAGGACCATTGCGTGCTCTTCCGCCATGATGATGTCTTGAGGTGGGCTGATATGAGGCTAACCTTTGGCCAAACTATGGCAAAGCCGCCCGAGGACCCCTTTGTTGTCGCCGGCAGTGGCGGGGTTGTCGTAGGCGAAGCCCGAACCAACCATCAGGGCAGACGAGCCCTTCTTCTTGTTCGGGGTGATGATGACACCTCTGAATTGAAAGCCCTGGTTGCAACGATGGGCATTCAAATCGTTGAAGTTCTTTCTCAAAACGGGCGCATAGACCCACGCACCTACTTTGGAAAAGGTCGTTTGGAAGACATCGCAGAAGAGCGACAAAACGCTGCAGAGCCACATCCATGGGCAAAGGTCGACCTCGTGATTATGCACACCAATGCTACACCTCGCCAACTTGTGGGTGTCGGCGAACTTCTCGGGCTGGAATTGTGGGACCGCGTACGCCTTCTCCTCGCTCTTTTCACGTCTCATGCATCCTCTGTCGAAGCCAGAACGCAAGTTCGGATAGCACAATTGCAATCGGACCGGACCATCCTCAGGGAACTCGCCGCACGCCAAACAACGGGTGAACGTGCTGGATACGGAGGTGGAGGTGTGACGGCGCTTCAAAACGTGCTTTCGAACATCGCGAGGGAATTGACCAATCTTCGCCGGCGACAGAGAAAACAGGCCAATGCTCAACGTGAACACCGCCGTCAACGAGTCCGCAGTGGCGCATTGACGGTAGGCTTTATTGGGTATACAAATGCAGGAAAATCTTCACTCTTTCGCCATTTATCGGGCAAAGAAGTCCTTGTTGAGGATCAATTATTTTCCACCCTTGAGACCACAGTGGGGCGAATGGAAGACAGTCCGCGCGTATTGCTTGCGGATACCATCGGATTTATTGATAACATACCAAATGCTACACTAGCGGCATTTAAAGCAACTATTGCTGAGGCATTAGATGCTGATTTAAGGGTGATTTTGGTTGATGCCTCGGACTCCATTGAAGAATTGGAGCGCAAGTTGGAAACCACACGCCGTGAAATCTTGGAACGGCAAGAAAATGAGGCTACGGCCATTGAGGAAACGCCGGACCTCATGGTCGTGTTAACCAAACTTGACCTCCTTGACGAACAGCACATCAAGGCAGCACAAGAAGCAGTAGAATCCTTTGGCTATCCAACCCCGCTCGGCGTGTCAAGTATGGACGGGCGAGGCATGGACGAACTCAAATTTGCCATTCGAACCCACCTCTTTGAACGGCCACGAACGGTTACCATCACGCCTGCTCTGCAGGCCGATGACGAAGCACTGGAACGCATCGCTTCAGACGTCTACGACAATGCCATGGTCGAAGATGATGAACGCGGCTCAGGCGAGGGCGCAACGATGCGCGCTTGGATGACCAAAGTCGCTGCTGAGAAGCTCAAATCCCGTTGGAAGCAACGCATTGACATCAAGTAGGTTGGCCTTTTACTCAGTTCCATGGCGGAGGCCGTATCAGAATCGGGTGACTACCTCGAAGAGGTGGTTGAAGAAACCCCCCTCCTCTTTGCCTCTTCAGGCGCAGTGCTGACCATAGAAGATCCCAAACTTCACCCGATTGGCCGCGCCATCGCCATCTTCCTTTTGTTTGTCAGCATGCTCGGTTTTCTCAACGGATTGGACTACGCTTCACCGGATGACGGATTGGTCCGCCCCGATGAATTCGTGTACCGTTTAGCCCAAACTGCTCCAGAAGAAACTGCGACCTTCAGGGGGACGGTCTTCGACCACCAAGGAGCAAGCCTCGCCAATGTTACGGTGTACATTTCATGGTTGAATACGACCTCAAACATGTGGCTTTCAACGGAGAATCTGACCAAAGACGACGGTACCTTCGAATTTCAACGATTGAATCCTGGCCTCATCCGAGTTGACATCATCGCCGAACGAGACGACCATCGGGATGTCTTTTCCAACCGAGTATTGCTTTCGCCTCCCGCTCTGATTGAACCGATTGGATTTACGATACTGGATTTCACCCTCCCATCTCCTGCCGAATTTGCTGCTCAACCTTGTGATTCAAACGATACTGCTGATTGCGAAATCCGTACGATTGACATGACGCCCAGCCAAATGGACCATCCTCTCATGGATCCCAGTGCAGCGACAACCTATGTCTTGGTTGGATTTGGTTTCATGGGCCTGGCCCTCATCGCAGCCGGGTTCGCAGTTTGGACATTGAAAAACGGGTCCATTACCCTGCTTCGAACCTCATCTGTTCTGTCGATGTTCACGATGGGTCATTATTACTCAGCATGCATCTTTGGGCTGCTCGCTTTCGTGCTCACCTTTGCCGTTCCAAGGCGGCGTATACCGTTAACCGATTGACGGTCAACAGACCCAATGGACCATGCCGGTATCGACATCATAACGTGCACCGCGGACCACTGCGCCTTCGTTGAGCAACTTGTTGGCCTTGAGACGGGCAACATCTGCTCGTAATGTTTCTTCCCAATCCCCGATCATACGGGGCTCAAATGAGGAAAAGTCCATTCCACTTCGTTCATTCAATCGTATTCGTACTTCAGGTAGACTCAAACTCGCCATCGCACATTTTGTGTGAGGCATGATGACGATGTTATGGCAGTCAAGGATGTGACTGGCTAGCACGATATCCCGCTCCACTTCGCTGTTCATCTGCCCTCCTGCATTTCTCACTACCTTCATGTCCCCCTCTTTGAGGCCAAAGATGGCATGGGGTACAATCCGTGAATCCATGCAGGTGAGGAGCAAGAGGTGTGTTCCGGCCCGACCCGGTACACCATTGGCCGAGAACGCCTCAACATAGGCTGCATTGGAAGCATCAAGGGAATCGGTGAATGACGACATGTGGCTCATGTTCCAACGCATCAAGGTAGCATTTTGTTCTTGCTCGTCCCTTGGTGATGTGCGCAAGAACCTCGTTGAACGAATCAAAGAAGCGACCTCCTTATGTTGGAGAACATCGACCTGCGGCCATGGACCTCAAGGGCGCGATGTGGATGCAACGCTCTTTGGGCGAAAGCGTGTCCCTCGTACACTTGATGGAGAACGGCGATGTTTTCGCTGGTGGCTGGGATGGGCGACTCATCCGTTGGGACGAAGAAGGCACTACCTTGTGGTCGACTCAAACCAATGACCGAATCAGCGCCTTGGCCATCAACGGCGACCTTGTGGTCATAACCAGCGGATTGCATCTGGTTGCTCTCTCGCTTGATTCTGGCAAGGAGTTGTGGTCCGTGGCGCTCGAAGGGAGCGCTGACGACGTTCACTGGTGGAACGGGCAGATCATTGCGGTCTCGTCGGTCTACGATATCGAGCATAACGATTTCATCGAGTCTGCGATTTGGTTGTTCTCCGCCCAAGGTGAGCAGCAATGGGTGGAACGAATGGATGAACGCCCGTGGACCTTGGTTGAGTCTGATGGACATCTCCTCGCTGGGTTGGGCCGCCCTCGTTGCGGCTGGCTTGATATTAGCAACACCCCGCCCTTTTCACACACAAAGCCACCCACCTCTTTCCCCATTACGTGCGGGGTGTCGGGGCGCGAACACCTTCTGTTCGGTCAGACCGACGGTTCTGTCGTCATGCAGTCGGGCGATGTTCTCGCAACAGAATCCGGGAGTGTAGAAGCCCTGACCTGCCTGCCAACGGGTTATGCGGCATCGACCGACGAGGGGCATCTCACGGTGCGAACAGCACAAGGAGGTCTTCTTTGGGAATCAAAAGGCGAGGCGATTTCTGCTCATTGCGAGGCATTTGAGAACAACGACAGCACGCATTTGTGGGTTGCTCGAACCCAGGGGCTAAGCGGGGCACTCTCCGTTTTCTCCTCCGATACGGGCGCCCTTGTAGCAACGGGCCATTTCGACCGTATTCGTTGCATCGAAGGAACACCAAACCGCTGTGTAATCGGTTGTGAAAACGGCGATGTGTTGGTATGGGACCGAGAATTATTCATGCGGCGATTGGACCAGGATGAGCCACAACACGAGGAACCCATTGACGAGCGGAAGTCCGCTCTTCAAGCGAAGCTCCGGGCCTTGCGTCAATAAGCGAGTGAGCGGGCTAAACGCGCCGTTAGAACCTTGATGCTCAGCGTCGCGCATTGAATTATGATACAGGCTCGGAAGAAGGCAGAACCGTCCAGCGACCGTCGGTGCTTTCCTACAGCTTGACGGTATTGATTCTCGTTGTGTCAGTAGCATCCTATGTTTTCTTTCACGATGGCGGTTCCTTTGATGCTGCCCAAATGTATGGAGAGGGGACGCTTTCCACCATCGCATTGATGCTCTTTCGTTTTGGCTGTGCCTATCTTGTCATTCACAGTGCTGTCGTATGGATGGTTCGAAATCCAACACCAGGGATGATGTCGCCCTTATTCAGGGCAGATCGTGAAATCCGAATGCATCAATCAACAGGTTTTGAACGGCTGGTCCCTTTTAGTTCATGGACGATGCTTATGTTCGGCCTTGCCATGCTTTGGAACGGCATAGGCTCGCTTTGGTATGTCCTTGTGGGCGAGCCATCAAATCTCTTCCAGCATCTTGGGACCGCTCTCTTCGCGACCGCTTACAGCAGCGCAGCGTTGACTTCAATCATCGTTCGCTACGTGATTCTCCCTGCGCAAATGAAGGAAGGAGAGGACATCTCTCACATGTTTTTACCCCACGAACAAGTCATGCACAATTGGGCATTGATTTTCCTCTCGTTTGAGCTGGTATTTGGCACACTCTCCATTCGGTTGCCAATGATGATGCTTGGATTGACCTATGGAGCCGTGTACCTCATCTTCGCAGAAGCGTGGGCGCGATTTGGAGGCGGATATTATCTCTACGATTTCATTGACCCCCGTCCCAAAGAGGGGCCTATCTATCTCGTTGCGCTGATGCTCATTTGTTCCGTCGCATTTCTACTCGGCTTTGGTATCTCAGAAGCACGTGAATCCTATCCCTTTGTGGCCTTCGCCCTCATTGCAACCTTCGTGGGACTCTCCACACGCTTTGGCCCGCCTGCGGGCTATCAGCCTAGAACAGAGTGACCTTACGAAGTGCCCGTCATGTCTTCAGGGCGAACCCAAGCGTCAAATTCTTCGTTGGTCAAAAAGTCCAATTCCAATGCAGATTCACGAAGGGTTGTTCCCTTCTCATGTGCATTCTTTGCAATCTTGGCCGCTTTGTCGTAGCCAATGTGGTTGTTGAGTGCCGTCACCAGCATCAAGGAGTTCTCGAGATGGGATTGAATGTTGCTTTCCACGGCTTCCAAACCTTCCACGCAGCGTGTACGGAAGGTTCTGCAGGCATCGGTAAGGAGGTCGACGGAATGCAAGAGGTTGTGGATCATCATCGGCTTGTACACGTTGAGTTCGAAATTCCCCTGACTGCCGCCAACGGTAATGGCGGTATGATTTCCCATGACCTGGCAGCAGACCATTGTCATCGCTTCGGCTTGTGTGGGGTTGACTTTACCGGGCATGATCGAAGACCCAGGCTCGTTAGCGGGAAGGGCTAATTCGCCGAAGCCGCAACGTGGTCCAGAGCCCAACCAACGAATGTCGTTGGCGATTTTCATCAAGGACACTGCAAGGGTGTTCAAGGCGCCTGATGCGGCAACAACGGCATCATGTGCCGCTAATTGTGCAAATTTATTCTCCGCTGAACAAAAAGTCAGGCCGGTAATGTTGGCAATCTCGTCAGCCACCATTTGGGCAAAGAGGGGATGAGCGTTCAGTCCCGTTCCAACCGCAGTACCGCCCAGAGCCAATTCAAACAGGTCATCGAGTGCGAAATCAAGGCGCCGAAGATCAGCGTCCAATTGTGCAACCCACCCTGATGCTTCTTGACCGAGCGTGAGTGGTACGGCGTCCATGAGGTGCGTACGACCGATCTTTACGACATTCTTCCAGTCCTCGCTTTTGGAAGCAAGTGCCTGACGCAATGCCCGCACACTCGGCAGCAATCTGTGCGTGAAGGCTTCAGCGGCCGCAATGTGCATGGCCGTGGGAAAGGTGTCGTTAGAGGACTGTGCTCGGTTGACGTGGTCGTTGGGATGGACAGGGGACTTGGAGCCCAGTTCTCCTCCAGCGATTTCGATGGCTCGGTTAGCGATGACCTCGTTGGTGTTCATGTTGGATTGCGTACCACTTCCAGTTTGCCAAACGCGAAGCGGGAAGTGATCGTTGAGGTGCCCATCACTCACTTCTTGAGCAGCAGCAATGATGAGGTCTCCGACCTCTGGGTCCAACTGCTTGAGGGCGACATTGGTTTTTGCAGCCGCTTGTTTCAATACGCCAAAGGCTCGGATAACTCCCGTGGGCATCGTGTCGTGGCCGATGTCAAAATTCAGCAGCGACCGAGCGGTCTGGCATCCGTAATAGCGGTCAGCAGGTACCTTGAGTTCGCCCATCGTGTCTGACTCGATGCGAACCTCGCCATCTGGCGCTTCGGCTCGCAGGGACTGTGATGGAGGAGTGGGGATGGTTGAGGCTTGGCTTTCAAGTCCTTGCTGAATCAAGCGGGCGATGGTAGCAGAGCGGCCGTCTTCACGGCCTTTGCCGACCTTTCGGTCCAGTTTTTTGGCGAGGCTTTCGGGAATACTGATGCTCATAATTCGGCGGTCGCCGGCACGGTGTTTAGCCATGATTTCAACTCGGGGAAGGCGTTTAATAAATATGCCTGAGACTGACTCTTGAGTTCATCGATGAATCCCTCAGCCCCATATTACGGGAAAAAATAGAATTAAGCAGAAGGGGTCGGGACACCATGATCGATATCGTACTTGGAGTGCTGTCGTTATTTTCAACTGCTCTTATCCCAATACTCCACGAAACATTTCACACCTTTGCACCACCGTGATTGAAAAAAATCCTTGCTGTTGCGTGCGTCTTGCTGAGCATAGGGTTGTTTTCAATGGCGTACGAACCCAATCCAGCAACTGTAGGTGAAATCGAACCCCTCATTCATACAGTGATTGACGTTTTCATGTTCATCGCGTCTATCGTACTCTTTATCGAGGCGGTGGTCTTGTGGTTTTATACTCCAACCAAAGAAATGCCACCCTCGAACGAGCAGCAGCCACACCTCACCTTCGAAATCAAGCGTTGATGACCGATTTGAGAATGCGCAGAGTGGTGCTCTCGCCCGCCGTCATGTTCCCCATGGCTCGCATGTCAGCGAACTCAGCCCATGCTTCACCCAATCGTCCTTGGCTCCATGCGTCGAGGAACCACGGGTGGATGTAGGAGGAACGGCAGACGGTTCGGGTGTTGCCCAAATCGGTGGCCACGGTATCGATGACGGCGAGCATGGCCTTGTTGCACCCGGCGTCAGTGGTGGGCACTTCCCAGTCGCCTTCAGACCACAATTTGTCCATGGATTCCACCGAAGGAATGGATTTCAACCATTTTTCCATCTCGGCTGCAGTTCGCTTTGAGGACAAAAACGCCAATCGCTCTGCACAACGGGAGGTAGCGCCCCAGGTTCTGAAATTCTTCGCAGTAAAGCCTTCACCACTGGTCGCTCGGATGTATTGATTGATGTGCTCTGCCTTGAGGTCGACTTCATTCCCGGCTTCTGAAATATACATGAAGAGGTCTGCATCTTTTGCACCCAGGCGGTTGGTACGCAAGATGAGGTCAACCAAATGATCATCCTCAATTTTAATTTCCCAATCCTTTCCAGATTTTCCAGTGAATGTAAACACGACATCGTGTCGTCCTTCCGCCTGTTCGCCTTTGATGTGCTTAACGTGCATTGATTTAAGCGTGGTCAATCCATAGGATTCGTTGGCTTTAGCGTACTCGTCACTCCCCACACGAATGTTGTAGAGGTCAATCAATTTGACCACCAGTGCAGAGACCGTTTCAAGCGTCAGTTTTTTCCCCTCAATATCCCTTTCAATTTGCCTTCGAAGGCGAGGGAGCTGGGACGCGAAATAAACGACATCATCGTACTTCATTTCAGTGGTAACTTCCGTCCAATCACTGTGATATCGATATTGCAAACGCCCCTTCACGTCCCGACCTGTAGCTTGGATGTGACCTCGGGGGTTGGGGCAAATCCAAACCTCGGACCAGGCCGGCGGTAAGCCAAGTGAATTCCATCGTTGTATGAGGTCCGGCTCGTCAACGGCGCTTCCATCCGGGGTGAAGTAGGACCACTCGACTTCATCGTCGCCAGTTGCGATGTTCTTGCGGGTTACGCCAGCGAGTGAAGGGTCGCTACGAATCAAGGTTGCCCGGCGTAATGCTTCATCGGCATCCACGGGCATGAGAGGTACGCAATGCCCACGGGTCATGAACTTACGGACGATAATCAATCGTAGGTTTGCGGACCAATGCCTACTTTGATTTCGCCGTTCACATAGGTGCCGCGATACATCAACATGGTCTGAAAGGGAACGATGACCTCGCCAGCGGCATTGACAGCGATGAGGCCACCACGCCCTCCATAGGGAGCAACCTCGTCCAAGACTCGTTGACCTGACGCAACCAAGGATTCTGTACCATGATAGGCTGCTAAACTCCGAGCAGCACAGGTCCGAATGAAGGCCTCACCGACACCAGTACAGGATACGGCGACGTTTCGGTCAGCCCACGTCCCCGCTCCAATGATGGGCGTGTCACCGATTCGACCGTCTGGTTTTCCCGTCATCCCTCCCGTTGAAGTCGCCGCAGCAAGGGTTCCACCTCTGTCCAAGGCCACAGCCCCGACCGTACCCATTCCATCATGGTCCAGGACGGCTTCATCGTCTTCATCCGTTGACCCAGGCGCAGATTTGTTTGCTTTCCATTTTGCCCATTGGGCCTGCCTCAATTCGGTCATCAACCATGTTGGTTCAACCGTCTGAAGGCCCTTCGTTCTGCCGTAGGCATCAGCGGCTTCGCCGTTGAGCATGACTGGCCAACCCCCCTCAAGAAGGTGGTAAGCGATTCGGATAGGGTGGCGAGCTGTCTTGACACCGACCACGGCACCAGCTGCCTGATCCTTACCTCGCATGATGCTCGCATCCATCGTGATGGCCCCTGAAGCATCGAGAACAGAACCACGTCCAGCATTGAACAAGGCCTCGTCTTCCATGGCTTCGACCGCTTGCGTCACGGCTTCCAAGGCAGTCAATTCTCCACTGTCCAGTCGCTGACCGATGTCCGACAAAAGCAGACGCATGCAGTCCAATCGTTGTGGGTCTGCGTCGGTCATACCACGCCATGGGCCGTCACCACCTGCACCTCCGTGCACGGCGAGAACGACCATCTGTCCACCTCACTCGATGACGGTGCAGCGAATGATTTGTTGTGGCTCTGACGGGCGGTCACCGGGCATTTTCTTGCAACCTTCGATGGCTTTGACGACGTCCATGCCTTCACTGACCGCACCAAATACAGCGTGGTTTCCGTTGAGCCACGGTGTAGCAACGGTGGTCAAGAAAAATTGCGAGCCACCAGTGTTGCGGCCGGCATTGGCCATGGATAGAACTCCAGGCTTGTCGTGCTTGAGTGCAAGAGCGGAGGGCTCACAAGGAATTTGCCATCCTGGGCCACCGGTACCAGCACGTCGTGATTGAGGGTCCTTTGAGTGAGGGCATCCACCTTGAATCATGAAGTCTTCAATCACACGGTGAAAGTGCAATCCATCGTAGTGCCCCATGTTCACGAGTTTGACAAAATTAGCCACTGTATCAGGGGCACTGCCGTGAAAGAGGTCGATGGTGATGTTTCCTGCGCTGGTTTCCATGAGGACTTGCATGGACTGACCACATAGAGGCACTTCAAGAGGATTTGCTTTGCCTGACACCATGCACATCTTGATAACGAGAGGCCACGACAGCGAGATATGACTGATATTCTTGATGTTGAATTTCTTACTATGAGTGGAGAGCAGACGACACTTCGTCAACTGGGCGGAAGTCGTTGGTTGGTGGTCAACGTGGCGAGTGCTTGCGGCGCTACGCCTCAATATGCCGCCCTTCAAGCACTTCATGAAGCACATGATGACCTCACAGTGGTTGGCTTCCCCTGCAATCAATTTGGAGCCCAAGAGCCGGGAACACACGATGAAATCTGTGAATTCACGTCCAGCAAATACAACGTAACATTCCCTCTCATGGCAAAGGTTGATGTCAACGGGGACTCACAAGTGCCTCTATTTGCAGCCCTTAACCAATCTGAAACAGAGAGCGGTCGTTCGGGAGATATTCGTTGGAATTTTGAAAAATTCCTCATCGATAGCGATGGCAGCGTCCAACGCTTCGGCACGCGCGCCCAACCAGATACGCTTCCGATTTGAACAAATTCCTGCGGTTCGAGAACTCTTGTTCTCGATGCCTCATGACGCAATTCAAGGCTTGCGATACTTCCGCTCTTTCAGGTCGTTTTGGTAGCGTTTACCAAAGGATGCACCGTGCTCGGCAATCCATTCACTGAACCTTCGCTCACCTAATGCAGGAGCATCAGATGCCATCAAACCTTGACGCAGGCCTTTGATTTCAGCGCGTGTGATAACATCATCTTGGAGAACCACGCCCAGCATGCGCCCAACCATCCATCCCATGATCGGGGGGATTGGAAAGATCATCCGACGCAAGCCCATCGACTTCGACATCAGACCAATGTACTCCTTGTAGCGAAAGGTTTCGGGCCCAGTAACGTCGACAACGGTATTCTCGGCCACCTTGCCCTGTGCAATGGCGACTTCCGCGACGTCTTCGACATGAACGGGTTGAATGGGGTAGTTGCCAAATCCAAACACGCCAAATATTGGAAATCGACGTAGCATCCAAGCGATGTTGTTGATGAGGACATTGCGGCCACCACCGAAGAGTACGGTTGGCCTCAAGATGGAGTAAGAATGCCCGGACGCTTCCAGCATCTTCTCAACCTGAACTTTCCCTTCAAAATAGGTCCAATTTGGAGCTTTGGTGGGATTGGCAACCGAGAAGTGAACGATGCGCTTCACCCCTGCGAGGCGTGCTGCTTCAAACAAGATACGGGTGTTCTCCACCGCAGCGTCATGGGCGAAGTTCTTTTGCCGTTTGTTGTACCTCACCCAGTACGTATTGTACAGAACTTCCGCTCCCTGAACCGATGCTACAAGTCGGTCCATGTCCGAAAAATCGAGGCCGTGGACCTCAACCTTTCCGTCAAAAGGATCGTCTCGCCCTACCGCATTGGTCAGCGTTCGGACGTGAACATCCTGCTTGAGCAGATGGTGAGCAATCCATCGGCCAGAATAGCCAAAGGCCCCAGTTACGACATGAAGGGGCTTGCTCATGCGAGGCGGTCAGCATGTCAAGCAATAAATGACGCGGCCTCACAAAAAGCACGGTCGATTGACAACTCAAGCGATGGGTACTGGCGCAGAGGCATTGACTTCTGCAGAGACCCCTTCTTCATAACGCTTGAAATTCTCATTGAACATCGTGGCCAACTTGTCTGCCGTTGCGTCGTAGGCTGAACCATCGTTCCACGTGGTGCGAGGCTGCAAGACATCGGAGGGAACACCAGGGCATTCGGTTGGTACTTCGAAACCAAAGCGAGCATCGGTGATGAATTCCACATCGTTCAGATCCCCGTCGAGGGCCGCATTGAGCATGGCTCGGGTGTACTTGATCTTCATTCGGTTGCCCTCGCCGTAAGCGCCACCTGACCAACCCGTATTGATGAGCCAAGCGGTTGAACCGTGTTCATCCATTTTGGCTGAAAGGAGGTCGGCGTAAACGCCCGGATGCATGGGCATGAACGGTTCTCCGAAGCATGCCGAGAAGGTCGCTTGGGGCTCCTTGACACCAATTTCAGTTCCCGCAACCTTGGCGGTGTAGCCTGAAATGAAGTGGTAAGCAGCCTGTGAGGGCGTGAGGCGAGAGATTGGTGGGAGAACGCCGAAGGCATCACAGGTCAGGAAGATGACATTTTGTGGATGGCCACCTTTGGAGTCCATGGTGCGGTTGTCAATGAACTCAATGGGGTAGGATCCTCGTGTATTCTGCGTCTTGCTGGTGTCGGTAAAGTCGGGCACGCCCTCGTCGTCCAAGACAATGTTCTCGAGGACCGTTCCGTGCTTGCGTGTCGTTCCAAAAATTGCTGGCTCATCTTCTTGCGAGAGGTCGATGAGTTTAGCATAACACCCACCTTCAAAATTGAATACACCGTTCGCTCCCCATCCGTGTTCATCGTCCCCAATCAGGGCCCGCTTGGGGTCGGCAGAAAGCGTCGTTTTGCCCGTGCCTGAAAGGCCGAAGAAAATGGCAGTATTTTCCCCGGTGGTGTTCGCAGAACAGTGCATGGGCAGGATGCCTTTTTTGGGCAAAATCAGGTTCATGACTGAGAAAATGGATTTCTTGATTTCACCAGCATAGCGGGTGCCGCCGATGATGACTTCTTTGGCAGCATAATTGACGATGACGAAGCATTGGGAATTCAAACCGTCTTTCTCAGCGTCCGCCTCAAAGTGAGGAGCGTGAAGGACGGTGAACTCAGGAGCGTGCTTTTCGAGTTGGGCGGTCTCGGGACGAATGAACATGTTTCGCGCAAAGGTGTTGTGCCAGGCGTTGTGATTGATGACACGAATTGGCAAGGCTTCAGAGAAGTCAGCTCCGCAGTAAAGGTCCTGAACGAACAATGAATCTTGGTTGGAAAGGTAATCAACAACTTGAGCACGCATTCGCTCAAAGGTCGCTAGGTCGGTGGAAACGTTGACATCGCCCCAATTGACGTCTTCAGAAATGCTTGGCTCATCGACGATGAATTTGTCATTGGGTGAGCGACCGGTTCGCTCTCCAGTTTCGGTCACCAATGCTCCATGGGCGCTGAGAACGCCTTCTCCTCGAGCGACGGCAAGGTCGATCAATTCCTTTGCAGAAAGATTCCAGTAAACGTCACCAGAAGGTGAAATTCCGTGTTTTGCGAGGTCCCCTGAAGGGGTGCCGTGGACGCCGCCCATGTCGAGCGTTTCCGCCGCCCCTCTTTGTCCCTTTTGGCTTGGAACGACGACCAACACGAGAATCAACCTCAGTATTTTGCACCTCGCAGGTCTATCACCTACCGCCTACGGTGAATGCTTGAGAGTCCCAGAATGCACCATTCAGCCCCTCAACCATCGGGCAACTTCAAGGGCAAACGAACAAAGCAGCCCCCCATGGAGCGGGAGGGCACAGCGTCAGCCCCATCCCAAAAGAGCGAAGATGTTCTTCGTGAGAAGGAGTTCAATCGGGGAGGAGGCCTCGACCTTGGGGCATTCATGGTTGAACAGCCAGACACCCAAGCGAAAACGCCTGTGAAGAAAGAGGCCGAGAAATCACGAGACGATGCCGTTGGCGACATGGGTGAATTATTTTCCATGAAGGACACCGAGGAATCTTCCGAGGTATCGGATTCGGTCACCAATCTTGCAGTCCATGGCGAACAGCAACTAGGGCGCGGATTGATGGTCGCCATGGTGGTTGTTTGGACGGCCATTGGGGCCTTGGTCGGCACCGTCCTTTCCCCCGTCATCAGTGCGATTGGTTTGCTCAGCATGGCACTGGTCGGTCTTTACCTCGGTGAACGATGGATTCGCCAATCGTCGATGCAACTCCTTGGCATAACATGGATTATTATCTCGATGAAATTACTCTACGGTCTTGCTTTGGACGCATGGAGCTGGGGCTGGCTTGACTCCAGTCCGTTTAGCCCTAACGAAACATTGGGCATGTTTCTGCTCGCCTTGGTGGCGCTCAACGTCGGTCTCGCTTTCCGGCATGATGAGGACGCCATAGCGGCGCAGGCTGCCTTGGTATTATTTGCCGTTGGAAGTTCAGCGGGTGCTGTTTTTGGAGAAACCGGCATTGCGGTTTTTATTGTGGTCGCCATGACTCTCATGCATGGATTGGCTTGGGTGCGTGCTTCGGGAAACCTCGCCAGTCTCGGGATTTCCATTTCCTATTTATGGGTGGGAATTCACGCGCTGTCGAACGATTGGACCATTCTATCACTCACGCTCTTGCCCATTGAAAATGACTTGACTCTCTTCTTCCTTCTCTCGACAGTCACGGCTGCCAACGCAGGCATGGCCGCTTATTTTGTTCATCACGAGAATTGGTTAAGTCAAGCGGTGCAGGCCATCGGTCTTGGCAAGCCAGGGCTTTGGGCTGTTTCGGTATCCTTGGGCATGGTTGGAGCTTTGATGGCCATCGGGGCTCATCGGGCAGAAACGGGATACGCCCTCGCCCAACTGCTCTTACTGACCTTGGCCTTTACCGCCTCATATCTGGTCGTCCGCGGCGTTTCATGGACTCAATTGATGCCCATTGTGCTTGCCCCTCTACCCTTCATGCTTGCAGCGCTCGCCCTGCTTGATACCGGTACCCTTGCCCTTGAATGGCCGTGGGGTTTGGGTGATTATTCCATCTTTGCTAGCATCGCTGCAGTCCTCTGTCTAACCGTCTTACTTCAGCACCAAACCGAGGTCTCTGACCACGTACTTTGGATGGGTTCGCTTGCCACCGTTATTCTCCTGACATTGCTTATTCCTGCAGACGATGGTGGCGAAGGTGCCCGCCTGTTATTGGTCACCCAAGGAGCGGTGTGGATTGGTATTGCTGGGCTTGCAGTGTGGCGACAATCACCAAGTATGGCGGGCGTTGCAGTTCTCGCACCTTATGCATGGCTGCTCATTTTCGCCACGGATTTCGAAAGTAGAATCGTCAGCGCAGATCTGCTGCCCATCGTTCTCAACGAGTCGGATATGGGCGTTTGGCTTTGTTTGCTGATGGTCCAACAGGTCGCTGTCAATTCGAGCATGGGCGAGGCGAATCTCAACCTCGCAGGCCGACTTTCTGGATTTTCTGAAATCAGTGCCCGCCTGCGAGATTCGAAATTGTTCAATCTATGGAATTTGAGTTTCATCATGGCTTGCGTGGTATTCCTCGCAGTCACTCGTCCAGGTGGCTTGACCTCAACGGGATTGTACCTCGGTATGTCCATGCTTCTCCTCGCCCATGCTGGCATGGTTTGGCAGGAACGCCATGATGGACAGCCTCGTACCCTGTTGATCGTTTGGTCGGTCACGGCGATGGCGATGGCGTGGCGATTTGGTGGTGAAGCGATTTGGGCGTCGGCCTTGACTGCGGCGAGTTTCGTCCTCTTGCTCGCATCAAAACGCAGGTTGGCCAACGGGGCTGACGAACGTGAAATGGAACTCCATCAGGCCCTACCAGGGCGTCTCCTCACGCTTCATTTGGCGGTTGTCACCACCTTTTTCCTCATCGTTTCCCTCAGCCCTGCCCGTACAACAACCCTTGTGGGCCACAGTGAATGGATGACTGGAACAACCAATCTTTTTGCCCTTACGGCAATGGGAACTCTTTCCTTGCTCATGTACCTTCAACGACTGACGCACGTCGAGGTACTTTTGCCCCCAACCGTGGCTGCATTGGGTGTTCTCATCAGCATGGCCTTGGCAGGGCAGCAGTTTGAATCAGAAGTCGTCCTTCTTTCAGCACTGGCTCTCTTCGTCGGCACCGGTTCCTACCTTGCCTTCCAAGGTGAGGTCCGTGCAGGACTCAAGGCGCTGGCCAAACGCGAGGAGCGAGAAGCCTCGTACGCCGAAAAACGTGGCCGTATGCAAGCCCTTCTTTCGTCAGCGACGACCACCGATGGGGAAACGACGGTTGAACTCAAGCAACTTGATGTGCAATTGCTTGACCTTGCGGAAAAACAACGCAAGCGGTCGAGGCGTTCAGCGGGCGATTCCAACGATCTCCTCGTCGGAGATATCCACTATCAGCCGGTTCTTTTGATGCTCTTTCTAGGCGTCACTTTTCTCATCTCTTGCTGGATCGCCTACGCCACCACCTTTGCCTTGATGGCCCTCGGTTTCAGTGCTGCTTTTTCGATTGTCCTCGTCGGCCTTGCACGTCTGCGCGCCAACAGTATCGGGCTTCGGCTTCCCGACCTTGCGGGAGTTGAAATGCCCATTGCAGTCGCCATGATTGGAATTGTTGCAGTGCATCTCGCTGGACGTATGACGACGGGCGTTCTCGACGGCGATGATGCAACCCATCAGCTCGTCATGATTGGAACCCTGCTCTTGTTGGCAGGAATGGGGCTCATGGGACGTCATGACCTTGGTTTGCGTATTCCGAGTGCTCTTGAAGCAGTGCTTGCCCTTCTGGTTCTTGACCGTCTAGCGACGTTATTGGTTGGTGGCGAAGTTCCAATTCCGTTCATGACTGACCCCTTCGCTGGAGAAACTCTTCAGTGGACGACCCCCATTTTTGTCATTGAACTTCTTCTCTTAGCCATGGTCGTCGCTTTCGATTGGGTTGAGGGCGAACGCTTGCGCAGGGACTTGCCCGACCACCGAACAGCCGCAGGTCGCAGTGCTTGGGTCGTTGGAGCCTCTGTTCTCACCTTGGGCCCCGCAGGTGGCCTTGCGATTCTCTTTGGCATACGCAGAGCCTTGGCCTGGTCTCAACCTGCCGTCATGCTAACGGCAGTAATCGCCATCCCGTTCATGCTTCAATCCTTTACACCGTGGGTGTTTGAGCCTGCGGGACTTGAACTTACGCCAACGCTCACGGCTGGTTTGGTGGGGCTCGCATCGGTACTTTGGGCGGGCGTCGTTGTTCTTCGCGACCAAGGCCTGTGGCTTTCTTCAGCCCTGTGGGCCATCCACATCTTGCTCTATCCTGCTGCCTTGTTATCACAATCCTTGGTTTGGTTGACCCTTGCAGGTTTGATTGCATCAACGACAGCCTGGCTGTGTGGTATCATCACATTGCGAAAATCCTGGCGTGTCATAGGTGCAGTGGATTTGCTGGTCGCTTGGATGTTCGCAGCTGCGGCGGTTATTGCTGGAACTTCCACCCTCTACGCTTTGGTGATGCTGATTGCCTCAGCAGCCCTTCTTTTCGCGGTGACGGCGCTTTCCCAAGCGAACGAAGCCGACATGGCGGCACAGTGAGATCACTGCAAGGCCGAGGCCAAAACAGCCTTTGTTTCATCCAGCAAACCTGCGAACGGTGCAGGTTCAATTCCCGGGGAGAGGCGGAGAGAGAGACTTGTTTTTGCTTGGGTGCCGCTGTTTCGAACACCGAATGAAACGACTCCTTCGTCGGACGAACCGTGAATCAAAAGGAGGTTGTCTTCGCCGTCAATACGACGTTCTGCCGCCTCAAAACCAAGCGAAGCAAGCCGCTCGCAAAGGTTCGTACTGAGGTTCTTGAAGAGATCAGCATCACGGTTCCATCGCTCACGATGGCTCTCTTGAATGGACACGCGTTGCTTCCACCCGCGTTCAAAGCGATGGGAACTCGTGCGGTCTGCGGCCAAGAGGACGGCGCAAAGCGTCGCTGCTCCGTCGCCAACGAGACTCCATCCTCCTCTGCCGCTGATATGTGGAGCAGGCATGACGACGTGACCTGAATCTTCGATACCGAGAACCGTAGGCATGGCTTGCGAATCAAAACAACTTCCCTCTCGTTCTCTTAGCGCGAAGGACAACCATCGGTCTCCAACTGCTGTTTCGAGGACCGAATTCTCAGCGTGCATGGATTGAACGTATCCAGACAGAGCCACGTCGGACTCAATGCTTGCAGCAAAAGTCCACGGCCCGCTATTACGGCCGGCTTCCATCAGGCGAGCAGCAAAACCATCGCCGTCGACGACGCGGTATCCAGTTTCCGTGGCTTCAATCAATAAACATCGGTCTCCGTCCCCATCGAGCGCAGCACCGACCCATTGACCAGGGCGACCTTCAGGAAGTGCATTCAAGAGTGCGTGATGAGCAGTTGCCGCTTCTTCACGAGTCCATGTCCCCGTTGGTGAGAAATCGCCTGCACCACAACCATCGTTGAGTGCAGGTGCAGAACCACTCACCTCAGTGCAAACGATGCCGCGAGCGGTGAGGAATTGAGCCAACCAAGAAGCAGGGAAGCCGCCAGCGCAGTCCAGAATGAAGGGTTGTGCGAAGCGTCCTTGAGTGAGGGATTTCTCAAAACCTCCAAAGTGATGCTCAAACAACGTCCATCGTTGAGCCAACCAATCTTGGTGGGCCTGAACGGCCCATCCATCGTATTCTTCATCAGGTGAGGCAAGCATTTCGCGGTCAACATGGTCAACTTCTCGGTCTTCTTGACTGAGCGCCAAGAGCGTACGACTGACCTCTTGCTCAAAAGCCCGAGTGGACTTGTAGCCTCCTGCATCGAAGACCTTGATGCCCGAGTCACTGACTGGGTTGTGGCTTGCGGTGATCATGCACCCCATCTGCGCATCAAAGCCCAATACGGCAGCGTGAAGACTTGGTGTGGCGCACTGGCCAATATGGATGACTTCGCTGCCGGTTAAACGAAGCCCGAGCGTCAAAGCTGCGACCAGTGCTTCGTTGTGTGGGCGTGCATCCCAACCGACCACAACGCGTGCCGATGATCCCGGTTGAGAGCCTGATGCATGAGAAAGCGCTTCGCCGAGGATGCGCATGAAAGCAGGCGTGAGCGTACGCTCATTGAGGATTCGATGAATCGCTTCTTCTTCATCAACCTCATCCAAGGAGGTTTGGCCCCGTATGCCATCGGTTCCGAAGAATGACGTTGACACCAACCTCACCTCAGCGATGTTCCTCATTTGGCCCGTGAACTCCAGTGACCGTCACGTTGGGCCAAACGACATTCTTGCATCCAAGAACGACGCCAGGATTGGTGACGCTGTTGCACCCCAAGGCGCAACCTTCTCCAAGAATTGCTCCAAATTTACGCAATCCGCTTCCCATGCGTTGGCCGTTGATGCGAAGGTGCACTTCTCCTCCATCGTTTCGCAGATTGCTCAATTTTGTCCCAGCACCTAAATTGACATTCGCTCCGAGTATGGAATCTCCAACGTAGTTGAAATGAGGTGCTTTGGCTTGAGGAAGGAGGATTGAATGCTTGACTTCTGTAGCATGGCCGACCACTGCGTCCGCACAGATCCACGAATACTCACGTACATAGGCGCCACTGCGAACAACGGCCCGTGGCCCGATATAACATGGCCCAATGAGATAGGCGCCAGCCTCGACGGTAGCGCTTGCATGGATGATGATGCCCTTTCCTGCGGTGAAGAAACCATCTTCTTCGATTTCGATTTCTCCCTCAAGGGCATTCATTTGGGCTTTCAAACCATCGTTGCTGTTGGGGTCGAGCAGCATCCAAGCAGGTTGGCCATCTGTAAAGTGGGGTACTGCCCCATCTTCCGTGCCCGTAAAGGATGGGAAGAGCGCCGCAGAGGTGGTGGCTTCAGGCCAGTCCATGGTTGGGCGAAGCGCCACTCAAGCATGAATGTGGTGTTGCTTCAAGCCGTGCAGTGGTAGATTCGCTTCCCAGTGGAAGTGTCCAATCTGAATCCGATGGTTTCTTTGAGATGACGGGGGATGAATAAACCGACTTTACGTGTGGTTAAACCGTGATTTCGCATTTTACGTTCATTCGACAAAAAGGCCACAATATCAGCTGCTGATGCTCCAGGTGTTTGAGATACGTATTCGAAGATCTCGTTCTTCAATCGTTCCAATCGGGCCTTTTTCTGTGATCCTTTTCCTTGCATGTTGTTCTCATGATAATCTTGATTTCTGGTAACTTAAACCGCTCTTGGGATGACCCCGGGGTCCCGTCAATTGAGGTCAAATGGTTTGGCAAAACGTATGGAGGCATGAAGTTCAATCAGCCGGCAAATCGCAGGCGCCCATTGACGTTTGAAGGCAACATGATGGCGTAACATGGGGTTACGCACAATCATTCTTCGGTAGAGTTCAGTGATGGCGTGATCTAAATTCGGCATAACGATACCAACTTGGCCTTTTTTACCAGGTTTGTAATCGAGATTGTTTTCCAAGAGAATTTGAATTTGTTTATCACTCATGGCAAAAAGATTTGCCATATGACTTCGCAATTGATGGGGATAGTTACTCGGTGGCGCCCCAGGAAGTAATACAGAATCATCTGGTGTAGCCCCGATGTGTCGATTGCTACGCCGCCCTTTTGGCCCTGATTTCCCATCGAGAAATTCTAGAAATTTTATGGTAGGGCGAAGTGTATGTTGTTTGAGAATTTTTGTGTTCTCCCAACGACGCGTATGAGTGATGTGTACCCCCTTTGTCCGGACGATGAATCGAGTACTTCGAAGGTCATCAAGTGAGGGTCGTTCATGAGCTGATTGAGGGCGCATATATTATGGTGGTTTTCCGCTCCTTATAAACACTTCAAAACCGATATAATATTATTCTGAAAAAAAGGCGATACAACGCAATGAGGCGATTAAAATTAATTGTTTTTATATGCTAGAATCATTGTATACATAAGTAGCTCCAAAGGGCAAAATGAGGAAGAATTATGAAAGGAAAAACAGCAGTAAAAAACCACGGCGGAAAAAACCTAGACCTACCCGAACTATCGTTGGCAAACAAGGCGTTAGCGAGCTCTAATGAGACTCAGAACTGGCTCAAAACAATTCTCCACGATGAGCCCTGTCTTGGTTTTCCAGACCACGAAGGTTTCAGAGCAGGGGGTGTGTTAGTCCAACCACTTAGCCACACAACGGCCCGCGTCTTGCTCGTCATCGATGAGGAAAGGGCCTATCGCTATCTCGCCATTTTGCGAGAGGCTTACGTGTTGGCGGGTTTTGAACTCGTTGTCGACGAGTGGACATTGGTACGTCAAGCGTTTGAACCACAAAACGAAGCGACGCCCCAAGAGAAAACTGAGGCGCCTACACAACCATATGGCATGGAGGTGGCCTGAATGTGGCTGTACATCTCCGGAGGTTTCCTCTCCATCGTAGCCCACCGCGACCTTCCAGAGTTTCTGCTCGTTCGTGCACGCCACCCCAGTCACATCGAAGCTCTCTTTCCAGAAATTGGCATCAACCACTTGCTAAATGCGGATTACCCTTACCGCACCATCGTCCATCGAACGGTTGTGGCGCGTGCAATGGAGCACTATGTGAACAACATGGAGTATGACAATTTCAAAAACAGCGTGGTCGACGAGGAGTATCACGATGCATGCCTTGATGTTTGGCGCACCATGTGGGCCTATGGTAACCGCTACCGCAACGGAGGTGTTTGAGTGCGCAACAGCACCACTCACCCGCTTTACGTCTCGTGGGTCAAGCTTGAGGGTGACAAGGGAGCCTTGGGCATCACTTTGTGCCCGGGTAAATATCAACCTGTGGCATCAACAGGTAGTTGGGATCGTCAACTCGATGTCGACCTTCAAGCCCTGATAGATATGGGTGTGTCGCGACTGATCAGCCTCATCACAGAAGAAGACATGTATGTATTGCGCGTCACGGCTCTGCCGGAAGAACTGCAGAAGCGAGGCATGCAGTGGGACCACTTACCGCTCCCAGATACATGGGCTCCGACCGATGCATGGATGCAGCAGGCACGTCCAGTATTGTACAACATCATTGCTTCAATCCCTGAAGGAGAGAAGGTTGTGGTTCACTGCATGGGCGGTTTAAGCCGTGCAGGGACCTTCGCATCCCTCTACATGTGGTTGCGAGGTATGGACATGCCCGATGCTATCGCTAAGGTTCGCGAAGAACGGAGTCCTCATGCCATCAACCCGAGGCAGGTAGAATTCCTGATGAGTCTGGCGAGCGGCGCGTGATGCGCATATGGCGGGCGATGGAGGATTCGAACCCCCGTCTCCGGCTCCGAAGGCCGGAAGGATATCCAGACTACCCTAATCGCCCGTATTCCCCCCGAGAAGCCCCCCCTTCTTGAAGAAGGCGGGTGACTTGGCTCAGTCATGGCGCGTCAACTCCCTTGCATCCCAACGGGATGTTCTGCGTGTTGTCGCGAGACGACGATGCCCATTACACAGGCTGAATCCGCTCGTTTGCAACGTCGTACCGGCATGGCGCAGGATGATTTTGCGGTTGATAACGACGGCGTTTTGACATTGCTCAACAATGCAGATACACGTGCCTGCGTTTTTCTGCTGACAGATTCAGCCGATGCTCAAGCAGAGGGACTGTGTTCGGTCTACGAGATCCGGCCAAAAGGATGCCAGACCTATCCCTATGTCCTTGATACGAAGGATGAGGCAGTCTTGGACCAAGGCTGCCCTCATCGCAGCCAATTTCCTGACCCCCCCGAAGATATGGCGTTCACCCTTCTCAATCTCGAGGAGCGTATTTTGCGTGAAGGATCAAGCGACTGAGACTGCGATGCACGCGTTCAGCATGAACGCTCACTGGTTTCCATCCACATCGCTCAACCATCGTCAAGAGTTCCTTCCATTCCCCGTTGAGCAAGTTGATGTCTGAGTCCAGCGGCAGAGGTGCCATCGGATGAGGCATTATCGGATGCATCGGAAGAATGAGAACAAAACCAGCATCTCGGCAAGCGACCGCATGAGCGCTGGTCATCGCAGCCTCAAGCAATTGGTCTGAATCCATGCTTCCGTGAGAATTTCTGCCGTAAGGTGGGTCGAGAACAAAACCAGCCACCTTGCCGAGCCATGCATCTGGAAGCACATCTTCGAGGCGTGTGGCATCTCCTCGTTTGACAGAACTTTCTGAAGGGACGTCGTCATCGTGGGCCCATGCCAAATTCATCGTTGCCCCCACCACCATTTCAGAATGGATGTCGAGGCCCATACAGGCACGCCCGCTCAGCGACGCTTCGATCAAGAAGCCTCCAGTACCCGTCATCGGGTCCACGACAGGGCCTCGGTTTGCTGGACCCGAGGCGAGATTCACGGCAAGGCGAGCGAGGCGAGGATCAAGGCTGACGGGTTTGAAAAACGGGCGTTCCCCAGCGCGTCGCTGCCCGCTTGAGAAGGCCGCCTGCCCGTCACCCTCCATCCATCCGCAGGCGAGTGAAGCACTCGGGCCGTCACCGATGAGGGCGAGTACATGGTCAGGCGTATCGAGGTCAATGGTACAACCCATGTCGTTGAGCAGCCCACCTAATTCTCCAGCAAGAGAGGAAAGACTCCACGAGGGAATTTTACCGCCTTGTTTCCAAGCTCGTACGGCGACTGAACCCGACACCGGGTGAGCGAGCAACGAGGTCCGCATGCCTTCCAACCAATCCGCTGGAAGCAAGCCGTCTGTGGAAGTCACGACGGCATCCTTGAGGAAGCACTGAAGTCCACTGCTCATCCCAAGAACATCATGACGTTGTGATGCTTGTTCACCCTCCAGCCACCACCATCGGTCAACTGCTGTGGCCGTCGTAGTGGTTTCGGGAAGCAGCGCCTTCAATTCAGCGAGTGCCAAGGCAGGGTGCCAGCCGCGTAAGCACGCCAAGACACCGCCCATGAAGCATGCCTGTCGCTTTGCCTTCTTGATGCTCTCGCAGGCGAATGCCTACATAGGGTGACCTGTTGATGTTGTCATGGGCTGTAATCTCAAAGACATTGCACCTGCCCAACAGACCACTCTCAAAGCCCTCACGGGACAACGGGTCGGAATCGACGCCTTCCTCACTGCCTTCCAATTCCTCACGACGATGCGGGACCGTTCTCCACAAGGAGACGGTATGCCGCTGCGCGACAACGATGGCAACCCCGTTTCACACCTGATGGGTTTTCTTCATCGCACCACCACCTTGCTGAGTATGGGTATCAAGCCAGTGTACGTCTTTGACGGACAGTCTCCAGATCTCAAAGCCGATGAAATGGCGGCGCGGCGGGCGCGCCGTGAAGAAGCAGAAGCGATCCACAAGGAAGCCTTGGCAGCAGGTGATTTCGCTTTGGCACACAAAATGGCAGCACGGATTATGCATTATTCCCCTCAAATGGTCGAGGAAACGCAACGCCTCTTCGACCTTTTGGGCGTCCCTTGGGTAACTGCCGCAGCAGAAGGGGAAGCACAAGCCGCCGTGATGGCGGCCAAAGGGCAGCTCGACGTTGTGGCCACACAAGACTGGGACGCCTTGCTCTACGGCTCTCCAGTATTGGTTCGCAATCTCATGGATGACGGTACCAAGCGATACGGACGCGTGGTTCACGCCCAATCTATTGACCTAGACCAAATGCTGAAGGAAAACGATCTCTCCCGTGAACAACTAGTTGACCTGGCCATTATGATCGGCACTGATTACCACCCCGGCATCAAAGGCATTGGGCCAAAAACGGGCCTGAAACTCATTCGAGAATACATCACAATTGAAGCGGTATGCGAAGCCAAAGGAAAGGAAGTACCTCAACGACTGGATGAAATTCGGGAGATTTTCCTTGACCATCCAGCAGTTGATGTGCCTGATGAGGCCTTGCAGCAGGGAACGGTCGACCGCAAGGGACTGATACAATTCCTCCAAGTCGAGCGACAGTTCAGCCAACGTCGAATGGATCAGGCCTTTGAGAAATTAAAGGAAGCAGGCTTGATTCGCGAAGGCGGTCAAACATCACTGTTTTCCTTTGACGGTTGAATGAACCGCAACGGACTGGCCAGTGTCGTCACGCCCTTGTATTCATCAAGAACGCCTCTCGCCTCTGATTGTTTATCTTGTAACGCTTCGTTCACAGTGTTGACGGGCGCACATGGAATTCCACTCAGCATCGCTTCTAAATCGGTGCGAGCGTGTTGTTTGACGGCAGATTGCACAAGCGCCTCAACCTTGTCTCGTTCAGCAATTCGCACGCTGTTGTCACTCCAAGAATTCGGCGCTTCTAAGCCAAGCGCTTCGACGAGCACGAGCCATTGGCGCTTCGTTCCTACTCCAATGGCAAACCATCCATCCTCGGCCTCGAAAACACGGTAGGGTACCAGGTTGGGATGGGCACTCCCCATGCGTTGTGGCACCATTCCGGTCAAGGCATTGTGGCCCTGATTGACCAGTGCGGCAATGGCCGTATCCCACAGTGAAATGTCAATGTGCGAACCCTTTCCGGTTCGTTCTCGAACCAAGAGGGCGGCAAGAATAGCACTGACAGCATTCATGCCCGTCATCACGTCAATCCAGGCAACACCCACCTTTGCGGGGGGGCCATCCTTCTCCCCAGTGATGGACATGATCCCACTTCTCGCTTGCATGGTGAGGTCAAAAGCGGGCTCGTCCCGTCGGGGGCCGTTTTGCCCGTAGCCCGAAATACTGCAAATAATTGCGTTCTTCGGCGCTTTTCCAAGGTACCGCTCAAACGTCCCAGGTTTGAAATTTTCAATGATGACATCAGCTTGAGCCATCAGCGCTTGGATGCGAGCCGCTTCTTCCTTGATATTTGCCGAGATGATGACCTTGCCACGGTTGGCTGAGAGAAAGTAGGAGGCAACCTGATGCTTGCCAAAACCTGTCTGAAAGGGAGGTCCCCACGATCGGGTATCATCTCCCCAAGGAGCCTCAACCTTGGTAACTTCAGCCCCTAAATCAGCCAGCGTTTGCGCGGCATGAGGTCCTGCAAGAATTCGAGAAAGATCAAGGACTTTGACTCCACTGAGTGGGGGTTGCATGTTCGCCTCTCAATCAAGGCATCAATTCAACGTATCCACACGAAGGAGCAAGCATGGTCGTTCGACCTTGGCCTGAAGGCCAACTCAGTTGTTCTTGTCGTCTTGGACCTTCTTGCGAACGTCCTGTGCAGCAGCCTTTGCTGCTTGCATTGCCTTGCGGACACGGGTGCCAGCGGCAGAGTTACCCTTGTCATGCTTCACAGCATCTGCAAGGGCTTCGTTCAATTCATCAATCATCTTCTGTACCATAGCCTCAACGGACATAAAGGGCGGCTGAGAAGGTCGGCTTTTATTGATTACCCCGTCAAACGATGAATTGAGCCACAGAAGGCGCTTTTTGACGCCGCCGTCGCTGACCCGTCGGGGGAATTACGGCATTATTCTCTCATCCAAAACGGGTTTGTTGGAAGCGAGGGATTGAAAACCCTCACCATTGACCCATTAGCAAGGGGGACATGGCATGGGCTTCTCGGGTCGTTCAACTCAACCGGACCCAGATCCTGTTTCAACCCAAGAATGGCAGGACTCCATTCGAGCGGTTGAGCAACGTCTCGGCTCGGAGGAAGCCAAACGCCTTCTGCATGCCACCCTCGACGCAGCCAAGCAGGCGGGTGTTGACATTGACGTTGTGAACACGCCCTACTTGAACAGCATTCATCCTGAAGATCAAGGCGCCTACCCGGGGAATTTTGACCTTGAGGAACGCCTCCACGGCGTCATTCGATGGAATGCCATGATGATGGTCACGAGGGCGAACAAATATTTCGATGGCATTGGCGGGCATATCTCGACCTATGCATCGGCATCACACGCTTGGGAAATTGGCTTCAATCATTTCTTCCGCGGCAAGGACGGAGATGGTGCTGGCGACCATTTGTACTGGCAGGGGCATGCCTCGCCAGGGATTTACGCTCGGGCTTGGCTCGAAGGCCGCCTCACGAACGAGGATATGGAACACTTTCGCCAAGAAGTCGAAGGAAAAGGTCTGTCTTCATACCCACATCCGCGTTTGATGCCTGAATTTTGGGAATTTCCAACCGTGAGCATGGGCTTAGGTGCCATGACGGCCATCCACCAGGCGCGCTTTAACCGCTATCTCGAGGACCGCGAACTCATCACAACGAGCGCCTCGCGTGTCTGGTACACAATGGGCGATGGAGAATCGGATGAACCCGAATCACTCTCCCAACTCTCTCTCGCTGGCCGTGAAGGGCTGGATAACATTGTGATGACGATGAATTGTAACTTGCAGCGTCTCGACGGCCCGGTCCGCGGCAATTCAAAAATCGTCCAAGAACTCGAAGGACGTTTTCGTGGCTCTGGCTGGAACGTCATCAAAGTGCTCTGGGGCAGTTCCTGGGATGATTTGTTCGCAGGAGACGAACAAGGCTTGCTCGCAGCCCGTCTTAACGGGCTTGTTGACGGCGACGAACAACGCATCATGACCTCCGATGGCGCAACGATTCGCAAAGAATTATTCAACAGTCCGGGACTTACAACGTTGGTTTCACATCTTGACGACGCTGCGCTTGAAGACCTCTGCGCTGACGTGGGAGGCCATGATTTCCGCAAGCTCCATGCTGCTTATGCACAGGCTACCGCCCACAAAGGCGAGCCAACCGTCGTGATCATCAGGACCATCAAAGGCTATGGTCTCGGACCTGCCTTTGCAGGACGAAATACGACGCATCAAAAGAAAAAGGCAGACCTCGAAACGATGCAGTACATGCGCGATGACATCGGCCTTTCATTCAGTGATAAGGATCTTGAAGACTACCCCTATGTCCGTCCCGAAGATGTTCCCGAACTGGTTGCATATGCCGCACAACGACGCCAGGAACTTGGTGGCTCCATGCCCAAGCGTGTGACGCCAACCGAGAGTATCGAACTTCCTGATAGAGCAGCCTATGCGGAATTTGATCAAGGAACCAAAGGGGCAATGGAAGTCTCAACGACGATGGCCTTTGTGCGAATTTTGCGTGCACTCATGAAGGACAAAGCCTTCGGTAAGCGCGTCGTTCCGATCATTCCAGATGAAGCCCGAACCTTCGGAATGGACCCACTCTTCGCAGAATTTGGAATCTACCATCCAGAAGGCCAACTCTACAAGCCTGTGGACCACAAAGTGCTGATGAAGTACAAAGAATCGCAGAAAGGTCAACTCTTTGAAGAGGGAATAAATGAGGCCGGAGCGACCTCCACATTCATTGCCTCTGCAACCTCTTATTCCACTCACCTTTACCCCACCATCCCCTTCTACACCTTCTATTCCATGTTCGGATTCCAACGCGTGGCCGATTTGATTTGGTCAGCAGCCGACCAGCGCGCTCGTGGATTCCTCATGGGGGCTACCTCGGGAAGGACGACCCTCAACGGGGAAGGCCTGCAGCATCAAGACGGGCACTCTCTGTTGATGGCTCATACCAATCCAGCAGTTCGTGCATGGGATCCCGCCTTTGCCTACGAATTGGCCGCCATCATCCGCTACGGTGTAGATGAAATGTACCAGGACAACAAAGATGTCATTCATTATATTGCTGTATACAACGAAAACTACCCGATGCCGCCCAAGCCAAAAGGCGTTGATGACGGTATTATCAAGGGCATGTACTTGCTTCGTGGTGCTCCAAAGGGCGATGGACCCGTGGTCCGCCTTATTGGTTCGGGGCCCATCATGGTCCAAGTCCTTGATGCGGTTGAGAAACTCGAAAAGTATGGCGTACGTTGTGAGATTTACTCCGCAACTTCCTATGGGGAACTACGCCGAGAAGGTTTAGCCTGCGACCGCTACAATCGACTCAATCCAACTCAACCTGTACGAGAGCCATGGGTGCAAACCTTGCTCAGCGAAGATCTCCCTACAATAGCGGTCTCTGACAACATGGCAGCGGTTCCAGATATGATCCGTCAATGGGTCAGCGGACATTTCACCGTCTTGGGCACCGATGGTTTTGGCCGCTCAGATACCCGGGAATCATTGCGTAGATTCTTTGAAATTGATGGGGCAGCAGTTGCGTTGGCTTCTCTTTCATCCTTGGTTCGTGAGGGCAAGGTTGAACCTGAAGTGTACGAGAATGCACAGAATGATTTCGGAGTTTCCAGCGAGCGGTTTGATATTACTGACCTGTGAATTTTGAACAGTTTCGCCCATCTGCGGCGAACCTCCCTCTGAATCAAAAAACCACCAATTTCCAGAATCCGGTAAGATACGGTAGGTTTTCTGCCCTAAAACAATAGAGTATTGATAGAATCCAATGCAAGGGATTATATTTACACCCGAAAACGGCCAACTATGTCACTTGCCCCTTCTGATTACGACTTTGGAAATGAGAAAAATTACTTCTTTGCAACTCAAGTAACATGTGAAAGCGATGATGCAAGGAGAATGTATGTTGAAGGATTCGGACACATGCTCAATTACAACCACGAGCAAGCAATTGCCTGTTTTGTTCAATGCACTGAAATCGAACCAAATTTTGCAATGGCTTGGTGGGGAATCGCCTACTGTGTATCCTCCAGTTACAACTGGTCGCCCGGACTTGGCTCCGGCCACGACCCCATTCAACAAGCACTGAAAGTGATGGACCACTGCACCGAACTTGAGCAAGACCTCATTCGTGCGCTATCGACTCGACATTCAGCCGAAGCCCGAGACGCCGCCGACCCCACCGTGCTCAACATGGGCAACGACCCGGCCTTGAACGTGGCGTTCGCCGAAGCCATGGCGCCCCTCTACGAGAAGTACGCAGGCAACTTGGACGTCGCCACCATCTATGTTGAGGCGCTGATGAACCTCAAGGCTTGGCAACTCTGGGACAAGAACACGACCACAGGCGAGATCACCCCTGCGGACGACAACACGCTCCTGCTCGTGAAGATCATGGAGGATGCCTTTGACAGCAGCGATGAGGCCAAAGTTCACCCTGCCCTTTGCCATCTTTACTGCCACGCCCTCGAACTCTCTCCCTTCCCGGAAAAGGCGCTTCCAGCAGCAGATGTACTCCGTACTGCCATGCCCGGGCTTGGCCACCTCGTCCACATGCCCTCGCACATTGACGCTTGGGTCGGACAGTGGAAGGAAGCCATCGAGTGCAACATTGCGGCGGTTGAAGCCGACGACCGCTACGTGGAACTGACTGGAAACGAATCACAATTTTACAAGTTCTATCGCATGCACAACCACCATTTCATCGTGTGGTGTGCCATGTTTGACGGTCAATACGAGACGGCCCTCAAATACGCTCGAAAGGCTGTCGATACCCTGCCAGCAGGGGATGCCGACCACGGTGTCCAATTCATGCTCGCTGGGGTCATCCCGATGGGTGCGATTTTCCTCGAATCTTATGTCACAATGCCTTGGCACGTCATGATTCGCTTCGGGAAGTGGGACGAGATTCTCGCTGAACCGATGTATTCCGACAAGGATGTCTTCCCTGCCACCATCGCCACTCAGCATTACGCTCGTGGTGTCGCCTACGCCTCCAAGGGCATGGTGCCCGAGGCCGAAGCCGAACAGGTGTTGTTCAAAGAAGCCCTTGGCAACCCTGCCTTGGCCGGCCGAGTGATGCACAACAATCTGATGTACCAAGATCCTGCTGAAGGCCCGTCCATTCTGAATGTGAACGCCGCCATTCTGGAGGCTGAAATCGAATACCGCCGCCAATTCCTTGCTAAGGCAGCCGGCGAAGACCACGACTTCACCGCCGCCTTTGATGAGTTGCGACGTGGCGTTGACCTCTCCCTCAACCTCGCTTACAACGAGCCTTGGGGCCAGATGCAACCTGTCCGACACATTTTGGGTGCGTTGCTCTTTGAGCAAGGCCACATCGAGGAAGCAGAGGAAGTGTACCGCGCCGATATTGACCTTTGGAAGGACAACATGTGGGGCCTGCTCGGGCTCAAACTCTGTCTCGAAGCTCGTGGCGATGCTCCTGTAGAACTCGCTGCTGTTTCGGCTCTCTACGATGAGCGCAGTGCTCGTGCAACCATCAAGCCGGCCAAGACCTGCTTCTGTGCGCAAGACCCTGTTGAGAAGAGCTGCTGCGACTGATGCAGGGGCAATTGACCCTCGCTAAAGGGCTAAATAGCCTCAAAGCAACGAATTTTCCATGTCGAAGAAGGCAAGTCGCCTCAATCGTCACCTCTACGGGAACAGTAAACCTCGCTCCGCATCTTCGCGCAAGCATCACTCAACTTTGGACATCGAGTCTGCTCAAGCATGTGGCTTTAGTCCAAGCCGAGATTGTTGTGAAGTCGATCTGCACAATCTTGGGTTGCATGAAGCAAAAGAGCGTATCAAATCCGAATCGATGAAGGCTTCAAAAGAATCGCGAACTGTTTTATTCATTCATGGATTTAACAAAGGAACTGCTATTCGAGACTTTATCAGAGCAGGGCCTCTTCAACAATCTCTTGACGCAAAAGAAGTCAATGGAGTACTCTATTCGAAAGGAGAGGGTGCGACCTATTTCGACCCGAGCACCCGTGGTGACTAACTTCAGATCCATACGTCGTTTTCTGCAGTCAGTTCACCTTCTGCTTCACCCGTATTCACGACGCCTCTCGGTTCAACCAGCATCACGCAGCATTCATCCTCTGCATACGGTTTGTGACGAACACCCTTGGATACGACCACCATTTCGCCTGCTTCGAGGGTCAGCGTGTGGTCGTCAAATTCGATGTGCATTGTCCCGTTCATCACGATGAAAACTTCGTCAGTATCTTCGTGTTGATGCCATACAAATTCACCTTCGATCTTGACCAATTTGAACTGATAATCATTCATTTCAGCAATTACTTTCGGAGACCAGTGGTCAGAAAACATCGAAAACTTGTCTGCAAGATTGATAATGGCCATGGGCCATTGAGGTTGGATGCTCTACTTGGGTCTATGCCCGATGAAGATTGAGGGGAGGAATCCATTCTCCTTTATTCCGAGCGAAGTCAAGAATATGACAATAAACGGTTGCATGCACTCTTTTTTCATCTTCTACGTAGTGTAATTCAGATTCTGTAAAGGCTGGGCCAGTACCTTTCCAAGTGCGGCGAGCCAGAAGTGAAAGAGGGAATCTGAACAGAGCAGGTCCGTTGACGGGCAGAGACCACGCAGTCAGCCACGGGCGTTCAACCAAACCGTTGGTCTTCATTGCTTGTGCAACCTCGTTCCATCTGTGTCCTGCGGCCTTTTTCCGAACCAGCCAGGACGGATTGACCGACGAGTCTACTTTGTACCCCTCACTCGCCAGAACCTCAGCCATCCAAGGCGCCACGTAGCCGCTTGGTGCTCGGAAATAGGGTCGGAACGATTCACCTGCATGCTCCTTGAGCAACGCGGTAGAACGACTCAACATGGCCGCAAAGCCAGCTTTGTCTTCACCCCACGCTGACCAGGAACGATGGGTGTGGCCGTGACAGCCAACGGTCAGACGTGTACCAAAGTGGTTCAGAGCATCACGGAGCAAGGAAGAGAAATCATCCTGCTCGAGTAAATCAGAAATCACGAAGATCGTGACGCAGGCATCATGGCTTTCCATCCATGCGAGAAATCCGCTCCAACCTTGCCGAAAACGCAACGACAGGATTCCATGTTCTCCTTCGTACTGCTGCTTACTGCGCGTCGGGTGGCCTTGATACACGGGCAGATGACGCAGGTCATCGCTGTCGACTGTCAGCCATGTTTGAGCGCTCATTCCCTTCGCCTCACATCAACAAGATGGAGGTGGTGAGGGACGGTTCGCTCGTTGAATTCAATGCCGATGAATTCAGGCAATCGTTCACCGTTCCATCGCTCGCAGACTGCTGCAGCCGTCGCTAAACCTGCATCATTGTGAGGGTGAACGGCAATTTCTACCGTGGTGAATTCAGGTCGTTGGGTGAGCCAAGAAAATACGGTATCCACGCAGCGTGAGGCAATGCCGTTACGCCGATGGCCCTTACGCACCCAATAGCCGAGGTTGTAGGTTGATTGAGGGGCTTGCAACTCATCACCCAAACCGACCAGGCCAACGAATCGGCCGGTATTTTGGTCATGAATGGACCAAAAATGGAGACGGTCTGTCCCGTGTTGGGATTCGATGTCGTACAGCATGTCACGCAATTGTCGGCGAATGTCATCCGAAGGATTCAGCCACGGCAAGGCGGTTTGGGCGGCCTGTGAATCCTCGTGATATGCTTCGAGCATCTCAGGCAACACGCCCTTTGATGCAGGGCGAAGAACAAGGTATTCGTCAACCTCTAAATCGGGCGTCACGAACATGGTCTCACCTATGCAAGAAGTTGGGCTCGTGCTTGTTGAACGTGTGGGTCGGTAGGGTACACATAGGCAGCCATGTCCAACGTCCACTTGACGTGGTCGTGGCGGCCAAGATGTTGCATAAGCACAGAGATATGAAGCAGCATGTCAAGATTGAGGTCAAGATGTGGACCAAGTGTATCGAGCGTTGCGGCCGCCGATTCCATCTGTCCTTGTTTGATGAATTCCATAGCATTCACAACCTCTTGGTAAATTTTGGTGTTGCCCCAAGCATCGGCTTTGGGCCAAGGCCAGATACGATTTGGGTCATGAGGTGGTGTCGCTGAATCCTCATGAGCGACCTCGGTCGGAGCAGTGGTGGCCTCGGCAACAGGTTCTGCGACTGTATCATCCTCTGGAAGGTCGGGTAACAGCGGTGTAGCGACAGCGGCGACGGCCGCCTGAGGAGCGGGAGTTTGTGGGGTAGCATCCGGTGCAGGAGAGGCTGCTTCAACGACTGTATCGGGGAGGTCGGGTGTTGGTACTTGAGTTTCAGCTGCTGTGGCCTGAGCAAGAGACGGAGTGGCGACGACCTCATCGGGCAAATCAGGTAGGTCAGGCGTTGCATCGGCGGGGTTCGGACCAACACTCCCCAACAAATCGTCGTCTGTTGGCGTGGCGATGCTGGGTGAGAAAAGACCTCCTTTCCCCGTATGAACTGGCTCAGCGACTTCATCGAGCGGGTCTACCGAATCGATCTCAAATTTCACAGGCGTACTTGGCATGTCATCGGGAGTGAGGTGATGTTCTTCCTCCTCGTGAGTGGAGGCAACGGTTTGGGACAAGGTTGGCCCTGAACTGCTGATGAATTCGAAGGATTCAGGAGGTGCCTCATCGCCGTCTTGGGGTGTTTCAGCAAGTGCGTATTGGTCCACCTCAACGGTGACATCGTCAAGTGAAAGGACAGCCTCCACAACAGGCTTTTCATCCTCAACATCTTCATTTTCACCCATCAGAAGACTCATGATTTCATCTCCCGAAGTCGTCGGTTCAGCCATGGGCTGTTCCCTTGCAGATTTGTTCAATGAATAATAACATTGAGCGCAGGTTTCAGAACCGAGTTCGTTGAGGAATTCACAATAGGGGCAAGTCTCACCGATGGTGTCCTTGTCCTTCTTCTTGCGACTGAACACCTACCCACCCATTTCTTCGGCCGTTGAATGTGTGTTTAAGAATGAGGGTTTCCCGCTTTCGTTATACTTCATTCTTCATCCATATGATGATGAGGCGAACCGCTTTGGTTCGTGCATGGCGCGCAAGGGCTCTGTCAAGCGGATGAGCAGCGCTTCATCGCCCGAGCCACCCATGGCGAAGGATGAACCCATGCCCGATCGTTGGCGCCGCAGTCAAGACCACTTCACACGGTTTACTGAATTGATCAAGCAGGAACTGGACGACGAAACTCAATTGGTCGAAGAACGATGGAAGACGTGGACAAAGCAACGCCTCATCCTTGCCGGTGTGGCTCTGTTTGACCTGAGTGCGCGACCCCAGGGGCGCTTTTTCGGTGACGACATCATCGTGTTTGAACGTCAAGCAGGCGGGCGGATGCCCAACCATCGGTTTACACCCGGTGACATCGTCCTTATTTCTCGCTCCCGTCCGTGGGGGGAGAAAGTCGTGGAGGGAGTGGTTCTCGACCGTGGCCCGACTAGAATTCGAGTCGTGGTCGGTGAACGCCCGCAGGACGTCAAGAAAGGGGGCTGGCGGCTGGACAGGGGCGCCAACCGCGTGGCTCACGATCGCATGCATGAGGCACTGACGACCTTTCATTCGACAGAGGGTGAGGGCGGAACTGTTCTGCGAGAATTAATTTTGGCCAACGTCCTTGATGTCAACGAAAGCGCTGCTCTTCCTCCAGACATACGAGGCCGTCGAACCCTTCGTGGCCCTCCGCCAAAGATTGACCACCTCAACGCATCTCAACAGGCTGCCATTCATGCGGGTCTTGACCAACGCCTTACCTTGATTCAGGGTCCACCGGGTACGGGAAAAACCTACACCGCCGTTCATTTGTTGAGTATTTTGGCCCAGCGGGGAAGCGGTCCTCTTCTTGCAACTGCAGAATCCAATGTCGCGGTTGACAATTTGCTTGAGGGCTTGCTTGAATTGGGCGTCAAAGTCCTACGAATCGGTCGGCCCGTCAAGGTCCGCGAAGCACTCAGGGAAGCGACATTGGACGCCGTGTTGGAGCACCACCCGATGCAGGAGGAACTGGCCTTCCTGCAGGATGAACAACGAGAACTCCGCAAAGCCCTTCCGTCACTCAGAGGAAAAGAGAAAGGAATGATGCACAGGGATATCAGCATCAATCAAAAGGAAATCCGCAGGATGGAAGATACCATGACAGCAACAGTTCTCAATGAAGCCGAGGTCATTTGTGCCACGACCATTGGATGCGGGCATCGTCTGCTTGAATCGAGGAAATTCCCAATCGTTCTCATGGATGAAGCAACACAAGCCAGCGAACCGAGTTCACTTGTCCCAATTGTCAAAGGATGCCGCCAGTTGATTTTGGTTGGTGACCATCAACAACTTCCGCCAACAGTCATCAGCCGAAAGGCGGAATCCGGTGGCCTCAATCGGTCTCTATTTGAGCGCCTCATTGCATGCGGTCTTGATTCCATGATGCTCACCACTCAGTATCGTATGCATCCTGTGCTTCGGGAATTTCCAAGCGCGCGGTTCTATGAGAATCGCCTCGAGGATGGATGTACGCCAGATCAACGCCCTCCACCTGCTGGTTTCCTGTGGCCGGATTGGGACCATCCGATGGCATTCATTCCTGTGGCTGGAGCGGAGGAAGTCGACGAAGAAGGCAAAAGCCGTTCCAATCGTGATGAAGCAGCAAAGGTTCTGGGTATTGTTGATGCCCTCTTGGCCATGGGCGATATTACAGCCGACGGCATTGGTGTGGTGGCTCCCTACAACGGACAGGTTCGTCTTCTAAGCCAGCTCTTTGATGAAGCAGGCGGTCGAGAGGCCGGCCAGCCTTATGGTGGGTTGGAGATCAAGAGTGTTGACGGCTATCAGGGCAGGGAGAAAGACGTCATCGTGTTCTCAACCGTTCGCGCCAACGACGCGGGTGAAGTAGGATTTTTGTCGGATTATCGACGCCTCAACGTTGCCATCACCCGGGCCAAGCGAGGGCTGATTGTCCTCGGACACCCCACCACACTGCGCCACGACCCGAACTGGCGAGCTTACCTTGACTGGGCCGAAGAACGGGGGCTCTTTGCCTGGCACATGACCAATCAGTGACCTTGTGAGTGAACACGCAGTTTGACAAAGGAGAAGCCCTACCTCAAGCCATGACCGAAAGCCCAGTGACCATTGTCAAAGGGGGAACACTCGCTCAAAACATCCTCGGTTCTGCCCCCGAAGGCATGCTCATTGCACCATCATGGAAGCGAGTCACAGCCTTCATGCTGGATGTCATTTTGCTCTGTCTTGTATTGCAATTGTTCACACGGGGACAGTTTTTACCGACCTTGTTCAGTTACAGTCTTGTCCTTGAAGGTCCTCGCTATGTTGCCTTTTTTATTCTCAATTGGCTCTTATTTGGGGCTGCGTTCTATCTTTACTTCAAGTATACAGGACAGACGATGGGTCGTTCACTCGCCCAACGTGGCCTGCGAATCGCCATCGTTCACGATAACGGTACCATGCTCGAACAACATCATTGGGGCCCGCGGGCCTTTGCCAAATTGATTTACTTGATCCCAGTTCTTGGAGCCCTCTGGTTTGGCCTTCGTGACGCTTACAACGCACAATCTGTTGATTCCGAGTATCGGACAACCGTTGATGTCAATCACCATACTGTAGCCGCTGTGGACTGGTCCTTGCCATCTGAAACGCGTCTCCGCTTACGCTGAATTCATTCATTTTCAGCAAGGCTTTGAAGTATAGCCACCTCTCAGTCCTCACTGGTGAAAGGACATGAGTGACGACCACAGCGCCCGCTCCGGCTCCCTCCATGCTCATCTGCAAGCCGTCACAATGGAAATTGACGATGATGATGAAGACGTCATTTTGGTCGTTGTTGAATTGGTCAACGAATCCTCAATTCCGGTCGGCGGCCTTGACGCCGCCATCGTTACAGACAAGGGCCAACGTTTCGAAGCGACCGAAGGCATTTCTTCAATTGGACCAGGCCTCACCCGTCAATTCAAATTCGAGGCTCGAATGGAAACAGGAACATGGTCCTTCGAGTTCTCCGGTGGCGGTCAATCGATGAACCTCGGCCCTTACGAAGCAGATTTTGAATTCCAGGCAGAACAGGGCCGAAAACTTGGCAACGCGATTGGAACCAGTCTTTTCAGCGGTGCTTTTGACAACCATCTCGATGATTTCGGACAAGTAGAGGAACGAGGCATCATCAACCCCGACTCCATCATTATGACCTCTTATGTCGGTGAAAATATGGAGGGTGGTGGAACCAAGGTGCTCAAAGGTGACTCTGTTTCAATCAAGGAAGATACCGATGCACCACGAACGCCTCCATGGGAAAAGAAGGAATCACCTGTTGCTCAAACACCACTTTCTGCGCCCGTTGAACCAACACCGGCCTTGGACCCGCTCTTGTCAACCCCTATCACCCCGCCACCCGTGGATGAAACGCCTGCTCCAAGTCCTCCACTTGAGGCACCACCTGCACCTCTTGAAGCCCCGCCAGCGCTAGAACCTGAGACCTCGGCAACACCACCGCCGCTCCCATCCAGCCCTCCGTCCGGTCCACCCTCTGGCCCGCCATCGGGTCCTCCAAGCAGTCCTCCGAGCGGGCCTCCATCGGGTCCACCGTCCGGTCCCCCATCGAGTCCACCCTCTGGGCCACCAAGCGGTCCTCCAAGCGGTCCTCCAAGTGGCCCTCCGTCCGGCCCACCAAGCGGTCCTCCAAGTGGCCCCCCGTCCGGCCCACCCTCTGGTCCTCCGAGCGGGCCTCCGTCCGGCCCATCCTCTGGTCCTCCGAGCGGGCCTCCGTCCGGCCCACCAGGCCGACCTGATGATTTGTGAGGCCGTATCATGAGTGACGGCTTCGCAATGGAACTTTGCGGGAACCAAAGCTCCTATCAGATTGTTCCTGACAATATTACCTCAATCGATCTCGAACGTGTCGGAACCTGTATTGAGGCTGAAGGCTATGAGGTTGGTATTCGTTCACGATTGTGTTGGACCTTTACCGGGCCGTGCGACCTGACGCTCTACCCAAGTGGTAAATTGATGGTCAAAACTGAAGATAAGGCCCTTGCACAACGTGTCGCCAAACAGCACGTCACCGTCTGGGCTCATTCCTGAGGGCGACCCATGATTTCTGAAGCAACGCTTGAACACGTGTTCAATCACGGTGTTGTTGCGTATCCTACCTCAACACTTCCCGGATTGGCGTGTCTGCCAACGACGAAAGGCCTCAACGCACTCTTCACATTGAAACAACGCTCATCCGATAAACCGGTGAGCCTCGGTGTTTTATCACTCGATCAGGCCAGCGAACTGGTACAGGTTCCAGATCTTGTACGTCGCATTGAAGATGCCTTTCCACGGGGCGCCTTTACCTTCATTCTCCCTGCGCATCAGGCGCTTGACCCAAGATTGGGGGGCGAACGGGTTGCCGTGCGATGTTTGGCTCATCCAATCGCCCGACTCTTGGTCGAATCTGTCGGCCCAATCACTGCGACAAGCGCCAATGAATCTGGCGAAACACCCGCCGATGACGCCCGAATTGCAGGTCAAGAACTTGGTTTACCCGACCATGCTATTCTTCCCGGTGGTTGCCCCGGAGGGCGAGGTAGCACCATTCTCAATGTACAGTCATCCGGTGCTGGTTGGGAGGTAAGCATTATGAGAGAGGGCATCATACCTACACATGACGTGGCTGAATGGTTGAAGAATCCCAACTGAAATACTGGCGAGATGCTGGCCATGTTGCTCGCCGTGCCCTTGAAGCGATGAAGCTCGAACTCCAGCCGGGTAAAACCTTCCATGAAATCATCGAGTCCGCAGAACGCTTCATTCATCGACACGGTGGAAAACCTGCCTTTCCGGGGACCATTGCCGTGAATGACCTTGCCGCACACTTCACAACCAACCATTTGGTAGAAGGTGTCGAGGGCTGGGACGGTAACTCCGTTCTGGAGAAAGGAGACCTTGTGAAAATTGATTTCGGCGTACACATCAAAGGACACATCGGGGACAATGCACTCACACTTGAAATCGGTAATGGCAATCAACATACTGAACAAATCAAAGCGGCCAAAGAGGCACGTGACGCAGCCGTCGAAATGCTTCATCCAGGGACACCGTGGTACAAAGTGGGTCAGGCGGCCGCTCAACCTTCATTGGACGCAGGCTTCCAACCCATTCGTAACCTCTGTGGACACCAACTCAAACCCTGGGAATTACACGCTGGCGTTTCAGTCCCCTCCTATGCGTGCGGAAAAGAAAATCAAGGATTCAAAGGAGTTGTCGAAGAAGGCGGCGTCTACGCCATTGAACCGTTCAATACAACGGGCTCATCGGGGCTTATCGAAAATATTGGGCCCTCGCATTCATCCAATATCTATCGCGTAACAGGATTGACGACCAGCCGAAAAGCCCGTGCTAAAAACCAACTCAAACCCCTTGGGGCTCAGATGGCACGCAATCTTGAGGAACGCTACTCCACGCTTCCTTTTGCCGAGCGCTGGGCCTTCCCCATGCTCAAGAAACCCTTCCCAGATGCAGATGAGGCGAGTTTGCAAAGCAAGTGGAACGCGCTCATCAAGAAGTTGATCAGCATTCGATTCCTTGAGACATACCATGTGCTGCGCTGCCGTGATGGTGGCAACATTGCGCAATTCGAACATACTGTACACGTGACATCTGGCGGGCCAGAAATTCTTACCGTTGAATGAAATGGCCGTTTTTTTCCCGTAAAAACGAATATAAACTTGTCATGCCTACCCCATAACGAACAGGGCTGTTGTAGTTCTCGTTGAGTGCATCCCATCCCCTCTTGATTTCTCTCACCCTGTTCACCTAACTTTTCTAACATCGGCCGAAAGGCTGGATTTCAAAAGCGCGTTATTTTCGCGAAATTCGCGACTTACAAACCGTATGCTCTACTCGCTCGGCGCGCGATTTATGAAAAAGTAACATTCCCAAAAAAGCCGAATTTAGGCGTTTTTGCTCCTATGGTTGAGGACATTGGTCAGTACCGTTTAATATGGGGATGTTCATAGCATGGCTACCCCTAAGGGGGAAATGGAGGACAAAAATATGAAAAACGAAAACCGAAATGAAGAGGCTGTCAGCCCCGTTATCGCTACCATCTTGATGGTGGCCATTACCGTGGTTCTGGCTGGTGTGCTGTACGTGTGGGCTAGCTCCCTTGCAGAAGGCAACACCGATGGAAACCTTGCCCTTTACGCATTCAGCGGAAAGGACGCTCAAGGTACCCCAGGTGCTGGAACTGATGACAACCTCATCATGGTGACAATGGACCAAGGTGGCGACATCAACTGGGCTTCAATCAGTGTGAAGCTTTCCGTTGACGGCGCAGCACCCGTAACATGTGACAACCCTGGCGGATCTGGCGGCGTTTGCGGCCTCGTCGAGTTTGGAACAACTGACGACCAAGTCTGGTCCGTCGGTGACGGTGTGACCATCATAGAAACTGGCACAAATGTCTGTGGCGGCGACTGCACCATCGATGTTACCATCACGGACACCCGTGAAGGTAAGACCATCGACACCACCAACGGCGTTCCTGCTGAGTGA
>JAURAI010000028.1 GCA_030829545.1 Candidatus Poseidonia sp. | reverse complement strand
TGCCTCAGATGAATTGCGCAAGATGTCTTTAATCTCCTGTGGTTCAAGAGAGCGGTCTGCTTGTAGCATGAGCGCTATAATTCCAGAAGCGATTGGAGTGGCCATACTCGTTCCGTCTTTCTCGTCGTAATCTGAACCTGCCAAAGGTCTCGCAGGTTGCCCTGGGAATGAGGAGCCGGTTTGTGCAGTTGCTGACATGATGCCCGAACCGAAAGAAGTGATGTCAGGCTTGAGTTCGTCCCACTCATCGTCATCGTTATCGTCAATGCGAGGTCCGGTGTTCGAATAATCTGCGACATTGTCATTGGTGCGGTTGATTGTGCCACGGTCTGTAGCAGCACCAACAGAAATTGCTCTGTCAGCACTTGCGGGAGAAGGTACACGGTTCGAACCGTCGTTACCCATGGCAATCACGCAGACGATGGATGCGTTGACTGCGTCGTTCACGAGACGAGCCTCGGAACCGCTGCCGTTGTCACCTTGGTCACCGGGATTCAATGGAGTTGAGGCAGAGCCGAACGACATCGAAGCGACTTGAATTCCTCGAGTTGAAGAATTATGACCCCAATCTGTATTTTGGTTGTTGATGAGCCATTGAATTCCGTTGAGTGAAGCTTGTGAATTGGTGCCTCCCGAATCGGTTAGAACCTTGATATCAACAAGGTACGAACCCGGAGCAGTGCCCATATGAACACGGCTGCTGTCACCTGTACCGATTGCTGAACCTGCAACGTGTGTTCCATGCCCATTTCCATCATCAGGATCTTGTGTTCCATCGACGCTTGAAGCTGAGGAAGTAGCATCGTATCCTGCCACCCATTTATGGTCATTGTAGGAGAGTGGGTCTTCATCCGGTGCATCGTTTTCGTCGTCAAAATCATTGAGTGATTCGTGCTCATTGTCGACACCGGTGTCAAGAACGGCCACAACAACGCCATCGCCGATGTAATCGCGCTCGTAGGCGGTTGCTGAATAGACATCTGACGGTCGTGCACGAGAGGCTTTAGCAGCAACATCGTTGGATGGAATCATGACGTTTTGCATTTCAATAACAACAACTCCGTGGAGTGAATAGAGGTCCATGAGCGCTGACACCGGCACCTTATCGACGGCAACAGAATCGATATCTTCGAGTTGTTGAAACCATGCGCCACCGTCTTCGCCAACCCAGCCATGAGCATCAAGAACTGAGCGCAACGTCTCGATTTCGGCATCGTTTGCTCGCCAAGCGTAATCGACGACAACAGCGACCGTTTTACGCCCATCAGGCCCAATAATAGCCGTTGGAGAAACGGAATCAGAGCCAGCGAGAACCCTCTGAAGCCGGTCGTCCATTCCGTTCCAGTCCAAATCGGGGCCATAGGATTGCCACCATTGGTCTGCTTCTGCAGAGATGCGCCCGTTACGATCAATGTCTCGGACCGGACGAAGGCAGATTTCTTCACCGCACATCAAAGGCGGCAATCCTTCGACAAGGATAGGCTCTGCATATTCAGGAGATAATTCTACAATGACCTCTTGTTCCGTGTCGTTCGCCAAAACACCAAGGTCTGCAATCAAAAAAACGAGAACCAAGAAGAAAGAAATTCGTCGCGATTTCCATGACAATGACTGTTGCAATTGACTCACTTCCGTATTGTGCACCAGCATCACGCCTTTGAGCCTATCCTTCAACTGTCCACTCCCCAGCCCCCTAAGGGGGCTAGGGGAGGTTGACCATCACTCCGGCCAGAAGAAGTGTTCAGGTTCATTGGAACATTGCATCTGAGGGCCGTTTTTCCGCTCTACGACGCCAAGTTGTGCACTGCAGGTAGGACACTCCGCTGTATCAGCAAGATGCTCCATCCAAGCGATACGGGTTTCGGGTTCGTCAGATGAAGCCATGAGGCTTTGAAGCGGGTCCCTCACAGCGCGTGGAATCTCCAATCCACGGGATGTCCACGGGTCTTGTAAATCCGACATGTCGACCATCGAACTCTTGATTCGATTCAGCCTCGACCGTTCACTGTCGGTGGAGGACGGACCACCATCTTCGACGCCGAGTTCATAGGGGCCATTCTTAGCGATGCTAGGCAGAAGTAAATATGCTGCAAGGAAGCCACCAAGGTGAGCCATATGTGCAACGTCACTGGCTTGATTGAGCCCCATTGTGGTGTAGGCCCGATAAATCTCCATTCCGAAATAAAACATTGCGATGTAGAGCACAGGCCATTTGCGTATGAGAATCAATGGAAAGGGTATCTCGTCCTTCGGCCATCCGGCCAAATATGCCCCGAACAAACCAAACGCTGCGCCAGAGGCGCCAAGCGAGGGTGTGCTTGATGCGGAATTAAACAGATACCAAGCGAACGAGCCTCCAAACAACCCAACCGCATAGACTGTCGCAAATCGGCGTACACCCAACCGTTGCTCCAGAGGAACACCGACCAATGCAATGACGAGGATATTACCCAAGACATGCAGTGCGTCACCGTGAAGGAATCCTGCGGAGAAGAACGTGTGAAACCACGCAAAATCCACTGCTCTGTTTGGGATGAGAACAAAATCCCACCACAGCCATCCGCCAATCCACCCATTCGTGATGGCGAAGGATGCAAAATATTGG
>JAURAI010000018.1 GCA_030829545.1 Candidatus Poseidonia sp. | reverse complement strand
GCCACCTTGGTCCATTGTCACCATGATGAGGTTGTCATCAGTTCCAGCACCTGGGGTACCTTGAGCGTCCTTTCCGCTGAATGCGTAGAGGCTCGAATACCAAGGGCCCTGTGGCGTGGTGGAATAGATATCGACCAACTCGACGCCTCTGTCACCCATGCTGTCGGTTGCAATGAACGCAACAGTCGTGATTTTCATACTGGAGAAAGGAATGCTATGCCATTGATTGAGTGTGACATGTGTTGTTGTAAACCCAGAATTGGCACTCACGGGAATGTCCACGATTCCATCAAGGTTCATGTCCCAGCCCATGGCAAGGGGGCCTCCATCAGGGTCTATGGCGCTATGATAAAGCGTCACGTTCATCCCTATGAGCGTACCATTGTAAAAACCCGAAGTTGTTTCAGTGGTAGTGGTCACATTCCCGTCGGGGGAAGTTGTTGTAACGGTTGTCGTTTGGTTTTCCCACGCCCAAGAGATGTTTTCGGTGGTAGTGCCCATTTGCTCACCTTCAACAATCGGGAGGTAATTTCCATTTACGACCGTTGTTTGGCTTCCTTGTGCTGTTGGAATAATTCCGGCATCTCCACTGCCATCCGTTTGTCCAGTTCCGCCGAGACAACCTGATAAGAGAATCAGGCTGGTGCATAATACTGCAATCATGCGTCGAGTGTATCTATTCATATTGCGTTGACATCCATGTGGAGTATAAAAAGCATCCAAATGCGCGGAGAATTCGTATGGGTGGGAGAACCGCGCATGATGGCTTCCTTTCATGCCCCCTTTGTGCTAAGTTCATAAGCCGTCGCGATGGGCTGTAGATTAGAGAGGGATGAACTCATGTTGAACGTCACAGCCCGGCAGGACTTGATGAACAAGATCGTTGAAACTTTGAACGTCGTCGTAGAAGACGCACGGTTCGAGTTCAAGGAAGACAAAATGCAAGCCACGGTAGTGGATGCATCCCACGTGGCCATGATCGATATGAAAGTCGATGCAGCGGCCTTTGCCACCTGGGAATTGGAAGAAACAGATCTTGCATTGGAATTGCGCAAGGTCAAGGAATTGATTAGCCTCGGTGGGGCTGATGACCTCATTGAAATGGCGTACACCACCGATACTGGTGTGCTCACGCTGAACCTCGGCAAGATTGACCGGAACATCCGTCCACTGGACCCCAGTACGGTCAACTCCCCAAACCTGCCCAGCATTGACATCCCATCCTCCATCGAGATGGATGGCGCTGCCCTCGCTCAAGCCCTACGAGCAGCCAAGCAAGTTGGAGATCTGGTCAACCTCAGCATCGATGCATCGTCATTCACAGTTCACGTCCAAGGACAAACCGATTCGGTCACAGTGAGTTTTGAGAAAGATGAACTTGAATCCCTCACCTGTGCGAACCCTGCACGCAGCCAGTACTCCTTGACCTACCTCGTCCCGCTTTCGAAGGTCTTTTCCTCGTTGGGAACGGTCAAACTTGGCTTCGGAGAAAGTTTCCCACTCCGCCTCGAGTTCTCATTCAACGATGGAGCAGGGGAAGTCGTTTACTTCCTCGCACCACGTGTGGAAACTGATTACTGAGTGAATCAGTATTCTCGCCAGCCGTGACTGCAATCTTTGCAGGTTAGCATACGTGTCTCTGGTTCGTCAGATGAACGAGTTTGTTGAAGGTAGGCGAAGACCTCGATACAGTCACAACGTGGGCACATGTAGGTGTCGGTGGTCAATACCCCTTGCATTTTATCCGAGTCTTTGACGACATCGTATTCACGTGATTCAACTTTTGTGCTTGAGGTCGCCTTTGACAGGTCGACTTCCTTGCCACCGATTTTCGTTTTCAAATTGGCAGGTCCATTGTATCCACATTTGTAATTCGTGCAGGAAATGTCTCCTGAGGGGGTTGGGAAAGAGAGAGTTCCACACTTCGGGCAAAACATGGTTGGCGCCACTCATAAGAGTATTTAGCATCTTTTATGCCAGCGATGAACAACAAAGCCATCTTTCTCTCATCACTCCCGCAGGCCATTGTGAGGGCAAGGGTCAAAATCCAATGCTTCCACGGTGTCCCTATGTGGTTGTGGTATGATTGGCGTGCAGCCGCCGTTGTTGACCAACAGGGCAACCTCGTAGACGTCATGGAATGGAGCGGGCACAAGACCGAGCAGGCCGTCGTTCAGCGCTTGCGACAAATCGCTAACGGCCAACCCATTCGAGAGGCATTGGAATTATCCGAACGCTTTCCTCAGGCCCAACTTTGCGTTCACGGAGACCCCGCACTTCCAGATGCCCAGTATCCGTTTCCAACCAGCGAAGAACAGCAACTCGCTGATCAAGCTGCCATTCGCCTGGCCGTTGAGGGTGTCCAACAAGCAGCAAGCGACCCTGACCGTCGTTTGGAGCACCTCGTGCGGGGCAGTGAAGAGTTGAGAGCAGCACATCTCACCATGGAATCCCGTCTTTTGGAATGGGCCGGCCTTTTCTTCCCACGTTCAGTCATCACCGACCGTGCCGCCTACGTACGCTCGGTTGCAGCCAGTGATACTCCCGCAGATTTTGCCCAAACCATGGGCCTTGAATTGCCCGAACAGCAAGCCAGTGAGTCCGAATGGCGCTCTCTCCAGGAATGGGCTGCAGATACTGCGCAGGCCAACGGTCGTCTCGACCGAATGGAACATGCACTTCGCCTTCTCACCGTTGAGCACCTCCCTTCTGTTTCTGCTCTCTTGGGGCCATTGTTGGCCGCACGCTTGTGTGTTGAAGCCCACGGAAGGATGCGTTTAGCACGCCTCCCATCGGGTACGGTCCAGATTCTGGGCGCCGAGAAAGCCTTCTTTCACCATCTCAAAACAGGTGCGCCGTCCCCAAAGCACGGTCATATTTTCATGCACCCTTGGATCAGTCGTTCCCCGAGATGGGTTCGGGGTAAGATCGCTCGAATGCTCGCTGGAAAAATCAGCATTGCCGCCAAGTTGGATGCCTTTGAGGGTACACCATGGGGTGAAGAGGACGTGGCCGTTGTCGAAGCGCGTGTTGAAGCCATCAAAGAGGCCCACCAGCAACCGCCGTCGCGCCGCCGATGAGGTGATGCATGATGGGCGGCGGACGAAAGAAAGGGTCACGAGGTCCACAAGCACTCTCGTCCACCGTACGTCTCGACCGAAGGGCACTATGGACATTGAATGCGGTCCCAAAACAATCCGTTTACGGTGAAACGCTTCGGCCCTTCAACGGCCGTGAACACCGGCGTTGGGACCCAAACCGTTCGAAATTAGCAGCCGCTATGCTCAGAACGCGTCGAGACCCCAGCCTTTTGCTGCCCGAACAAGGCACCACAATTCTCTATTTGGGAGCTGGTCATGGTACGTCAGTCAGCCATCTTTACGACCATCTTTGCGGCCAAAAAAATCGAATGAAGGGTCGTTTGGTCTGCGTTGATCTTGCCCCTCGTTGTTTGAGGGATTTGACCTTCATGGCCGCTGATCGACCGGGTCTTGTCCCTGTTCTCGGTGATGCACGTAAGCATGCCGAATGGGGCGTTCTTCTCCCTCGACGCGTCAATTGGTTGTTTCAAGACGTCGCACAGGCTGGGCAAGTGGATATCTTCATTCGAGCCTGCGAGCGTTTCTTGATGACAAACGGCATTGCTTTACTCTCGCTCAAAGCCGCCAGCGAACGCTGGACAGGAGAAGGTGAGAATGCTCTTTTCGCAGGTGTTGAGTCCGCATTGCTGGAGGCCGGCTACGACCTTGAAGAGTCCATTGAATTAACAGGTTTTGAAGACAATCATCGCCTTTTTGTGGTTCGCAAGACGAGGCGGTAATATGCCTGAATTACCCGAAGTCGAAACGGTTCGGCAAGGTCTTCTTCAGGGAATTCTCAACAAAACAATCGAAGAGGTGTTGATTCGTCGTGAGGGTTTGCGCTATCCTTTCCCCAAAGATCTACCAACGATTGCTGGCACGACGGTTCGTGGAATTCGGAGGCGAGCCAAGTACCTTCTCATCGACCTAGACGACGACCGAGTTCTTTTGTCACACCTTGGGATGTCGGGACGCTACACTCTGTTTGACGCCGATGAGGCCTCGTCTGCTCCACGCCACTTGCTCGCTACGGTCAATGGAGGTGTTCCAGTGTCCTCCTTTGGTGGGAGAACTGGATACGGTGGAAAACACGACCATCTTGAATTTATTTTTACAGACGGTTCCAGAGCAGTTTACACCGATCCCCGGCGTTTTGGTATCGTAGATTTGTTTCATCGCATGGATGAACCGGTTCAGCCTTTGCTCGAATCCTTGGGTCCCGAGCCCTTTGACCCTTGGGGCGCAGACCTTCTTGCGGATGCTCTTAGGGGGCGAAAAACCTCGATCAAATTGGCTCTTCTCGACCAAAAAACAGTGGTCGGTGTGGGCAATATCTACGCTTGCGAATCCTTGCATCGTGCCGGATTATCTCCTCGCCGTGAGGCACGTGGCTTGGTGAAAAAGAATGGACAACCAACCCAACGCCTCGAAGAATTGGTCGCTCACATCAAGGCGGTGCTGCAAGAAGCCTTGGCTTCAGGCGGCTCTACGCTGAACGATTTCGCAAGCGTTGACGGTACCTTGGGTTATTTCTCGCACCAATTTGCAGTGTACGGTCGTGAGGGTGAACCATGCACGAAGGACGGTTGTGGTGGTGTTGTTCGACGCATCGTACAGTCAAATCGTTCAACTTTTTACTGCCCGACGTGTCAACGTTAAATTCGGAAGAACACGCTCAAAGCAAAGCCCCAAAGAACGAGCGCAGTGATGCGGTGAATCAATTGAGCATTTGATTTGAGAGCATCGAGACGAGAAGTGCCTGTCAACATGAGGGCGACAACGATGTACCAGAGTGTATCGATGGTCATGCCGAGCAGTCCAACGGCTGCCTTGCTGGCAAACGACATGTCAGCCTCAAGGACCTGTGCTAATACTGCCACAAGAAAGAGTGCGATTTTGGGATTGAAGAATGCAATGGCAAAACCTTCCGCAAAGCCCTGTCGGCTCGAGGCTTGATGTTCATCAAAGAGGTGTTCATGTTCAACAGTCCACATGCTCCATCCGTACCATACCAGGAGGAGGCATCCGAGCAGTTGCAATGCAGTGAAAACTTCAGGAGCCTCTTCAAGCAGCACGATGAGGCCGAAAACTGCCATGCCTGCATAGACTCCGAAACCCAATCCGTGACCGATAGCGCACATGACGCCTTGACGTCGCCCACCGATGAGGGTATTGCGAAGGACGACCATCAAACTGGGGCCAGGGGAAATTGCTCCAAGCAGAAAGACCGTACCAGCAGCGAGCAAAATATCCCACGCTACCGCCTCCATGTGCGATGCAAGGCATCGAGCCATTCAAGGTTGGTGCGCTGATACACTCACAAGAGGTAAAGCGTGACACCAGTACTTGCCTTCTCAGCCTTCAAGGTTTCAGCATAGTCCAGACTCCAACGAAGCATCGATGATGTCATTCTGCGCTGATTGAGCACCTGAGCATATGCTTTAGCAAATGGGGGGGCATTTTTGTCTGTTCGTTGGTTTCGCTCCATGAACAAGGAAGTGTTGTTCTCCCTCTTTAATGTTCTTTTATGTGCATCATACATGCATCAGCGCAAGAATCCGGTAAAAAAGTTCTTTATTCTGTCATTTTACAAATTTTTACGAATTTATGCGTTGATTGTACGCTGCGGTGAAGAAGTCTTCCCGTTCAATGGGTGGTCCGTTGTTTTCTTCGCATAAAATCGGAAGGATGTTGGTCCTCTCGCCCTGCTCAAGGCAGTTTGTTCGATGCTTTTACGATGAATAATAGAGAATTCGTTGGTCCCGGGAGGTTCATGCATCGTGGAGGATGCATCGGTGGCGGGAAAGGTGATGCCGACTTGTTCCAACTCCCGTTGTGCTCGCAAGGCTGAGGTGCGAAACATCCTGGCTCTCATCGCCAAAGCTTTCAGTCCAAATGAATCTCCAACCTCTGCCTCTTTCTTGTTGTCCCTGCCACGCCAACGTCGTTTGCCCTTTTTCTTCGAGTTTTTTGGTTCATCAATACGTTCAAACCAACGATCGCATTTGAGGGTCGGTTGTATTGTTGAGCGCATTGTTCTGATGTCAACGGCTGCTAAGCAAGGCGAGACATGGTTGTAGGCTCCTACGTCCAATCCGACCCAAGCAGGACGCCCGTCCTCCAATTGCATGGGGGAATACGCAACGCTTCCTGCTGAATCTCCAAGTTTTGTCGTGGTCGTATGGCCAAAGAAAACGGTTCGATGTGGGTCAACCGGCCTTTCGTGTTGATGCCACGCCTTGCGAATCCACAGCAATTCTTTCTCGCCCTGCATGTCCAGCGGCATTCTCGGGTCATAACCAGCATGAACCAAGCGGATATGGTCGAGTACGATTTGCGTCGGAAGGGTGTCTAGCCAGATAAAGTCGTGCAACATTGCACGTTTGGCGCTCCACAAATCTCCCTTTGAGGCAACAATATACGAACCATAGGTCGAGGATCCACCACGTTTCATCCATGGTTGCCATGCTTCAAAGGTACCATCCGGTTGTATGGATTGTATGGCCATTTGCTCGTGGTTGCCTTTGATGCAGACCACTTGGGGAGTGGAACGGAGAAAGGCGAGGAGTTCTGCGGAGTTCGGGCCTCGGTCAATCATATCGCCCAAACATATTACTCGGTCCTCGGTTTTCAATTTCAACCGATGCAAGAGAGCCCGAAAGGTAGCGAAGTGACCGTGAAGGTCACCAACCACAAAGACCCGTTGCCCATCATCAAGTCTTGACTGCAGGTCTGCCTCAAGCGCAGGATCTCGCATCGACGGGCCGAGTGGTATGTTCAACTTGCAACTCAAGCAGTTCACCGAAGAGATGTTCCCTTCGGTTAACGGTTGTTTGAATCATTATATGTTCTTCTCCCAAAAGTTGGGGTTCAGAGGTCGTTTTTGCGACCTTTCCACCCACTCTCGTTGAGAACATCAAACGATTCAATCACTCTTCACTATCGGATGCGTTGGTATCGGCCGCGTTGTACTCCTTTTCGTCAGGAGCGTTGGCTGCACTCACCATGCCGACGGCTATGAGAGCAATACCGCCGAGCCAGAACAGCAAGGTCACGAAGTCAATCGGGTGGTCAAAGTTCGTCCAGTACATCATGCTGTCTTGATTGGTCACAATCGCACTTTCCATCGTTTCAGCGTCATCATCATCAATCATTGATGAAGACTTGATTTCAAACACCGGCTCGAGGTCGCTCATGCTCGGTGCGCTCGCTTGGTTGGTGTGTGCACGTGTGTCCAAGTAGAAGGTTGAGGAGGATTCTCCTGCAATGATGAGACCAGAGAGTTGTTCTGCGTGCATGGTGATTTCGCTGCCGAAGTAGACAGGAAGAGCGCCAGGTGTTGCGTCAAGCAGCGAGTAGGTCTCCAAGAGGTTGGCTTGGATGTTGCGTTCGGTAGCGACCACGGTGGCGGAACAGTCGTTAACGGGGATGCCCTTGACTTCGCTCGTACCATCACAGGTGACGTCGGCAATCGCATAACCGCTCACATCTACCTTGTCATCTGTTCCAGTGAGGAATCCACCCGTGGTGCCCACAAGGGACTCTTGTGTGATGAGTCCGTAGGTCGCTGCAAACATGGCGTCGTTGCGCCACGAGAGTTGGGTTGAGCCGTCCTCCATCAAGGTCTCACCTTGGTCACAATCGCCACCTTCACCGGTGCACATGGTGTAGTTGGTGCCGTCGCCGTTGAGCACACCGTTCGAACCGTAGTAGGTTTCGTTGGTCTCTAGGGATAGCCAACCGCCTGTCGCAGCGTCTTGCCAGCCAAGCAACCAATTGTTGAAGGATTGCGTGAGGTAAGGCATTGCACCAATCGACATGAGGTAGCCGGGAACCTTCGCATCGGAGCTGGTGCCGTAAATACCGGCTTGTGCAGGATCGCCCATCATGAGCAATCGCATAGCGGAAGAGACATTTTCATCCACGCCGTACATTGTCGCAATGGTGGTTTCATTCCAAGGAAGCGCCGCCCCATCGAAAATTGGAGGCGTCATGCCAGAAAGTTCTCCGTGGAGGAACAGCACAGCACCGTTTTGGGAAGTCAGGCCAAAGTCTCCGTAGAGGATGTTTCCTGAAACAGCAGGAGTCAAGTCAAAGGCATCTCTGCCCAGCAACTCCCAAAGGCTCTCACCTTCTTGTCCGATGTTGAGGCTCGTTGAGAGGTAGCCTCCGTTCAACGGGTCTTCTGCACCAAAGGAGGTGTTCACGAAGAGGGAAGCGGTCATGTCGCCACTACCACCGAGGAGGACCATCGGCAAGGAGGAAGAGTCGTTGAACCAGCCAGTAACCCAGCCTGCGACTTGTGAGAGCGTTGTTGGATCTTGAATGCCGGTAGCGTCCATCGCAGCCGTCATGTCGCCTGCCGCCATGTACCCGAGGAACTTGGCCGCACCATTGTCGGTTTTGTCTTCACTGATTTCCAAGAGGCCCGTGATGTTGTCATCTCCGGGTGCTCCAAAGAGCATGCCCATGGCAGCGGTGTTGTCCATCGTGATGCCCATGTAGCTGAGTCGAGTGGCTGCGTTGACAGCCGTTCCGGTCGTGTCCAACATCCATCCTGCATCGCCGCCTCCGAGGCCTGCAAACGTCATACCGACGCCTGCACACATGGCCCAGTCTCGGGCAATTGTCATCTCGATGTCAGGAATGGTTTCGTTGAGCATGGCCATGTATCCCCAAATTGTGGCTCGGGTCATGGTGCCGCTGCTGGCTGAATCGGCCATGATGGTCGTCGCGTTCTCGGTTGGGAAGGAACTGCAGTGGCCGGCAAGCATGGTTGCACCAAGAGCGCCAGTGAGGGAGAGGTCTTCTCCTCCTGGACCCATGGCGTCGTAGAATGCATAACTCATGTTGATGCTAGAATCGCCTGTAAAATTCGCTGCGAAGTTAGCATCCAAGTCGTAGACCTGATTGTAACTCGCCCCCCCTGCGGCCGCTGCGAAGTTAGCTGCATAACCGCTCCAGTAATTGTCCGCGAGAGCAGCTGGAGCAGCCGCTGTTGCCATTTCGGTTGACATGCTAAAGTTGGTTTCGAGGTAAGCAACCGTTTGCGACATGTTGGTGGAAACCACGCCTGCTGCAGGTCCGCCCACTGCGAGGCTCTCGAGATCCTTGGCGAGCATGCCTGTCACAAACGCCGCTTTCGTTGCATCCATCGTTGCACCGATGAGCATGTTTGTTGCGCCGATAACAGCTGGTTGGAAGGCGATGTTGAGTTGGCTGACCTCGGTATCGCAAGGGACTGCGGTGTCAGCGGCACAAGCGAAGGACTTGACGGAGTTATACGTCAATTCACCAGCGACTGCGTCGTAGTCGGTGATGGTGCGGGTGGTGGTGATGTCGTAGGTGACCGGGCCGATCTTCTCGTAGTCTGGAGCGGTGCCGTTGGCCATCACTTCACCAACGTTGGTGATGGAGTAACCGTAGAAGTCCCGTTGAACGGTTGAAACCGCCCAATCTTCTTCAGCAGTGGTACAATCACTGTCCTCACATGCGCTTTCTTTGGAAAACTCCTCGAAGTTTTCTTCAACAGCATCGGGGACAGCACCTGTTGACATAGGGGCCAAAAGGGCGACGTTCAAGAGCACCATGATGATACCCGCAATCAGCATATTTCTAGAGGAATTAGCATTTTCCATAACGTGGCCTGTTTGCGGGGGGGATATAAGGTTACATCCTACTGTATCGTTTATAACACCTAAACTGCAAGTTTCACATACACGCCATGAACTCTATTGCGATGTCCAATACTTGCAAAAACATGATTTATTCATGTTCTTATTGGGTATAACAACAAAGCGATAGATTTATTATAGTGGTGTAATATTGACACTTTACCTGAGAGGGAAACGACATGAGGGGCGACACAATTCTAATCCGAAATGTGGCCAAACAGCCCCTCTGTAAACGCCGATGATCACGTCACGATCATGAACGGCAGCGTAGCGGTTGATGCTTTGAGTGCAACCGCTGCCTTGCATCAATTTGGATGGAGGCATGGTGTAGTGGATAGCATCAGGGGCTTCGGATCCTTGGACCCCGGTTCGAATCCGGGTGCCTCTGCCAAATTGATACCAATGGGGCATGGTGTAATGGAGAGCATGTTGGGTTGCGGACCCCTCGATCTGGGTTCGACTCCCAGTGCCCCAGCCATTTCAACACACGGCGGTGCAAAAACGCAACAAAAGAGATGAATACGATGATTAACCAAGATGAAAACAAAACAGAAACGAACCCGCATGCAAAACCCGACACTTTTGTGGTTGACAGAAACGGCGATTGGTTCGTGGCCAACGGCTACAATCATCCCGACCAAAGGATTGACCACGACGCTAACTTGAACCAACCCGCAGCCTTCTTTGGCATCTTTGCTGCCTACAACCAGCATAACATTGCGAGCGGCACCAGGTGGGACACATGGCCAAGTTGGGAGTTGTGTTTGACGGAAATGGACATCGGGCTACACTTCTTGATGCCCGATGCTGACACCTACGAAGATTGGGTAAAAAGAGAGCACTGGCTTGCTTTAGCACAAAGCGTCCACGACCATTCGTCGATTTCCATGGAAGGTTACACCATCACGATACAGGGTCAACACGGCCATACCTTCGCCTTTGATTTCAGCGTTGAACTTGAGGCGTGGGGTGCGCCAGGAACGTATCTCAAACACAAAACCGTAATGGAGGCCTTTGCCAAGAAACCCAAGGCTTGGATGTGGGCCGTGCCGCTCTGGTCGTTTTCAGATTACGTAGAACACTCGCTTGGACCCTATTGGACCTGCCCCGACTACATTCCCGAGTACGGAGGTGAATCCACGATTTACACCCACGATGATTCTTTTTGCATCGACGGTATTGGTGACAGTTTCCCGTCCAACCTTTCCTCGCTCATCCAACTATGCATCGAAGACCACCATATTTGGGTGATTCAGTACAGGGAGGCAGTTGCAACAACGGAGTACATCGCGAAGATGGAGAGGGATTGGCCGGGTGGAAGACCTGAAGATTACGAATATCAATGAAAAGGAGAAATGAACCATGAAACATACGAATGAATGGAAAAAGCTATGGATGCTGGTAATGGAGTTCTTTGAACTTCAAAACGAGTTAACCAACATGAGAATAAAAGACCTAGGCGAATGGATGGACCACGATTGCTCGTGCCCGAATTGCCTCATGAGCAGCATTGAAGCGGCTTGGGAGAGCGGTGAACCGACGTTTGACAAGGACTTCAAGGAGGAGTGGGAATGAGTTCACCATGGAAGCCCAACGCAACCGCACCGTTGTGGTATTACGACAACAAGGATGAGCCAAGTGGCTCATTTTTCAAAGATGTCAACCTCAAGCATGTGAAACAGGTCGGACCTTCCTGCGTTGCTACGACGCTGTCGATGGTGGCCAATGCCACGGGAGCGAAGACAACGCCTGATGACTTCAAGGTCGTGACAAATTCACAAGCACCCCACACATGGTCCCAGGCACTCAAGCCCTACGGCCTGCAGTTGGCTTACTGCAACAACGACGTCAGGAGACTGGAGTATTTTATTGACGAACTGGTGGCCTACGACGACCTGTTTTTCCTCTGCTTCTATTCAGAGGATCCGCCATCTGACCCTTCACCGTCTGGGAAATTGTGTACGGCGCACATCATCACCCTGCACAGGAACACCATCTACGACACGGCTAAGTGGCCCTCGTCAGGAGGGGTGTGCGAAGCCCAAGAATACAGCAGGCTTGAGAGGCAGACCAAGAGAATCTTCAGAGTCGTGCCGCTTTCCCATCCGAGGTGCATCTGATGAGCATGGCCGCTCAAAAAAAGAACCTCCTAAGGTGGGGTGGATGCATCGCTTACGGACCACCGATTGACTTTGGATTGCCCATTGAGGTGCCTGAGGAAAGGCCGCTGGTCATCGCCCACCCCGCGGCTGCGATGCACCATCACGCCAGCTTTGGTTTGGTCAGCGATGCAGGACATCCGTTCATCCACGTGATGGTGGACAGAGGCGATTATTCGCCGACGGGGTGGGGCATCAACGCCAACGAGGCGGGGATGGCAACATGGCAGAGAATCGCCGACACGACACAAGGACACACCGTGTGCAGAAAGGCAGGATTGTCGACGCCTCATTGGCAGGTCCACATTCCTGGTGAGGCATTTGCAACCCTGACCAATCTTCCGCCGATTGATGTCCTCTATGTGGACTGGTTGGAATGGTTAGAGCCGCACGCTCCGCAACCGTGCAGGGCCTTTGGCAATGCTATCTCCTCTTTCGTCCACAAGGTCAGGGAAGGAGGTTTGGTGGTGCTGGACCACAAGCACAAGGCCATGATTGAAGCGAACCATCCGTGGTACGCGAATGTTAACGATGCCTTTGTACACTTAGCAGGTGGCTCGCTGCTCGCTAACAAGGGATTAGTGGAATGGATGTCACCTGACCTCTACGGAGATTACCACAGCCATATGGCCACCGTGTATGAGGTGCACCACGGCGTTGAAGGAAGGCTGGCAGAGAAGGATTGGGAACAGGCCATGCACGCATGGACATGGACGGTAATGCCCGAGGTGTCGATGTCGCCTCCAGCGGTTCAAACGATGCTCAACAGCGACCCGATACCTTCCATTCACCCGAGGGCCATGACCCAGAATCAGTGGATGGAAGCATGGCTAAGGCATCAGGACGAACACGAAGCGAGCCCTTTCCTCCTCGGTCCCACGCCGCCGCTTCATGCGTGGCCGCCTGGGGCATACGTCAATTACCTGCAGTGGTTGCTCGACCACCCCACGCTCTTATTGGGTGGTTTTCCAAGAAAAACCTACAGACTGCTTGGAGAGACGTTCAAACTTCACATCGTTCACGGAGATCTGGTTAGGCTGGCTCCTGCTCTTCACGGTCAGAGAGCCGTATTGGCCGTTAGGGCGCCGCTTAGCCAAAAGGTGGTTGCCAGAAGCCCGAGATGGCTTGGTCAAGTACTGGAGTTACAATCCCCTGAATCGTGGATGAACAACCCCGTGAAGGGGCTGAAATGGTCGGGAGAGGAAGCGACACCTCAGCTCGCCAAGGCGATGCTGGACCTGGCCAAATCTCAACCCTATAGCCCAGCGTTTCCGAGCATCAAATCGATGCAGGTCAACCATATCGTGACCGTCTCCCACGGCACGGCGTTGTTGGGCGAAGTCATGAGGGCCGTGATGGCGTATTACAACAGCCTCCCCCCGATGATGGGCAGAGCACCGATGGAGATGACCATCGTGTGCTTGGACGAAGATGATTACACGGACGTTGCGACCATCCCCCATCAATTCCAATTCCTCCCTGACGATGGCACGTGGGCCGACTGAGGTCGGTGTTCGCACACGAGCACGCCGCACGCATGGCGGCAGGGATCTTGGGTAGAGGAATGGTGGAAAGGCTACGGCCCGCCCTTGGTGTAAGGTGCACGCTGCGCAAGCAGAGGAGCCGGTTCGATTCCGGTGAGGGTCAGGCAGTGATGGTGTTTCCCGAGTTCAAATCCTCTTGATGTCAAACCACACTGGCTTGTGGTCAGAGACCGCACCATTGCTCACCCGTTCATCGATGCCCCAGTTGCCCGTGAGGCGCCCATCTAAATCACTGGACGTCACGATTCGATCGTAAGCGCACCTGGAATTGCCCACGGTCGTGTCTGCATCGTCGGGAATCAGCCAAGTGTAATTTTCAGAAGCGATCGACAACTCGACCAATTCATTGTACGAGGCGTAGGAGCAATCGCCGTTAAAGTCGCCCAAGATGACATAATCATCGTCTGCGGAATAGTTGGTTTGGCCCCAAGCGTGGACCTCACCAAGCGCTCCCATCTCTTCCACAGCGAGGGTGGGTTTGGTGTGAATGTTGACAAACACCACGTCGGTGCCGGTGTCGTTTCCGCTTGGATCAAGCACCATGAACCGGGCAAGGAAAGGTTCTCGCTGGAACGAATCGTTTCCACTGTCATCGTACAAGATGCCGTTGTCCATGGGTCGGAATGAGGATGCTTTGTAGTAGTAAGCGTATTGTTCCTGAGAATTCTTGTCGTCCTCTTGCATACCGCTTCGCTCGGAAAGAACCATGCTCCATTCAAGAGTTTGATTGACGATGTTTTCCTGTCCGACGACGTCGTTTAATTCGTCAAGGAACTGGTAGGGGACTTCTTCGTCGATGTCTTTGATCTCTTGAACGGCGACCAAATCGTAGTCTTGGAAGAGGTCAACCAACTCGTCAACCACGGTGGAATTGCTCATTTTTGTGTCGCCGAACACTTTGATGTTGAACGAGGCCACGCGAGCGACATCGCTTCTGTTCAACTCCTCGGCTTCGTAATTCTCGTCGATAATGATGCGGTTGTCGACCATGACGTAGATGATTTCCGGATCTTGGTCGGGTTCGCTGAGCAGGTCGATGACCACGGCTGACAAAATCACGATGGCGATGAGACTGAGGGCCTGCAGGCCTTTCTCACTGCCGTTCATGTCGTTCCCTTTTGGGTTCAATTAAAAACCTTGACTCTTTGTTCAACAAAACTTTCGCAGTTCCTTCACGCAAAGCCTTCACCAGAGACCTTGATTGGATGATGGCAGAGAGGTTGAATCAGGCATAAGCAGGGTCAAATCCCTGCTTTCCCATCTTCCGATCATGACGTTTTTGGCGCTCGATGTTGTGTTTGACGAGAGCCTTGAGCAGTGCTTCATGGCCTCCGTTGGTCTTGCCCCTCTCTTCAAAATCGACTTCAAGGATAACCTCGACCACGGCTGATGAGCACTTTTGTGCCATCGTTGCCAGGTGATGTAAAGGATGCGACCTCTGATTGAAAATTATCATTTGCCAATTTTTTGTCCCAAACATTGGTATCGGTTTGATCGTATCGCGGCCAAGAAACAACATCTTGAATTTCAAGATCGCTACCAAGGCTCACCAAAAGTTGCGACTTCAATTGTTCAATCACCCATTCAAGCACCTTGACTGCACGACGAGTATCAAGCCAAGATTGATGTTCAGCCTCAATGGCCGGCGTGCGAACTCCGAGGGGAGCGGTCAACTGAGAAAGAGGAGGCGTCCCAGTCGGAGCAGCAGCTTTGGCTGTTGAGTGTGCAGTGTTCAGTGAAGGTTCCAAGACACTCAATTTTTCTGCTTTAATCTTCCATTTTGGGGTTGCGATTCTCGAGTCTTTAGTGGAATGGTGACAAAGTGCTTGTTGAGCAGGGGTCAGTGAGGCCAAAAACCCGGTTTTATCGAACGAATCACGTCCTGAAACGGGTGAGATTTTCACCACTCCATCGATGCCACCGTCGGAAGCCATCAGTGTTCTGAGGTTCAACTCGTGCACATTGTGCTGTTTTTTTGCGACCTCAAGGTCGTTCATCGCTTGTTGAAGGTCAGCAGCGAGGGTCGTTTCTACAGAACTTGGTGGTCTTGATACACCGTTATCATCGGTCGCCTTCAACGTTTTTTGAGCGGCGAGGTTGGCTTCATGGGCGGTGTATTCGGTGATGAGGGTGTTCAGCAGTGGAATCACTTCGGTGTTGAGTTTGTTATCGTCAATCCAGAACCATTCGCCGCGAACACGGTCGCTGGAGAAATAATGATGCAAGTGACCTTCGATAGCAGCATCGTTGGGCACCACGCCGTCCCATTTTTTGGTGATCAGACGAGGGTTCCCAGTCTGATGTTTTGAAATTCGTTCGTCCGATTCGTTTGGTTTTGTCCGTCCTATTTTGAGATAGTCGATCTCAGCACCGGTTCTCAAATCAAAATCACGAATAAGGTAGATGTCGCCTGCTGCCATATTTTCACCATATTTTTGTCCAGTATAATTGCTTTTCTTGAGGCAGTTGACCTTAGCGCATGCTCACGCTTCGTCGGCTGTCGGTGGTTCGCCACATGGAATTCTGGTCCCGGAAGCTCTCGCCCATGTCATTAAAGACGAAAGGCGTCAAGTTTAGAGGCTCACCGTTTGGGCTGCCGCCGCTTGCGTTGGCACAGAAGGCGGGCAGCGGGAATTGGCCGGTCTGGCCGGGCTGGATGTCGATCCACACGTCTTCCTTGACCACCAAGTTCTGCTTGCCGGTCCAGGCCTGCTGTTCAAACATGGTCCCACGAGGCACGACCATCCGAACGGCGGCGGGGCCGGGGTTGTGGACCTCCATGCGCACGGCGCCAGCGTTGTCGTAGCCGTCGCCCACAATGGACCGAATCTCCACTCGTCCGTTGTTGGCGGCGTGGAAGAGGCTGTCCGTGCGAGACTCGAACGACATGTTGAGGGCAGCAGGTGAGTAGATGGCTGTGGTGTTGTCCCGGGCGCTGCGCAGGTGTGAGAACTGAGCGAGCAGCTGAGTTCCACCCAAGAAGCGGTTGTCGTCGACCACCAAGTTGGGGTAGACTTCACGAGCATGCTCAACGTAGGCTTGGGGGCGATCGCCGGTGACGACAATTCGGGTTCGTTCTCGTCGATTGCTGTAGGGGTCAATGGGTGTACCCATGTCGTGTTCGGTGGTGACGGTCAAGTCTTGGATGCAGCCTTCGGTCACGGGTGCGCCGTTTTCGTCAAAGAGAATTTCTCGCTCGCTGAAAGGTGGTACTTCCACGGTGATGGGTCGGCTGCTGCGCAGGCGTCCACCGTCCAAGGACAGGCCTTGGGGGAGGGTGATGGTCTGAGGTACGGGGCTTGGGTTTCGGGCGATGTATTTTGCATTCATAGGTTCACTTCCTTTGGGGTGTCAACGCCTCGGTGGATGAAGAGGCGAAGGTTAGAGCGCACGCTGTTCTTGACGGCGGCGCAGGCATCGATGAAGCGCTGAAGGCAATGGCTCCAGGGCTCGTTGTCACGGTTGCAATGTGGCTCCCGCAGAGGACGACGGTCACGGTGCATGTCCATGGGGCTGGACTGCTGGGTGCCGTTGTCGGGGTTGTAGGGCAGGAAGACACGGATGATCCCGTGGCGTCCTCGCTGGAAGGTGCTCAGGTCGCTGGCGTCGTCGAGGTTCTCACAGACGAAATCAGCGCCCCGGAAAAGGGCGTCGTCCATCCATACTCGGCCGTCGTTGTGTGGGTCGCTATGATCCTGTTCTTCATCGAAAGGCACCACGCTTGGGCGGCAAGGATGGCGGTTGGGAGGAAGGAAAGCGTGGACCCACAATTCGTCATGAACCTGGGTGGTGCGTTGACCGGGCACGGTGTTCACGGCGCTGTCGCGCTGGAGGTCGGATTGTCGGTTGAGCAGGGCACCGCCTTCAACGGGGGCGCGCATGGGGTTGATGAGGGCGTGGAGGTTGCGAACGAGTTCGTCGTGCTCAAACACGGTCAGGCCGTAGCGCAGCATCCAGTAGGACAGGGTCTGCACGAGCTTGGCGGCCTGATGGGTGTCAAGACCGGCGACCAAGGTGGGTTGGGTCAGTTGACGCAGGTGGGCGATGAGTTCGCCGTATTCGGTGGTCTGGCGGATTTCAACTTCGTCAAGGCCCATGTTCATTTGACGTGCGAGACGACGTGCTTTTCGCTTGAAGGCACGGACCTCATCGTCCATGTCAAGCGTAAGGGTTCGTGCAGG
>JAURAI010000007.1 GCA_030829545.1 Candidatus Poseidonia sp. | reverse complement strand
TGGACGAATCAATAGAAAGTGGCGTTCCATGTCGATTTTCCCGTCTTCGGAAGCTTCGGGAGACAGCAATTCCATGAGAATGTAAAAGCAACCAGCAAGCAATGTCAAGGCGAGGGTGGAGAATGGGGAAAGTTGAGATTGTGGATCATCATACGCAAGGTTCCACTTGTAGAAGGCATGCCAAGACAACGTGATAATGGCTAGGAGCAACAGAATCCACGTCGTCAACATCCAGTGAAACTGCGGCCGATCATCCCCTCTCAAGACAGCTCTCTCTTCGACAATCGTTCCCAGCGATACAAACAACCGAGACATCCCGATGCCGGTAATGAGAACATACGATACAGTGAGGTACTCGAAGTTGTCCATGACAATGCCACCTGTGAACTCGGTTTATACCTTTCATGAACGTGGACCTTGGTGACAGAACATTGTTCGAAAAATACGAAGATGACTACATGGGAAAGAGGGCGTGAAATTCAAGTTGGTTAGTGAAGTTAGTGACCTACCTTGAACGGATGAAAAATGATTGGCCGTGTCTATAATACGGGATCGGTTTAGAATCTAATTCCTATGCCACGGCATTGTTCCCCATTTACTTGGGAAGGGGAAATCAACTCTATTGGTATGAAATGTATGGCTAATCGTTCGCTTCACGAACTGACCTTGCCATTGCCCTCGACGTTTGCCTGTAATGCCTCTAGCGTTGAGGCTACCCTTTGAGTCGTAGGAATTGAGTCAGTACGTTCTTTCTATTCCAAGGGATATGTTACAACTTTCTGAGTTGCAGAATCGTGCCCCCAGTACAGCATTCCTGGACCAATCCACTTCCAATACTTAGTTTGCCACGGATATTCAGGATTCTCATCAACACCGAAACGGGGGTGTTGCTCACGGAAGAAAATTACAATCTTTCTGCCCTGTCCAATCAAGACCTTTTTTCCATCCAACAGCGCTGCCAGAAAATTATCGGTTGAAACCCATTCTTCCGGTGGCATCTCACCATTATGTTGAGGGATCATTTCTTCAGTTACAGGAATTACATTTTCTTGAATCCAACAAACAAAACCATCTTTTTCGACCAAGTTTGGATGCAACGACACCACCGTATATTCATGCATCTTGACGGGAATGAATTGCCCCACAGGGATTTTCCCCCCATGCGCGATTAATCGGTCAATGGCGAGATTTGTTGTTCGTTTAGAAAAATTGGAATTGGTTCTTCCTGTTCTTCGATTGCTGATGTATATTTTATCCTTGACCAAATTGAATATTGAGTATGCTGATTTACCTGAATATGAGGTGTACACTGATTCATGTTCCATGTAAACAGCAGCTCTACGCTCAATAGTATTCCAGAATTTTTCTTTCGAGATCTTCACCACTTCTTCTCCTGACCGCAAATTCGCAAGTTCGGTCTGTATCATGGTACGTTTCATTTGCAGATTTTCAAGTTCCATATCTATGGTTGATAATTGTGCTAATTTCATGTTGATCATCTTCGTTTTTGGATCCTTCATTTCACTGCTTGCATTGCTTCTAATTGCTCCTTTGATGATCGAGCTACGCTCACCAGTGGGAATTTTTTCCCACAATCGCAGGGTTGCTTCATCAAGCCATATGTTTACTTTCTTGCCCATGGGGTACGCCACAAAGCACCCCCCAATAAACATAACCCTTTGAGATAGGGGTTATATTGGTTTACTTGGATGGGGAAGGAGTCAAACCGAAATCGGCTGTAAGCAACAGATTCATGCCTCGTAGGAAACGGTGTGTTCAAACCACATGTTCCAAAGTTCTGAACCGTGGAGTTCATCATGAGCATTGAAGAATAATTTCCCGCCGTGAACCAACCAGAATTGGCTTCCCGGGTTGCTGTCCAAATCAGGACCCGTGTGCGATGCATTCCCCTTTGATATGTCGACAACAAGCCACGTTGACCCGTCATAGGGGTCGTGAGCCCACAACTCTCGTCCGGAATCATGTGTGGTTGCGTCAAAGTAGAGGATATCGTTTATCACAACGACCATGTTCGTTCCAAGGCTACTGCCGCCATATCCGTTTTCGAGGTCAGCGACCATCCATACCGTCCCATTGGCTGTATTGTAGGCCCAAAGTTCCGAATCACTGCTTCCCTCGTTCGCTTGGAAAAAGAAGGTGTCACCAATCGCAACTTCTGTGAAATTTTCGCCGAGACTTCCTCCTGTGAAGCCTGCAATCACCCATGTTGACCCGTTTGAGGTATCATGCACCCATGCATTACCACCAGCAGTATCGAAAATCAACTGATCCCCCATCACGTACGACATGTGCATGCCCGGGTCACTTGAATCAAAACCAGGCGCAAGGTCAAGAACGAGCCAAGCCGTTTTGTTTTGGAAATTGTATGCTATCAATTCTCGACCGATGTCTGCAATGTTCGCATCGAAGTAGAGCGTATCCCCTACGAGGTGGTGCATGTATTGGCCCGGGTTGGTTTGTACTCCATCCAGTTCCACTCCGGAGGTTGCGATTTTCCATGTCGTTCCGTTCGACTGGTTGTGAGCCCAAAGCTGATGCACGTTGCCCAAATCACGTGCGGTGAAGTAAAGAACATCTTCGTAGATGAAGTGCATGAACCATCCAGGGTTGGAGGAACTTCCCATGTGGATGTCTTTCACAAGCCAAGTCATGTGAGATACTGTATCGTAAGCCCAAAGTTCGGTTGCATATTGATGGGTAAAAGCAGAGAAATAGAGAAAGTCACCGTACATGATTTCAATGTCATCTCCGGGATTACTTCCCGATGGGAATGGGTTGTCAAGTTGGAGGTTGGCAACGATCCACGTTGATCCAGTGACCGTGTTGTGAGCCCACAATTCTCTGCCGTGAGTGTCTGTCCAAGCGTCGAAATAGATGATTTCTTCATGAACAATACCTAGCCAGTAACCCGGAAAACTCCCGTTTTCTCCGCTTCGGATGTCTGAGACCATCCATGCTTTGTCAGTCGTCAAGCCATAAGCCCAGAGTTCGAAACCATGAATGCCGTCATTGGCACTGTAAAACATGGTATCTCCGACAATTAATTTCATTCCTTGGTAGGAGCGCGGAAAAGAACCATTTTCGCCGGGAACTACATCGTCAACGAGGCCTATTCGTTGTGTACTGCAGTAGGTAGTCTGGTCGTCAATTTCACCCGCTTCAAGGAGACCATTGGCAGGTATTCCGCCGTTATCGCCGTTGTCCAATCCATACAGCATCACACGGCCGCCTGCTGGACATCCCGATGATTTGCTTAGTTTCTCAACGGCGCTCAGCATGGAGGTCGTGGTGGTTCCATTGGCGCCGACCTGGCCGTGACACACATATCTTGTCTGGTCGAATTCCTCAACGGTCAGGTATCCATCAGCGTTGTCGTCAACTCCGATGTGAAGGCCTGTCCCCCCGACTTCGCAATTCATGCCCGCTGACTCCTCAAAAGCGATGATGAGGGTCGTGAAACCTTCTGGACCCGGGGTGCCATTGGTTCCGTTGGTTCCATTGGTTCCGTTGGTTCCATTGGTTCCATTGGTTCAGTTCACGCCAGGCAAACCGTCCTCACCGTCGGCTCCAGAAGGACCCTGAGGACCTTCCGAACCGGCCTCACCATTCATTCCGTCAACACCGTCGCTAACACAGCCCGAAAGGGGCACCATGAAAAGGACAATGGCAAGCATGAGGGCCATACGTGAGGCACTGTTTGTCATGATTGAGTGTTGTGAAATTTATTTATGACTTTTATGGATTGTCAAATTTGTTTTTCCAATTTCCCGTAGGCCGTTCTCTTTCCGATGAAGCCTTTCGGGTGTGATGGATGCTTCGGAATGATGTATTCATGAGCTCCAAAACCGACGCGTTCGAGCATATTCTACCTCAGCGTGATGTATTGCTTGAAGCAAACCGTCCTCGTCACCCGGTGAGGCCTTGGCCAGCAAGCGATTGGCCGTTGCCTCACCAATGCCCCTTCCCATGAGGCACATGATCGCTTCAATTCCACGATTGGCGATGATATCAGCGTTCTTCGACATCCTGGCCTGGTCCTTTTTATCCTCTGATTTTACCCATTTTTCAAGCATCTCCAGCAGACCTTCTCGTGCACCGGCCAATCGATTTCCACCACACTTCAAGCAAGTTCCTGGCTTTTCCATGGCGTGGAAACGAGCGATTCGGAAACGACGAATCGCCTGGCATCGCAGGCAGCACAACACTGCCCGCTCGTTGGTTAATCGCAACTTGAGTCGCTCTCGAAGTGCTGCATTGTCCCAATTTGGCAATAACATGTCGTCCTGAGTTCGATTTGACAAGCCGATAGGACCGCGTGCTGTGACGTGAATCTTGAGGACGCCTGATTGCAAACCACTCAACACATCTGATGCTCCTCGTACGTCCATGCGCTCGTGGAAGAGTTTGGAAAGCACTTCCTCCATGACCACGGTCCCTCGATATTTACGCAACAATGCTTGAAGGTTAATTCGGCGAGGGTCAACTCCATGCCGGAGTACCCCGAACACCTTGGCGACTTGAGCAAAACGCCAACGTACTTGCCGTGAATTCGGCACAGTAATACTGAGCAGATGCTCAATGGCATCGGGAGGTGTTTCAAGCAACCATGTCACGATGTTTTCCGGACGGACATCCGAAACCTGAAGAGCAATACGGGTCGGTTCGACGATCAGCCTTCCCCAACTACCCGATTTCGTTGAGGCCATTGCGAGCAGAAAATTCCCAAGGGCTTCGTTAATTTTTGAGCCCTGGCAGGAATTGACGACGATGGCGTCATCGCGTTCTTCGACCGTTAAGACACGGTCCGTAGGCAGATGACCTGTCGCTTCAACGTGAGCGGTGATTACCTCTGCGATCATGCTTTTTGCTTGGTCATCAAGCGGGTAGTCAACGAGTTGAGCCCTTCGTTGTGGAACAAGCCCGAGGGGATCAAGATCAGGTGCTTCGGGATCGGGAAGCAAACCGAGATCAGCAGCCACCAGGTGGCGAAGGTAACCAACATCTCTCGCAACCGATTCGGGCACTGGTGGCAATTCACCAAGCCATTGAGGGGCTTTTCCATGGTCGTTGACCGGTGTTACCAACAATTCAGATTGTTCCGGGTCTGCATCAACAATCAACCAGGTTCGGCCGGCAATGACGAAACGACGAGGCGTACCATCGTCATCTTCGCCAGCATCGTTGAGGCTCAGGACAAAGGCCTCGTCGACGTTCCCAAGACTTCTGCGTGTGACTGCGTCTCGTACACGGTAGGTTCGCTTGTCAGGAATCATGGAGAGATGGTGGGAAACCCATTCTCGTGTCCGTCCTGCGGATGAAAACCAGCCTTTTGCGAACCGTTTGGGGACATCAACCGTTCGCTCCGTATATGCTCTGGGAATGCTTTCATCGGGCACTGAATAGAGCGGTAATTCCTCTGGAAGTTCTTCACCGCGGCTTTGTGCTTCGTCTCGCGCCACCGCATACACTGCCTTTGGCCAACGGTACCAAGGCAATTCGCTGGGTGTGGGTGTAAAGCGGACAATCCAACGTTCTGCTAGTACCAAGAGAAGGGCTTCGGTATCCGTTCGGTTCCAACCTTCAAATTGGGGGGCTTTCCCAATAATTTCTGTGGCTTCATCAATGCTCACTGCCTTGAAACAGTGCGCCATTAACACGAGTTGATTGGCTGCGATGCTGCCGGGCCGAGGACGCCATTCAACAGGTTCAATCGCTCCCGCCATGGAACGTTGTGCAATCACTGCTGCCTCCGTCAAGTGGTCACTGTCCCATGAAAGGATGTGTCCCCTTCCAAGGCCTCCCAATCGGTGATCAGCACGGCCTACGCGCTGAAGCATGCGGTCAACAGATTTTGGAGAGTGTACCTGAATAATTCGCCGAATACTGCCGACGTCAATACCCAATTCAAGGCTGGAAGTGCATACCAGACCCTCCAGTTCGCCAGCACGTAATTTATCTTCCATTTCCTGCCTTGTTTCAGCAGCCAATGAACCGTGATGCACACCGATGTTCAAATCCGGTGCCATCGTTTGCAATCGCGATGAAAGGGTTTCAGCATCGCTGCGACTGTTCACGAAAATCAAGCACGGTGCTTCGGTTCGTAAAATATCACAAAGATGGCGATAAGTGGCATGCTGACGAGGGCTGAGAGCCAACTCAACACCCCCAATTTCGTCTTCTGGGAGCGGTGTTGGCGATTCAACTGTCAACAAGGTGTCTCGCTGCCCGCTTGCAATCAGTGGCTGCCCTTTTCCTGGAGAGAGCCAGGAAGCGACCTGTTGTGGATTTCCGACCGTCGCAGAAAGACCCAGGCGTTGAAGTCGGCGTCCAGAAAGCGCTTCAAGACGCTCCAAACCAAGACTCAACTGCCATCCTCGCTCTGATGCTGCAAGGTCGTGAACTTCGTCAATAATCACTGCGTGAACGCTGCTGAGCATGGCTCGCAGATTCTTTCCGCTGAACATAAGCTGAAACGTTTCTGGAGTGGTGACCAAGAGATTCGGGGGTCGTCGCGTTTGCTTGGCACGCTGAGCTTGAGTTGTGTCTCCGTGACGGACATCAACGGTCAATCCTACCGCTTCGGCCAACTCTCGCAGACGTCGGTCAACGTCACGATTCAAGGCACGAAGCGGAGTTATGTAGAGAATGGAAAGTGAAGGCCAGCCTTCAACCAAGCATCGGTGGAAGAGCGGCAAAATGCCAGCCATGGTCTTTCCTGAACCCGTTGGAGCGATGATGACTCGGTCGTGACCGGCTATGATGTCGGGAAGAACGAGTTCCTGAATTGGTGTCGGCTCCCATCCCTTTTCGTCAAGGGCCTCGGTGAGTGAGGGATGGAGGGTCGAAAACACGTGCGACATACTCTCCCCACCCTCTATGAAGAAGGCACACCCTTCTCTTCTTGAGCATTTGGCTTAGGGCGTGGACTGATGTTGGAACTCAGTCGTCGTCATCAGGATCGTCGTCATCGTAACCATCCTCATCCTCGTCGTCGTCATCTTCCCAATCTTCATCGTCTTCTGCAAAGGCACCTTCGCCGAAATCAATCGATGTCTTGGTTGCCACCGTAAAGACGACTGCGAGGGTAAGAATACTCAGCAAGATAAACATCCAAGCGAGTGGTTGCTCGCGGATTGAATCAAACCAGCCAAAGTATTCACCGTATGCGATGGTGACGGTGTGCTCAGCGGAATTGTCGTAATCATTCGCTTCGGGTATTTCATTCTCCGAATCGACCACAACACGGACACGATCGACTTCGGTGGATGTCCATCGCACCTCAACAGGGAGGATTTCGCCAGCCTCCATGCCGTTAACTCGCACGGTTTCAAATGGTTTTTCAGCAGAGCCTGCATAGAAAGAGACCTTGAATTGAAGCGAGGTATTTCCGCCCGCATTGATGATGTCTGCAGTGATGTCGACCTTGGCTCCTGGAGCGATGTGATCGTCGCTGAGTGCGATGTTTTGGACGCGCAATTCAGGTCCAACGGCACCCAAGCGAACCCACTGACGTTCAAAGTCCGTATCGTCAACGGCCAATTCTGGAATCGGGCTCGCTTCGGAGTTTGACACAACGGGGAATTGGTTGCCTGCTGCATCATAACCCGTAACATAGAATCCTACGAAATCGCCAGCCTTGGGCACGATGGTTCCGCCCGCTGTAATGTCAACAATTCCGGTCCACAACACGTTCTGATCGTCTTGTTGCATGCCCAGAAGGGTTGAACCTGCTCCAATGGTCATGGTTCGAGTAGCGTCTCGCATCACCCAGTGAACCATTTGTTTGGAACCTGTTAGGTCAGCGTCTTCAGTGCCTTGGAATTCAACGCTGATTTGACTCATGTCATTATTTGCGGAGATATCGATGACATTCAATGGTGCAATTCGACGCGTCACACGAGGTGCAGCATCGTCGACGACAACTTGCAGGGTCGTGGACACCAATGTTCCCGTCATGTCTTCTCCACGACCGGGAATGTTCGTGATGGAAATCAAACATGTTCGTGAGGGAGATGACTGGAGCGAGGATGCGGCGGAAAGTGGCACTTCAACTGCGTAACCACCATCGCTGGTCAAGGAACCGTCAGACCATAATTTTGCACCGTCAAAGACCTCGACAAGAATACCGACGTCGCGAGGAGCTGGGGTTTGACTGCCTTCGTAGACCACACGGCCGGTAAATGCCAAACGGTCGTCCTTGCGGACTCGGCTACCGTCTGCAACAGGGCCTGTGCGTGGTTCACTGATGTCTTCAACAGTGAAATCGGTTGGAGAGAGCATGAGGTCGTTTTCAACTCGGAAGGTGTGTTCCAAAAGAAGGATACGTGACGGATCTTTGTTGCCCAATTCCTTGTACAGGAGAGCAACGTCGCCCATTTCCTCATCAGGCCAGTCCCAACTGAATTTGAAGTTGAATTCAAGCATGATCCAGGGCAAACCGGATTCATTGGTGGTTTCCATCATGTTGCTTGTTGGGAGCAGATGGATGTAGGGTGAATCGGACCAGAAGGTGTTGTTCAATCCAGAATAGGAGATGGCTTGTGCGTCTCGCATTGGGTTGGGCCCTTCAAAGTCGAAGACCAGCGAGATGTATTCGAAGTCAATCACCGTGTTTGCATCGATGAAACCGAGATTGATGCTCTGTTCCATTCCTGCGAAGACTGCTTCATTATCCTCGTGACCGACCCATTCCAAACCGGTGAACACAGCCGACGAATCCTTTCGGGTTCGGAAGGTGGCGTCATCGTAAAGGAAGCCTTCGGAGGACTCGAAAATCAATACTTCGTCATCGTCATTGATGGCGGTGAAGTGCAGTGGATTACCGGCCTGATCTCCACCGTCCCAGAAGTAGGAAACGCGACCCATGTTCGGATTACGAGAGGTGTCGATGGTGGTAATGAACCACTTTGAGCGAGCATCTGTGGTGTTGGTGACCGTCTTGGAAACGTATTCCCCAGGGTCTGCCTCACCGTTACGGTTCATGTCATGGTCGGCCTCAACCCAATACTTGAGGTCCAATTCCATTGGATGGCCCACCTTGTCATCGATGAGGATTTGAACCATTTGATCGTTTGAAGCAGCCTCATAGGCATCATCGACTGGAGATACTGCTTTGCGTTCAGGATGTGTTGCATCAACGAGGAAGGTGCGTCGCCATTCTGCGTTAGGCTGCTGAACGTGGTCGGGGTTTCGTTCGTTATATGTTTGAACTTCGTAGGTAAGGCCGTCTTCGACATCAATCGCTGGTAGGTCAATGGAGACGAAGAACGAGCCGTTGTTGTTGGTCGTATCTCGGGCAGTGCTTTCGACGTATCCATTGCGTGAAACTCGAACGTCAAAGGCGCTGTCCTTGGGCGCATCTTCGGTATCCTTGAACCACATGGCGCCGACAAAGTGGATCTGCTCACCCGCTGCGACCCACGAGCCGTCAGGGATGTCTTGATGGGTGATTTCGCCGTCGTTATCTCGCACGTTGAGCCAACCGAGGCCGAAGGAGCGGTTAACGCTCAGACCGTTGTCAGACAAGAGTGGGGTGGGGGCGTATCCTGCAGATCCACTATCGTCAAGACAGCCCGTACGGAAACGGACGTTGTTCTGGTCGGGGAATTCACTGGTGACGAAGAACTTCCAGTGAATCTCCAAGATACCGTTGCTTTCTACCGAATAGGAAGAAGGGTCCATTTCGATGTATTGCCCGGGGTCGTTCGGGTCAGGGAAGACATCGCCGTATTGCCAAGAAAGAGTTGGATTGTTGGCCATGGAGTTGGTGAGGAGGGTGAGTTCTGCACTCATCATGGTGTTTGCATCTTCACCAATAATGTGACGCGTGACCACTTCGTAAGGCGTGATTCGCTCGTGCAGTACTTCGCCTTCTGGTATTGCAATATCCAAATTGACGGTCTGCATGACGTAGGTGATTTGGAAGGATTGAATTGTCAAAATTCCCGATGTGGCCGACGTGAGATCAATTTGGATGTCCATGATACCTGCGCCTGAATCGGGTATCGCGTTGTTGAGTTCGCTAACAAGAGAATTCCCGGTCTGTGTGCTGGTCACCGTCAACGGGCCGAGGAGGGCTCCGTTTTGAGCTGGCCACTTGAACGCATTTTTACCAGCGATATCAATTCCAGGCTCGGATGGTGCATTCGAATGGAGTGCGATGGTCAAGCCAGAAATCGATGGCGTGGCTGAAGAGGAACTTGAAGAAAGTGCAATTCGTACACAGAAGTAATAACTCGTTCCCGTCATCGGCTTTGTTTGGTTGGGTGAATTAAACGAAGCGACGCCTGAATTCCCAGTATCGCATGCAGTACTGCTCGCGCCGTAACCCACGTTGACGATCACCGAGGTCGACGAGGGGCCTGTTTCGCTCCAATTTACCGTTGCAGCAACCACTGTTTTTGTACCGCTACCGATGTATTGGTAGGCGTAATAATAGCCGCTTGTTTGGTAAGATGTCGTGTATGAAAGCACGACGTCACCCAGAACGGGTGATTTCGCACTCGTTCCATTGAGCGTTGCTCGCCAGACAATTGAATTGCCAGTGCTGGGGAAGGTGACTTTTTGCCCGACATTGGCGGAACGCCAAGTTGTGCCACCATCGTTCGAGATATCAACGTCAATACTGGTGCCGGAAGGCAGAGAACCGAAGACGCCCTTGAGAGAAACGGTATCAATGGCTCGGCTGGTCATGGTGGTTTGACCAACAATCATTTGGCTCGTAACCGATGGAGTGCGAACGTCATAATGAGCACCGTCCCCGTAGGTGTGAATCTTACGAAGGCCCTGTGAACAATAACTCGTACTCGCCCAGTGGCATGAGAAGTAAACCTCGTGACTTTCGGCAAGATCGGTCATACCGTAGTGACCTCCTCCAGGCATCGTACGCTCACCTTGAGACGTCAACAAACCGTTGGACGTCATGGTGTAATGGTAGTGAATGCTCTTGTAGGTGGATTGGTAGTAGTAAATATTGTACATCACGTTTGGCAAACTGACTGAAAGACCTGCTCCGTAATCATAGTAATACGATGTTGAAGTCATCAGCCACGTACCGTTAATGACCGTCGGGGAGGCTGGATTGACTTCCTTGAGATAGTGATTATTGGTGCTGGTCTCGTAAACGCCAATGTACATTCTTCCCGTATTGTCATCAAAATCAACTCCCGAAATGTAATTGGGATATCCGTAATTATGACTTGCTTCACAAGTCCATACAATGTTGCCTGCAGCGTTTGCACCAACACTCCATCGGTTGACTTCGTAGTAAGACCAGTGGGCGGTGTAGACCTTACCGTTGTACACGTCTGCATCATACATGTAGTAGGTCGCAGAAGTTCCTCCACAACTTGAAGTTGCGAAGGAAGCGGTGCCAAGGTATGCATTGGTTGTCGAGTTGTAGCGCATGATGGTCGGAACTTGTGTGAGTGAGCCTGAACTGCTGGTGTAGCTCATCACGTGAATCTCATCATCCATTGCAGGAACGACCACCCCGGTATATCCCCAACTACCACCCGTAACGGTTCGGTCAGCGTACTTCTTGGTCGGGCTGGTGTAGCCTTGATCGCCCAAAGCAACAAATTCTCCCGTGGTGTTGAGATGGGCGCTGCCGAGGGTGCTCACAGAAGACGTGCTGGAAAAGCGTGGCGTAAATTCGGTGGGGTTGCCTTTGAGATAGGCGGTTTGACCTCTGACATCGATGTTATCTCGTCGTGCCGTGGTAAAGGGCGATGGTGAACCAGCATTGGAGCTGGTATAATCGGTATCGCCCACGCCGCCGTAGTGGTCATTGGTGGTGAAATTCGTCCAACTGGTCGAACTCGCATCACCTCGGATATTGAATTGGGCTGACGTCACTTCGGCTCCGTATGGGATGGACACAATACCAGCAGTCCCGTTTCCACTGCCAGAAAAGGTGTGCTCGTAGGAAGTTGAACCGTCTTTGAATTGAGTTTCAGTGGTTGCTCCCGCAGCCAACGGCGAGAGCGTTGATAGAACAAAGAGGAGCGTAAGGAACATTGCAAGACGCATAAGTATCAACCCAAGACAACCAGTGATGCTTTTCATTACATTTGAATGATACCCCTTACGGGCACTGATAGAACTTGATGGTAAACACAACCAAAGCGAGGTTTGAATACTTCCAAAGGTCAGCCTGTTAACGGTGAGAAGGTGGCAGAAGAGGGTTCGTTTTTGAGTCGGCTGTGGGCAAAACAACACGGAAATCAGTACGCTATCACCGCTATTGCCTCAGCCTCAAGCGCTGTTTTCCTCTTGCTTTGTGGCTACCAAGTTCTGTTCTTACAAAATCACGTCACATGGGGAGCGTATACGGGGCCAGCACTGGTCGGAGCAGTCTTCGCCCTTGCGATTCTTCTCTTTTCCTTCCCCGAATACCTTCGATTCAAAGGACACGTGCTAACGCTTGAAGAAATCAAGGAATTGCGCTCTACTGCTGAATTGCGACGACAAAAAGCCGATGGCGATCTCGCGGCTCAAGCCTTAGGTGCGGGCCATTTGGAACAATGGCAGGCATTCCTTGATAGCAGAGGCATCCGACGGTGAATTGGAGGCAACAAGGGTGGACGGACACGACCCGTTGCGGTCGCTGATGCTTGAACTTCTTTTGGCCGTGGGCATGATCGCCTGTTTGGTCGGAGCGATGTTCATTCATACTGGCTCCATGCCCCCACTGGTCGTTGTGGAATCAAAATCAATGATTCATGAAGAGCAGGGTGAAATCGGAAGCATCGATGCAGGCGACCTCATTCTGGTTCACAACCAACCTGCATCTACCATCGTTACCTTCGCTGAAGCAACTGATGAAGAACATCGTTCCTACGGCTATGAACGTCATGGAATGGAAGGTGACGTAATCATTTACGCAAAGAATGGAGAAGAGGGCACGCCTATTATTCATCGAGCAATCCTTCGTGTCGTTGCAGAACAGACAACGCCCCCGGACCGAGCGGCAGAGAATCCTTGTCCAGAACAGGCCGTTTATGACGAACAGCGCATAGCGGGTGATGGACTAAGAGGAAGTTGTATATTGACCTGGAGTGTTCCAGGGACACCGGTCAAGGACGTGGCCAACGTAACCGTCCAATTTGACGGTGAACAAGCCGCATACTACGATTGCAAGCGCCCGGCTCACAGTGGCGAGAGGTACACTGTCGAGTCACATTTGGTGGTATGGCAATGGTTGCCCACTCACGAAGGCATACTCACGTTGGGTGATAACAACAAATGCTCAGTAGATCAGGGCGCACAGGCCACCAATGGCTCCTCCGGCGTCCACAGCCCCTCAGGCATTGTTGGCCCTATTCGGGATGATTGGGTTCTCGGTGTTGCAGGAGGTGAACTTCCATGGCTGGGTACCGTGAAATTGATGATTGGAGGAGAGGATTCATACGGAACTCAAGATGTCCCATATTCCTCCTTTACCGCACTTTTTACCCTTCTTGCAGTGGTCCTGCTGGCACCGTTTGTGACTGAAAATGTATTCAAGCGAATCCTCAGTCGTGCTCCTGAGTGGAAATGGGCTCAACCCGTTGATGTTCCTGAAGAGGAATAACCCGCTTTGGCCAAGGCCTCATCCAACGTCATTTCACCCTGACTCACCCGTCTTGCTAGGTGAGCGGAGATGGTTAACGACCCTCTTGAGCGACGCCGACTGATACGCTGGATGTTTCTCACTTCTCCCTCACTGGGTTCAACTTCCCTCCACTCAACAACCGGTTGCCCGGGCATTCGAGCAATCTTCAATGCTGAATTCGCGTGAGCATTCCTCGCCGTCCCTTGACTGGTTCGGTATTCATTCACCTGTTGGACTGGATAGCCTCGAAGAAGAAATGCATTCACGAGTTGATCACGGTGCAAAGGTGAGCCATGGCCAATGCGTACAAGCACGCGCTGGGGGGCATAGGATTCAATGTGCCCGATGAGAGCACGTACGGTCGCTTCAATGGATTCGTGGACCGATTTTCCAAGGAGTTTTTCATCGCCAAACCATGCACATCCAGGCCGTGGCCCAGGGTCGATACCGATGAGAAATTCCTCGATATTGTCAAGTTTGTTCACGACCCTCAGCCACCTGCTCACAGCCTCGTCTACCGTGTCAACATTGACACCGACACCGCGACCCCCGTGCTGCTTCACTTCTTCAGGTGTTCCAAACCACCATGCATCACGGTCGGGTAGACTGTGGTCATGATCGACGAGGACAGGAGTGATGCCGATACCTTGCAAAACGCGCAGCAAGTGATAGGCCATACGGAAATCTTCCGTCCTCACATAGACCAGCATGATGAATGACCCTTCGGGCTGGACCTGTTCTAATCTATCGGTTCGGTGGTTTGGACCCTGCCGAGATTCTCCCTTTCTCAGCATTCATCCTTCCGAAGTTATCAAGAACGATAGACAACGATGCTTGTCCATGACAGGCGCCTATGAGCGGGAACTTCGCGAGGTCCTCTCGGGAACAGAAAAGGGCGTCAACATGGTTACACGATCGTGTACGGTGGATGAAAAGAACCGCATGGGTTGTGTGATTGAACGGCCATTTCTTGTCGTGAGAGCAGCCGGTTCGGGGATGGAGGGCAGCGGAGACCTCGTTGCCATGAGGGGCGACTGTAGTTTCCCAATCGAGGTCAAAACGACCAAGGGGCTGAAAAAATATTTTTCCGGGCGTACTAAAATTCAGCTTGAGGCCATGATTCGCGAAGGCGAGCGTACCGGCCTCATGCCGCTTTACGCCCATCGGTTGAAGGGGGCCCGTGGGGACTCATGGCGAATCTTCCGTGTTGAAACGCGCGGTTTGAGCGGAACCTTACGACGCTTAGAAAGCCTCATCCCATCGTTCCCACTCACCAGAAATGGAACACCCTTTATGGATTGGGACCAAGGAATGCCACTCAATGAATTCCTTGCAATGATGTGCTCGCCAGAAGGAAAAGTTGAGCCGACCTTTGATGCAGTACAGGCGAGAGCCAAGCAAGTTGCGGTAAAAGAAACATCACCTGAACCTTCATCCAGTGACATTTTAGCAGAATTGCAACGACGAAGAACGTCTGCCCTGAGCCAATTCACAGATAGGGTATGAACATCGTAAACAAGAGCATGCCAAGCAGCATGAGCGATGAATAACTCGAAGCTTTGGAAGAAAGATGGTCCACCCACATCGGATGGAGGTCCCATAATTTCAATTTTCGACCCAATCGTTTGATGCCGCTCAGTGTTGCATGCAACATGTCGCGAAGCATGTGTCCACCGTCAAAGGGCACCATTGGAATGAGATTGGTGAAACCCAAGAGAATGTTGACCCACATTAACCAAAAGAGTAAATTCGCAATAAAGAGGAGCCCAGATGTTCCAAGCAAAGTAGCGATAATGCCGTCTCCAGCCTCGAGGAGGCTTTCTTCAAAGGGGTGAATGGCAACCCCGTTCATCTCGAAGGGGACAAGAAGAATGGTGATGACGTGCAATGGTACTGAAAGAACACGCTGAAGGAATGTTCCTTCCCAGCGCGGTGAAAGAGGGCCTGCGAGGCGATCGATACCGGCAGTCCCCTCTGAAAGACCTTCGACTCCCAAGAATGGATCGCCTTGCTGAACGTCCAAAGAGTCCAACAATTCTTCGCTCCACCCCAGTTCGCTGTAGTAATCATATTTGTCGCCAAAGGTTGCGGTGAGGGTTTCCCGTTCACCGTTTTCATGCCGCACGACCAAATCTACGGTGTCGTTGGATGAATAACTGCCAAGGATAAGTCTGAAGGAATCAAGGTCATGCACGGCTTGTCCATCAATGGAAATCAAGGTGTCCCAAGGTTCCATTCCTGCTTCATCAGCACCGCCATCTTTGACGATACCTTTGACGTGGATGTAATCCTCTGATGCAATAAATTGACCTGCAAGGCCGCCGAGAAGAAGAAACATCACAAATGCTGCAAAAATGTTGGTTGCCGGCCCTGCTGCAAACATACGAAGGCGTTCTCGACGAGGGGCACGAAGCAATTCATCGCTTTGTGGTTCAGCGAAGGCGCCCAATGGTAGCGGGCCGAGTTGAAGCAGGCCAAAGGAACGAATTCGCATACCGTGCCCTCGGGCGAGCAGGCCGTGACCCAGTTCGTGAATCACCAAGGAGATGATGAAGGCCAAAGCACCCCATCCAAGTGGTATAACTGGATTGAGCCCCGGAACGGCAACAAGTTCGCTTGCCGAGGGAGGGGCGGCGGTTGGAGGGGAAATGACGGACGTAATGAAGGCAAGGAGAACCAACAGTCCGACCATCAACATCGAGACGGAACACACCCACAGAGACACTTCACCGTAGGCTCTCCAAAATCTGCGAGGACGGGCCATGCGCTCTAGCAATCGCTGACCTCGCTGTGTCCTGACCATGAGGACAATCCCGAGAGCACGTGTTGCATTCCATCGATCGAGGGTACCGTTTCGCTCCCAGCGTTTGATGAGAAGGTACCATCCAATGAGGAGGGCGAACAAGATGGTCCAGTCAGCTTGAACCGACCCCCAAGTGCCCACCATGTGTAACGGGACGGGCCGTTGTGTCTTGAACGTTGATATTGCCTCTCACGCCAAAACGATGACAAAACTTCTTGACAGGTTGGCCCTTGAGTGTACCATGCACCCATACCATATGGCGATTGAAGTATGGTGCGAAGAGACATGGGGTGAGCGCCCTGTGCGAATTTCAGAGTGGGCAACACATGACAGCAATGTTCAGGTGTTCATTCGACTTTCTTCGAGCGTGTTGATTGCTGATTTTGAACTCAACGGCGAGGGGATGCTCGGCATTCGTCAGCACCTCCATGTTCCTCTTGAAACTTGGAACCCTGGCTCAATTCAAGGCATACGTACCTCGGAAGGAAGAACGCGATTTCAACATCGCCGGCAAAGCATCTACCTCTCCAGTGACCTACGCGTGCCCGAATGGGGCGCAGCCTTGCTTGAAGAATGGTTGATGAGCATGCGCGGTCATGCTACCCGGCCCAAAGACAGGATTCAGCGCCTGAATGAAATCAAGCGAATGAAAACCTCTGTTGAACGCAATCTTGAGAGTGCTTCGTTGGTGAAAATCACTGATGAAGTCACCTTCTTGGACGAACGGGTTGACCGAGTCGGGAACCACTTAGCGAACTGATTCTTCCATGGTGGTATCGACACCGGGGAACTGATCTTCTCCTTCCCTGTACACCGTTCTCATGTTGTTGATGAAATTTCGTTCCTTGACAACAATGGTGTATTCCTTGATGCCGTAATCTTTCTCGCCATCAAGCATTTCCAACAAGACCTGGAGTGTCAGTCGCGCTCCTTCACGGTGCGGGTAGGCGAACACGCCCATGGATATCGGAGGGCTGACAATGGAGCCAATATCACCGATTTCTTCGATGGTGGCGAATAAATTCGCATAGGTTTCGGCTAAGAGTTCTCTGCGCTCCTCGTCTTGATTGGGGCGGCGGCAATCGGGGCCGACAACGTGAACGATGTGCTTGTAATTCTCACCAAGAGCATAGGGCTCTGTAACGACATTCTTGGTAACGGCGCAGGGAGGGGCGTTGATTTTGCGCATGTCAAGGCAAATATTTCGAGTCACTTGTGTCAATTCCTTGCCAGCTTTTTGGTGGATCATGGCATCAAGGCCTTCACGGCCAGACAGTCGATTGTTGGCTGGCGTGATGAGGACGTCACCTGCATGATTCCACACGTCTCCACCCATGACGCGAAGGACGCCCCATTTGCATGTTCGTGCCATATAGAGTTCGGCCATCAACTACCCAAGAGAGGCCACCCTACATATTAACTACGCATTCATTTCATGAAACTCGCAAAAAATGAGGATATTGTCCCGTTGGAACGAGCCCGCAAGAGATTGGGACACAGGCTCCAAGGCGATACCGCTAAAGCAATACCTGCCTTGCACGAATCATGACCACGAAAAGCGCCAGTGTCGCTATCGTGGTCCTTTTGTTCTGTTCAACGATGCCCTTTGCCACGCTAACGAGTTCAACCATCACGCCAGAACTTGAAGCGTCATCCTCGACCATCTTTGAAGGATTTTTTGTTGAAGGGGCTGATGATGTATGGAATACGACGCCTTGGCCTACCATCGCGGTTCCTGAGGGGTTCAGTTACGCCAGTGTCATCGACTACAGCGATGTTGGAGTACTCATCAACAATCTCTCTGAAGAAAGCAGAACCATTGGCTGGGCCTTTGTGGCCGCTCGAAACATCTCCCTCGACCGCGTCTTTATTTTCAACGAAAGCGGTACACCGACCAAAGAGACCATCAATCGAGACCAATTTGATACGTACTTTGCCACTCCTTTCCTCGAAATGCTCCAGAACCGCTCAACGACGAGTGGGCTCAACTACCTCGTCACCACCAAAGGCATCCCTCTTCGCGTTTCAGGAGGCAATGACAAGGCCAGTTTTGACCAAGAACTCGCCCTTTTGGGAGGCTCATACAACAGTTCAATCGGTGGGAATTACTGGTTTGAACACGATTACGGGCCCCTTGCAGGCAAGGCCATGGAACCTTTCAAGCGAAGTAAATACGGATTTTTCTTGGTGACGCGCCTTACGGGGTATACCGTGGATACGGCCTTGGAACTGATCGAACGGGCCAACCAAAGCCTCGGTCAACGAGGCGAATTCGTACTCGACCTTGCAACCAACCGTAATCAATCAGGTTACAAGTTTTGGAATGACGATTTGTACACTGCAAATACAACGCTTAACGGAAGTCTCGGTTTGCCCGTTACCTTCGATGAAGGAACTGAATTTTTAACCAATGTTTCCAATGTCATGGGCTATGCATCCTGGGGAAGCAATGACGGCAATTGGAATTACAATTACCTGCCCAACGGTGGCTTTGATACAAGCGATGCTGCTTGGCAGAGTGGATCTCGCTACTGGAACTCCAGCGCCCCGACGGTCGCGACGGGAGACTCATTTTCATGGGCCTATCAAACGGCAACAAAACAAGGCGGTAGTGGCTCTTTTGAGGCCGCTATCAGTACTGCGTGCGAACAAGACTCTGGTGACATGATGCAAGGTGTTTATGCAGAATATTTTGACAACGATGGAGTGAGTTTTAGCACATCGTCCATGCCCTCACTCATCGATCGCACTCCCGACCATGTGCGCATTGAACCACATTTGTCGCACGGGTCGTCAAACAACCCCTATTCAGGTCTTGACAACCGTTTCAAGAATGATTGGGGCGCTCGCTTTAGCGGACTTATCGACGTACCAGATACTGGAAACTGGACCTTTTACCTCAACTCAGATGACGGCTCTGAATTGTGGGTCAACGGAGTAAGTTTGGTGCAAAACTACGGCAGTCATGGGATGCGAGAATATTCCGCCTCAATCAATCTGAGTTCAGGGCTTCACGATTTCCGTGTCGAATTCTTCCAGGGCGGAGGACCCCACGGGCTCATCCTTTCTTGGGAGGGACCGATTACCAACAAGGCGCCAATTCCCGCTTCTGCTTTTGTTGTTGCCAATAACGACCTTCCCGAGGTCGACGCTCTCATCCATTCTTGGCAATTTGAAGAAGGCACTGGGAGTCAAACCAACGATTCCGTGGCCAATGGTTCAAATTTTACGCTCGAAGGAATGGACAACACCAATTGGCGCAGTTGCCTTGATGGCTCGTGCCTGTGGTTTGACGGTAGCAATGATTACGTTCAGGTCAATGTCGATGATTGGGTTGGTAATTTCACGATCAGTCAATGGGTTTGGGCCAATACAACGAACCAGTCAAACTATGCCTCAACGTTCGCCATTGATGACAACGCTGGGTCCAATCAATCCTTCCAACACATGGTTTCAGGAGGGAAGTGGTACCTGCATAACAATCAGACCCGTAGTTTTGGGGACGTCATTGCTCAACGTTGGACCCATTTGGTCACGGTGTACGACGATGGTGAAGCACGCCAATACATGGATGGCGTATTGGTGAACACGAACACCTATCCCAATGGCTCTTTCAACAACATCGACTTGTATAAATTGGGCGTCAATCGGGCGGGCTCTGCCTTTTTTGAAGGTAAAATCGACAACGTACTGATCTGGGACCGAGCGATAGAAGACAGCTCAATCACATCTCTGCGCCGTTCCATTGTCGACAATTGTTCAACCTATTCAGGTCACGGGACGGATGTCGCACATCTTGAAACTGAATATCAGATTCCACCTGCCTTTGCAGGCCACGCATGGGTGATCTATGGCTACGGCAAGCGAACTGGTGATGTTTACGGCGCCTTTGACATCGTGGTCGATGCACTCGATGGAAACGGGAACATTCTCTCTTCCAACACCTCGGCAAGCGAATCCTTCGCCTCTTCCTGGGTTTCTGAAACCATGCGATTCCGGCCGCATGAAAACGCCTCTACACTGCGTATCAAACACAGTATTGACATCGTGCCAACCTCGACAGGTGGCTCTCTATTTGTTGATTCAACCGTCCTTCGCGTCATACGCCCGCACATGGGTTGGGTCAACGGTTCCATCGCGGATACCGCCGTCTCAACGGGCGGGCGCTCATTCAATTGGGGAACTACCTACGGACAATCGCTCATCGCAGATTTACTCGAGGACGGGGTTTCGGGCGTGAAGGGTTACGTCTACGAGCCATATCTTACGGCAGTTGGCATGCCAAGTATTCTCCTCCCGAGTTATGCCTCTGGCTACAACCTTGCTGAAAGTCACGCTGCTGCCAACCGATACTCAGGCTGGATGGGTGTGGTTGTTGGTGACCCAAAGATGGCTGCCTACGCAGATATTATTCACGATGTCAACATCATTGACGTGAGGACTACGGGCTATGTCAATCAAGGTGAAAACACGACCATACAGGTGATGGTTGAAAACCTCGGCATGGCTGAAGCAAACGGCAGTCTCATCGCCCAAACCGTTCAAGGGAATACCATCCTGAACCAAACCTCGCTTTATCTTCCAGCAGGCGACCAAACCGGAAGTCGGGCCATCATCAATCTCACCATCGTTCCCGTTGATTCCGGTTACCTTGACCTAAGGATTCGTTATGTGAATGCAAGTCCTGAACAACATTTTGCTAATAATTTACAAGCGATCACGCTCATTGTTAACGCGCCGCCAACGCTCCTGGATGCTTACTGCAGTGCTGCCTCGCTCAGCAGAGGCGCCTACACAATCTGTACCATTGAGGCAACCGATGACGTCAATGTGACCGCTGCCACCTTGGAATGGCAACTTCTTTCAGAGAATCAAAGCCTCAATGAATCTCACTGGAAACTCCTACAGATGGGTAATATCGGACAGGAAAAATGGGAGACTTCTCTGGTAGTTCCTGCCAATTCCACCCTCGGTTTCATCACACTTCGGGCGACCGTCGTCGATGCACAAGGGATGAGTATCACGCGTTTCTTCGCAAATGTCACGCGGGTTGTGGATGCCCCCGCAGAATGGTTTGGGCCCCATGCAAGCGGCGTTGATGCGAATACGTGGAACAAAGCATCTCAACTCCCTAACAGGCCAGTAGAAGGCCTTTATCGCCACCAAGATTCATTGCTGACGGCCTGTGTTCAAGATGCTGATTATGACGAAGGACAGGCGCTGCCTCTGATCATGACGTCACGAGGGAACATCAGCAATGTGACCTATTCACCCCAAGTTGTCCCAAACTTGTATTGCTACACTGCTCTTTTGTCTCTTGAAGAAGGCAGTGGCTTGGAAGACGTTGATCTTCAGGTTCGCACCACCGAAGGAAGTCTTCTTTTGCAGCGAACATTGAGGGTGAACGACCGTTCACCGACCCTCACATTACACCTTGAGGACGGTAACGGAAACAACCTTGACCGGGTTGTTGGAAATGGTGATGAATACGTGGTTGTCGCTGTCAACGACATTGATGACCCACAGACTGCCTTCCTCGGTGACTTGACCATTCAATGGCCAGGCGGTCAAAGTATCCAACTGCCGGTAGACATTCAAGTCGGACAAGCGCGGGTCACCATTCAACTGAATCAAGTGACTTCAACTCTTGAAGCAGGTGAATTGATGCTTCAAGCAGATGGTATTGGACAGAATGCTGCAACTGCAACTGCAAGTTTGAGCCTCCCCTTCATCCTCACGCCGCCTGAAGTCGTTTTCATCGAGGCTTGTGACGCTCTAGGAGCCGTTGATGCCATGACATTCGGTCAAACGGCGACCTTGTTGGTTGGCGTGATAAGCGACCGTCCATTGGCCAGTGTCACCGCACAATTGACTCAGATTGGATGGGCGGTGAATGCTCCTTCCGTTGAATCACCTGTGTGGGATATGGAATCCGTCCCTGAAGCATGCAATCGATCTGCATACGGTGATGATGTGATATGGTTGATGTTCAGATTGAAACTTGACAATTCTCTCTCAGATGGAGACGGAAACGTGCTTGTCTCGGTTCGTGACGTCGAAGGCTTGGTCAAATCAATGACACTCGACATGTTGTTCCAGCACGCCCCAACATCCATCGAAGATGTCGAAACGTCGCCAGTACAGCCTCTTGAAGACCTCTACCTCAATGCGACCGTTACGGATTTGGACGGCCTCCATCAAGTGACATGTTCCTTCCAACTTTACGACCAGTCCGGCGTATTGCTGACTCAATCAGTAAAAACTGCAGGGGAAGAGACACAATTCTCCAATGTCCTCTCCTGGCAATACCCAGTACCCGGCGCTTTGGCTAATTCGACCTTAGCTGCAAATATTACGTGTGTTGACGACTTGCAAGCCTCCTTCCAATATGAGCAGACCCTTGATGTCGGCCCGCTCCTGCAGTGCATTACATGCAATGCAACCACCAATGATTCCAAAACAACAACCACTGCAACTGAAAATGAGGTGCTCCTACCTCTTATGCTGGCTATCATTGTCATCCTTGCGATGATTTCAGTGGTCGTGGTGCGTCACCAAAACAATCGTGGTCAAGCCTTTGATTCGGAGTGGGGGACACAAGACGATGTTCAGGACCATTCCATTGAAGATTTGTTTGAGTTGAATGAGGAGCACGATGCCTTGGATGCACCCTCGGATGAATCCCTCCCCGATTACATCCCTGAAGGATGGACATTGGAACAATACCGCCTCTGGCTCGAAGGCCCGTGTCCAGAAGGGTGGGCTGAGGAACAATGGGCAACCTATGTGGAACAACATACACTGGCCCTCTCTGAGCACAACGCTTCATCACAAGACTGATGAGACCTCGCCGGTTGGTGCTGAATGTTCACCATGGCCATCGGATATGTACTCATTAATGTCAAACCTGGAAAGGAAAAAGACGTGTACGCAAAAGTAAGTGTTCTACCGCATGTTTGCGACGCTACTGTATTGTTTGGGGACCATGATCTCATCGTCAAGTTGGAAGCAGATGATTTGGCCACGATCGCCAAAGCGGTTGTCCAACACATTCGATGCGTTGAGGGTGTTCTCGAAACCAAGACGCTCGCAGGCGCAGAAATTTAGGAATCAAAACCGACCGCTTGCGTAGCAATAGCGCCAAAAAACGCCCTTGGAATGGGGGACTGAGCGCCATATGTAGCGCAGTATTGCCTTTTTTCGGAGAAAGTATTATATGCTCGGTTAGACAAGGAGAGAATGGAGGAAATCCAAATGTCAGACGGAAAGAAATACTTCGTTCTCATGGAGAACGGAAAAGATACGAGCCAAGTATTTGCGAGCAAACAACCCCGTGGTGCGGCCCTTAAGGCTGCAACCCGCGGCCACACGAGCATCCGCCTACGAGAGCGTGGCACCAAGCGTGTCCACATCTTCACAGGCAGCATCTCGATGGTGGACAAACCTGCTGGTGGACCAGCTTGGCTCCCAGACAAGATCAAGAAGGCCAACGTCAAGAAGCAAGGCATCGAGCACCTTTGAGTGCTGCCGTGCTTTTGCACCTTCTTCCAACTCTCTGAGTTGTACAACGATCTTGTTTGTGCTACGGCGCAAACAAGATCCTCAAATTCATACCCGCTTTATCACAACCCACCCTTCTCAGGGGTGCGTTTCGATATGTCCAACGATGGCTTGATAAGGAGAGCCCGCCATGTGCATCTGTCCTCAGGGACACGGGATGCACACCCGCTCCGGCGGGAGGCGGTGACGCCAAATGAGAGAACGAGAAACGCGAACGCCACAACCAAAGGCAGCAAGGCCAAGTCAACGTCGCCTTGTTGATGATCGTGAACTCCAACTTCCTGCTCGATTAACCCATTTGAGGCATTTGCCTTGGATTGGATGCTACGAGCGTCAATTGCAGGCTGAGAACAAATCTGTCAACACACAAAAATCATACTTTTACGGACTTCGTCACCTTGTTGAAACTCCTCTTCCACGAGAAGATGTGCTGGACGATGCAGGCTATACCTCTCTCACAATTGAGGATCTTGCCGAACGCATGGAGCCGATGAACGGGCGACTTGACCTCTGGGCACATTCCATCGCAGGATTGCGACCAACTACCTACAATGCTCGACTGGCTGCTGCTCGTCATTTCATCCGTTGGTTGGGATTAACCTGGCCTGATCACCTTCAACGTGTCCGAACTGGCAAACGGTTGCCACGCACCCTCACACGACGCGAGTTGACCTCTGTTCTCGAAGCCGCTACCTTGAGCGAAAATCCAGCAACTTCACTGATGGTCACCATGATGTTGGATACCGGAATGAGGGTCAGCGAGGTATGTGGACTTAATCTTGAAGACATTGATTTTGACGATGCTTCAGCGCGAATCTTAGGAGGTAAGGGTGACAAAGACAGGATGGTGCTGTTCACCCAACGGACAATCGAACGCTTGACTGCGTGGCTTCCCATTCGGGCCCTCCTCACTGAAGATGACACCGGCCCTTGTTTCATCAACCGGCGTGGTCGTCGAATTCAAGCACGAGGCGTCCAGCGAATGATGGATACGTTAGCGATTGAGTCTGGGCTTCCCAAAGGCAAACTGACTCCTCACGTTCTGCGTCATAATTTTGCAACCGGGCTGCTTGAACGTGGTGCTGACCTTGTGACCATTCAACGACTCATGGGGCATGCAACCATCGCCACCACTCGCGTCTACCTTGAAATCTCAGACCAAACACTTCGAGAAGTCTATCACCGGGCCCAAGCCCTTCGTGAAAACATGGATGAAGAGTATCTTGTCTCCCAGCCGCTGGAAGAAACAACTCCTTCAACCAGTTCCAGTGGCATCGAACAAGAATCATGAAGTCCCTTTCTTTCGTTTTGAAATGCGCTCAGGCCCTGACCAAGCGCGATTAGGATGAATCCCCTGGCCTTGATGCCCATCGATTGGGCAGTATTTTCCAGAGCGACATCGAGAACAATTTCCTTTCGGCGGAAGTTCAACATTCTTGCGAAGACGGCCGTACTTTCGTCTTGGCATAGCCAAATGGAAGGGCAGACGGTCTTCAATGCTAACGGTAAATCAGCGCTTTTTGAACCAAGGCATGTCCTTGACCGAACGAGGTACTTTGATGGTGTCACCCTTTCGATCATCTTCTTTCTTGGTTTTCAACGAGGTGGTGGACTTTGTTTTCTCAACAACGTCCTCAGCGACTTTTTGGCTCTTGTTGATCACTTTTTGAGTAGCCTTCTGGCTGGCTGCAGTTGCTTTTTTGGCAGAGTCCTTGGTTTTTTCAGCCACTTTCTTTGCTGCTGATTTGGCTTTATCTTTGGATGCTGTTGCCGCTTTCTTGACCGAGGTTGCAGCCTTTGCAGCTTTGAGAACATTGCCAGCAATAGCAACGCTCAGGCCAGCCTTTTGCAACTTACTTGGCGTCGCTTTTGCCACCATTGCGATGCTCGTCAGTTTTGCAGCCTTCAATTTCTTGGCTGTTGCAGCACCTACTCCGGGGAGTGATGTGAGGTCATCATTTTCTGAATTGGCTTTCTTGGTCATACCTTCACCGGTTTGTGTTCTCTAACGTATATCTTGAACCTTCCTGCAATATATGATGAAGGCATGAATGCGGTTTCTTCATCACCATGATTGACATGGCCTCACATAACGGATATCTTGTCCGTGCAATATACGTGAATCCCATGGAAATAGTACTCGACCCCGATTCGTCTGTTTTGCTCGCCCAAGTGGGATCTGCTGAGGCATCGCACACCATGGACAAGGAGCATCTGCTTCTTCGAGGGAAGCATTTCCCAGGCCCGAGCAAGGTCGTTTATCTCGGCGATGTTGCAACGGCGCTCATGGGCCAATTATCGCATCCCGACACGCCACAATTCCTTGAGCCAACGGGCTTTAATGAGCAACGCTGGACCATTGAAACGAGCAGTGGTGACCTGAAGGTACATATTGATTCGAAGCCGTATTGGGCCTTCGGTTTGTTCACCTCTGGATACCTGAATGTCATTCGACTGGAAGGGCCTCTCCACCTTCGCGCCCGATTGATTTTTGACACCGTCAGTTCACTCGGCCATCATCCTTGGGAATTCGCCCACTGGCGTTCATTGGACCGTTTCATGAAGAAGCATACGAAGGACATCACGAGCAAAACCAACGAAGAATTATGGAAGAACTTGGTTGATGCCGCACGTCAGACCTTGTCTGAACAAATCACTTCAATGGGTGAGCGTGCAGATGAAATCCTGAAATTGGGTGAAGGCAGTGAAGACGTTGATGCATGGCAGCATGCGATTGAAGACGATCTCCACATGGCAAAACGAGCATTGGCCGAAGATAACGGCCCTGGCGTGGAGCGGGCACTCGCACGTCTTGAGGCGAGTCTCATCCAGTTGGACCCTCGGCTGGAATCAACTCATGTTGAGGCCCCATCCGAACGCTTTGCCACCGATTTGAAAGATGAAAACAACCGTGCTGCCATAGCAGCATCCATCACTGATTTGGGCGATGATGAAAGCATTCCATTTGTTGACCTGTCCTCTTCCGGGGCCGAAGAAGAAGAGCAGTAAACCGCGCGTCGCGTTCATAAGGGGGTGGGCTCTCGCACAGAACGGTCCACATGGCAGCAAAGAAGAAAAACGACGGCAGTGGTATCCAGCAAGCAGCTGGATTGATTCGTTATTTCGATGAGGAATCAGAAGACTCATGGAAGATTACACCAGGGCAAGTGTACTTCGCCTGTATTTTCCTTTCTGGGTTCTTTTACCTCGTCAATCAAGGCGTTGTCCAAGCCATTTGGAATCTCTTCTGATTTCAGAGAGGTTGAATGAGAATTACACGTTGGTCGTATTCGGCCATGCATTTTGCAACTTCAACGGCGGTTGAGAAATTTTCTGTAACACCGATGACCGTACTGCTGCTTTCACCTTGAACCACCAATTGGTGGGACAGGCCGCGAAGGGTTTCTTCATCAATACGCTCGAAAACCCAATGTTCATTTTCAATCCGCACCAATGATGGTACCTCAACTGAAGGACCCATTGTTTGAACAGAACGCTTGGCCCTGGATGTCAACGATTGAAGGTCACGAACTGGTTGCCAAATTCTTCGACGAAGTGGCATTCTTACTTTATTTTTTGATTCTACGCCTGCGCGGAAAGCTCGTGCCATAAGGGTCCCATCCCTGAAATCTGGAAGATTTCATTCCGTGGCTTCCTTCTTCCGCTAATAAGAACCGCGATGGTTGCAATGCGAAATCACGCAGTTTGAGAGGCGTTACGGCGCTCCATGGGGAGAAGTACATAGTGGCTTAACATCCCTGAAAGGGGCATCATGACCAACAACAAAAGCATGGTTAGCAAAGCCGAATCAACCCAAACACCGATGAGCAAACTGACCATGAGGAATCCTATCAACAGGAAGATAGCACGTTGACGTAGCCCTGAATTCAATGACTCGAGGCACCAAGGAAGCAGGAGGTAGAGGGTCCCTGACATCGCAAGACCGGGGAGAAGAAGCCAAAACATGACGTCGTAAAATGTTCCGAGAATCAAGATCAAGAGAAGCGAAAGACGAAGCCACCATTGTTCGGGTCGGTGAGCAGAATCATATCCAATGGCAGGAAGCAAAAGACCCAAGCAAATGGCCAAGAACATCACTGAAACGACTCTCCACGCAATGAAAAAAGAGCCGGTACCTTGGCTGAAGAGTTCAACCTTTGAAGCCATCATGTAGGCGGCGAGGAGACAAATAATTCCCGTCATAGCCAGTGTCGCCCCAAGGGTGATACTTTGCCGAGAATTTTGTGAAAGATGTCCTTCAAGCATTGTTGCTGGGCCGTGATAAAAGGTCACCATGGTCGCATAAACAAGAACAATGAATGCAAATTGGAGCCACGGATCGTGACCCGGCCGACTCCACCACAATGGCTCAAAAACTCCGTGTTGAACGACCAAAAACCAGCCTACTGGGAGGGCTAGTATCATTTTCAATGTCGCCCGTTTAGCAAGAAGATGGCACTCGTCGCTTCGCGAACTGTGAGCGCTTGCAACAATCAACTCTCCACTCATCATGAGCAGGAGGGTAAACAGCGCTATTGCCCCAAAAACACTCCACGTGGAGAGGGCGATGGTCGGGCTTTGTGGGAGACTGGTGAGTGACGAATACGACTCTTCTGAAAAAAGCAGGGTCAAGATAAGCACCGACCACAAACCTGTGTGAACCATCATTCGTTCCCGAACAAATTCTTTTGTTGCGGGAGATGCGTTGTTTAAACTCGGTAATCGAGAGCACCATAAGGAAAAAAGGAGCAATGAAAGGAAGGCGCCTTCAATTCCCCCTTGCCCGGTCATGAGCAATTGAAAACGTTCACCCAAGGTGGCTTCATCGCCGAGCACCATGACGATTTCATTGTGCATTGGGTCGAGGTCAACCAATCCCTGTACGCGATAGAGAAGAAGGCCAACCACCAGGCCGACGGGTGTATACCGAAGCGTTTGCATCAGGCGGGGCCGCTGATAAAGACCGTCGCGAAGGCTCATATTGACCACCCATAGCAAACAGGAGCCAAACAAAACAGGCAGGTACCATGGCGCCCCGTCTGTCAGCATGAGTTGGAACGGTGAGCGGCACCCTTTCATCGTGGCGGAAGACCCAAAGAGGCCTTTGATGAGGCCTCGGTGTGAGGGGAGCAACCGACAGGACCGAGGAGCGACGAACCTATGCAGGTTCATCATCGCTCACCGCCTTGACGACTCATCTTGGAAAAGATCCCGAATCTTGGCTCCACTATGCCCTTGAGCCACTTCCCGAGACCTTTCGAATAAGTTTGCACCGTCGCGACCGTGATTGGACCGTTGAGCAGGTCAAAGCCTTAGGTGCAGAACCACTGTCTTGGATGCCGGATGAAACGGCCTTCGTCATGCCTTTTGCACGAGGTCGAGCACCCGATGATTTGGCTCAACGAATGATGGCCCTGCTGCACGAAACTGGACGAATCACACGGCAAGAAGCGGCGAGCATGCTTCCCGTACGGTTGCTCAACCTAACACAGGAAACCCTCGCTTTGGACATGTGTGCTGCCCCTGGCTCAAAGGCGACGCAACTGGCAGAGGAACTTCACCCCCAAGGCGTGGTTGTCGCCAACGAACCTGTCTCTGGGCGGCTCAATATGCTGGTGAGCAACCGAAGCCGTTTGGGCTTGGCCAACATGGTGGTAACGCAACACGATGGTCGGCATTTTGGCCGCCTGCCTCCACCCGGTTTTGATGCAATTGTTGCCGATGTCCCGTGTACCGGTTCAGCAACGACGCGTAAAAATCGGGACGTCTGGTGGGATTGGACACCCAAAGAAGGACGAAGGATGTTCAAAATGCAGGTGGATATTGCCATGCGAGGGGCAGCACTGCTGGCAGCAGGCGGACACATGGTCTACTCAACATGCAGCATTGACCCCATTGAGAATGAAGCCGTTGTAGCCGAACTCCTACGTCGCTGCCCCTACCTTGAACTCCTTCCAATTGATGATGCCGTCTACCCGGGACTCGTGATGCACCCTGGACTTGATTCGTGGCCGTTATTGGATGAAAACGGCGCTGTAGTGGACGATGATGAGGCAATCCATGCCCTACCGTTTTTCTCAAATGCCCATCTTCCACCCGCTCTTCAGTCGAGTGATGATTCCGAAACTGAGCAAGTGATCGCTGCGGCGTTGAAGAATTGCCGTCGCTTATGGCCCATGGATAACGACACAGGTGGATTTTTCCTAGCGCTCTTTCAACATCGACCTGAGGCATCACCCGAAGGTATTGCACAAGCATATCATTCCAAACGGGAACGAGAACCCGGTTGGGAGCCAAAGATGCGAGTCGCACCAAAACCAACGGTCAATTCAGTCGTCCTTGCTGAGGACGCCATCAAGGAACATGTTATGGATCTCTATGGAATGGATGCTGCGCCCTACTCAATTTGGCAGCGTGGCAAACGGATGAACCTCGCACCGCCCATGGTCAAGACCCGGTTGTACGACCAAACCGTACCGACGAACAAGGGAGAACGTTGGCCAGCTGGTACCTTCCACCCAATGCGTGTTGTTCACGTTGGAATTCCAGCATTCACGCTCAAAAAGGACTCATGGCGTTCTCGCCAGGAAGCCCTTTACATGTACGGAAAAGACATGAAACACAACGTTTTGGATGTTCCAGAAGAGGTGTTCATCAAATTATTGAGAGGATGGGCGCCCTTGTTGGAGGAATTTTCTTCCGTCAGCGGCAAGGCTCCCCCTCCTGCTGGAGCCTACCTCATTCGTGCGTCTTTTGCAGGAGAAGAAGAAATTATTTCTGTTTGGGTTGGTGCCCGAATCACCTTAATGATCGACACCAACGAGCAGAACATTCTGCGTCACAAAGGCTCGCTACCGTGGCGTGATGAGGAGGAGTAATGTCATGCAATCCAAGATATTTGGATTCGTTGTCGCATGCGCTCTTTTGGCACTTATGCTCCCCATCACCTCTGCTCAAGGCCTTACCGTCTATGCAAAAGCGCCACTTGATGATGCATCTCAACCGCTTCTCGAGGAGTTCTTTATTTCGGAAGACAACCGCGCCATCCCAGCATCTTCTTCTGATTCCGTCCGTTGGAATTGGTGGTGTTGGAGCGAAGAAACGGGTTCAAATTGGCCCGATGATGACGGCATTTACCGGCGAGATTATCTCGGTGTGAACATCAGTACTGATGTCGAAAGCAACCTTGTGGAGCATCGAGTCAACCCGGATAGGGTCGATGTTGAAATGGAAGGAGAAGTCAAAGTGGTCATGGGAGAAGAAAACATTCGTTTTGTCCAATTCCATCTTGACATCACCCCGATGGTGAACCTCTCCAATCAAGCCCTCCTCTACATTGTTCTCACAGAGGATATCGCAAGGGACCATCACGGGCGTGAAGCAATGCAATTGGTCCGGGAAATGCGTCCTGAGGTGGGCTTTTCCTTGCAGGCATTCAACTCCTCAAGCGTGGTTTATGAATGGCCGGCTGACCATTTGGAGGCAGCAGGCGTTGACCTCGAGGACGAACCTGCGGGATGGTCATACACCATCGCACTGTTCGGTGATGTTGACAATGCCACCATGCAACATGAACTTCTGGTGTTGCGTCACGGTCACCTGCCAACCCCTTACCTCCATACCACACCGAGTCAGCAATGGATGCCCCTTGCATTTTCTGCCATTGCCATCATTATCGCTGCTACGGTTGTTTCAAATGCCCGTAAAAGGGAATTGATGATTCCTCACATCACCACTGCATGGAAAACCGATGACCTCTCGACCATTACCGTCCGAATTCACGCAGGCGCCACTGGCTTTTCCATCACCGATTGGAAGGTTTTGGAGCCATGGGCATTACGGGGTCGGCCTCCGAAAACGAATCTCCTTCCCAACGAAGAGAAGGTATTCACCCTCTCATTGCGGCAGGCCGAAGAAGAGGATTGCCATGTGGAAGTGGGTCTTGACCTTGAAGAACTCGGGGCGTGGCGCCAGCACATTTGGCTGCCCAATCCCAACATCCCGAACAAGGATTCGTAAGCGAAACTGACGCGTGAAAGCGTTGAAGTCCAATAGACTTGAGGCAAGTATGAGTACCATGCTACTGGACGATACCGATCGCAAACTTTTGGCGCTTCTTCAAACAGATGCTCGGGCCAGTCATCGGCAACTTGCCCGCGACATGGGGGTTGCACAAGGAACGGTGACCAATCGCTTGAAGCGGCTTGAGGAGGCTGGAGTAATTCAGGGCTACAGTGCCGTACTCAACCCAGCCTATGTTGGCTGGTCGATGACGGTCATGGCCGGGCTGCGTATTTTCAAAGGGAAGATGATCGATGTGCAGCAAAAGATTGCAGCGGACCCGCGTGTCTTTGCCGTATACGACGTCACTGGAGACTGGGATTCCATCGTTCTCGCACGCGTTCAAAACCGAGAGGACCTCGATAATCTCACGAAAACGGTCTTCACGCTGGAAGGTGTTGAGCGCTCGTACACCCACGTGGTTCTAAACACGGTCAAAGAAGACGCTTTGCCTCAGCCTGCGCCATCCTCGAACCTATCGTAGCCATCGATGAGTGGCCTGAGAACTTCAGCCAAGCCAGAGAGCCCTTCAACAACCGTGGTTTCAGGTTTGAGACATTTCATGAGCGTTCGACGAAGGTCTTCATCAAAACGAACGTCAAGAGATTCCAAATTTCTTCGGCATGTGCTCTGCAAGCGCCCTCCTGTCCGGTCCCAATCCATCAGTAAGACGAGGGTTGCGCCGCCATCCGTTGAACTGCGCCGACCGTAGGTGTCCACCAAGTACACCAACACATCATCAACTCGCCATCCACGATTCAATACCTCAATAGGGCCAGAAAAGCCGAGGCGTTCGAGGGCCTCACGGTCACGACGGCCTTCGACGAGGATGGCGCAGGGATGCTCGCGATTTCGGTGACGGCACTCGGCCAATGAGAAGGCTGCTTTCAACCAGCGTTCTTCTGCATTGGCGGAGCCACGTCCGGGCCCATGAAAGGATGCCGTCATTGGAGCGCCTCCAACAATGACCTGATTCGCTCAAGTAATTCGCTATGCGTTGAGACGGTGATTCGTACTGATTTTTGCTTGGAGCGAAGACCTGAACTGACCTCAATATGTTCGGTTTCAAGTCCCAATTGGGTTGCGAGGACATGGACGAGAGCCTTGTTGGCTCTGCCTTGTTTGGCTTCAGCCCGCACCGCTACGCAAAGACGTGAACGCCATTCGTTGTAACCAGTCACGCCTTGACGGGTTGAACCGGGTTGAACTTCGACATCCAACACGACAGCCCCGTCGAGGGTTGAAGTCAGACATCCGCCAAGGTCCATGATGGGATGAAGAAGAGGAGGTTCTTTAGCATCGCCCGCTTCTTTTCGCCGAAGAGAAAAATCTGTGCGTGAATAGGGCCTTTTTGTATCAATCCGTGCGCGAAAAAGGGGGCTGCTGAGAAGTAGGGTGAATGAGGAAAGGAGGGGCGATTCTAGCCCTTCCCGACAAACGCTTAAGGGGGGGCTATGTTGCCCATAAGACAGGGTGGTTGTGTGGTCGCTGAAGATACGGTATTCACTGTTCTCTATGATAAATTCATGTTCTGGTCCATTATCGTAGGTATTTTCACCTTCGGTTGGCTCTTTTTGGCGATCTTGCGATACCGTGATGGTGTTGAGCCGGATACTACGCACATTGACCATATTGAAGTGGGTTCATTTCCAGTTGACCGCCACAATACTGCGGTGGAAACATTGTTTTATGTCCTTCCAACCATTATTATTGCCTGGCTGCTTGTCCTTGCACTCTCCTCAAACACTGCTGTCTGGGTCATCCCTGACGAAGCCGAAGCTCATGACATGAAAATTTACGGCAAGCAGTGGTTCTGGGAATTCGAATACGCAGACTCGCTCACTTGGGAAGACGATCCGTCCATGACCGGCATTGATGTCAACTGGTCAGGCACAACACTGGTCATCAACGCTGGGTCCAGCGGAGCAGTCAATGCCACCTACGATAACGCCGGCAAAGATGGATTCGTTGCCCTTGACCAATTGACCGGGATGGGCACCGAAGAGGTTGTCATCCAAACTCGAGAACTGGCCGTTGTAGAAGTCATCGACGCTGAAGGCGCAGTTCTTCACACCTGGATGCACATTCCCGAAGGCCACATCTTCTCCTCAGCACTGAGCGAAGACATGATTTTGCCGTGTGATGAAGATGTTGTCTTTGAGATGCACTCCAAACCTTCTGACGACTCCAACCCAAATTATGTCGGCGTCCAACATTCCTTCTGGCTTCCAGAATGGGGCGTCAAAGAAGATTTGGTGCCTGGTCTCGAAGGAGGCACCTACATGACCATCATGGCCGATGACCCCGGAACATTCCCAATTCGTTGTGCTGAATACTGTGGCAACCAACACTCCATGATGTACGGCCAAGTCAAAATCGTCGCTGCAGAAGGAACAGATTGTTCGATTGATACAGGCGTGAAGAAAACATCTGACGGCGAAAGCAGTGGAGGCGATTACTGATGCGAACTCGCGCCATTGCACTGCTCGGTGTCGTTCTCGTTGCTTTGATGGCAGCACCTCAATTCACTGCAGCCCCCGGCGGAATCGGCTCCGCAGGAGACCAAGGTTGTTCATGCCACGGCGGTGCATCCGCTGACACAAGCGTCGTTGTCGTTGGTTTACCCGATACCTACAACGCAAGCGAAACTTACACCTTCACCGTTACCGTTGTGAACGATGTGATGGAGATTTACGACGATGGTGGCGACGAATGGAACGGCCGTGCAGGTGGTTTCAGAATCCTCGTTTCCCACGGAAGCGTCACTGCCGTCCCCGAAACTCTCAGTCAAACCATGGACGGAGGACTCACTCACACAGACGAAGCAAATACCGTTCGCTCGTGGACCTTTGAATGGACAGCACCCGCTGCTGACGACCTCAACGTGGAAATGACCGTTTATGGAAACGCAGTCAATGGTGGAGCAGGTTCTGGCGGTGACATGTGGAATCAAGCCAATCTTGCTATCTCCGGTATCAATGCAGGTGTTACCGCCCCGAGCGCGAGTGCACTCATTATCTTCCTCACTTCCATTGGACTAGCGGCAGGACTCATCTTTGTTGGCGTCTTGTGGGTCTTTTACCGGAATTCACCTGACACCTTTACCATGGAGCGTTTCTGGGGCTTCCTCAAGCCTTGGTTGACTACAACCGACCACAAAGAAGTCGGAATCATGTACTTCCTGTTCGGATTCTTCTTCTTCCTCGTCGGTGGATTGCTCGCATTGTTATTCCGCATTCAGCTATCACTTCCTGAGAACGATTTCCTCACCTATGACGAATACAATTCATTCTTCACCCTTCACGGTACGACCATGATTTTCCTTGCAGCCATGCCGATGATCGCTGGTTTCATGAATTACGTCTTGCCGTTGCAAATCGGTGCTAAAGACCTGGCCTTCCCTCGAATCAATGCCATGGGTCTTTGGCTTCTCGTGTTCTCTGCACCTCTCATCTTCACGGGCATTTGGTCCGGTGAAGGCGCTGATATCACCTGGGTCATGTACCCGCCCTATTCATCGCTGACCGAAGCCAATCTCGGTTCAACGCTTGCAGATTACGGTTCAAACCCAGGAACGACTGCCTTCATTTCGGGCATGCTCATGCTGGGTGCTTCATCGACACTGGGTGGCGTGAATTTCATCACCACCGTGTTCACCATGCGTGCACCAGGCGTCACCTGGATGAAGATGCCCCTCTTCTCTTGGTCTGTATTCATCAGCGTGTTCATGCTCTTCATGTCCCTGCCTGCTCTCATCATCGGCGTGGCCTTCTTGCTCTTTGACCACACGATTGGAACGCAATTCTTCGTCGCCGGTGGCGACCCGCTCTTGTTCCAGCACCTGTTCTGGTTCTTTGGCCATCCAGAAGTCTACGTGGTCATCGTTCCTGCTTTCGGTATCGTATCGGAGGTACTGGCAACCTCAGCCCGACGCTCCATCTTTGGATACAAGTCAATGGTTCTCGCCATGGCTGGTATCGGTGTTGTCGGCTTCGTCGTATGGGGGCACCACATGCTCACATCGGGTATGGACCCGTTCTGGCGAGCAGCCTTCATGGTGATGACCATGCTCGTCGCTATTCCGACGGGTGCCAAGATCTTCAACTGGCTAGCAACCCTATGGGGCGGCTCATTGGTCATGAAGACCCATACGCTTTGGTCACTCGGTTTCCTCGTTACCTTCACCCTCGGTGGTATTTCAGGTATGTTCTTCCCCGTTGCGGGGCTTGACATTCACTTCCATGATTCCTACTTCGTTGTGGCCCACTTCCACTATGTATTCATTGGCGGAACTGTCTTCGCTTTGTTCTCTGCAGTGTACTACTGGTATCCAAAGGCAACCGGACGTAAACTCAACGAGACGCTTGGACTGTGGCATTTCCTCATCGGCTTTGCCTCCTACAATGCAGCATTTTGGCCCATGCATGCCCTCGGTATCATGGGCATGCCTCGACGGACACATACCTATACCATCGAATCTGGTTTTGCAGAATACAACATGGCAGTCTCCACCTTTGCTTTCATCTTCGGAATCAGCCAACTCCTCTTGGTATGGAACATCATTTACTCGGCCCGACGCGGCGAACCTGCTGATAACGACCCTTGGGGTGGCTGGTCATTGGAATGGTCCACAACCTCTCCGCCTCCAACACCTTCGTTCCACGACATCCCAACGCAGGGCGATATGAACGAACTCTACGGACACCATGCTGAGAAATCTGAATCGCTTGTCGATAAATACCTGAAAGCCGAACCGAAAGCGGTGATCGTAGGTCAACTGGAGGGAGAAGAATGAGCGGAGGAGAGGCCCATGTCGAAAACAGCATCTGGATGCGCGCCGTCTTGATTGGAGGCGTTTTCCTCGCCATCGGTATTCTTGCCTTTGCCACAATGGGCGTAGGCGCTGCCAACCTCAAGCATCACGATTACGAAATTGCGATGAGTGAATATGAGGAAGCAAAGTATGCCTACGAGGATGCAAAGGCTACAAACGCCAGTGCAGACGAAATTGCAACGCTCAAAGCAGAGAAAGAAGCCGCTCATCACCACGAAGTGGAGGCTCACCTCTCCTACCTGACATGGAGAACAGCAGGAATCACCATCCTCCTGATGTGTATTACTTACGCTGCATTCATCGGATTGGGTGGATTCCTCAATTCAATCGCACCCAATGGAGACGATGCTCATGACAATCACGGATATGGTGGAGACGACCACGAACACCACGGGTCAGGATCTCCGATCATCTTCGCACTCGGTATCATGCTCTTCCTCATGGGCTTCCCATCGTTCCAGGGCGTATTGGGCAACATGCTGTCTGGTACAGATTTCGCTCTTGGAGACCTTGGAGTCAGCATGCTCGGCCTCGTCATTGTAACAGCCGGTGTGGCAAACTGGTGGAGAGAAGACCTTCCGTTCATTGGAAATGGTGAGCAAATCGCGACTTCAGCTCCCTTTGAAGGCCAACACATCCGCAAGGCTGGATTGTGGGTATTCATCATGTCTGAAGTGATGGTGTTCGCCACCTTCTTTTCGTCCTACCTCCGTATGCGAACCGAATGGTGTACGGACTGGCAAGTCCAGGCTGGAAATTGTCAGGAAGTTAACATGTTGACAGCATCTGATTTCCTTCGCCCGAACGGAGGTACACTCGATGGTTTGGGTGGACAAGGAGACTTCATGACGCTCTTGCCTGGTGCTATCAACACCTTTGCTCTTATCATCTCATCCTACACCATCGTCTTGGCTCTCAAGACTGCCAAAGCCAAGGATTGGACTGCTCCGACTGGTTTCATGGGTAAGATCATGCCCACCCAGAAAGCGGCTGTTCGAAACTACCTCATTGCTACCTTCCTGCTCGGTTCGATGTTTATCGTCCTCAAGTTGATTGAATGGAGCCATTTGGTTGCAGAAGGATTCACCATTGGTACACAAGCTGGTTCTATCTTCTACATTTCCACGGGTGCGCACGGACTTCACGTCTTCATTGGGCTGCTCGTGATGCTTTACCTGATTTTCAAGGCTGACACCGTTGGCTACGATGAAAAGAACGGTCAAGGCATTGAATACTTTGGCCTGTACTGGCACTTTGTTGACTTGGCTTGGGTTGTTATCTTCCCAGCCTTCTATCTGTATTGAGGTGAAAACATGGGAGAACACGAAACAACCGGAATCTTTGAATCAATTGTTGAAAAACTACCTGGGAACTACGACATTTACTTTTGGAACTTCATCATCTTGATGGTGTTCACACTGTTTGAGGTCGCTGCTGTTTTCTTCGAGACCATACCTGGTACCAACATCGAGATCACACTCTACGCTGTTTGGGCCATCCTCATTGGCGTTGGTATTGTCAAAGGCTACGGTATTGCAGCCTATTTCATGCACTTGAAGGGCGACCCTCGTATCTACACCCGAACGGCCCTGTTCCCCGTCCTCTTTGTATTGCTCATGCTTTGGGGCATTGGACTGTCAAACCCCGGTGCAGTGCAAAATCTACCTGACTGGTGTACTCCTAACTGGGATTTTGCCGTAGAACGCTGAGGCTACGTGGTATGAATCAACGCACACGGTTTTTGGTTGTCTTTGTTTGTACATTGCTCCTTATGACTTCCGTGGCTGCTGCCTACAAGGGCAGCAAGCTTGCTCGTGGACCTGTGGAGGATTTCAGCCTCACAACACAAGATGATGCCGTCTACAACTCTGATGCTGACAGCGAGGGGGTCACAGTGGTGGCTTTCATGTTCACACGCTGCCCGGATGTTTGCCCCGCAATCACACAATTGCTCAAAGGTGTTGAAGGAGAATTGACTGAACGGGAACGCCAAGATATCACGTTCATTTCCATTACCGTTGACCCAGAATACGACACTCCAGAGCGCCTTACAGAATTCACGACCTTGCACGGAGTTGAATGGCCTCATCTCACTGGGACTGTTGAAGAAATGAGGCCCGTTTGGGATAATTTCGGATTGGTCGTCCAACAAAACGTCATCGAGGCTCATGTGATGGACTACCAACCCGCTGAGACTTCGTTAACCATCGTCAACACGAGCGGTAATGCATCCAATCACATGGTTGAATTCTCAGGATGGACGCTCACACAACTGATGGCAGAACAAGCAAATATCTCAGTTAATGCCTCACTCTCGACCTATGGGCACATGATTCACGGCCTCAATGGCGTTGATTCCCCCTCTGACTGGTCGTGGTATTGGGAATTGAATACATGGAACGAAAGCGCATTGGCATGGGAAATGGCAAATGTTGGGGTTGACAGCATTGATGGTTTTGAAAACTCGTCCCTCGCATGGATGCCATCGACATCAAATCGAAGTGAACTCCCTGCCCCCAATGCGACTGCAGAAGCAAGCATGACATTCATGTGGCCCAATGGAACGACCGTTCAGAGCAACATCAGTACCTTTAACGCCTATCATGCAACACGTGGAGGCTTGGATGCTGCTGGATTGAATGCTACCATCGAAATGTCAACATGGGGTCACTATATGTCATCGATGAACAATGAAACCGCACCCTCAACCTATGAGTGGTGGTGGAATCTCTACTTGTGGAATGGAACAGCCGAAACATGGGAAAGCTCGGATTATGGTATGGATGAGGTCCTTGAACCGAACCACATCGCATGGGCACCTTCTGATATCAATATCAGTGAGATCCCTCCGCCAGTCCAAAACCACAACGATACGGGCGTATGCAACGATCATGGCTGGCTGATGGGCAGCGGAGATTCGATGCACTGTATGTGTGATACTGGCTATGGGTGGGATGGAAATGACCGTCTATCCTGCATCTCAGAGACAATAGAAGATTACACTGTGGGCCACTCAACCATCACCTACATTCTCAACTCCGACAGAGAGCCTGCAGTCGCTTGGACTGGAGACCGTTGGCTCGTTGATGATTTTACAGCAGACCTGCGTGAGTTATTGGACCGCGAAAACCTGGGAGGTTTTTCGGATGAAAACACACCCTCTCTATCGCTTCTTTTAACCTCCTTGAGCGTTGCCTGTGCCGTGATTTTTCTACCCCGTCGTGAAGCCAGCGACGATGAGAATGAAGGGAAAGGGGGAAAAATGGAAGCCCCTCCCGTCAACTAAAGCAGTCGTCGCATAGCCTGGTATTGCGCCGGATTTGAAATCCGGTGTCCCCGTGACTCGGGAGTTCAAATCTCTCCGACTGCGCCACACCCTTCGCTCAATTCACCTTAGTCAAGCAGGGAAGACTTCTCAAACTCCGCCCGCTCTCATAACATCATGCGCAGAGGTCTGCTCGCACTTTGTTTCGTCGCAAGCATGATGCTTGCAGGATGCTTTGGACCATCAAGTGCCTCATGGGGAGATGGAAGTTCAAGTGTTGATGTAGATTTCACCACCACGTCCGCTAAAGTGAAGAGCACCCTTTCGGGTTCGTCAACCGAAACCTCTGATTTGATTCCGGTGGGCTGTGATCCAACTACAGAGGCACCAAAGGAAGGAAATCAACTGATGCAGGGAGGAGCGCCTGTGACCTTTACTGGATATCTCGCAGCCAGTCAATTTTACACCGAACACAATGCCATCTTGGGAGCCAGAGGTCTCGATTTCGGAGTGACAACTGCTGTAGCCATACAATCGATGAGCTTCAACCAAGCCGCCGAGGTTACCGATGGAGAAGGTGCCCGAATTGATGTCAAGGAATGGGTCGTCCCGTTGACCCCGAAGACTGGAGCTGGTAGCGTTGACATCGATGATCTGGATTCTGATTCAGATACGGAGTGGTATGTTCTCGGGCTGGTCCCCTCCTCAGAATCAATTCTTTACGGTTTTATGGCCCTTGATGAGTGGCATCAAGCAGTTTCCATTGAAGGGTATCTTGTCGATGCTGCTGGTGACGGCCAAGTCCCGTATGGTTACAACAGCACGTGGCACAGGACACGTGATGACTGTTCAATGATGATTGGAGATGTGAACCGAGCAGATGCCTATGTATTCGTAACTGGGATAACCCTCGAGACTGCAACTGTTTCCCAAAGTGGAGAGGCCAAGGACGAATGGGTCCAAGGAGACATCCCACTCTTAGGAAGGTCTGGCTTTGTTTTGTTCTTCCTCGTCTTTGGGATTGGAGGTTCGTTTGGTGCATTCATTTTCTCCAAGCAATTGGTCATGAAATCAGCAAAGAACACCATGAAGACCTTGATCGGTGATGAAGGAATGAAAAAGGCGGCCAGTGTCAAAGCCGAAGCAAAGGCGGCCAAGAAAGCAGGAATGGAATCTCCCACCGAACGACAGGCACGAATGGACAAGCAGCGGAAGGCTGAGGAGAAGAAATCCCCTAAATCACAGCCTGAGAGAGAAATTAAGAAAGAAAAAGGTGACGCTCTTGGCGGATTTGATCTCGACAGCGTTCTTGCTAGGACTGGAATTCCGTCACAGAGTAAATCAGGTCCGTCTGCGAGAAAGAGCTCGGTTGTCGTCACTGACGCTGCTCAAGAAATGGAACGAATGAACGTTCAGGATAGCGCCACTTCCTCTGTCCCAAGTTCTGTACCAAATGTGTCCTCCGTCCCCAGCGTATCTTCAAGCCCATCTTCAAGCCCATCTTCAACAACCCGTTCACCGCCAAGGACTGAAAAAGTGGCGGAGCGCAAACCTCCTGTGAAGCGACGAAGAGCGGTCAAGAAAGCTCCAGAAGCAGAGCCCGAGCCTCAAGCAACACCTCGTGAAACCTATGAGGAAGATGATGATTTCTCAGATTTCTCATTCTGATGGTACAATGATTCTCACCGCTTGAGAAAGCACCTTCATTGAAAGGGGAGTTGAGCCGATGTTTTCTCCGTCGATGTTGATCGCCGTGGGGGTCGATGTTTCAATTCCCAGCGACTTGAAACGGTGATAATCAACACGCGGGTGGAATACATGACGTCCCTCTTTCTTCAGCATTCCAAACGCTTTCAAGACGTCACGACGGGTCATTTTCTTCAAAATACCAATATCCATCCATCCATCGTCCAATGATGCTCCAGGGGCGAGAGGAAGTTTTGAGCCGCCGGTTTGACTGTTTTGAACCAAAAAGAGGGTGAAGTCATTGGTGATTGATTGACCGTCGAGTGTGAGGGTTGCTGTTCGACGTTTGTTGGCTGCGATGGCCAGAAGAATACCAATATCGTACCTCGCTGGACCCATCCACCGCATTTTCTCAGCTTGAATCGTTGAATCAACACCCAACCCCCATGTGACGAGGTTGTGGCTATAATGCGTCATTGTTCCATCTTCGCTACCAGGCAAACCCTTGACCAAGTTGACTTCTGCAATGTCCAATCCTTGATGTTTAGAATCTAAAATGGCCTTAACCGCCTCGGATACAGAACCAATACCAAGGTCGTGCGCCTGTGAATTTCCAGTTCCTGCTGGGATAATAGCGAACGTCTCCTTTTCCTTGGCCCCCTTACCGAGTCGACCAGTGATCGCTTCTGAAAGGCTTCCATCTCCACCTACCACAGCGATCACGTCCCCAGGCTTGACCTCGATATCTGCTGCTATTGATGTCAAATGGCCACTGTAAGCAGAATACGCAACCACCACCTCAACGCCTGCTTGTTCGAGAAGTTCTCTGGCTTCACCTGCTCGTACTCGACCTTTTTGCTTCCCAGCAAAGGGATTGACCAGCAAATGAACTCGTTTGGGTGTTTTCCCCTTCGTTGCCTTCTTGGTAAAGACTGTTGCAAAGTGAGGACGGTGTGCTCCTTTCTTGCGACGGGTGCCTTCATCTGCTTGGAACGAAAGCGTTTCTGGAAAGTCAACATCGTTGCTTGGCATGGTCATGACAGGCCCTCTTGGTGCTTCAAGTCTTCTCCGAATGGGTTTATTGACCGATAACTCGTCATGAATAACTATTCATTCATTATGCATATATGGCGCAATTCCTGCTCATCCTCAAGATTTTCCAATACAAGAAGTCTTGAACTGGTGCATGGTGGAAAGATTGTGCAGGATACATGGAGTGATGAAGATCGCATGTTCATGGAGCATGCTCTCTTGGTCGCTGAACGTGGCAGAGGACAAGTCAGCCCCAATCCATTGGTCGGCTGCGTACTCGTCAAAGGAGGCAAGGTCATCGCTGAAGGATGGCACGATCACCTCGGCGGCCTGCATGCTGAACAAATGGCACTCCATGATGCCGAAGAAAAAGGACATTCACCCAATGGCGCCACGGCCTATGTGACACTTGAGCCATGCAATCACTACGGACGCACCCCTCCTTGCACTGAGGCACTTATGTGGGCGGGTGTTAAGGAAGTGATCATTGCTCATGAAGATCCTAATCCAACCGTACGAGGGAACGGACAAAGCGTCCTCGGGGATGCGGGAATCACCACGCGAATTGGACTCATGCATGAACAGGCTGCGGAACAAATGCACGCTTTCATGCACTGGTGCAAGTATCGCAGACCGCTCATCACTGTTAAATTGGCCATTGACAGTACGGGATCTGTTGACGACCGGTCGGGGGGGTCGGCACGATTCACATCACAAGGTTGTCTCGAGAAAGTACATGAATTACGCAGAGATTGTGATGCCGTTCTTGTCGGAGTTGAAACTGTGAACCGGGATAATCCTCAGCTCAACGTCCGCATGGTTCCTTCAACACGCCAGCCACTGCGAGTGGTCATTGACCCAAGCGGGCGCGTCAATGAGAAAGCGACCTTGTTCACTGATGGTGGAGAATCAATGGTCCTCCAAAATGATTTTTCAACCCTTGAATCCTTGCTGAATCAACTTGGTGACCGAGAGATTCAGCGGGTGCTTGTTGAAGGAGGTCCCACAACCATCCATCACTTCCTCAAAGCAGGCTTGGTTGACGAATTGTTCTTGGTACATGCGGATTGTTTGCATCAAGAACCTGTTCCTTCTGGAATTACCCCCGCTATATTGGAAGGTTCTGGCTTGACTCAATGCGCAGAATTGGTCTGGGGAGAGGAGCGCGTTGTGCACTACGTCAGATCAGCCTCAGCGAAGCGTTAGGATTGCATCCCAGCGATGTGATGACCCTTTTCGAAACAAATTCTCGTGGAAACTTCGCTGATTGATATGAGCGCATCGAGCGAGGCGCCCACGGTGGTTATAGCACCCTTGTCGAGCGTGCACCAGCACCATGATGTCGTTCAAATCAAGAGAAGGCCCCGTCGCTTCTGGAATTGGAATGCTTACGTGTTCTTCTGTCCCGTCCCATTGAACATCGCCTTCGTGAGGTGGTTGCAGGGCCATATCGTGTTCAAAACGGAGATTGCCTTCACCGAGCTTCACTGGTCGCCATGAGCCACGAACGCCGTTTTCGAGCCATTCCTTGATGAGCATCAATTGGTCTTTTGAGGCCATGCCAATGTAGGCGAGTTCCCACCAGCCAGGGGTTCGTGCAAGCGTAACATGGTGAACGCCTGGATAACTTTCACGTGGATCAAGAGCGTCAGCCCATGTCCTGCAAAGGCCTTCCAAGCGAACTGGAAGAAGAGGGAGGGCGCCCATCCCCATATCTTGAAGGCGGTAGGGGTTGGCGAGTTCTCCAAGAAGTAACACCGCCTTTCGTTCAGCTAACGGAGGTGCATCATGAGCAAGGAGGAGATCGCTAAGAGAGGTTGACTCGCTTCCAAAACCAGCGACATAAGTTTGCACTCCCTCGCGGTTCAACGTCTCATCATGTGAGCAGTTGGATGAAAATGAGGACAACGAAATGACGGTTCCGGGTGTGAACAAAAGAGGGCGGTCCGGCAAGGGGATGGGTGAATTAGCTGGTGAATAAGGCCAGAGGCGAGGTGATATGTCCTTCATGTCCATCCCTCTTATCCATCCCTCAAGAAGCCCCCTCTTAATCCGTGTAGGTCGCTTCAAACATGCATGAAGGACATGTTACTTTGATGGGGCGAATGTCGGGAATGCCAAGGGCGACGCCGCAAGCTGAACAAAGAATGGCCTGGGCAACTTGCTCTCGGCGGTCTGCTGCATCACGGCTGGGATCATACTCGAATCGGAATTGTTGCTTGTCAACCAGTGTTGGCCTTGAAGGAGAAGGCGCGACATCTGGGATTTCTTTGTAGGAGGTATCCCAGGAAGCAGAGTCTGAGGGCGCTACTGTTGATGCGGGCTGAGGAGTTGCTAGATGAGCGAGTGCGGCTTGAATCGAGGCCTCGTCTATTTGGTAGACCCTGCAAAGACGGTCCATCTCAAGCATCTTTTCGTAACCGTCCATGGATGCAAGGTTGTTCAATTCGTGCTGCGGAATCTCCACCATGATGATGGTAGGGTCCAAGATGCTTTAGCCCTTGAGGGTGGCTGTTCTGGTATTCTAAGCCAGAAATCCAGTGATTGCTTAAATTCCCCAATAACGGTCTGCTTGAGCCTGTTTGGCCTGCAGGGTACGCACAATCGTAGTGACCATCCAAAGAACCACGACCCAGATAAGAGGAGTCGTGAGGTCGTTGAGAATCATTTCAACACTGAACACATAGGACGTTCCATCGAGAACTCGAATAGCGATGTCGAGGGCAGTGTTGAGGAATGAGTAGACGACCATGCCAAATACGCTGAGAACGATCAAACTCCCTGAGAACGAACCTCGCTTGAGGCGCAAGAGCATGAACCCAGCAGTGGAGGTAAGGAAAGCGATCACCGTCCATGCGAGGGAAGAATGTATCACGGTGAGCCAAAGGACAGATTGCGTCTCTGCGAGGCCGTCTTGCACACCAAAGGCGCGCCATCCCTCTGCAACTGCGAAAATAGCGCTGAAGAGCGTCGCAGTCCAGAGCAGGGAAGAAAACATGGCAGCGTCCGCGTTTTCTCTCATCTCGTGGATGACTCTGTTCACGGTTGATTCAATACCAGCACCCTTGCTGAAGATGTAAAGACCAACAACGAGGGGGAGGGCGCCAATGACCACGCCGCCAATCTCATTGGGCAGCATGATGCCAAGTCCCATGATGGCCATGACGACTCCGAAAGGAATCATGATTTTCGAGCGCCATTTGGGGTCCTCAAGGGCTTTGACGATGTAATAATAGGTCCCTTCAATCCCCTTGGATTGCTTAACAATGATCTTTTTCACGTGATCAATTCGGACTTGCGATTGTATGATGGGAAGCACGCTTTCATCTTCCGCGCCGTCCGTCACCAAGATGGCCTGGTCGGGTTGGAACGCTGAGACGACTTCTTCCAATTGAGCTGCTACCGCTCGGTCTGAACGCATGCCAACTTTTTCATCGCCCGTTAGGATGGCAATCTCAATCTCATCGTCCTCGCCTTTGGCTTCTACGAGTTCGTCATTTTTTGATAGCGCGCCCAAAATGGCATTGGTATCGCTTTCTTCGGGGTCTGCAATACCCAACTTGAGGGCAGCAGTGAGGACGTTGCGTCGGCCGACAACAGGCCCACGAATGGAGGTTTTAATCCCCAAGTCGTTGTCTCTATCTACGGTTAACACCAGCGTGCGCGTCATGCTCGTCTCTCCTCCTTGGCAGGCCCACTGACCTTCTTTCTTTCAAACCCTTGTGCTTTGAAGTCAATGAATCCCTTCGTTTCATCACGCTGAACGCAATTTGACGACGCTTGAGTCGTCCATGCCTGTTGGTGGGTCAACCCAGTCCTCATCGCCGGGCAAAACCAACCCAGAACCGGTCTCCACCAATCGAGCGGCGAGTTCACGTTGCCGCTCGACCAACGAGGACCAATCCGTTTCCTCGTCCTTCCAAATATTCCAGCGCTTGACGTCACGCCATCCGCGTACCAAACGAGCGTACAATTTGAGATGGATGCGGGCAGAAATAGGCCACCACAACAAGAAGACCGTGAAGACGAGAACCGAGGGCAAGCGAGTGATGCTTTCCAACAACCAATGGCTGAGGAGCAAGGCGTTGACTGGACTGGTGGCATCAAGAAGCGACCAAGTCATAAACGCAGAGGCGAGCATCCACCACAGAGGGAAAAAGACAACGGCAGAGAGAACTTTGATCGAACCTAAAACAGAGGAATCAATGTTGCGCTTTTTCATCAACCTACTGAGCAAACCATTGCATTTGTAGGGCACATAATTTCCCGCAATGGCACCCCATGTCACAAGGCCGAACATCCAAACCAACGCCCAAAGCCAAATCGTAAGGGCCTTACAATAGCCAAACAAATTGATTTTCTCCGGGCGTGCATCAATATCGTAGGGAGTCATGCCCCGACGTGTTAATTCTGCAAAGTGGGATTCGCAATCATCCGCTAATTGTTGGGTACGTTGTGGTTCTTCCTTGGCCATGTATTCCCATCCTGCCCTCAATCTACGGGCACCAAGAACCGATTCAGCATAACTTGGTTTGACCAGTGAACCACCCGCCAACCTCTGTTTTTCAGCATAAGCCAAACTACGGCCTTTCCAAATCATGGTGCGTTCGAGCCACGATGTCGTCGAAAGATTGGCTCGCCTGAGTTCCACTTCAATGGCTTCAGTTACCTCATCGACCCATTGCCGGTCGAGGTCCTCTTGTTCGCTTTCATGTTCCACGAATGATGGAATGGGAGGTAAGTGCATGGCACGCTCAATGACCACTGCTGCGCGTTCACGGAAGGTTTGAGATTCTGAATAGTGCAGGCCGATCGGGACAAGTTGTGGCTCAGCCATTCCTTCAGCCGCTGCTTTTCTGCGCGCTGCGAGCAGCATGCGAGCAGCGCCTGAACGTACCCGCTTGACCTCTGAATCTGCGTGCGTTACCCCTTCAGGGAAGATCAAAACGCGCCCCCCTTCACCCAAACGGTTGGCCAAGCCACCTAGCGTGGCTTTGTTCCTTGCTCTCGAGGCATCTTTGTCAGCAGAATCTTGTGGGCGTTCGATGGGAACGACGCCTGAGGCACGTAACATGTGTGAAAGGACAGGGAGTCTAAACAGCGTATGCTTCGCTACAGTGGTCAATTCCCCGGGCAAGGTGGCCACCATAAGCATCGAGTCAATCAATCCACTCGGATGCCACGTGATGAAGAGAACACCGCCTTCTGGAGGAAGGTTTTCATCATCGACGATGTTGATTTCTCTGAACCAGATTTTTGTTAGAAATCTGAAAAATCTGCGCTTGATTCGGTACGAAAGTGGGAGACGCCCAGCACCATCACGTGCAGGGTCGCGTAGCCAGCGCATGGGAGGATGTTCATTTCCTAGCATTTAGAGAAATCTCCGAACTCAATCAGAATCTGCCTTATCCGATGTTGATGGTTGTGATTCATCGTTTGATTTCGACGGACCGGCGGTATTGACATCCTCGCTCTTTGTTGAGGTTTCTTGGCGTCCTGTCAGTCGTTTCCACCGTTGTGTTGCTCTGATGTATTTGAGTGGGTGGTCCATCCAAGGCTGGTCACAGGTCCTGTTATCGCCCGGCAAAACGGGGCAATTGTGGTTCACTTTGAGTTTCCCGCATCCCGCGGGGGTGTATTCGTTCTGGTAGACGTGCGCAACCTGGTATGATGTCGTTGCCTCACTGAAATCTGGAGCGCCGCGGAAAAAGCCCACGCACGACTCTTGCGGGAGGGCCAAGGTGGCCGCCATTGAAGCGAGGAAGAGACGGCCAAAGTGGTTGACGTTGATGCCGTTGGATAGATCTCCAAGCGTTTTTTGCATGCAAGGAGGCCAATCGCTTTCCTCTGCCCCGACCAATGCAATGGCTTCACTCGTTTTGTTCGCCATCAAGTTACGAATCATACCAACTGGTTCAGCCAAACGAACTGCAAGGTCGGTGGTGACCTCGCTCATTTTCTCAAGTGCCTCAGCTTCAATACCTGCCTTCATTCGTTCCCTCAGGAGTCGTGCGAGTTTGGCGGACGAGGCATACTGCCGCTCATTGTGAAGTTTGACCCATCCATTTTCGATATCAACGTTCGGCAAACGCCAGCGGTGTCCGGTTATCTTCGGGCATATTTCAATGAAATCCGAAAGCCCAACCCGCCAAACCGACGATGATTGTTGACGGAGTTGCCGCATGCTCATGCCTTGGTTTGCGACCAAGCCAACCGCTTGAGTTTCCTCCAGTAATTCCACTTCGGAGAGGTATGTATGTGCGATTGGAGCGAGATTGGCGGTATCTTGAATGAGCAACTGTTCGGCCCTTGCGGCTTCTGCTTGAGCCCAACGTGCAATGAGTCGCTCGTCCTCACTCGCGCACATCACCAGGCGAGCATAATAGAATGAAAACGCCTCGATCAAACGCCCTTCTTCGGTGTGAATATCCCCCCCTACGACCTGTACTCCTTCTTTGGATTGAATGGAGTCAACCAGTCGAATACGCGCCCTTTGGCGGGCTTTTTCCATCCAAGGGCCGTCAAGTAATTCGTTGAGGTCAATAGTGTGCCGTTGGGCCATGCTCCGTATCCAATCTCCGGCTTGGGGCAAGAAAGGATAGCGTGCAAAGGTCACCTCGTCCACGAGCGTCGGAGGCGTCGTGGGGACCGGCATAAGGGGACGACATCGGCCACAGATTATGAAGTTCAACCTCGGAGGTGGATTCTTGACCTCTAGGGGATTCGCAAGGGCATGGATGCGCTGAAGTTGAGCGAACGCATCGCCATCCAGCATGAAATTCGAGAGGATTTTGGATGGGACTATCGTGACGATCAGGAGAGCGCTGAAGGGCTCTTGCAACGGTTCAATTCTGAAGCACCTTTTGGCCTATCCTCATGGAACCGACAGGGCAGGCAAGCCGCTTTGGAATCGTTAACGGCAGCACTCAAGGCGGCAGAGAAAATCGTATTTGTTGGCGCTGCCACTAAACGAAGTATGCTTGACCGTGACTGGAGCCAGGGGACTGTTTTTGTCGCAGCGGACGGCTCTGTCGGCGCCTGTGCAGGGCTCGTTGATGTCCTCGTTGTCGTCACCGACCTGGATGGCGGTGTTCATCTTCAGGAAGCCGCTGTACGAGGTACGCCGATGGTGGTTCACGCACACGGAGACAACAAAAGTCGTTTGGAAACACTTCTCCCGCAATGGGCAAAGTACCAACCTCCAGTGATGTTGACACATCAAACCGATGAAATCTACGATGGTATGCTCAATGTCGGTGGATTTACCGATGGAGACAGGGCCGTTTGTTTGGTTTCGTTTTTGGGAGGGGATGAGGACAAATTCACCTTCTTAGGATATTCAACTGAACAGGTAGGGGAATGGTCTGGAGTGACTGACCCGGCGCAGAAATTACGGAAATTGGAGTGGATGGCAACGATTCTTGACAACTTCCATTCTTCGTGGAAGGCGTGAATACCCTGTTAGAATGTTACCGTGGAATTGAACATAAGCATAAGAAGGCGGGGCCTTAAAAATATCCATGGCAAAGCGAGCGGGATGGGTCAATCCTTTGCTCTGGGTCATCGCATTATTGGTCGTCAATGCACTCTGGACGGGGGTCGCTCAGCAAGAAGCCCCCAATGAGGTCAACACTGAATTAAATTTCGAACACTTCCGAGAAGTTGAGATTGCCCCCTTCCTCAATTCAGATGCAGCCATGCCTTCCAGACTCACTGTCTCCTTTGCGAGTTCAACCGTTGACCAAGCGAACCTGAGCTACACGCTTCGACTCGACAATGAAACGGTGGTGGCTTCATGGAGCGGTCAACTCGGTGAGGCCCTCCCCAGTTGGGAAGGAGATTTGGAACCCGGAACCTATGTGATGGAAACGCAATTGGAGGAAGGTGTCACCGTTGAGCAGTACATTTGGATTCAGCCCTTTGCCCCCTTCCAAATCTACGGCCATGTACTTCTCAGCACGCTGCTGGTCGCTACGGCCTTCCTTGAACAAGGGCTCCGACGCCTCGCCCAACGAGGGAGCACTGATGATGTTTCAAAGCCCGAAAAATCGCCCTTCAAGAGCATTCAGCAAGGCATGCCAGACGTCATCATGCCCGAAGGAGAAGATGTCATTTGGCGCGAACCTCTTCGCTAGATCAGAGGAAATCTGAGAGGGAGAGTTGTTTGGCTCGATCGTTGTTAAACAGTGAATCAGCGCTATCAGCGAGCCAATTTGCATTTTGTCGGGTGTACAAATCCACCCCGTAATGGTCCATAACGAACTGCATCACTGCAATGTATTTTCGAACCGCACCTTCCGATACAGTGAGCGCAAGGTTGCCGTTGCATTGGCCGCCTTCTGATTTTGCAACGCCCATGCTTGAAAGTCCCCGCCCCGTCTCTTTCTTGGGTTGAATGCAATGGGCAGCCAAAGGCATCCTACGATAGGAATGTCCGCATTTGAGGCAGCGGACTTTCTGCCGACCGTAGGCATTGAGGTTTCCACGCAAATCGGGTAGGAAGTGAGAGCGCACAACACTCGATGCGACTTGTCGGACGTCAACGCCCCTCAGGCGGTGACCGAGGGCGAGTTGCCCGTTCATTTTGTCAATCATCGTATCCAGTGTTTTGTAGGCAGATAGGGCCGGGCCCTGGTCAAGAGCATGGCAGTCGTGAGTGAAGCCATAGCCGCGTACTGCTGCGACGCTCCCCAACCGCCTTTCAACGAAATCCATGCGGTGTGCAATGTCTTTGGGATGCGGTTGTTGCAGGGTGGCTTCATAGAAATCCCGTTCATAGAACCATGCAGAATCCACGTTCAGTGCTTCTTTATCCACCTCAGTGGGGTTCAGACGCGTGGTCAACACCAGAGGTGCATCCATTTGACCGCCACGATTTGCGGGCAGAATTTCTCTGCTAAAATTAAGCAAGCCATCCATGAGCAACATGATGGCGTCTTCATCGCCATCACAATTTCTTCGCTTGGCTGCGTGGAAGAGCGGGTGGGCATAGCCTCCTGAACAATCTGCCCAACCGATGATGCGTGACAAAACACCTCCACTTGTGTGAGGGGCAAGAGCGCAGATGAGATGGCCCACCAAATCTGATGGTTTGTCGGCATTATAATACGGCTCCATGCCGTAGTATCGGGTCAATAATTCATCAATATAATTCGCCGCACGCAAAAAGAAATCACCTGCGTCACGAGCCGCAATGAAGTCTTGAGGGAACAATTCGAGCACCTGTTCGTCATCTTCGAGTGGCTTGCCGGTGTAATCATGGGTATATCCGAGCCCGTGAAGCGTCTTCCAAGGGACGTCGATTTCACGAGGCCTGAAATGCGTGACTGGCACATCGCTCATATCGTATCGTACCGTACCGTCACGGAAGACAGGAAGTTGATGTTTTGCCCTTAGAATTCCTTTCTCAATGGGCTCGGGTGTTTGCTCTTTGCTGTTGAGTTTCTTCATGCATTTGACTTGATTTGGCAGCCGGTCAATTCCCAAACGGATTCTGGCATCCTCAACCATTTCAGCCATCCTTATGCTCTGTACTTCACCGCGTCGCCGGGCCTTTGAGTGTGCTGCTTTTGGATGAGTTCGTCCTTCGCATGCTTCACCAGCTTTCTCTTCTCCGAAATCATTCAGCGCACGATGATGGCAACGAATGAACGGTGATTCCTTGTCGCATACGCTGCACACGCGACGTCCAACTTGAACACGGATGGTGCCATTGTCGAGTGCATTGTTCAACAGACGTTGATTACCTCCGTTCAATTCAATCGGGAAAAGCGAATGTGTCATTGGATTCATGACACGAGCAGCCGCCTTTTCTGGCCGCCCCATCCGGCATCCAACTCGAACCGGAGCGCTGTGTTCCCAGCGGAAATCAGACAGTGTACGGACCAAGGGAAGAATACCATCAACAGCCAATTCGTCCTCCATTCGTTGAGCAGCGAGGTAGCCTTGCGGATCTCTTGGACCTTCGTTGATGACGGAAGCCGCAGCATCACGCCCCACCTGATCGGTTTCGGTAATGCCAAGTCCGCGCTGGCGCGCACCTGTCTCCGATGCGATTCGGATGGTCGCTCGTTCTTTCTCGAGGATGCTGAGGCGCTCTCGCTCTTCGTCAAGAAGTTCTTTGGCATCGCGCAGTGTCGCAATTCGGTCGTTGACCACTTTCTTTGCATCCTTCTTACGAAGAGGTTCTTCCCCTTCGGCCCCAAAACCAAAGGCTTCGAGCAGTGCTTCCCAACCTGAAAGAACAACGAGATCGTCACCCTCTTGCACATGCGGTAATCCAAGCAACATCATGGCCGCTTTCGGGAATCCATGCTGGATAAGACTCCAACCTTCAGGGAATGATGATGAAAAAATCGCTGGCAGTGGTCGCAGTTGAGGCCCTGGAATGTCAACGGAATCAAAATCCGGAAGGACTTCAGGTGCAAGTTCGTCCAAGGCACTTGCCTGCCATCCTTTCACTGCGTCTCGTAGACGCATTTGGCGGGCACAGCGGCGAGGTTCAACCCGAATACCGTCATCCAATGAAGGTGCTTGCCCTTGCTCGATGGTGGCTGATTCCAGCAAATCAAGAAGAGGTGGAAGCCATTCAATGGGTAAATCTCTGAACCAAGGATTATGAGGTGATGTCAGTGATGTGGCGTATTTTTTCGCTATGATTTGAGCGGTTGACCAATCCAATCGTTTGGTCCGGAGTTGCTGATGCCATGCGCACCGAACCAGAAATTGCTGGTTGCTATCGTCCACCTCTTCCGGGCGTAATCCCGGAGCACCTGACGGCCATGTTGAACGTGATTCTCCCAAGATGTCGATGAATGCCTCTACTTCTGCTTCGGTATCGAGATTCTCAAGAACGTCACTGGCCCACCAATCCACTGAATAACCCGCTGGTACCAACCGCTTGTTATTCTCCATGAATTCGCCGTAACCAATCACCAATTCGCCGTTGTCCCACACTTGTTTGACGCGGCTTTTCAACTTGGAATAACTTGCAGGGTCGTCGATACGGACGAAATGCCCATCGTCCAAAATAACCCACGGGCCTTCTGCTTCATCACACGGCGTGATGGCGCAGGCTTTACCGGGACGTTCGATTTTCATCTGAGTCCCGATGGTGATGAAGTCATCCAAGGCCAGCATCGATGCGGTATTGCAGGATGCCGCCGCGAGACCCGAGGGTCGAGCGCGTCCGTAGCGAAGGCGGAATCCACCTGCTTGAAGTGGCCCACCGAAGACCGGTCGGCCTGCGATAATGTCTTTCATGAACTTCGTGATTGGTTCCACTTGCTTGCTCTTGAATGCGGTCTCAGATGCATCATCTGATTCTTTGCCTCGAAGAGCAAATTTGGTGATGAAATCCCATCCAGGCACTTGAAGTCGTTCGGTGTGTTTCTGAATTTTTGGAGCCTTTAGACACATCCCTTCTCCAATAACGAGCAATACACCGCCTCGAATACGGGCTTCATCGATATTACGAACGTTACCATAACCTGCACATTCAATGCGCTCGGTGGATTCACCGTTGATCATGACCGGGCAAGCGCGAACAATTTCATCGATTTCATGAGGCGGTGGGCGGTATTGCAGGTTGCCTCGGTAGAGTCCAAATTCTTCTTTGACACGTTCTACTTCCGGGTCAGTTGGTTGATAGTGTCCTACATTCAATTCGCGGCGTATCATATCCGCGATCAGAACCGCTAGAGCTTGGGCAGTTCCCCCTGCAGCCCGAATCGGACCTGCAAAGTGAACAGAAACAAATTGTGAGCCATCGATATTGTTGAGCAAGCGTACCTCACTGATTCCTTCCAGAGGAGCCACAAGAACGGCCTCTGTCAACACTGCAAGGCCGACCCGAAGGCCGACATCAATCGATTTTTCCAAATCATAACCTTGCTCACGAAAGCCTCTTGAGACAGACTGAGCAATCAGAATTGAGGTCGTTTCACGATCATGTTCTTGCAGCAAGTTCCGTATGTCATCAGCAACTTCGTAGCCTTCTAAATGTTCAACCAGGAGTTTTTCAGTTCGCCCAGCGAGGTCTGATGCACGAGGGATTTCGACATAATCTCGGGGGTCGTACCCAAGCGAACGGGCCTGTTCTGCGATTCGGTAAGCGTCATCTGCGTGCTCGTCTAGCCACTGATGATAGGATTCCATTTCCTTTTCAAGACGGGGAATATCAAGGCCAAGCAAAGGGTTGTGCTCGGCCAATAGCGTTCCTGCCTTCCCATCGGTCATGCTGCTTCACGAGTTCTTAGGAGCGACCCTTTATCATGAAAGCGGTAAGCCTTCTTGGAAGTGCTTTGTGACAAAACGATTGGAAGGTTAAGGAAAGTTCATGTCATGAGAGCCTAAGGATTTCGTATGGCTGTTCACGTGAATGTGCGAAATCATCCCAAGTGGGACCGCTTAGCGGCGTTGGTTCATGAGTTGGCCTTCCTCGACGGAGGAGACGATGCTGCGTTCACACTTGCAAGCGGTCGCCAATCGCGTTGGTTTTTTGACACTAAACCCGTCATGATGCATCCAGAAGCGGGGTCCATTCTCGGTTCAATGCTCAACATGAGAATCAACGAACTCGGGGCTCACTTTGTTGGTGGATTGGAACTCGGCGCCGTGCCGTTGACCGCATTGGTCATCGGTTCATCGGAGGCCTCCCCTCATCTTCGCGGTTTCATGGTTCGCAAAAATCCGAAAGGACGCGGCGGGCGTAAAACGAACAATCCAGCCGGCATTGAAGGCGCATCATTGCAACAGGGAGGGCCCGTTGTTATCGTTGAAGACGTCACAACAACTGGTGGGTCATCGATCAAGGCCGTTGAACGCATCCACGCAGATACAAATTGCACCGTTGTAGCAGTCATCAGTATCTTGGATCGTGAAGAAGGTGCTGAGGATGCTTTTAACGAAGCAGGCCTTCATTTTGAGAGCCTGTTGACACGCTCTGATATCGTAGACCTTTGAGGCGATGACATGCATCGTATTATTTCTCAAGATGAGGCAGGAGGTGCGACGCTCACCGAGCGTAGCCAAGACCCTACGGCCCCAAAAGGAATGGAATTTCACCATGCCAAGCAAGGACGGCCCCTTTCAACGCCGTGGCAAGTCGCCACCATCCGTTCATTTATGCTGACTGAAACAAATCTTGCCGATGGTTGGCTTCTTGATTGTGCCTGTGGAAGCGGGATTCAACTCATCGCCCATGCCTCAGTGCTGAACCGTCGGGCCGTCGGGATTGAACTCGATGAAGAACGAGCGATGGCGAGTGCGATGAATTTCTTGACCGTTGCACAGCATCAGGACGCTGAGGGCCTCCCGTGGTATGGCGAGAGTCGAATTTTGGTTGGCGATGGGACGGATGCTGCTGGAGCCATGGAAGCCTTAGGAGGTCACAAAGAAGGCATCGCTCTGTTGCACCTTGACCCGGCTCGCCCTCGCAACAGTCGCACCCACGACCTGAGTGAGATGCAACCACCCCTTGACGAGGTCTTTCGCTCCTGGGCGCCTTATTTTTCTGAACATCCCAAGGGCCCTGCACTCTTGTTGGACCTTTCACCACGACTGACCGAGAAACAACGGATGGAGGTTGAGGCGTTGGTGGATGCTGTCTGGCCTCAAATTGAGCGCACCTGGGTGTGGACCTCTCGGGGACGCGGCCGCGTGGATCGCTTGGCGCTATGGCTCGGAGCGGCGGCACTTGGGCCGGACAAGCGTCGGTTTGTCCGTGTTCCCCCACAACTTGGTGATGGAGCGCTCATCATCTCATCGACCCGTCACACCCCTCCACTCGAGTGCCTCTTTCACCCACCTCACCGTGGAGAATTTGTCAGCATTCTCGATGCAGCCCTCATCGAAAGCGGTTTAGCCGTATCCTGGCTTTCGGAAGTTTCCGCAGAAATCATGACGCGTTGGGCTGTCATTGAAGGGCGCCGTCCGCAACTGCACCACAAGGCTCCACTGCGTTTGGATAAAGCGGACAATTTGCTTGTTCAAGCGACCGGAAAGGTGGTTGAACTCCTTCCTTTTGACTTGGACGATGCGACCGTGGACCGGGTTGTTGAGGCCGCTCTTGAAAACAACATGGCTTCGGTCAAAATCCGCATGGACACGCCGCCAGAAAAACAGCCACGGTGGCAAGGTTCGCTCGACCGGCAATTGGCCCGGCGGCACGGCACGAAAGAAGGCTTCTTGGTTCGTCATCCCGGTGGAGATGTGCTTCTGTTGTGCGTTTGCCATTCCGAAAGTTCCTAGAACACCTCGTATTCTGCCTCCTTTCGTGGCTCAGTGGCGCGAAAGTCATCATCGCGGTCTTGATATATGGGAGGTTGGTCGGAGGGATGCTTGACACTGTAAGTGTTAACCTTGAGTTGAACGATATGGCACGACCGAAGGATGAGGACCTTGGTGATGATTTTTCATACATTTTGCGTATGGCTGACACCGACATGGACGGCTTGAAACCACTAGCAACTGCGCTCACATCCGTGAAGGGTGTCGGGCAACGTACGGCGGTTCAAATTTGCAAGAACACAGGCTTTGACCCCTTCCGCCTCGCAGGATTCCTCAACCTCGAGCAGCAAGAGGAGTTGCGTTTGGCCATTGAATCCTACGCAGAAACAGTACCAGTGTGGATGCTCAACCGACAGCGTGACCTTGAAACCGGCAACGAAATTCACCTCACAGGACAACAAGTCCGCTTTACACTTAATGACGATATCAACCGTCTTCGTACCATGAAATGCTACCGTGGTGTCCGACACGCCTCGGGCAACAAGGTCCGTGGACAACGTGGACGATCCAACGGCCGTGGTGGCCTGACACTCGGTGTGAGCCGAAAGAAAGAATGAGGGGGCTAAATCATGGGAGAACCAAAGTTTTCACGACCTAAATACGACACGCCATCCCATCCTTGGAAGGCACAGCGCATCGAAGAAGAACATGCAATGCGCGACAATCATGGCCTCAAGAACATGAAAGAAATCTGGAAGGCCAAGTCTCAACTCCGACGCCATCGACGCCAAGCCATGCGCCTCATCGGTATGGTTGACACAACCGAAGGTCACGGCAAGCGAGAGATGGAAGACCTCCTTCACTCACTCTACAGCAAAGGATTCATCGAATCCAACGCTGAACTCGGCGATATTCTTTCGCTCTCCACCGAAGACGTACTTTCCCGCCGCCTGCAAGCCCAAGTGTACTACAAGGGACTTGCCTGCACCATGAAGCAAGCTCGCCAACTGGTCGTTCACGGTCAAATCTGCATCGGCGAACAAAAGGTGACGATTCCTTCCTACCCGGTATCTCGTGATGAAGAAAACGAACTTCGCTACCACCCTTCCTCAGACCTCAACAACCCAGAACACGCCATCCGTAAGGCCATTGAAGGACGCCGTGAGATGGCACAATATGCTGATGATGAAGTTGATCCAGTCGCTACCCCTGAGTTCGCTGAAGAAGTGAAAGAAGCGGCAGAGGCATCCAACGAAGCAATCAAAGAAGGAGGTGGCGAATGATGTCCCGTAAGGCTATCGTCAACATCTTCAGTTCCTACAACAACATTCTGATGACGGCTACCGACCTAACCGGCGCCGAAACCATCACCACCTGTAACGGTGGCGAAGTGGTCAAGGCTGGAAAGGACAAGGGCGGTCAATTCGCTGCCACTCGAGCCGCAGAACGCATGGCTGACGCACTTCGTGACAAAGAGTTCAACGAACTCATCGTCAAGTACCGTGCCCCAGGTGGCAACCAATCCAACAATACTGGGCCTGGAGCCCAAGCTGCAATTCGCGCTCTGACTCGTGCTGGCATGACCATTACACGAATTGAAGATGTAACACCCATCGCACACGACGGCACCAAGAAGAAAGGTGGACGACGTGGACGACGTGTCTGATAACAGGTGAAGAAGATGAAGACCGAAATTATAGAAGGATGGCCACAGGGTCACGAAATTCGAATTCTCGTCAGTGATACTGATTCATCCCAAGTGAACGCTATCCGCCGAGCACTCATCGCAGATGTCCCAAAGTTGGCCATCACCCGTGTTGACTTCTCCCAAGGAGTGACCCAAGATAACAAAGGCGAAGTCGTCGAATCTGTCAACGCACTTCCCGATGAAGTCATCGCTCACCGATTGGCCATGATCCCCATCCCAACCAACCTTGATGAGGGACTTGTGTTCCCAGAAGCCTGTGAAAACTGCCGAGATGTTGTTGAAAAGGACAAGGGTTGCCCAATGTGCCAAGTCCTCTACACCCTTTCCGCACGAGGACCATCGTCCGATTCGGAAGAAGAACTCAAAACAGTGTTCGCTGGAGACATTACGACCATCTCAGACCCTGTCTTTGACATCCGTGAAGAGCACAAGCAAATTCCGCTGACGGTCCTATCGAAGGGTCAATTCCTTGAATTCTATGCATTCGCTGTTCTCGGACGAGGCCGTGACCACGCCAAGTGGTCACCCGTTGCTGCCGTTGGTTTCCGCCCACAGCAAATCGCAGTCCTTGAGAAGCCAAAGAAGGCCAAGGTACTCTTTGACCTCGGTTTGACAACAACCGACGGAACCCCTATTGACCCTAAGTTGTTTGGCAAGGACAAGAAAATCACCAACATCAACCACGTGATGGACCTTGAGAAGGCACTTCACCAAGTCGGTGCCGGCACAGGACGTGACGGTGATTTCGACGAGGCCATTACGATGGAGACGGTCGATGGAGCCTTTGTGTTCTCATTCGAAACCGATGGCAGTCTTGACCCAGTGACCGCCTTCAACATGGCTCTTGACGAATTGAGCACTCGATTCGACAACCTCAACGAAGACCTCGCATCTGCGCTGGCTTGATTGCCAAGCACGCAGTCTTCTTGAGCAAGGACCTGCTCTTCGGGCATGATGAGCAACATGATTGAGGTCAGCGTCGGCGGGCACATCACCTTGTTGTTCTCCATTGATACCTCTGCTCGTTTGCCTCGTAATCAAGGAAGCAGAGGTGCGGGTTTTACCATCGAACACGGTGTAAAAATCAAGGCTCACCTCATCAACAACGAAGATGTGGATTCCCTCGTAAAAATGAACGGTATTTTGCCAGATGCCCGATTGGAGGCGAAACGGCCAGAGGAAAGTACGATCACCATCACCGACCGTCATGGAACTCTCATCGAAGAAAAATCACTCTACGAGGACATGATTGAAGCCTGCCGCCATGCTCGTCTTCTACGAGAACATGAATCACTTGACCTCAACATCCACCTTGAATGTCCAAGAAGTCAAGGATTTGGTATGTCCGCTTCCGGTCTCATGGCCTTAGGACAAGCCATTGAAGGATTGACGGGGCGAGGTACCGCATCACAGTACCTGAAAATCGCTCATCGCATTGAACGCCAGCACGGATCTGGCCTCGGCGATGTGCTCGGCTGTTCAGTAGGCGGAGTTGAGTTACGAATTCAGCCAGGAGCACCTGGTTGGCCGGGACATGCCCTCAGTTTTGATGCTCCAACTTCCGTCCTGTTGGTCTGGGAAGAAGCGGAGGCTCGACACACCTCCATTTACATCGATGACGAAACATGGCAAGCGTCCATCACTCAAGCAGGAGATGCATGTGTAGAGGTACTGGCACAGCGACCTTGGTCTGCACAACAATGGCCTGAACTCTTGAAACAGTCTCGGTTCTTTGCCGAATCATCGGGACTTTTTGACGAGCCAGTTCGTGCCTTGGTCTATCAAACGGTGGTCGACTGCATGCTCAACCTCAATGTTCAGGGCTCCTTAGCAGGCCGCTTATGCATGCTTGGAAACTCTGTTGTGGTATTGCCACGGCGCTTGGATGAACCCCTTGATTTGGATGCCTTCTCAAACTTAGCAGATGCCATCAAAGCACGTGGATTGCATGTATTGATGTCGTCAATTTCACCAGCAGTCAATCCGAATCGAGACGAGTCAAATCGACTTGACTCGAATCGAGCATGAGCACGCCAGGCATGTACAGGTTTTCACTGAAGCCGTGGCGGAATACGATGGCTCCACTCCCCCATTCGTCGATATAACGATTCATTTGTTTGCGCATTTTTTTGCGTTGGAAGTCCACGTCGGCCCCGTAGAAATGTTTTGCATCAATCCAAGCAATGGGCTCGCCGTTGATGTATACATGGTCAAGGAAAAGCAAATCTGGCGTACGGATTGGACGGCCATGATCGGTCATTTGTTGCTTGACCATTTCCGGTTGGCGGCGGAGGCGGACTCCTTTTTCCTCAAACCAATCTGCGAGGATGTCTTCAAACAGGTCGGCGCGTACTTGGACTTCCGACTGGTCAACATTTGAAACGCGATCTGCCGCCTCTGCTGCCTCAAACTCTTCTCGTTCTCTGGACTTCATCGAAGAGGGGTCCCGAAGGCTCTCTTTGATCTTCTTCTTTGACCACCCCATGGCCTCGAGGACCACACGGAAAATATTCATTGGAGGAAAGTCATACTTTTGTGACAATTCGATGATCGACGTCCCTGCCCGGTAGTGTTTCGCGAGTTCCCTACTTTTTGATTTCAAACGCCCGTGAGAATATACTGTTTTTTGCTGGAGCAGGGCTGAACGGAGTGAGAGAGCCTGGTCAAGTGTCATGTTTTCTGAATCTACAAAGTTTGCAATTTCATCAACGCGGTCATCCTCGAGCCACCCGAAATGGCCTCGTTGAACCACCTCTGCAGCGACTTTCTCTTCGGTAGACAAAGGAACTGGATTTAATTCCCATTCAAAATCAAAGCGTTGCGGAGAATCCAAGGGTTCGGGGAAGGCCATGGGCGGGGGTGAGCGTTCGAAACGTGCTTCAGCCCGTTCATTCATCGTTTTGGCTTCTGCTGCTGACCGCTCAATGAGATGCGAGCGAGAGGGTCCCCCGTATCGTTTTGGTCTTGATGAACGCCGTCGGGAGGAATTATTGTTGTTAGAGGGACGACCCATGGTAGCCTACTGGAGGCGACACCCAATGAAACCTCGCTTCAATTACAAAGATTATACCCGCAAGCAATTATTATGCAAGGACATTCTCATCCAACCATGCGCATCATCGCATGCACTCTGCTCACCGGCCTCATGCTCTGTTTGAGTTTTACTCATCTACCTGCATGGGCTGCTCAAGAAAACATGTTGGTTGAGCAATCGGTTATGGAAAGTACGGAAAGCAACACGACCGGATGGTTAGCCGTTGCTGGAGGTTCAAATGGCGAAACAATCAGTGGCTTGATGCCCCTCGATAACGGAGGCATGATGGTGGTTGGCTCTTTTGAGCAGACCATTGCTTTTGATGGCGATGTCGTAGGTTATTCAAGCAATGATTCTTCATTTGGAGAAGATATGTTTCTCGGATGGATTGCTGAAAACGGTAGTTGGGTTCAAACCTCATCTGAAAGCAGCATTGGACTTGATCGGATCACACATGCTGCCCAGCTTTCCGATGGAAGTATCATCGTGGCTGGTATCTTCTGTGGCATGACACTCGGCGATTCGTGCAACCTCACCTTGGGAGAATTGGACCCACTCAACAAATCCCAACAAGACCATGAAGATGCTCTCTTTATTGCCGCCCTCCACCCCGATGGTACTTGGATGTGGGCCAAAGAATTTTCAAATGAATTTCAGATGACCGTGACAGACTTGATGGTCACAGAAATGGACGAAATCCATCTCGCTATCCTCCACCGGGGAGAATTAATTTCTGGGAATGAAAGTTCAGCTGGCAGTCTAACCGAAGAACAGATTGCTATCATTGGGATGGATTCTTCGGGACAACACATCTTCATGCACAGCGTGTTTTCACCTCAACCGATTGAAGATGCTACGGCACTATGTGAAGACGGAATTGGCAATCACTACATCGCCGTTACCTTCCTTGAAACCGTTGTCTTTGGTTCGAATGAACTACAAATGAATCCCAACGATGGAGCAAACATTGGCATTGGTCAATACGACAACGACGGATGGGTCTGGGCGAGTGCTGCCACCGGACCTTCCGATGGCATGGTCACAGACTGTAAAGGGCATCAAGCAGGTGGAATGGTCGTCGTAGGAGATTATCTTGGCAACATGACCTTTGGTGAACTTGAACTTCAAGCAGCTTTGTGGGTTGACTTCTTTGAAGCCCATCTTTCTCCTACGGGTTCTTGGATTGAAGTGAATGGATACGGAGGTGACGGCGCCGACCACGTGACGGCGGTCCAAATCTCTGCACAAGGCGAATCTCTTCTCCTCGGAAAAACAACGGGAAGCATCACCCTTGGTGAATTTGTACTCTCTGATATTGACGGAATTAACGATGGAAATCACTACGATATCTTCCTCGCCAAACACCAGCCTGATGGGGCTTGGGACTGGGCTATATCTGCAGGTGGAAGCGGAAATGATCTCCCTAGTGTCCTCTCAATGAGTGGAAACGGCTCGCCCGTTGTTGGTTTCAAATCAAATGCTGACGCAACCTATGGCAGCCATCACTTTGACCAGCGTAACAACTACGATATCGGGATTTGGATGTATGAAACCGATCTTGATGCTGACGGGATTCTTGATGGAATTGACAATTGTCCGCGGATACCCAATACCGATCAATTGAATTTTGACAATGATCCGTTCGGAGACATTTGTGATGACGATGACGATGAGGACGGCGTCATGGATAATTCCGATGATTGTCCCTACGGAGACATCGGATGGAGTGCGAACCCTCTTAGCGACCATGATGGGGATGGCTGTCGCGACCTTACGGAAGATTTTGACGATGATGAAGACGGAATCTTCGATACCGACGATCTGTGCCCACGTGGCCCACTTGGATGGGTTTCCACCCCTGAAAATGATGTAGAAGGAGATGGATGTTCCGATGAAGACAACGACGGGGATGGGTTTGTTGACCAGCAAGACAACTGCCCGGAGATTGCCAATCCAACACAAACCGACCTCGACGGAGATGGAGTTGGGGATGCGTGTGACCTCGACATCGACGGCGATGGCATCAACGTCCCCGATGACCTGTGCCCTCGTGATTTCAACCCCTGGCAATCTGACGTGAACAACGATTACGACCAAGATGGTTGCTTGGATGCAACCATGGATGAAGACGATGATGGTGACGGCGTGGATGACGCTGTCGATGCTTGCCTCTTGGGCGAGAAAGGGTGGGCCGTCAATGCGGCTGACGTGGACCACGATGGGGATGGTTGCCTTGATGAAACCGAAGATAACGACGATGATGCAGACGGAGTTCTAGACACCAACGATCGCTGCCCACGAGGGTTGATCGGTGTGGCACAGGTCGGCCAGGATGCTGACGCCGACGGGTGCATTGACGCTGTTGAAGACGATGATGATGACCAAGACGGTGTGCTTGATCCACTCGATACCTGTCCAAATTCAGACCCTGCCAATCAAATTAATTTGAACGGGTGCAGTCAATTCCAACTTGATGGCGACGGAGATGGTGTGTCCAATGCCTTTGATTTCTGCCTCAACACGCCGGGTAATGCCGTTGTTGACCAGCAAGGTTGTCAAACAGGTACAATCACCCCTTCCAGTGAAGACGATGACGGAGGAATCGGTCTTGCAGGCTATATCTTCATCTTCGCTGGACTGATTCTCATCTGGGCCTTCATCAGCAGCAATCAACGAGTAGGACCACGCCTGCCGCCTTCAAGCCAAGGAAGCGTTACCGGGAAGAACATGATAGCGATTCCACAAGGCGAAGAATAACCTCACACATAGACGACGGCAGGTGAAAGCGGCATTGCTGAGCCTGCTCGCCCGGTCGTATCGCTTTCCGACTCGCCTTCAACAATGAGGACTGTTTTGAGATTGAGTTCTGTGGCGATGAAATCACTCGCTGCAGCCAGCACGGCTTCTTCATCAAGCGTTGAACAGATGATTTCCCGTGAGGCATCGTCCCACTTGAAAACTTGAGGGAGCATTTTCTTGCCCCAGAAGCCCATGATTTCACCCATGCGGTCACCTTGAGCTATTGGCATTTCTTTGAGCAGTGGCATGAATTGTTTTGGATGACCCCCTTCAATAACAAAATTCAGTGCGGCTTGAGCAAGCGTTCGCTTCCACGATGGACTCACCACAATGGTTGCTTCGGAGGCCGGTTGCCCGAGATGACGTTCTGCAACACCCTTGATCTTGCGGGCTTGTTCAAGGAAATCTCGAATGTACTGTTCCCCAGCGAGGTTGACAAGTGCCGTTGTGGTTGATTCAATGGGAAGCGGCATGAGACTTGAGGAAACAAAGCCCTCTGTTGAAGCCATACCTTCCCACCATTCTTCGGCAAGGTGGGGCGTAGATGTAGAAACCATTTGAGCCCAAACTGGAAGCATCTTGTTCGCCATTTCACCGTTGAGGCCACCCCGTCGCGTGTACCAGTTGATGTCTTTGATAATCTCAAAGTGTGAAACTTCAACGGCTCTGCGAAGATCGTATTCGTCCATTGCTGCAATGAATTCAAGGCGGCGCTGTTCGAACCGTGCTTCAAGCCATGCATCCATTGGCCCTTCGCCACCGTTCCACTCGTTCATGTAATCAGGAATACCTTGCAGTTGCAACACGACGCGATGGTTCGCTTCGAGTGCTGTATCTGACCAATCCATACCTGCAGTTGGATTCGCAGCGAAGAGAATGAAGAGGCGGACGGTATCTGCCCCATAACGCTCAATCATGTCCTCTGGAGAGACGGTGTTGCCGGTCGATTTACTCATCTTTGCTGAGCGTGAGCCCAGTTCCTTACTGCAATGAGGGCATGGTGAGCCGATGGCATGGTCGACCGTGAGCGTTACACCGCAATCTGAACAAAACGGTGCTGCTTTGTTGACCATCCCTTGGCAAAGCAATTCATTGAACGGCTCATCAATCGTCGTGAGACCCATGTCGCGAAGTGCTTTGGTCATGAACCTGGCGTAAATGAGGTGCATTTGTGCATGCTCAATGCCGCCACAGTAGAAATCGACCTGCATCCAGTGGTCTGCAATTGCTTTTGCAAAGGCTTGCGTATCATTGCCAGGGTCTGTATAGCGCAAAAAGTACCATGAAGAATCGATGAAGGTGTCCATCGTATCGGTTTCCCTTCGGGCATCCTTACCGCATGTAGGACATGCTACGTGAAGGAAGCTGGCTGAGGTTTCAAGCGGATTACCTTCACCGCTAAAGACGACGTCGCGTGGCAAGACCACTGGCAGGTCTTCATCGGGAACGGGCACGGTTCCACAGTCCTCACAATAAATCACAGGGATGGGTGTACCCCAGTAACGTTGGCGGGAAATAAGCCAAGGGCGTAATTTCCAATTCACCAATCGGTGTCCGCAACCGGCTGCTTCAAGGGCTTCACAAACAGCATTTCGCGCTTCCTGTCCGTAACGTCCGTCAAAACCATCGATAGGGCTGTTAACCATCCATCCGTCATCAGTTTCGGCCTTTTTGAGTTCGCCATCATGCTGTGCACCTTCCTCCATCACCAATACTCGGCGGATGGGGATGTCGTACTGGGATGCAAATTCAAAGTCACGCTCGTCGTGAGCAGGGACGGCCATCACTGCTCCAGTTCCGTAACTTGCGATAACGAAATTGCCAATCCAAATAGGCACTCGTTCGTTGGTAAGAGGGTGAATTGCATAGCATCCAGAAAACATACCTTTCTTCTTCTTCATGTTCTTGATGCGGTCAAATTCAGTCATAATGGATACTTCGTCGTACAAATCCTTCCATTCTGCTTCGCGGTCAGTCCCCTTGACGATTGTTTCAGCCAGCGGGTGTTCAGGTGCTAAAGTCACGAAGGTGACGCCAAAGAGTGTATCCGGTCGCGTGGTGAACACTTCGATGGTCTCGTCTCGCCCTTCCAAACCAAATTGAATGTTAGCACCCTCAGAGCGACCCAACCAATCTCGCTGAAGGGATTTGACATTCTCGGGGAAATCGATGGTGTCCAAACCGTCAAGCAATTCTTGACAGTAAGCAGGGGTGTCAAGGAACCATTGATTCATTTCTTTTTGTTCAACCGGACCGTTGCATCGCCAGCAACGACCTGCTTTGACTTGCTCGTTGGCAAGAACAGTATTGCAGGCACTACACCAATTCACAGGTGCGTGTTCACGGCGTGCAAGTCCATGCTCCATGAATTTGGTGAAGAACCATTGATTCCACTTGTAGTAGTTTGGATCGTGGCTTTTGAGCAGGCGTCCCCAGTCATAGGAGAACCCCATTCGTTTGATTTGCTCGGTGATTGAGGCCATGTTCCGCTCCGTGATGTCGTGCGGATGACCGCCTTCTGCGATGGCTGCATTTTCAGCAGGCATCCCAAAGGAGTCAAAGCCCATTGGATACAGTACATCAAAGCCCATAAGTCGCTTGAACCGAGCTACTGCGTCACCAATGGAGTAATTTCTCACGTGACCCATATGCATTTTTCCCGACGGATAGGGATACATTTCAAGACAGTAAAAGGAGGGTTTACCCTCCGTTATGACGGCTTCAAAGATGGATGCATCCGACCATTTTTTTTGCCAAGCGACTTCATCGACGGGTGTTAATTCGCTTGACATCAGCCTTCACCGCCCACTGGACAACTTCGCCCAGTGGCCAATACGCTATGAAATCCCCGCCTCATGCCGCCCAAGTGCGATGGAACTCAAGGGTTAATCGCGAGGGAAATCTTCGCTCGTTTCCAAGAGGAAAATGGCCTCTCTTGTGAGTTTGTATCGGTTTTTAACGCCCATCTTTCGGCGCTCTACAAGTCCATACTTCTGCAGTGTTCGTAAGTGGTGAGAAATCAACTGTTGGCTTTTTTCAAGGCGTTTTGCCAGTTCGGCTTGGGTCGGGAATTGACCGAGGTCGCCGTCTCGATCAAGAAGGCCGAGGATTTTCCCCTGCAGGCTGTTCGGGTCTGGGGAGAGTGCTGGGACCGGTAAATCGTCTTCATTGGTGTTCGGATGCAACTGATTGGTCAACGGGTAATAGCGCACCAAACGACCGTCTTTTTTACGCCAAATGTTTTCTTCAGCTTCCAGAATTCGGAGATGGTGGGTGATTTGTCCATTGCTCATCTCAAGCGCACTCATCAAGGCTCTGAAATGACATCCAGGGTTTGCAGTGAGGTATCCCATCAATCGTCCGCGCTGATAACGTCCGTCGGTGGTTTCGTGTGTCTTCCCCATCAAGCCAAGGAACCACAAGCCAGCAAGTGTTGAGGGAATGCGGAGGCTTTCATTGGTCGCTGCTACTGCAAAGAGCATGGAGAGAAGAGAAACGGTGACAATTGCAGATACGGCAGGAACGATGACATCTTGCTCGTTTTGGACAACTGCTGGAACCACTTCATTCTCCTGAACAGATTCGTCAGTAGATTCTGTAACGATGTTGCGCTCGAGCTGAACCTCAACCAAAGCGACTGACGGAGCGTTGAATCCTTGACACGCTGGTGCTGATACCTCGTCATGGACGACATAGAGGCCTTCCATGGACGATTGTGGTGTCCATGAAGGAAGTGTACGAGCGTTGGCAAGCAAGTAAGTCTCATCAGCGTCCTCAAGCATCCAGCAGGTTCCGAACTCTGTGAGCAAACCAATCCACTGGCCTGTGATTTGATAGGTTTCTACGACCTGGTCAATTTCATTTTCTTCTGTCACCTCTTTGTCTGCGGTTGACCAAGTGAAGTCAAAGGAGGTGGTGGTTCGAGGAGATGATGTAAGGTGAATGTCAAGGATATAGTCGCCTTCCGGCAAAATGGCTTGGCCTTCCTGAGTCATCTGCACTGAAAGGGTTTCAAATTCAACAACGCGCTCGCCCGTCGGAACCAAGATTTTGCGACCGTCATAATCCCCGCACAAGGTTTGGAAGCGATGGAGGGAAGTCTGTTCCTGATCGGTGAAATCAACCTCAAACGAACACGGATTTACCATGCGAATGTAGCGCTCTTGCCCGGTATTGTCAAGAGCAATTTCTACCTCAAACTGGTCATCACCTGTCCAAGTTAGAGTCGAATCAATGTTGAGGCCGTCGTTGGTTGAGCAGGGATTGTCCATGATGTCGGCAAAGCGGAGCGTTGCGCTGTCCGAGAGGCCGTACTCAGGGAGTTCGGCAACGACGGTGTAGATTCCCGGCGTCACCAAACAAGCATCGCTTTGGTCAAAGGCCCATTGAGAGAGTGTGAAGCGTTCTTCATCCACCAGTTCGAGTTCCAAATCAATCGTTTGACACGGTTTGGTTTCACGGCTGTCGTAGACCACTTCGCCAAAATCATTCAATACCCAATATTCTGCTTTACAGGATGATGTAAAATCAATACGCTGAGAAGTTGAAGCAGTGTTTTCTAAGATCAATTCACTCACGAAGGTTTCACCTTGACCGTAGACGAGCAGGTCACGGTCGCTGACTTCCAACGTCAACGTGGCATCGAGTGATGTTGAGGAAAAAGACTGCCCTTCAACCTCGGTGGTGTAGACGAAATCATCACCGGGTGAGGAAACACGAAGACTGGTGTTAACGTCTTCATGAACGAGGACATGGCTTACTTGAAGCATTTCACCTGGCAAAAGGTCAACAACGTCTGCAAAACATGCAGGTCCGAGTTCAGAGGTTGGCCCGATTTGGATTTCAAGGAAACATGGGGGCAACTCTGCGAGTGACACCTTCGAAGTGGTGGGATTGAGTGCACTGATTTGGTAGATGGCTGGTCCACTCTGAGAATCATTTCTGTGAGCAATTTGAACAGAGTATTCTACTTCAGCGGGCAGCGCAACAGGAGTCTGAATCAGTGCTGAAAGAGATTGCGAGAGACCTGTTACAGAATGGTAGGCTTCGACCGTGTAGGTGCCCGATTCCAACCAATCGCCCTCTGCATCTTTCATCGACCATGTAAGGGCGTCAAAGGTGTGTGTTTCTCCGGAGAAAAGGTCAATGGCACGGGATTTTTCCAAGCATGCCTCTGAACCATCAATAAGTTGTACTCCAGTGCTGTTGTAGACATTGAGGACCACATCGCAAGAGGGGTCGTTATCCACTGCCACATCTCCACCATCATTGACAAAGGACGGTGTGATGACCAGCTGGTTGTCAAGGTCAAACCATGCTTGGTTAGGAGGGTTTTCATAATTGATTTCAAGACGCAGGTCGCCGGTTTCTGCGTGGGCTACACCAACAAATAGCGATGCGAGCAGAAGACCCGCTATCACTAACATGCGGCCTGTCGGCTTCTCGTCCATGTGATGTCATAGCCTGTTCTCCCTTGAAAGGGCAGCGGTACAATCGGTGTGTGAAACCTCACAGATTTTCAAGGTCAAACATGGTTGGAATTGCTGCTTCTTGTGCGGCCTTTTGTTGCAATTCATGTTGCTTCCATTCAGGCAACCCTTCGGTTCCTTCCCAGCCAAGTGATCTGGCTTCGGCATAATTCCCCTGTGCGACATAGTGTTGGATCCATGCCTGACGGCGTTCTTCTTCCTCACCGAAGGATTCCTGCACCATTTGCTCTTGGCGTTTGGCTTGAACGGCCTTTCTGCGGCTTGCAGCCTTTGATATTTGAGCGACGAAGATGAGAGCCAAGAGGAAGATAATAGCTCCACCCATGAACTGGAGCGTGCTCACGTTTGAAGAGAGCAACGACTCTCCTTCATCCTCTGTTGCTTGTAGAGAAGGATCGGCCTTGATGTTGCATGTGACAACAGTTCGTGCGCCTTCGGAGACTTCTGGATCCCAAATACACGGGTCGTTCAGGTCTGAAACGCCATCCCCGTCGGAATCAAGGCAGCCAAAGACGTCAATGGTCGAAGTTCCCGGTACCTTTGGACATTCATCCGGTTGGTAGGCAGCAAGAGGGAGAGCCCCTTCTTCAGCGCCCAAGGGCGTGTAGACTGCATTATCGCCGTAGCCATCACCGTCAAAATCATTCCATTGGGAGACACGGAGTGGGAAATTATCAACTCGATTGAAACTGCTTAAATTATCACCCCAGCCATCTCCATCGACGTCTGACCACTGGGTGATGATTTCGGGGAAGGCATCACCGCGCTGTTCACGCAGGGTGAGGCTCAAAAGCGTATTTTCTTCATCTGCAACGGTTGTGTTGGTAAAGAAATAATTGTCACCCCATCCGTCGCCATCGGTGTCAATCCATTGTTCAAAGTCTTCAGGGAAGGCATCATCCACGTCTGCATACCCGTCTAAATCTGCGTCAGGACAACCTTGCCGCCCCTTTTCAAACGACTTCCCGAATACATCCACACAGTCATCACCGCTCGGCACAAGCGTGTTGTCCCCATAGCCATCGCCATCAGCGTCAGCCCATTGGAATGGGTCGTCGGGGAATGCATCAACGGGGTCTGTGACGCCGTCGAGATCTGAGTCAGGGCAACCGCGTGTGACCTCTTCAAAGGACTCGCCGTATTCCATCGGGCACACATCACCGTTGATGCCATCGAGGTTGTCGCCGTAGCCGTCACCGTCTTCATCGCTCCATTGAGTTGAGTCGCTCGGGAAGCTATCTCCGTTGGTACCTCCGGGATTGTCACCGTAGCCGTCTCCATCCGAATCCTTCCATTGACTGGTGTCGTCAGGGAAGGCGTCTGGATTGGTTCCGTTTGGATTGTCACCACGGTTATCACCGTCACGGTCAGCCCATTGAGTAGCGTCATCTGGGAAGGGGTCACCTGCATTGGAGTAACCGTCTCCGTCGCGGTCAGCACAGCCTTTCCTGTCAACGTAGGAAGTTCCGGCTGTTGAGGGACAATCGTCGGCATTTGTACCGCTGGCATTGCTACCCAAACCATCACCGTCTTCATCACACCATTGTGTCGGGTCATCCGGGAAGGCATCTGCGCCAAAACAATCGCCAGTTGATGGCCATCCTGGCGTCGGGTCTGAATATCCATCGCCGTCGCTGTCGGGGCAGCCAAGACGGTCGTATTGTGAATCACCCCAATGGTTGGGACATCCGTCTGGTCGGTCGCTGTTTTGGTTGTCACCCACCCAATCGCCGTCCGAATCGAGGTATTGGGTTCGGTCAAGCGGGAAGGCGTCGGTGAGGTTGGTAAGGGAAAGCAATTCACCAGGCCATGCGGCAGGCCGATCGGTTTGCCACGATGCATTGTCGAAGTTATCGCCAAATCCGTCGCCGTCGGTGTCGTTCCATTGACTGGAATCTGTTGGGAAGGCGTCACCACTCTGATTGACGTGGATTTGGTACTCATTCAACTCGAAAAGGTAGTTGTCGCCTCGACCATCTCCGTCTGCATCGACCCATTGGTCGGGATTATTTGGTGCCCAATCACCTGCATCAGACCATCCATCGGCATCGGTATCAACGCAGCCATAACGATCTTCTGTGGAGGTCCCTGGAACGGATGGGCAAGCATCGGGTTGGTAAGCAGGGGCTGGGTTATCGCCATAGCCATCGCCATCCGTATCATCCCATTGAGTCCCTTCCGATGGGAACGCGTCAACAATGCCGTCTCCTTGGTCCGTGGTGTTGTAGCCGTCGTTGTCCTCATCGATGTCTGCAAACCAATAGTAGACGCCTTCGTCGTTGCGTCCGTGTGCTGTAACAATATGAGTGCCGTCTGGGCTCCACGTTACGCCGTAGATGGTGCCGCAATTGTTGTTGTTGCCAGAAGTGCAACCTCCGGGGCGAGGGCCGCTAAAGGAGTCCACCTGTGTGCCAGTGTTGGACTCGTACACTCGAGCCGTAGCTCCGTCTGCTTGATACCAATGCATGCCCGCAATCACTTGGGAGCCGTCGCTGGAAAATGTGGTGGAAGCGCATGAGGTCGTGGTGGTCTTTTCCCATATCCGAGACCATGCTCCGTTGGCGTATTGGTACATGTCGAAACTTGCGGAGGAGCCTTCCCAACCGCCGCACATCGAAATGTAATTGCCATCGGGTGACCATGCGAGTGAGTTGACTGTGTCTGGTGGATTTGTGAACGTCCATGTCGTTGCTCGGGAGGTGGTGTTGACGATGTAAATCTCGCCTTCTGCAGCAAGAGCCAGATAACGGCCATCAGGCGAGTGAGTTACGTCGTAAAAGCGGTCCTCACCGTTTGGATTAACGGCGTACAATTCAGCGCCTGTCCCCACCGAAATGACGGCGACTTCCCCATTGGTGCCTCCATTTCCTGAGCGGCCGATAGCGACGGCCACGCTCGAACTGTCGGGAGAGAATTCGACAGCGTTCACTTGGTCCCCGCCTCCAACATCGACGCTGATGCTGCCGTGGATGGAGGTCAGATTGCTGCTGTAGTAGATGTCAATGCTGTCGTCATTACGCGCTGCGGCTACGTATTGACCATCAGGAGAAAAGTCCACGCCGTTGACATCGGTTCCCGTATTTACCGAGCGGACATTGGTCCACGTGCTGGCGTTCCAAATACGAACGAAGCCGTCTTCTGAACCGGTGACAATGAATTCGCCGTCCGGAGAGTACTCGACGCCGTAATAATCACTGCTTGAACTGGTAGTGAATTCGTTTTGGTAGTTCGGGTTACCGATTGCCCACCCGTCGTTGTAATCCGAAGTTCCATCGCCATCGCGATCGGGGCAGCCATCCTTATCGACCGATGAATCTCCTGCAGCCCAAGGGCAATCGTCGGCGGAATCGAGGACGCCATCGCCGTCCGAATCCGCGGCCTGTGCTGCGAGACTAAACAACGAAACAAGGAACAAAAATATTAGGAGGGTGGATTTTGTTTTCACAACCGAAATTGACGGTTTTGCCCATGCCATGATTCCCGACTCGTTGTCAGTTTAAAGGGGTTGTTGGAGATATGTTCAAACAAAACATCACGGTTCTTGGAAAACACGAAGTCTTGAACACATGGACGGACTAGCGGTAACCATGGGGGGAGACATACCAAAGGTGAATGTCGCTGCCCGCGACAGAATCCTCCTTCACTTGTTGGCCAATGTTGAATGGGCCGATCGCTACCTCGTTCCCGCTGCGATGACGCGCCCCGGTATTGCGGAAGCCTGCGCCCAGCACCCTCCTAACGTGAGTCGAACGATGCGGCAATTGCTCAAGGAAGAGTTGGTAGAAGAACACACACGCGCCGTGCAAGGTGATGAACGACGACAAAAAACGTGGCAGCTGACCGACGAAGGACGCGAGGCTTCAAAACGACGTCACAGTGAATTATCAGATACGAAAATTCTCTTGCGTAATGTCGATGGCGACCTCCTCGAAGTCAAAGCATCGGAAGCCTCGGGAGTTCTCAAAACTGAACTTACCTTGCTCCAAATTCTCCTCCACGCCCAACATGAAGGCGTGCTCACCTATGGAGATATTCGCTTCGGTAACATTCGCAAACATGGGACTGCAGACCAAACTCCTCCCCCTGGTCGTCTGACTCCACTCGTCGGCGTTCACGCTACCTATGCCAATGCACCACCGGCAACGCGCCCTGTCTACGGGCGGGATAGCGAACTTGACACACTCAGGACATGGTTTTCAGACCGACATCCTTGCATGGTCATTCACGGTATTGCGGGAATCGGGAAGTCAACACTCGTGGCACATTGGCTCCATGAACACATGAAAGACGACCCTTACCTTTCGGTGTGCTGGTATACATGCCAACCTTGGGATCGAGCACTGGGGCTTGCGACCAGTCTTCTGCATCGTTTCGGTATCGACGAATACCATGACCCCTACCACATCATCGAGACGCTGCCCCTATCTCCTGGTGCGGAAATGGATGTCGATGCATGGAGGCGTCGATTGCTTGCATACATGACCGATGCCAACACCATCCGAGAACGTTTCAAAGACCAGGCTGGCGGACCCCCTCCATATTGGCTCATCGTACTTGACGACATCCATCACATCAGTGAACAGGCACGCCATCTTCTCGGCTCCTTGCTACAGGTTGCGCAAAAAGCCCCGCTTCGAGTGGTCTTCGTTTCCCGAACAGAAATGGATGTATACGACCGAAGGGATGTCCACATCCGTGACAGAGTCCGAGAATTGCCCCTCACTGGCCTGTCGTTGAAGGCAACTGAAACATGGCTCTCCACCATTGAAGATGACGGCAAACCCTCTGCGAAGGAAGTTCACGCAGCCACGGGCGGCCACCCGCTGGCATTGGAATTGCTGGAATTGTACGGGCAACCAACACACAAAGATTGGTTGCGCTTTCTCGACGAGGAAATCTTACTCCGTTTGCCTGATGGGGAGCGGGAACTCTTAGCGACTCTCGCCGTATCTCAAGCCCCTGTTCCGTGGGAGACGCTCGCTACGAGTGTTGGATGGGACGGACCTCCGCCCGAAAACATGCTCAAGCACGGCCTCTTGCTCGAACTGGAGGATGGCATGTGGTTGCACGAAGCGCTTCGAGAACGACTCCTGCGCGAGGTAGGTGCGAAGAAGCGCGAACGAGAAGAGCGTCTGAACTGATCAGAAATCGTCAGCAGACATGACTTCATCAATCCATGCCAAAAGCTTCGGTTTTGGCATGCCTCCGGTCTTGTTGCTGACCATGGCGCCGTTACGGTAAATGAACAGAGCAGGAATGCTTCGTACCCCAAGTTGCCCCGCAGTGGAGGGGTTCGTATCCGTGTCGACTTTTGCAATGAGCACTTCGCGCTCGGCTGCAACGGCTTCCAAAACTGGTCCAATCGCCTTGCAGGGAGCACACCATGGCGCCCAAAAGTCAACAATGACCCATTCGTTTCCGTTGATGGTTTCATTAAATTCGCCGTCGGTAATGTTCCTTACTTCGCCCATATCTTCACCATTTCATCGGTTGGGAAGGGGCATTAAGATGCTTTGTACTCTTGACGATGGACTTCAGGAATGGCAACCCTCTTCAAACACCGACCCTTGCAAGGGCATGAGGGAAACCATGATCATCGCACCAAGTGTCCTGACAGCCGACCTTGCAGCACTTGCAGATGACTGCCGTGAAGCCCTTGACGCCGGACTTGATTGGCTTCATTTGGACGTCATGGATGGTAACTTCGTACCCAACCTCACCTTCGGTCCACCCGTGATTCGTAGCCTTCGCTCAGCGCTGGGCCCCGAGCCTGTATTCGATGCCCATTTGATGATTGAAAATGCTGAGCAATGCTACCAAGACTACATTGACGCTGGTTGCAATCATATTTCCATTCACGTAGAAGCGGTCAAGCACCTTCACCGAGCGGTCACAGCCATTCGTGAAGGAGGAGCATCGGTCGGTGTCGTCCTCAACCCTGGCACCCCTGTTGAGGCTGCTCTTGAGGTCCTTTCAGAGATCGACCTCGTACTGGTGATGAGCGTCAACCCTGGATTTGGAGGCCAATCCTTTATCCCACAAGTTGAAACAAAAATTCGGCAGTTGGCCAAAGCCATTGATGCTCAAGTCGCCAACGGCGGCCGCCCAGTCCAAATTCAGGTCGATGGGGGCGTCAAGGCGCACAATATCGCTATGCTTCGTGAATGGGGAGTTACAAATTGCGTGGTCGGATCAGGCCTGTTTAATGACAAAGCAAATGTTACTGACAACCTTGATGTTATTCACCAAGCCTTGAGCGCATGATGGAGGAGTCACCATCCAAATCCTCGTGGTGACGCTGCTCCACCCGCTTCCGACAAACGGAAGTCGAGGGATCTTCGTTGACGACCATGTCCATTTGCTTCGTTCAATGGGCCACGATGTCAAAGTGGTCAATCCATTGCCGAGAATGCCAAGATTTGCCGAAGCAAGGCGGTCGACGATGATGGGAGTGGCCAAAGTACCAAAGCGATGGATGAAAGATGGAGATGACATCCTTTCACCTCGGTTTTTCGCACTCCCCGAACACCCTTATCCTCGTCTGACAAGATGGAGTCTACGGAGGCAAGCCAAAAAAGTCGAGAATCAACTCAATGGTTGGCGCCCTGAGGTGATTATTTGCCACACCCTATGGCCTGTGGCAGAAATAGCACAATGCCTCGCAACTCGCTGGAAGATTCCTTGGGTAGGGGTTGTTCACGGTTACGATTTTGATGTGGCACTCAATCAACAGAGTTTGAGCAAGCATGTAGCAGAGTTTTCACGTGGCTGTGATGCCTTGGTGTGCGCGTCAACAAGGCTCGCTTCCATCGCGTCGCAATTGGAGCATTCAGACCGACCCGTCTTGGCCATCCCCTGCCTGACTGAGATTGGTAAAGAATGGCGTCGAGATGTGAAACCGCTTTCGAAGACATGGAAGAAGGAAGCCATTGATATTCTCTTTCCAGCTGACCCTCGGAGGCCTGAAAAAAGACACCTGCTCGCCCTTCAGACGGGAGAAGAATTGGAGCGGCGCGGATGGATTGTTGGCATCACCACCCTTCGACATCAACCTCGGGACATCGTCTTTGACCGCATGCTGGTGGCAGATGTCACCCTGGTCACATCCAAACGAGAAGCGGGGCCTTTGGTGGCTCGAGAATCCTTGCTCTGTGGTACACCGGTAGTCAGTGTCAACGTCGGGGAGGTGAACGATTACCTGCCCAAAGAATGGGTGACTGAAGCCACGCCTTCTGCGCTCGCTGATGGAATTGAGCATGCGCTCTATCACGGGTGGACTGATGAGACCTCTGTGGAGGAGAAACTCGCTTTTTCAAGTCGTGAACAGGTTACCGAAGCGTGGAGCGCATTGCTGTCAGACCTTGTTTCGTAAACAGGAACAAAGGCAATCCGAGAATCCACCAAGCCGTCTGTGTCATCAGCCCTATGACGATAAAAAGGCTGCACAGCAATGCCAGTGCCCAGTCGTCACGCCGGGCCTTGATGAAGTCCATGTCTTCGCTTAGAATCCACGATAAGAAGAGCATACCAGCTGCTGAAAGGCTGCTGGCCAGAGCAGCAACCATCAACCGATCACCGGGGCGCTGCGGCCCATTGAGTACCATCGACCAACCCAAGAAAAAAGCGAAGATCAATACAATAACGATGAACTGAGTGAAGCGCCACGGGTTCTTCCCTGCCACCAATGAGGTATAGGTGGGAGTGGCCAACAACGTGCACCCCCATCCCAGCAATAAGAGGGCGAAGATATCAACAGCAGATGCCCCGTAGGTACCATCAAAATAATTTGCAGGGAAGGCTATGGGGGCAAAGACGGCAACGATGACATAACCGCCAAATAAGCCGTAGGGAAGAAGGGCAAAGCACATGTCAAGTGATGCATTCATTTCGCGATGTTTTGTCAACTTCTGAGCGCGAGACTCACCCAGCACTGGCAAGAGAGCCGAACGTAAGGCGGCAGGAACCACAAGGCCTGCGAGCCATGCGAGTTGAGCAACATGGAACACAGCAGCGAGTTCCGAGCCACCGCTCGCCGCCACCATGAATTTCTCAATGCGAATCACATAGGGAAGAATACCGAGCGTGATGGCGAAGGGAAGTGCTGACCATATCAGTGCACGAGGTGAAGCCCAACACTGGTCCATGCGGGACCATTCTTGACTTGGGGGGTAGGAAGAAGTTCGTTGTAGCAAAAAGGCGAGGGATACAATCCATCCCACCGTTGCCCCCAACAGAAATACGGCCGCAAAACCGGTGACAGAGGTGCTGCCCATGTTGTAAAGAAGGGCGTAGCCGAGAACCGTTACAATGCGCTCTATCAATTTTGAAACTGCTTCGAGGCGAGCCTCACCGAGAACTCGCAATCCTGAGCGTGGGGCATAAGATGCAATGTGTGCAAGACCGATCAAGGCTGCTAACACAAGGAGTTCTGAGGGTGGCGCTATGTTGAGAAGGCGGTCAGGTTTGAGCAATAAGGCGAGGAAAAGGAAGGGCAATGCGAGAGCCAATTGCCAACGGTAAATTCTCCAAACTGCGGGGCGAACCATGTCAGGTGCTTTTGCTCCGTCTCTTGCCAACAGAGTAGGTAGCCCGAGGTCAATGATCAAAAAGAGCGAGGCATAGAGGTCAATAGCCAGGACCATCCAACCGTAATGTTGGGCCAGAAGAGCGTTGGCAAGGAGGATTTGTCCAAAAAACGCAAGAACGACGGCTATCAAATCGGCGCCCGCCAACCAACCCGCATCACGGCCGCTTGAGGGGCGGCGGGGCGTTGGTGCGGTGACCATGCCGACGGCTAGGTAGAACCGCTTTCAAGACCTTGCCCGTTTAACACCGTTGAAATCAAGGTTCAACACGCCACGACCAAACGCTGACCGAACCGCGCTCACCTGCTTCACGGCCTTCTTGGTGAACAAAGGGTGAGCGCCGTAAAGCACGCTGCAGGATGTGCGCCCTGACATCTCTGCCTGCATCTTGGAGAGCGGTGATGATCTCAGGAGTTGTTGCTGGCCCGTTTTCCCTTAACCAGCGGACGATCCATTCAGCTTGTTCTCGATTTGCTTTGCGCTCACCACTCCAGCGGGACGGGCGGGCCATGCACGAGACTGATGCCGCATGAAGATGAAGATTTGTTCACGTTTCGTCGTCGAATTTGAGGTCGCGTGCGCGTTGCATGGCCTCTTCATCGGTAAACCAGAAGGTGGGCGTTTCTCCCATATCCATGTCCCATCGCTGGACTGCTCTGGCAAACATTTCTCCTTCGGCGTAGTGCTTGCACCACTTCAAGAACCACTCTGCTTGGGCTTGCATGGCCTCGTCCCCCTCTGATTGGCGGCGAAGCATTTCTGCTTGCAGGGCCGTCATCATCATCCAGTTAGGCGTCAAGGCATAGGTAACATAGGGGTTTCGTTCCATGTCAACACTGCGCCATTCGGTCCACAATGAGAAGACTTGGTCGTAGAGATAACCAATGGTCAATACACCGAGCATGACCGTCAAGAAGATGGCTAGAAGACCTAAGTAGGTCGCTGGAATACCCAAAAAGGAGTCGTTGAAACAAAGGGCGTCGGTGCACGTTTCACCAAAACGCCAGCGGACATAGGGCCATACCAGCAAGGTGATGGTCGTGCCCCAAAGCAAGAGACCAACCACAGCTTGCGATTGCTGCATACGCCAGTACTGGCGCATGGCCCACTTACGAAACAGGGAAGGCGGGGTAGATTCGGTCATGTGTATGCCAAGACGAGAAAATCCTCACTTAACAAGGCACCCCCTTACAGACACCCTTGAGTGCTGTTTCAACCGAGCCGGTTCATGCATCGTTGATGTAAGCCAGCACCTCGTGCAAGACTTGAGCAATGACCCGGATGTTGTCCTCGGTCAAGTGAGGTTGGAGCGAGAGGTCGCATGCGAATTCAATATTAGCAATGGTGTCCTTGAGTTCATCTTTGTGTGCCTCGATGTACTCCCACTGACGGAAATCACGAGCATTGCGCTTGGCGCCAAAGATTTGCATTGGAATCCCTTCTTTCTTCATGACCTCAATGAAGCGGTCAGCATCGTCACGAGACAGTCCAACAAGGTGAAATTGCATCGTATCGCAGAAACTGTCGACTTGAGGTAGCGGGATGGGGATCTCAATGTTGGGATGATCGTTTACCAGCGAATAGAGCAGGTTCCAATTTCGGACGTGAATGTCTTTGATGACGGGAAGTCGTTCAATTTGAGGCGTCAGCATAGCCGCAGTGACCTCCTGCATGCGCATTGAATAGCCAGGAATCTGGTTTTGCAACATGTCCATCATGGCGTGGTCGAGGTCAAAGTGCTTCAACCACAACCGCTCGTAAGACCCAGCGTAAAGAACGGCTTTGGCCGCAAATTCATCGTTGTTCGTGATGAACAAGCCGCCCTCACCCGCACTCAATCCCTTGGAGGACTGGGTCGAGAAACACCCGATTTCGCCAAAAGTTCCGAGCAATTGACCCTTCCATCGTGTTTCGTAGGCGTGGGCACAATCTTCGATGAAGAGGAGGTCGTGCTTGCGAACCACATCCATCACGGCGTCCATGTCAGGAACATGGCCGCGCATGTAGGACATCAACAACACCTTCGCACCCGAGGATGCGGCTTTTCGGTCCAGGTCCTCAGCGTCCATGCCCCATTCGCGATTGCTTTCAACGAGGACGGGGGAGGCGCGAGCGTGTTGGATCACGCTTGGAACGGCGTGGAAAGTGAAGGCGTTGGTGAGGATCTTATCGCCGGGTTGGACACCAGCGATGTTGAGGGCGATGAACATGGCTGATCCGCAGGAATTGGTTCCAATCGTGTGCTTCACGCCCATGTAATTGGCAAAGGCCTGTTCGAGGTTGGCCGTGATGGACATTTCCTTGGATTTTGGCTGATAGCGGTACATGACACCAGCCTGCATGGCCTCCACAGCGAGGTCGATGCCAGCTTGAGGAATGGGTTTGAACGCCTTATTGTCGAAACCTACAATCGATGGACCGCCATCGACTACAAGTTTTCGTTGATGCTTGGTCGATTCCATGCCATCCCCCTCAATGTTCTGGCATCGCTGTCTATTTTCAATGTATTGAATTGAATATTCATGTCCTCTTCAACCACCAAGTGCTTCAAGTTCCTCAATCAAAATATTGCAAAGTAAACGGCAATCATCAAAGGTGAGGGTGCTGGGTAATCGAAGGTCACAGAGGCCAGACAACGTTTGGTTAGTGGACTCAAGGGATTGCGGTTCAATATATTTCCAATGGTGGTGAACACTGGTGAATCCTTTGGGTGAAGAGGCGCCAAACCACTTCACTGTCACACCCCTCTGGGCGCTATTTGCGATGAATTTTTTGATCTGTTCTCGAGGCTTCTTGACGATGAACTGTATCGACGTCGGTGCCAGCTCAACGGCATGAGGGTGAGAGGGCAAAAGCAGACATGAAACACCGCGAAGTTCAGATTCAATGGTATCATAAACGGTTCTCCAAATAGCGTTTCGTTCCTCAAGGTTCTCCAACTGTGGCAGGGCAACTGCAGCTGATAACTCGTTGAGGCGCATGCTGAAATTTGGCGTTGTTGGTGAATATTGATTCAAAAGGTCGATGGGGGGAATACATCCCTGCTGTTGGTGAAGTTCGTAAGAACCGCTCATCAACACAGCCTTGGCTGCGAGGTGGTCGTCGTCGGTAATGATAACGCCTCCTTCACCTGCGTTGATCTGTTTGTATGTTTGAAGCGAAAAACAGCCAGCAATACCGAACGTACCGAGAAGTTGACCATTCCAACGCGCCCCTAAGGTGTGGGCGCAGTCTTCGATGAGCAATACATCATTTTCCCGGCAGAGAAGAGCGACCTCTTCCATGTTTCCGAAATGCCCTCTCATGTGGGAGAGAAGGAAGGCCTTAGGGCGATGGGTCTTGATTTGAGAGGCCAGGTGTTCAAGGTCAACTATGAGGTTCTCCGTGATTTCTACCAATTCAATCGAACAACCAATGTTCGCTAAACTTCCCGGCACAGGCGCCAGTGTGAAGGCATTGAGCAACACCGTGTCCTCAGAGGAAACCCCTGCACAACGCAGTGCAAGGGTGATGGCCCCTCCTCCAGAATTCACACAAATGGCATATTTTTTATCATGGTAGGCGGCAAAGGCTGTTTCTAATTGCGCTACAAATTGACCGTCTGCACGTGTTTCACCGTAACGGAAGAGTTGTCCTGAAGCGAGGACAATCTTCGCATTATCGATCGATTTCTGTGGCAGTGGAGCCACATCCGTAAGTGGAATTGAAAACACCTTCGGCTCGTTCATGGTTCCCGCTGTCGCAACATGTTTAAATCAACATCTCCCGAGAAACAAAACAGGGATGGGTGCAATTGGGACAGAAGGACAATGTCATGCCTTGGCATCTAAATATCGTGGATGACCCCGTCACATTGTCCGAGCATCTCGTGCACCGAATGCATCACAACCGCAATCCCCTCTTGATTACATTAGAAGACAAATTTGCAAGCCGTGCTTATGTTGAAGAGCACTCACATTGTCAACTCCCTGAACTGTACCATTTTATTCGCGCCGATGATTTTCATATTCCATGGGACGATTTACCGGAGCGGTGCGTTCTCAAATCAAATCACTGGTCTGGCGATTCCGTCTTCATTATTGACAATGCCAAAGAGCCTCTCCCCCACCTCCCACGTGCCCGATTTCCAAAATTACGTTCACGGAAGCAGCACGGTTACTATGTAATTCGCAAAGGTCGTGACCAATACGGAAGGCCATGGCCTCGTTGGCGTATTGAGAGCAAGTTTCGACGTGTGCTCAAGAAGGATTTTCCCGTGTCCTTGGAATGGGGCGCGTTTAACATCAAAGAACGAGGCATCATGATCGAAGAATTCCTTGAAGGCGATGATGGTGGTGCTCCCACCGACATTAAATTCCATTGTTTTGGCGGCAAAGTCGGTTTCATTCAAATCGAATCCGGGAGGTTTGGAAAAGAAATCAAACAGAACATCCACCTTCCCGACGGGTCGCTTGTTGACACTCTTGCCGAGGCTACTAAATGGTTCAATGATACCTCAGTGGGCAACCTGCGAACTCATCTTGGAGAACAGCAGATTTCAAGGATGATTGAGGTCGCCGAACAGCTGAGTCATGAGATGGACTATGTTCGCGTGGACTTGTTTCTCATCGGTGGTGTGGTATACTATGGAGAATTCACCAATTACCCCCGTTCAGGTCAGCCTCAAGGTCTTGTGTGGGAATCGCTTGCTGGGAAATTATGGCGGGAAGCGAGAGGGGTTCCACCTAACGCAGAACAAAACAGCGTGGTGGATGAAGCGCTTTCTAAGCGTACTCATCACTGACGGCCGGCGTCGTACATTTCACGCAGGCTACCGTCCTGAAGCATCTCAAGAGCGATATCTGATCCGCCAATGAGTTCACCGTGGACATAGATTTGAGGCATGGTTGGGAAATCCGACCAAGCACAAATCGATGGAATAGCAAGGCGGTCGCTGAGGACGTCCACGGAAGCGAATTCTTCTCCGAGTTGCTGCAAGACCTGGGCTGCACGGTTCGAGAAGCCGCACTGTGGCTCGTTAGGACTGCCCTTCATGAAGAGGACAATCGGGTGGTCGGTCACGAGGCTTTGCAGTTCTTCTGGGGTCCAATTCATGGTTATCATTCCTTTTTCAGACGGCGGATATGCACGCCTTGACCTCCGCCGTGGGGGTCAAACGCTGTGTCACCAGCGGTGGCTGCTTGAGCGGGCGTCATGCACTTGAGGTCAAGCGCATGAATGGGATGAGGGATGTGGGCCTTCATCACGGCCAAAACTTGCTTTTGGCGTTGAAGGGGGCGCATTCCATCAAAGGAATCGGAGATGATTCGGACGTGGAAGTGGTCGCCAGAATTATGCAGGTCAACAACTTCAACGACGGCGTCAGGGACTGCTTTGAGCACTTCCGCTTCAACCCACGCAGCCTCGACCATATGCTCGCCTCGTTTCCCTGAGCAGACGCTCCATCTTTGAACCTGCGCTTTGACAAATCTCAGGATTCGCTCTCAAGGGCCGTCAGAATGGAGGCAACACCCGTTGCTTTCTTGACCGTCTTCCAAGGTTCAATCAAATGCGTTTCAATATCTTCTTTGAGGCGTTTCGAGCCTCCTCCGCTGATGTTGAGAAGGATGCAATCATCAGCCTGCACGTCGCCCGAAGCCAAAGCCTGCTGAAGGCTTGCTGCCGCTACGCCCCCCGGCGTCATGATGTCTATTCCTTTGGTGGATTCAATCAGTTCACGAGCAGCCATCGCATCTTCACGCTCAACGATGTAAGTTTGGCCCTGCGAGGACGCGAGAATATCATGAACTGCACCCACCTGTCCGTAGGCAGGGCCTTTGTTCATCAAATAATCCGAATAAACTTCGACGTCCTCAGAAGGGAAATCTGACTCAATCAAATGGTCGCGATCATCCTGCCACGCTTTGTGAATGGGGTGATGTTCTACATTTTGAGAAAGGTGCTGACGGGGGGCTGGGCCTTCAAAGAGCCCCTCTTCAATAAGACGAACTGCCATTTCATGAATGCCAATCGGCCCGGGTCCACCACCAATGCCTTGGAAGTAATGGTCGGGAAGGTGTCCGATGGTGAAGGCTGCATCGATCATGAGACTCCCAATCCCGTCGCGACGTGCAACGTTGTGAACACTGCCCTCCATTTGCCACCCGGGAAGTTGAGCAGCAATCCCTTTTGCTACAGTCTTCGCATCGTAATAATCGCCGTCTTCAACAACGACCAAGCGAACGCTTTCAGCGGAGTTTTCGGGCCTCGCCCAAAGACGGTCGGCGTGATCTTTACCGACCACGACGATGAGAGGGATTCCGTCGAGTCCACAAAAATGCGAAAAGGCACGTGCTGTATTGCCTGCACTGGCACATATCAGCCCTTTTGCACCGTGATCTCGTAGACGTTGAATGGTTGGAACGGCTTCCATGTCCTTGAAACTGCCCGTAGGACACAAACCGCCTTTTTCAGGCCAATAGCCGTGGAAGGTGACCCATAGGTTGGAGAGGCCCATGGCTTTTCCAAGCGCATCGGCCTTGTAGGTCACCGTTCCTGCAACGTACTCGTTGGCATTTGAAACAGGGAGCCAAGAAATATACTTCCAGACGCCCTGAGCGCTTTCCTGAAGTTGAAAGGGTTCGTTGTATTCTGCACGGAGCAGCGCATTTTTGGTGTAGTGGAGGGTGTAGTTGTCGTCGATGAGATCTCCAGTCTTCAAGCATTTGAGTTGATACTTCATTCTTTCACCATGCCAAAAGTTGGCTATGACGGTTCGTCATGGGCCCGATGTATAACACTTGGTTCATATTCGGCCGAAATCCTGTGGTCAAAGCGAGAATTTTACAGCCTCATCGGAGAAATTCGTCAATTTCCGGCCCTATAAGTTCAGCAAATTTTACTTCACCTGTTCTCGCTGCATGCGTTTAATCATTGAAATCATCATCGATCATGTTATTGGACCACATATAATCCACGATATCAAGATCGTATCGTTCTGAGTAAGTCTCAATGGTTGAATTAAGATAGTCCCACCACACTCAATGCCCTAGTTTGGGCGACCGACCGCATGGACGTCCCAACCTATGGCTTCCAATCTTGAGAGATCGAGCACGCGTCGCCCGTCGTACAGAAGAGGTGTCTTCATTTGCTGGAGGAGAGATGCCCAGTCCAACTCAACACAGGCCTTGTGGGCGGTAACGAGGACGGCCATATCGTAACCCTCTGCCATGTCCAGCGAATCAACCCACTCGACATGGTCTGGCATCTCCTCCGAACTGAGGTGTGGGTCGTAAACGGCAACTGCAATGCCCTTCTCATGAAGGGCTTCAGCCAATGGTTCGGCGGGCGTTTCTCGCGGGTCGCCCACTTCTGCTTTGTAGGACCAACCAAGCAAGAGAATCTTCGTGTTCTCAGCCGAGAGGCCTGCTTTCCAGAGAATGTTGACCAAAACTTGAGCGACGTGGTTCGGCATGGTCCGGTTCACAGCGCGTGCTGCCGTAATGAGGCCGGCTGGCACGCCAACATCGGCTGCGCGCTGAATCATGTAGTACGGGTCAACGGGGATGCAGTGTCCACCCACGCCAACACCAGGCGTGTAGCGATGGAAGTTCCATTTGGTCGCCGCTGCGGACAACACGTCTTCCACATCAACGTCGAGCGCAGGGAAAATGCGAGCCAACTCGTTGACCAGAGCGATGTTGATGTCACGTTGGACGTTTTCGATGACTTTGGCGGCTTCTGCGACTTCGAGTTTGCCGACGTAGCGAACGTCTTCGCTGGTCAGTTTGGAATACAGGGTAACCAATGCTTCACCAACCTCGGGGTTTGAGCAGCCGATGACGCGTGCAACTTGACGGACACCGTGTGCAGGGTCGCCGGGGTTGAAACGCTCAGGGCAGTAGGCGATTTCGAGATCTTCGCCAATGATGAGACCCAGTTCCTCCACGATGGGCATCCACGTTTGGGCGGTGACACCGGGGTAGACCGTGGACTCGAGTACCACGATGGTGTTCGAACCTTTTGGAATCGCCTCGAAAACAGCGCGCCCCGCTGCTTCCACATAGGAGAGGTCGGGCTTGAGATCGTGCGTGATGGGGGTTGGAACAGTGACCAAAACCACATCGCAATGAGGAACGGCTTCGGCCGTGGAGGTGGTGATGTGCCAGCGTTCGGTGCCTGGTGCTGGAACGATGTCGTCCACGTCTGGGTCGCCAGTGGGGTTTTTCCCGGCCATCACCATGTCAACGGTGCGCTGCGATACGTCAACGCCCCAGACTTCGAAGCCCGCGTCGTGGAAGCCGATGGCGGTTGGCAGGCCCACATAGCCCAAGCCGATGATGCCGACTGAGAGTGTGTTATCGGAAATCTTCGTCGCAAACGCGGCTGTTAGGGCCATAGGCATCCCTGCCGCCCTCAAGCATTGAAGATAGCGGTTGATCAGTTTCTGGTTGGAGTGTTCGCCATAGGATAAAGAAACGGGGGGTGCCCGTTTCAAGGGTCGTCGCCTTTATGTGTGAACGGAGAAACCCCGAAGCATGAATGCAAGCGACAAGGGATCTACGCTCATCCCATTGTGGGGAAAACGAAGTCTTCATCGTCTTCCGTTCATTGTGCTCACCGATTTATTTCGTTCCAGACACCTGCTACGCCTGCTCATCAAACGTGACCTCAACGCACGCTATCGCCGCGCTTATCTTGGTTATACTTGGGCTGTTCTTGAGCCTCTACTCCTTGCTGTGGTTTACACATTTATCTTCACCATTCTGGTTGGTTCATCCGACCCGCTCTACCCGGTGAAAATCATCATCGGCATCATCGGTTGGACGATGTTTGCAAGGTCACTCACCACTTCGACGAAATCATTGAGCAGTTCAATCAACCTCTTTCAATTTGCACGGGTGCCAAAAACGGTCTTTGCAACAAGCGGCACGCTGACAAACGCCGTCCTGGCCGTCATATCCCTCACGTGTCTGATTCCGTTTTACTTCATTCATGACCTACCAATAACAGCAAACCTGCTGATGCTGCCCGTTTGGTTGTTGCTGCTTTCCTTCACTGGCTGGGGGATTGGTTTGCTGTTGGCTCCGCTCGCTTGCAAGATTCCTGACATCCTCAATCTCATCAATTTCCTGGTCAGAGCTGGCTTCTTTCTCTCCCCAGTCATGTGGACCTATGACATGTTCAACTCACGCTTTGGAGATGGGTGGCACGCCATCGTGGCGCACTTGAATCCCACCGTCGTACCCATCACAGGCATGCGGGACGTCGTTCTGGGAGAGTCGTCTGCTATTCCCGGATATGGATATGCCATGTGCCTCACCATTGCGCTTCTAGGGTATGTTTTCGGCGCTATGGTCTTTGAGAGGAAAGCACACCGGGCGGTGGTGAACGTATGACAGTCGTGATGCGGCTTGAGGATGTAACGCTGGAATACCCAGTGCCGCGGCAATATCGCAAAGAAGACATTCAACCTTCAGGCGTTCGAAACATTTCATTGGAAGTGAACCAGGGCGAGGTCTTGGGCATTATCGGACGCAACGGCTCTGGTAAAAGCACGCTGCTGAAGATGATGGCTGGTGTTTTCCCCCCTGATTCTGGAACCATCTCCGCTCGAGGTAGTGTTTCACTCCTTGCAGGCGTTGGGGTCGGGTTTCACAAAGAACTGACGGGATGTGAGAACGCCTACCTCTACGGTGCATTGATGGGCCGAACGACAGAACAAATTGACGGCCTGATTGAGGAAATCCAATCCTTTGCCGAGCTTGACCATCACTTCGACCGCCCAATTCGAACCTACTCGTCGGGTATGAAATCCCGATTGGGTATTTCAGTTGCAACGGCCTTTAGGCCAGATTTGTTGTTGATCGACGAGGTCCTTGGAGTAGGGGATGCGTCGTTCCGAAAAAAGAGTGAGGATCGGGTCAAGCAATTGATTCAAGATTCGGGTGCGGTGGTCATCGTTTCCCATTAGATGGGGCTCATGAGTTCCATTTGTACGCGAATTGCTTTGGTTGAAAACGGAAACATCGTTTCCATCGGCCCACCTCAAGACACGCTCAAGGCTTATTCTGAATTGCTCAAGATAGAATGAAATGTGATGATTTCACTCCACAAAGTGGCATCAAGTGAGTCTCTATTCTGTTCCGTAGCCTCGATGAAACACGACACAACCTGACTCAAAAAATCACGATGATGACTCATTGCCTTGCGCTGTTTGAATTCATTGCTAAGAGCACGGAGAATTTTCGCTAACGATTCTAAATCAACCTTTTTCCAACCTTCTTCCTCGGTTTCAAGATGTGGTTTTGTCATAGAAAACCAGCATTGTAAGCCCCAGAGAACAGCATAAATGTCCAAATTTGTTTGGCCCGCAACGAGATAGTTTTGCAAGAAAGAGAGATCAAAGATATTTTCTTCGATGTTGTGTTTTTCAAAAAAGGCCCTATCAAAACGAACCAAGTTAAGAGGGGCTTTGTTGGACCCGATAGGATGTATTGGAGGGAAAGACAACTGCGATTCGTCTTGAGCTTTGTTAACTGGCCGAGGGAGGAACTCGTCCGCCACAGCCTCAATGATTTCTCTGGACGATTGTCCATCCAAGGCCATTGACAAACACAACAAGATGTGTTCTTTCCACACAACAGAGTGGGTGTCACCCCAAGGGCCAATGACATAACCAAGATCATCGGTGTGGCCAAACCAATCAGAGAGAGACTTTTCCGCAATGTTCGGCAAGAGAAAAGGCGTATGAAGATGAAGGTGATGCGTATCGTTCCAATTTTGCAACAAAATGTAATCGCAAAGAGGATTCAACAAGTCCTTCGTTACCTTTGTCACGAGCCCTTGTGATTGAAAGAAAGTTACCCATGCGCCGCGGTTTTCAATGAAATTTTCTTTGTTTGAAATCCCCATTGATGGGAAAGCCTTCGTTGCAAAAACATTGGCGGTAGGATACAGGGTGATGTCGAGTTGTGGATTCATGCCGATGATCGTTGAGGGTACAGTCAGCCCAAGACTGATGGCGAAGGAGGCAAACCCTCCGCCTGACCCACCAAAAAAGACCAATCGCTTGGAAAAATGAGCCGATAACCTGTCAAGCAGTGCACACAAATCTGCCTGTAAAGAGAACCACTCTTCATTTCCGATGTACCACCCTAAATTTACCCCGTCAATGTGAGTCGAGGGGTCGGAGATGGAGATAAGGCAGGATTGCAACGAAGCAGCAATGCCTTCTCCAGAAAAAAAAGGAGGGGACTTGTTGCTTTTACTGCTGATGGCCGCATTCAAACAAACAAGAAGGCTTTGGTGAGAATCTAAAAACCGAGTGTTGCTTATTTTCATGTACAATATGTTATTACCGAAAACAACCTCGAAGACACCGTCCTCAAGATTGGTTTGAAGCAACTCCTCCGGACTTCCTGAATTGACGACTGACCCCCAATCGCCCACGTCAATTCGTCCATTCATTCCCCCACCCCCAGAGTACTTCGAAAGGTTTGAGATACCGTCAAAATGTTGTGCTTCTCAAGTCGAGGTTTGAGTTTTGAGATCCTCTCATTGACCGTTTCAAGTTTCACTCGAAGGTCAACAGTCCATGAATCGTCATCGGGACCATCGACAAAGAACGGCCAGTCCGAACCCAACAATTCCTCGTGCAACACGGAGCGGGTCAGAACAGGAGGCGTACCCACAAAAATGCATTCCAACACTTTTGTGGACAGTTCACGAGTTTGACTCTCGAAATACGCATCTCGGGCACACCATGCTAGATCGGCCAAGGCCACATGCTTGAGGACTTCTTCCCGAGGCAGACGGTGGATCCAGTCAATGTGCTCGTTGGTCTCCAATTTTGAGGTCATGCGACGACGGAAGGTTGCATCGTCGGCTGGACCGTTGTGAATCTTATCGCCGATGACCTTGACGGCAATATCTGAAGTGGCAACGTCAAGCAGAGGTTCAACCCCCCATAAGGGAGCCATTTTTCCAGCATAAACGATGTTCACTTTGTCATCTTGAACACCGCCGCTCAACGGTTCAGGGGCCTCGTCAGGTATCATCGGTGGCAGTTCCACAAATTGATGGTCTGGCATGCCAGAGAGGTGGGCCAACTCCTTCTGAATGAGCGAGGTTTGGCAGAGAATTTTTCCTCCTTGTTCACAAATTGCTTGAACGAGTTGGGCGGTCG
>JAURAI010000027.1 GCA_030829545.1 Candidatus Poseidonia sp. | reverse complement strand
GTTAGTCACGCTTGCAGAACCTGAGGATTCTAGGCCAACTGCAGTATCTGTCACTACGGCATTGTCCAAAGTCAGCGAACCCGAATCAAGATAGACGGCTTCATAATCCATGGCTCGGGCAGTTAGGTCGTCAACAGTGGCAGTACCACCATGGATAGCAATGCCTCGGTATGCATCGTTGAGAGTGAGGCCGTTCGCATTCAAAGTTCCTTCAACACGAAGAGCTGCTGAGGCATTTGAAATCGTTACATCGTCAAGTGTTGCGATCCCTGTTGGTGAGATAACGAGACCGACCCACAATCCTTGGCCGTGTGAGCCTTGAGTGAGTGGGGGCGTTGAGGAGAAGAATGACGCTTGGTCTGCGTTCAATGTACCCTCAACCGTTAACGAATATGTCTTAGCGTCAACTGTTGTTCCAGGCTCAAGGGTCAGCGTAACTCCTTGGTCAACAGTAACGTTTCCATCAAGAACTACAGTTCCAGACCAAGTCGTATTTACTGTGACAGTGCTGTCTGCTGCAGGCACCATCGGGACCCAAGCCATGGTGACCATCAAGGAGATGAGGAGAAAGGCGGGTAGGCTTCGCATGAGTCTGCGTTAACTCTCCGCCATATCAAACCAAAGGCTTCGCGTCAATGACTAAGAGTCATTCAAGGGATGGGCCCGCCCGGATTTGAACCGGGGTCTGACGGCCCCCAGCCGCCAAGTATAGGCCAAGCTAACCCACGGGCCCGTTGTGAATTCAGTTTCGTGCTGCACTGAACGGTATGATCTCTTGGATGAGATCAAGGTGGCCTACATACATGCGTCGGCAACAGTAACGGTCGAGGCCCACTTCATCAAGGGCTTCTGCGTCGGTTTTGCCTTCGCTCAACAAAAGTTTGAATTCTTCCCATTTGTGGGCAACAACGGCTCCACAGCTGAAACATCGTACTGGAATAATCATAATATCACTTCAACGGTAAGACTTCTGCTTCTTGCGGCGAGCACCTCGGCCGAGTTGATGTTTAGGCTCCTTACGACGTGGGTCGTTAACGAGAAGACTGCGGTCGAAGCGCAGGTACTCGTCACGAAGTTCCTCATCAATGCCTTCTGCTCCGCCATTGTAGTGGACAAGGCCACGGGCGATAGCGGTTCGGATAGCGTCGGTTTGTCCCATGATTCCCCCACCGTTGGTGGTGATGGAAATGTCAACCTTGCTCAAGCGGTTCATGGCGTCGGCAATGACCAACGGTTCCATGGACTTGCGGCGAGCAAGTGAAGGTTGAAGAATTTCAATAGGTTCTGAGTTGACGCGAACACGGCCTTTTCCGGCCTTTACCGATGCACGTGCAACGGCTGTCTTGCGCTTTCCTGAGGATTCAACTGATTTTTTCTTTCGTGCTGCCATCATTGTTCACCTCCGGTCCATCGATGCGTTGGGGCACCCAAGTCTGCGCTAATGTCGCCCAGACGGATGAAACGCTCAGGAAGGTCTCGTCGGAATTTGCTGTCGTCACCGTGTTGGTGTCCTTCAGGTAGGTCGCCAGCCAAATGGCTTGGGCATCCAATTTCAACCCGTAGGTTGCGAAGGGCACGACGGCCACTGCTCTTCTTTTGGTACGGTAGCATACCTCGGACAGAGCGCTTGAGGATCATGTCTGGCATGCGTGGGTAGAACGGACCCTTACGGGCGTGGTTCAACGCATACTTTGCGTGATAGTTGTCAAGAACAGATCGTGGTCGTCCGGAGACGATTGCTTTCTCTGCGTTGATGATGATAACTTTGTCATCACGGTGCTCTCGTGCTGCTTTGAGCAAGAGTTCCGCAGAGGCGGAAGCCAGACGACCCAAAATGAGTCCATCGGCGTCGAATACGTAGGTTGTTTCATCCAAGGATAACAACCCCCGTGCCTGTTGGGTTTTCGTTCATCAGCTCGCCGTAGGTCATAAAACGACCTCCAGCGGCTTCTATTTTCTCACGTGCGCCGTTGCTGACACTGTAGGCGGCGATGGTATGACCATTGGTCAACTCACCTGAGCCAAGCAGCTTACCCGGTACGAGGATGGTTGCACCCTCGGGGGCGTAGCGGCTTACACGGCTAAGGTTAGGTTGGGCCCAATTCTTACGGCTCTTTGAGAGTCGCAAGGCCACATCTCGCCAAACAGCTACTCCGGTGTCGCGAGACTGGGCTTTCAACTGGCCAATCATGTTGACCAGTCGGGCGTTTGTCTTACGTTCTGGGTTACTCATTTGACTCCCTCGATGCTTTGAAGCAAGTCGCCGACCGTCCCTCCCATTATGAAGGCACCGACGCGAGTGCAATCCTCATCGCGCCGCTGTCCAGCGGTTTAAGCCCTAGCAGTAAGGCGATTTTCGGGTTTCGGATTCACTCGAGGAGGATTTCGCCTTTCGCGTCCAGAAGCTCAACCGTAAGGCCGGAAGCGCGGGCTTGAATGATGATTTCGTCGTGAAGTGTGTCCGAGAAATCGTCAAGAGCACCAAGCGCAGTAATTCCCGCTACATCTGTCAAGCGATCAATGAGGTGATTCAAGATGCAACTGACTCCGTAGGCTTGTCCAGCGCGGAATGCATGGTCTGGGCTTCCAACTTCAGGGTCTTCGGCCTTCATTCGTAGCATAACGGTTTGAGAGTAAGCAACCAGAGCGCCATAGATGGACTCAATAATCTGAGCAGCTTCAAGGTCACCAAGGAGCATTTGTGACTGTGCAAGGGCTGCGCGTACAGCTTTTTCGTACAGTCCATGAGCACCAATGGTGTCTGAGGTTTCAATTTGCATGGCTTGGTCAATGAGAGCTTTCCAGTCTTCCATGATTCGTCACAGGACCGCCACCCTTTGAAGGTTAAGGCGGATTTGCTCTGGCTCTCGCTCAAATGCACCCTACGCAGTCAGGCCCTCTAGCGGCTTCAAATCTTGAAATCTGAGCCTTCGCCTTCAACGATTCCGGCTTGACGAACGGTACCATCGGCTGCGACAAATTGTCCAGCCTTGGTTTGGTTCTCATACAAGCTAGCCACGTCAACGCGCTTCACGACCGATTCTTCTCCAAGAGACATCGTCAAGGAATTGGTGATGCCGTT
>JAURAI010000003.1 GCA_030829545.1 Candidatus Poseidonia sp. | reverse complement strand
CTTATCTCAAATTCCTCCAGTACGACAAAGTCTTTGCTTTGCTGATTCTCATCTTCATCGTTGTGGTTTTGATCGATTTGCTTTCGCTGATGGTTCGTTCCTTTGTTAACGAAGAAGGCGACGTTCGTAAACCGACATGGCTCACCCTTCTCATGAAGGCAAGAAAGCGTAAAGAAGCCTCTGTTGAAGAGGCTTGATTAATCTGCAGCAATATGCAAGGACCCGTCTTTGTAAAACACTTGAATTTGGTCAGATGCCTTCTTGCTTAACGATGCAATCGCCTCGTAAATTTCGTCTTCAGACACTTTGAATGTCTTTGCTGCATCTTTGGTTGACCACGGCACGATGTGGAATTCACTCTTAGCCAGCCATTTCAATAACTTGGCTTCAAACTCAGAGAGTTCATCGGACATGATACGCTCACGAAGCCTTCCCTCAAAATAGCACCGATGCCGATTCAATCATCCAAGTGCTACCATTCTTCTGCAGCACTCTTCAGCGTCGATGTCCCCGTTGAGAAGGGTGTTGAGGGCCTTGGTAAAGGGGATGGTGAGCCCCATGTCCTCGGCTCGCTCAATAAACATCCGAGTTGCCCTGACGCCCTCAGCGACCATGTGCATCTCTTCCAAGGCCTGTTCAACGGTGAGGCCCGTGCCAAGTTTTTCCCCCATGGTTCGATTTCGACCGTGCGGGGAGGTGGCAGTCACGTACATGTCGCCAAGTCCAGCGGGGCCAAAGGCTACCTCTGCACGTGCTCCGAGTTCAGCAAGAAGCAAACATCCCTCTTTGAAGCCGGACATGAAAATGGCTGCCTTGAGATTGTCTCCTCCGAGATCACCAACTTGTTTGAGCCCATCAACCAGGCCGCAAGCAAGGGCTACGACGTTTTTGAAGGCCCCCCAAAGTTCTGCACCAACGGGGTCGCTTGCAGGGTGAAGAATGAAACTCGCAGTGCTGAGTGTTTGCGCCAGTCGCGTTGCTATCACGTGGTCCTCGCTCGCCACCAATGCCGTGGTCATCACCCCACCTGCCGCTTCAGGTGCAATGGTGGGCCCGGTAAGGACAGCAAGGGGATTTGTTTTGCCTGCTTCCTTGAGCTGCGTTTGAATTGCTTCAGAAATAAGGCGCTTGCCAGGAGCGAGTCCTTTGGCCAGGTCAAGCAATACATGGCCGGGTTGAAGGTGAGGAATCACATCGGCAGCCACGTCAATAATCACTGAAGAGGGTACTGCGAGGACGATGATTTCACTGCCTTCCAAGGCTTCAGTGAGGTGCATCGTGACTTCAAGACCTGGGACTGGATGATCGGGGAGATATTTTTTGTTTATCTCCTCCATCGTTATGGATTCATAGACCTCTTGTTCGATGGTCCAGCCCTTGACTTTGTGACCTTCCAAGAGCCACAATCGTGCGATGGCTGTTCCCCAATTTCCTAAGCCCAATACTGAGATGTGCGCCATGTCAATCAAAACTTTCGCGCCTTCTTAGGTTTATACCACTTCCCGCTACATGAGGGCGAAGCGGCACGGTTTCAAGGCCAAAGAAGTTCAGCCAATCAGAACAAGTCGTCGTCGTCCTCTTCGAAATCAAAGACATCGTCGTTGCTTTCTGCCTTTTTCGTATCATCGGTTTTCTTGGACTTGGCTGCAGGTTTCTTGGCCTTTGCAGTTTTCTTTTCCTCAACCTTTTCTTCAACGACTTCTGGGCTTTCCTTGGTCGCTTGGCCAGCCTTTGCTTGTTGAGTTTCATTCGTTTTGAGCTCTTCTTCGCTCTTTCCAGTCTGCAGGGCCAAGGCTCGACGACGGTCTTCTCGGGCTTTCCGCTCGAGTTGCTTATGCCTTGATTTCTCAATATTCTGCATCATGTACATGGCATCATGCTCAAGCAATGGTGAATCTGAAATGAGGGTGATGTCAAGCCATCCACCATCTTCAACGATGAATTCAGCAAGCGGTTCAAAGTTGAGGTCGGATTTCTTGATTTGCGTGTAGTGCATTGCATTTCCAGTTCGATGTTCCACACCGGAAAAGTGGCAGTAGAATTCCTTGGTTCCGATGCTCTCTCGGACCATGTCAAAGAGTTCACCGTAATCTTCTGAGGTACGCATTCGGCCGTGGCCACGTGCGTGAATGTGAGCGATGTTCAGGACGGGAACAGTTCCTTCAACATGGTTGACAACTTCCAAAACCTCTTCGAGGCTTCCCCACAATTCTTGACGGCCTGAGGTTTCAACACCGATCTTTGAGGGCGTTCCGTCTTTGATCCATGGGAATACTGGGAATTCATCTTCGTCATCATGCCAGATTTCAGCGACCCTGTCTACGATGCCAGAGAATACATTGGCAACCTGCTCGTTGGCAGCATGACCTCTGCTGAATTCGCCGTAATGGCCAGTGTGGAGGGTGATGTGGCGAGCATTGACGGTGCGAGCGGCTTGCAGAGTCGCCTCGATCTTCGCCAAGGACCGTCCACGCTCAATCTTGTCACCGAGCAGTTCTGAATAATAGGGCCCATGGATGTTCATTTCGAAATCTGTTTTATTGGCGAGAACCCCAGCCTGCCAGTATTGCTCAAAGTGTTGCGGGGCGACCATGCGGACGGTTTGCACCTCCATGGTCTCAAGTCCGAGGGAAATAATATCGTCCATTCCTTCTACAATCGTGCGCCCTTTGCACGACAATGGAACACCGGCAGGTCCGAGTTTTATTGGCATATTTTTCCCCCCCCGCGAAACCAAGCCAACAAGCGACCTATGATAATCCCTTTCCGTTGGCTGTCCGCTACCGTAGCGTCGCTGTATCGGTTTCAAGGGTGAATGCATACGACTCTTCATGAAGGTGAGCGTTTAGCCGTCACCATGCAGCCTCATGTCGCACGAGCGGTCAAAGCCTTCCAACAAGGCCGCCCGGTTTGTCTTTTTGACTCCGAAAAGCGAGAAGGGGAAACCGACCTCCTCTTCCCCGCCACCGCCGCACTTCCTTCTCACATGCGCCAACTTCGCCAAGATTGCGGAGGGCTTCTCTTCTTGGCTATTGGTGACGAAGTCGGAGAACAATTCTCATTGCCCTTCCTACAGGACTTGCACACGACCAATGAAGCGGTGGAATCCTTTCCAGTGCTCGGCCATCTCATCACCAATGATTTACGCTATGATGCCCGCTCTGCATTTACGCTCTCATTGAATCATCGAGAAACCTACACTGGCATCACCGACCATGACCGTGCCCTTACAACCCGACGCTTTGCAGAACTGGCTGCTGACTGCATGAAGGAAGGCGCCAGCGTTCAAACTGGCATGGAGCGACTTGGAGCAGAGTTCCGCACACCGGGCCACATCCCAATATGCAGAGAAGCCAAAGGCGGCCTTGCTCGCCGTCAAGGGCATACTGAACTAGCGGTCGGCTTGGCTCGTCTTGCCGGCATGACGCCTGTGGTCATCGGAGCGGAGATGTTGCAGCCAGAGGGAGACCTCGCCTTGAGTGTAAAAGACGCCCGTGCATGGGCTCAGCAGCGAGACATCCCTTTCATCGAAGGCGCTGATCTCATCCAAGCCCTCGGGCTTGATGGTTGACCGTCATGCTCTTGAAGACGAAACCCTCCGTATCAAAAGGTGGAACGATGAAGCGAATCATGGCAGTCGGTGTTTTTGATTTGCTTCATGCAGGCCATTTGCACTATCTCGAACAGGCCAAAGCACTTGGCGACCATTTGACCGTGGTCATCGCCCACGACGACACGGTGCGCAAACGCAAGCATGAGCCCGTCACCAATCAAGAGCTTCGCCAACGCATGGTCTCTGGACTCAAACCTGTGGATGAAGTGGTGATCGGCAATCCTCCCGACATACCAATTTTTGATATTCTCCCGCAAATCCAACCCAACATTATCGCATTAGGCTACGACCAGGAACATGCCGAGGACAACATCCGTCGCGCCCTCAACCAGCGCGGCTTTGGAGACATCGAAGTGTTCCGTGTCGAGGGGCTCTCGGACGACCTTGACGGAACAAGAAAAATCATTGCAAGAATTCTCGAGCGTGCCGAACATAAAGGGGATTGACTATGTTTACAGGAATCGTTCAGGGCTTAGGGCGCTTCGTTGGACGTGACCGTGATGACGCTGTGTGGACCTTTCGAATACAATTGCCGAACGTTGAAGGCCTGAAAATTGGGGCGAGCGTTGCTATCAACGGAACCTGCCTCACAGCAACGGCCATCAATGGTGACGAAGTCGCTTTCGATGTCATTTCTGAAACGCTTGAACGAACCAACTTGGATGCTCTTGAAGAAGGGCATGAAGTGAATGTTGAACGCTCTCTTCGTATGGGGGATGAACTGGGCGGTCATCTTCTTTCAGGTCACATCATGGCCGTCGCTGAAATCATAGAACGCAGGGATGTTGGCGAAGGCGTGGATATGAAACTCAACGTTCAAGCTGATGTGATGAAGTACATTCACGAAAAGGGTTACATTGGACTTAACGGAGCCTCGCTGACGATTGGAGAAGTAGATGGGACGTCCTTCTTTATTCATCTCATTCCCGAAACATTGCGTATGACGACCTTTGGTTCGCTCCGGGTTGGCCAATCAATCAACGTTGAAATCGACGGTATGACACAAACAATTGTGGCCACTGTTGAGCGAATGATGAAACAGGAGAACTGAGGTGGGCAGACATGAGCAAGCGAGTTGGCGTAGTGTGCGGATCATTTCACCGCGATGAAGTTGAGCGAATGCTCTCATGGGTACATGACGAGGCTTCAGGCCTGGAATTGACCATTGGAGACGTCATCTGGGTTCCCGGGTCTATGGAAGTTCCTTTGTCCCTTGACCGCTTGTTGAAAACCCACGACGCTGCCATTTGCTTGGGGATTATCGAAAAGGGTGAGACCCAACATGGGCTAGCCATGGGACAAGCTGTCATCAAGACAATTCTCGACTTGCAACTCAAGTACGACAAAGCGATTGGATTGGGTATCATTGGCCCGGGCGCTGAACCCCACCATATTGAGCCTCGTCTCGAATCCCACGCCCGTGCTGCCATCCGTGCTGTTGTCGAACAATGAGTTCTATTCACAACCCTACCCTTGGCATCCCTATCGATGTCGCTCAACACTCTGCCAGGGGCCACCGTTATGTGCATCTAGTCCAGCATTACGCAACATCTTCGCTGCTTTTCCGGAACGCATCCCACTAGCGCAACATGTGATGATGACTTTCTTTTGCTTCTTCAGGGAAGTAAGTTTGCCCTTGATTGAATTCAATGGAATGTTTCGTGTATTCTTACCATGGCCGCGTTGGTATTCGCTTTGAGTCCTAACATCGATAACCATAGCACCATCGTTGAGAAGTTGAGCGATGTCAGGTTTGGATGAAAAAAATCGTTTGAAAAATGAAAACATATTCAGCACCTCATGCGTAACTTACTGGCATGCCTGCGTTCTTCCAGCCGGTGATTCCAGATTCCAGTTCAATCAAGTTGGTAAATCCGAGATCAAGAAGCGTTTGTGCAGCATCCTGCGAGCGATTGCCGCTACGGCAATACAGAAGAATCAACTCATCCTTATCCTCAGGCAACTCATCACTACGGTCATTTAAGCTCGTGTGGGGGATGAGTGTGGCGTTTTCAAGATGGCCATCTTGTTCCCATTCACTCGTTGTACGCACATCCAAGAGGAAGGCGTCGGGATGGTTCTGAATGGCTTCATCGAAGGCTTCCACATCAACCCGTTCCCATTCACTTGCTGAAGTGCAACCGGAGAGAAGGAGGATCAATACGAGGGGAAGGTAGAGGCGCATGGCCTGACGAAACACCAAGGAGATATTATGTTTCGTGAGATAAAAAACGTTCATGTCTTATTGAACAATCGAGGAACAAGAGCAGGAGTGTTCTCTCTGTATTTTTGGTACAAAGGATCATCTCCCCATTTTTCTAAGGCTCGTCTATCAAGAATGGGCGTTCCGCTAACTTTGGTTAAGAGGATGTAAATGAAGATGGGTGAGATCCAAGCGACTCTTTCAAGACCCGAAAAGCAGGATACTCCAAAGAAAGCGATCCCAGTCCACAGAAAGATCTCTCCAAAATAATTAGGATGCCTTGAGTATGACCAAAGGCCACTTTCTATCCATTTGCCCTGATTACTCGGGTCTGTATTGAATACTGTTTTTTGCTGATCTGCTATAGTTTCAATACCAAATCCAAGTATCCATACGAACAAGCCTACAGCGTCCCATATCCCCAATGCAGGTGCTGAATCAGCCTGGCTATTGATGACAATAACTACTGCCATTGTCAGAAAAACCCACAATCCTTGCAGGGTCCACGGAATTAGAAACCGAATAGGGGATGTTTTGAGTTGGTCGAAGCGCCCGTCTTTTCCAGTTCTGTGAATGCGGAAATAAAGGAAGAAGGAAAGACGTAAGGACCAGATGAAGACAAGCACACTGATGATTAATTCTCTCGAACTTGGAGGTTCGGACTGTGATCCGGCCCAAAGGCTGAACCCTACTACTGTGAGAAAGGTTAACCCCCCCGCTAAATCATAGAACCGTTCGGTTTTTCCGATGGATGCAGGTATCCATGCCAACCACTGTATTCCGATGCAGATTATAGCACAATACATGACTGCAGAGTACCCATTCAACATGATTGAATTATTTCCTACAGCACGCACCACCAAGAAAACAATCACAAAGACGCTCGCAACAACGATCGAAGTTAATCGCAAATCTTGGCGTGTAGAATCCATTGCTGTCATTGGTTCTAGCATCATTTCGCTAATAATTCTGCTTGCATTCATGAATCGCTGGAGAGAAGTAGGTTACCCTAGACCGTAAACCACGGAGAACTCTCGCATGTCCCGTCGTGATAGAATACTCCATCGTAATAACCTGCTGAAAATCGGATTTCTTCGCAACCTGAATCACAAAAGCCATCTGGGCTTGTGAATGTCACCATGCTCACCCACGAATCACCGTTACTTGAATCGCCACTAACGGTCCAGGAATGACCAGTATCTTCGCCTCGAATAGAAGTGGTTTGACCATTATGCTGAATATACAACGCTATCCAAATTGTTTGGTCTTGTTCCAATGATTCAACCTCTCGTATGAAACCCGATGCACCTTCTTCATTCTTGACAACTACACTGAGTTGATTTGTCGTAGCATCAAGGGTAATGGAATCAATTGAGTAGTCTCCTGCATGCATTTCTTCGTATGCTTCACCGCAACCCAATGATGGAAGGCTAAGGCAACCGGAAAGAAAAAACAGAACACACATGGATGACAAAAGTGGTTGCATGATCTTGTGTTGCCAAAAAGACACATGAATCCATCGGTATGATTGAACACAACAAGTGTATAATTCTTGATTTCGTCTTGGTTTCACTGCTGAACCACCACGCTCATTTGTGGTAGCGTGACCAATGTCAAGGATGAATATGCTATCCAGGCCAGCGAATTTTTACCTAGATGTTGAGATTACGGATCTCGGGAGTTTGATCTGCGATGATAAATTCAAGCATCGCAGCCCACATGACGAATTCCATACTCTTCTCTAATTCTTCTTGTCCACCGACTTCTTCAATCATATTATCCAATGTATCCGTTGGTGAATGATATGCGGAGTAGTCTGCATCATATGCACCAAGGTGGAAAATTGTTTGCGCACCTAAGTCACGGAAGGTTACGTGGTCTGAACGGCCGAAGGTATCTTCGTGAACGTCAAAAACAAGGTCTTCATGTTCGTCCCAATGCTGGTCACACCCTGCACCATAGGTGCCATCAATGCGTAAGTCCATCGGCGCTTTGAGGACATTCCTGTGGACATGTTCAAGGACGGTTGTAATTTCAACATCCTGCACTTCAGGGTCAGAATCTGGACCAGACCAAGCATGGTAAGGGAATGGGTCGCCATTGCCGTTCTTTTTAGCGGGCCACGACATCCCCATCATATCCATATTGATGTAAAATTTCAATTCCTTATCCTGCGGTAGGCAATATTCACACTGGTTGTTAGCAAAGGCGTTCGATCCTCGTAGACCTTCTTCCTCACTGGACCACAGAGCTAAGAATGTATCACATTCGAAGGTGAGGTCTGCAAAGGCGCGCGCATAGAGCATCATTGCGACGGTACCTGCAGTGTTATCGTATGCTCCTTCGTATGTTCCACCACCGGGTGGGCCGGGAGGTGGTGCGATATCCATGTGCCCTCCCATACCTTGAACGCAATTGTCGTTACGACCTTGTTTCCAAGCAATAACGTTCAGGCTTTCGGGTTGAGCTAAATTACCATGGTCGGTGACTCTTAGCAAATAAGTATCGTAACCTAGGCCTTCAAAATGACCCTTGAAATATTCAGCGGCTCGCTCGTAAAACGCATTTCCTGCCCCCATCCAGCGGTTAACGTATCCTCCACATTTTGAGGTATCAGTGCATACGCTTGTGATAAAATCTATTTTCTCAAACCATTCTTCTCCGTTTACTATTGGAGTACCTTCTGTGATCGGGACGTTGACCACTTGTGACTGTCCATCGTCGCTCGTGAATGTGATGTTGACTTCAGTCGTGTAGGGGGTTGTTATGAATTGGCCAAATACGGTGTTATCTTCGACCGTGACGCTATGGCTCTTCACATAGGTGTCGTTAATGAACATCAAAACATTGGGCTCAGTGGTGATCATATTTCCTTTGCCTTCCAATGTGAAATCATGGAATTCTCCAGTGCGAAGGATGGCTTCTTCTGGGTCAACGAAATCGATCTGGAACGATGCAGCAGCAACAACTGTCTCCTTTTCATCGCTGCCAAAGCATCCTGCTAAAGGTGCTATGACGAACAATGTTGCCAGCACGAGCGCATTGAGACGACGGTTCATGCGCAATGCGCCCACTGCGAACCACTTGAACATATGGTTATTCTGAACTCCATTACGAACTGCTTAGATGAGCGGGCCCAACTGGACGCCTAGCAAAAGAACGATTGTCGCACATACCGTGATCAAGATGTTATCGTCAATAGGTCCGAATTCATAGCGCTCAACGAAGGTTGCAACGACTGCAGCGATTACGCCCCAGACAGGAATCGATGGGTCACCTGCTTGCCCAGCAAACCAACCCAATGGGGCGCTAACGATGAGCATGAAGACATTACCAATTGGACTCTTTGATCGCTCCTTCACCACTGCGTTTCGCACCACGCCAGTGATTCCGTCACCGAAGGCCATGAACAATGAAGGGATAATGGCCAACCATGGGTCGCCCACAATCAACCAAATGAATGAAATTGAAACCCACCACATCAAGGCGAATTTCACATCGTTTTGGTTTTGGTCGGTTTGAAACCAATACATACGAACTCCAGCACGGTGTGAGCCATAGGTTAGAGCGGTCAAGAGGATTCCACAAATCAATGGGTACCACAGGTCGGTGAAGAGGAGAGGTACGCTTAGCGAACCTACACCTCCCGCCATCATGTGGACGATTTTTCGGTTGTAATACACTGCTCGAATGTGCTCCATACCCCTGTTCATCATCATGGTATAGGGAATTTTGGTGGCGAAGAGAATCACCATCACATAGATGCCCATACCCACAGCAGCAAGCAATTGGTCGTCCATGCGCGAAGCCCTGCTTTCGCTTCTATGACCTTTTCGTGAGGAAAGGAGGTGAGGGCGAACCTTCAAACACCCCCACTCTTCACCGAAAGGATGGGAATCAGTATGTCAGAAGTTCGCAACGTTATCATCATCGGCTCTGGACCAGCAGGTTACACGGCTGGATTGTACACCGGCCGAGCCATGCTCAATCCTCTGATGTTTGCAGGTTACATGTCCGGAGGGCAATTGATGCTGACCAGTGACATTGAGAATTTCCCCGGCTATCCCGAGGGCATCGGCGGGCCCGAAATGATGACTCAATTACGAGAGCAAGCTGAGCGCTTTGGCCTCGAAGTTCACGATAAAAACGTTGACAGCGTTGATATGTCTGAACGCCCATTCAAGGTCAGTGTTGAGGGAGAAACCTACCTCACCCATTCCATCATCGTGTGCACGGGAGCTGAGTCTCTCTGGCTTGGGGTGCCCGGGGAAGAAGCGCAAAAAGGGCGCGGCATCTCCACATGCGCAACCTGTGATGGTGCTTTTTTCCGCGACGAGCACGTGCTGGTGATTGGTGGAGGAGATTCAGCCTGTGAAGAAGCCACCTTTTTGACACGTTTCGCAAGTAAGGTGACACTTATTCACCGCAGGGATGTCTTCAAAGCATCAACCATCATGTACGAACGTGCAGCCAATCATCCCAAGATTGAGATCAGAACTTTCCGCCAAGTCAAAGAGTGGCTGGCAGATGAAAAAGGATTGACAGGCGCAGTACTGGAAAATACACAGGACGGCTCAACTGAGACCATTGAAGCGACGGGAGCCTTCATCGCCATCGGGCACACACCCATTACACAATTCCTTGGTGGGCAAGTTGAAACCGACGAGAACGGATACATCGTTCACAAAGAACACACCATGACCTCAGTCCCCGGAGTCTTTGCTGCTGGGGACGTTGTTGACACCCGTTACAAGCAGGCGATTACTGCTGCGGGTTTGGGTTGCGCTGCTGCGATTGATGTTGAAAAGTGGCTCGAAGAGAACGTCCACTGAGGCCGCTTCATTCATGGAGGAGTGGCGCCTGCGCCATTCATGGTCAACCTCGAGCGTCACGCTCGTCACCTTTCGCTCCCGAATGTTGGGCTTGAAGGCCAGCAACGGTTGACGGATGCGAGCGTGCTTGTGATTGGGGCGGGAGGATTAGGCTCGCCAGTAGCTCTGTATCTCGCTGCTGCCGGCGTGGGCCGAATTGGATTGGTGGATAACGACCGAGTGGATCTCAGCAATCTTCAACGCCAGATTCTGCACTCAACTTCAGATATTGGCGCACTGAAGGTTGATTCTGCCAAAGCCTCTCTTGAGGCCATCGACCCAAACATCACCGTTGAAATCTTTCCAACTCGTTTGCGGCCAGAAAATGCACTTGAAATCCTTGGAAACGGATGGGATGTTGTGGTTGACGGGACGGATAATTTACCAACTCGCTATCTGATTGATGATACATGCTCGATCCTTAATTTGACCTGGGTCTACGGTTCTATATTTCGTTTTGAAGGCCAAGTTTCGGTGTTTGGTTACCAAGATGGGCCACGTTACCGCGACCTTTTCCCCGAAGCGCCGCCGGCCGAAGCGGTTCCGAGTTGTGCAGAAGCAGGCGTGTTTGGTATTCTTCCGGGCATGGTCGGAACGCTACAAGCAACAGAAGCAATCAAATTAATGCTTGACTTACCCCCTTCCTTGAACGGGAAACTGCTGGTTTACGATGCATTGGAAATGACCTTCACACACCTTTCCTTTGAAGCAGACCCCGAGCGAGCACCCGTTCGCGACCTCAAGCGGGTGGCCAAAATGCTCACTGATGAGCAATGGTGCGAGCCTTCTGCCATTCCAGCGAAGCCGAAAGAACAAAAATCCTCATCCGACAGTCCTTCATCCATGTTCAATCAATTGCCCATGGCTGAATTTCTTCAACGAAGGGAATCTGGATGGGCTCCATTCATTCTTGATGTCCGCTCTGATGGTGAATATCAGCAAGCTCACGTTGCTTCCTGTGACCTCCAAATCTCTCACACCGCAGTACTTTCAGTAGCGGAGCAAATACCCAAAGACTCAGACATCGTGATCCATTGCAAGTCCGGGATGAGGTCTCAATTGGCTGCGATTGAACTGATCAAAGCGGGATGGGACGGCAAGAATCTCTACAACCTTGAAGGCGGTATTATCGCTTGGAACAAGGCAGCACCAGAAGAAATTGTTTGACCGAAACTCCACCATTCGATTGAACTTGAACAGCCTCGAAAGAAGGACATCCCTCGCTTCTTGGGGGGTGAGGTTGATAGCCACTCATGTCCTGCTCTTTGTAGGGAGGAGTGCATATCGCTACGCTCATTATCGCTGATGAAAACGAAGGACGCCGCAACTTATTGGCGAACACCTTCGAGCGAGAAGGCTTCGAAGTCACCCGACTGAGCACTCTTGGACAAACTGAAGCCACCGCCTTGGGCGTCTTACCTGACGTGGTGCTCTTCGAGGCGGAGTGGTCACAGGGAAGCGCATTGGACGTATGCCAAACGTTGAACGCAAACCCCAAATTCCGTAATACCTCGAGAACGGTGGTTCTTTCGCGTACGACCGCCCCAGATTTCCTTTCTTCTGCAGCCATGTCTGGCGTTTCAGAGGTCATTGGTAAGCCGATTGACATGAACATGCTGGTAAGTCAAATCCGCCGCCATGCCTCGAAACAATTTGTCACTCCTCCCGCCGAGATTGCTGCACCACAAGCCGGCACCTTTGGAGGTCAAGGTTTCAATGTCAACATGACCATGAACGACAGCAAGTGGGCGCTGCCCATGCTGAGAAGGCTGGTAGAGGCAGGAAATATTGACGATGACTTTGTCGCCGGCATTCGCTCCCAGATGGAGGCTGAAAGCGACCTTGATGAAGAGGATAAGGACGCGAATATATCGTCTGGAATGATGACGGAACTGGTTCGCTTGGCCTTGAATCAATTGGTCGGTTCAACTCAAGAAGGAGTGCCCAAACCAGCAAAGGCGAACGAAGCAAAAGCGCCGAGTATCAGTGATCTCAACAAAGGTGCAACTCTGGGGCAGGGCGCAACTGCCTCCACGGGGAACAAGAAGATTTCAGATTCAATGGAAGATATTCTTGAGCGTCAGGCCGAAGACATCGCAGAAGCGATTGAGGGTTCGATGGATGAGATACTTGATGAGCGCCCAGAATACATATCGCTGCTGGAGGAAAACGAGCAGGTGGGTATTGACCCAGAAACTCTCAAATTGACCCGACTAACATCAGAACTCATCCATGAATTGATGCAGGCCCTCCAGCGTCCTGGTGCCCTTTCAGACCTCACCTTGTTGACGCAAGTGGAAGATGCATCAGGCCTGATTAACGATGTCCTTCAAGCCCTGCCCGCTGATGAAGAGGAATGACCGGTGCTTGGAGACCATACCCCTGAATGAGAGCATTGAAACCTCACATCCCCTGCCCCCACGTGGTGGGAACGGTGACGCAAGGCGATTTACCCGAAATCTTTGGTTCCAAATGGCGTCCTGAAAAGCCACTTGACTTCGTGCAACCGCTGCCAAAAGGGGCTGCAAAATCTGAACTTCTTTCCTTTGTCGCTCAACAGCACGATGCTCATCTGCACTTGGTTTCAAACATCTGGGACCACCTGATTGAGCAAGAACCCGACACCTTTGAAGGGCCTTCGTGGTTAACCTTCTCGGAACGCTTCCTTGAGGCCATCGAACGTGGACTCAAGAAACAGATGAGCAAGACGCTTGCCGATGAATTGCAACGTGAAGTCATTCCACGTCGCAGTATGGAATTGATGCTTGAACGTCGCCGCACGCATTTCTTAGTCGACATGCGCCTGATGCTCCGTCGGCTGAGTTATTACATGGCCATTACCATGGACCAGCGTTTGGAATGGCAACAAATGATGACACGAACACGAGCATTAGATACCGTGCTGAAAGAAATCTTCAGCGAGGGTGTTGAAACGCCAGACGGTGGACGATTTGGAGGGAAAGGCTTCCGTTCAACGTGGCAAGAAGGCGTTGTTGCGGTTGCAACTGCCCTCAAGCGTCAACCGGACGCACCTCGTACTGCCCGACCGGGAGAAGGATACGACGGTGATCTTGTCGCCCCCATGATTCGTGATATTGGCTTAGGGTTGGCCATGGGTGATACGCCTCTCGACGTCATGGCAGCCAACCTTGGGAAGGTCGGTTCCAACCAAAACGGAGGGTGGGACGACGCCGGGGGTCGAGACCTGCACGTTGGGGCATGGCATGTCGGCGTTCTTCCCCCTACAGCACCGTTGCCAATCGCCAGTGCGACCATGACTGGGATGGCCTTTGCCGCTTGGCGAAAGGGCCTGGACCGTTTCCACGTTGCTTGCATTGGCGAGGGGGCTTCTTCAAGCGGAGAGTTTTGGGAATCAATGAACTTAGCAGGCGCACGAGGCCTTCCAGTTGCTTACATTCTTCAAAACAACCAAATTGCGCTCGACACACCTCCAGCGAAACAATCTGGAGTTGAATTATGGGCTGATAAGGCCAAAGCAATGGGCTTCCCAGCATGGACAATCGATGGTTCAGACCCTGCGGCATGGCATGCTTCAACGGCGACGGCAAGAGAATTTTCCATGGCAGGCGGCGGGCCGACCCTCATCCACGTTGAAACCATGCGGGGATGCGGTCATGCTCACCATCACGATGACCTCTATCTCGGTAACCCAAGCGGTACACCTCCCGGCTATGTTGACCGAGATTTGTTGGATTATTGGGAAGCGAAAGATCCCATTCCAACGCACCGTAATTTGTTGCTCGACCTGGGCGTGGATGAAGGTGTTCTTTCGTCAATGGAGGCAGAAGAAGAAGCGGCTGTTGCAGAGGCTCACCGCTTGGTTAACGAAATGGAATGGCCCGAGCCTTCGACCGTCACCAAAGGTGTGACTTCTCTCCATGACGCTGCTACCCATGCCGACCACCTTCATCGCATCAATGGCGAATTGAGGACAGCGCCCATTGACAGCCCTCTGCCCCTTGGCGAGCGCTCCTGGGCTTATGCTGAACAAGGTGGGTGGACCTACGCTCGTGCGATTCAACAAGCCATGGCAGACATTGCAGACATGCACGGCGATGATTGTGTCTTTATTGGTGAAGACATGGAAGTTGCCGGGGCATTTGGAATGAACATGGCCCTCAAAAACGCAGGACATGAAGACAAATTGGTCGACATGCCATTGTGTGAAGCTGTCATCGTCCATACGGGAGTCGGTGCGGCTCTGTCTGGAATGAAGCCGATGGTAGAGATACAATTTGGAGGCTTTGCAGCGCTGGGCTTCAACGCACTGGTCAACAATGCCGCCATGTTGCGTTGGAGATGGGGTGCTGATTGCCCGATGACAATTCGCATCCCCTTAGGCGCTCGAACTCGCTCAGGTCCCTTCCATGCCAACATGATCGAAGCATGGTTTGCGAACGACCCCGGGCTCATCGTCATGGCACCGGGAACTCCTCAGGATGCTTACGACCTCTTGATGGAAGGCGCCCAATTGCCCGACCCGGTGTTGATGCTGGAACACATTGGCCTGTACGGTCTGCGTGGTGGTAAAACAGGCTGGGGCATGAACATCAACCAACAAGTGGATACCGAAACAGTGGCGGAGCACATCGCTGCTGGGACCACCTACAAATTAGGGCGAGCAGGTGTCATTCGCGGTGGACGTGACCTCACGCTTGTGACCTGGGGCGCCATGGTCCATCTCGCCCTTGAGGCGGCGGAAGTGTTGAGCAATGAAGGCATCGAGGTTGAAATCGTTGACCTTCGCACCCTCCTTCCTTTTGATGCCGAAACATGCATCGCTTCAGTTCAACGAACGGGACGCCTTGTTGTGCTTCAAGAGGGTCAATGGTCGGGAGGATTGGGTCACACCGTTCAATCAAGAATCATGGAAGAGTGCTTCTATGAACTCGAATCAGCACCTGTTGTCATCGGTGCCTTGGACACACCCGTGCCCTTTTCTCCACCCCTTGAAAATCACACCATTCCCTCAACAGAGCACATCCTCGCCGTGCTTCGCCAATCCTGCAATTCATGAGCGGTCAGGGAAGAATCGGTACTTGATGTCACAAGCAAGCCATGCGCCTATCCATGTGGATGTGAAGTAAAACGGCAACGAAGCCCAATATCCTGCAACCAGATTGGGGCCGAAGGTGCGAGCAGGATTCATGCTCGCTCCCGTCATTGGACCTGCGATAAAGGCCAGGATGCCCACGGTAGCACCCACCCAAAGTGCGATGAGGGGAATCGATGAGGTTCGCTGAACGACAAACAGGATGCTGGTCATGAGCGCTGCGGTAATGCCCACTTCGATGAAGAAACCTTGGGTCAATGAGAGGTCAGCATCCACAAGCGTGGGGCCCGCCCCCGAAAGGAATAGTCCGGCTACCAAGGCTCCAGCGCATTGGGCGAGAATATAGGGTATTACGAGTCCATTCTCAAGTTGACCATCTCTCCAAAATGCCAAGGTAACTGCTGGATTGATGTGGGCGCCGCTGACCGGTCCGACGAGGATGATGGCAAGAGCGACGACAGCACCAAAACTCAGTGAAATCATGCCGTGGGATGCACCGTATGCCACACTTCCACACCCGACTCCCACCATGAGCGCCGTGCCGAAGAACTCCCCAAAAACACGTCTTCGCATGGTAGAACCCACCAGAATGACCCTTGAAACACTTCTGTTGGAAGGTTCCAGTCAAACTCCGTGACAACCGTCAAGAACTCCTCGTACTTGGGTGGTTTATGGAGGGGGATGGTCCAACGATGGGTATCCCCCAATTGGTGCTTAACAACACACTTTTACTCAATGGTGCGCTATTTTTGGGTATTGTTGCATTGCATGCTGGTATCGATGACGCTCAAATTGATGCAGGATGGATCTCAATCACACTCCTGATATTAGCCCTCGCTCTCCTGATCAAGTCAGCCGATGTCTTCATTGAAGGGGCGAAAGGACTCGCTTATCGAGCAGGATTGCCAGAGGTGGTTATCGGACTTACTATCGTCTCCATCGGCACCTCGCTCCCCGAAATCTTGGTCACTTCCACAGCAGCCGCAGACATCCCATCTGCGCCCGAGGTTGCTGATTTGGCCATCGGCGGTATCTTTGGTTCCATTCTTGTACAAATCACCCTCATTTTGGGCATTGTCGTTGCCGTCAGAGGAGTCAAAATACGACCGTCCTGGCTCAAGCGCGATGGAACGATCATGCTCTCGTCCATCCTTCTTCTGACCTTTTTCATCTCAACAGGCAATGTATTGAGTCGAATAGAAGGCTCAATTTTGGTGTTGCTGTACATCGCTTACATCTACTGGCTACTGTCCAAACGAGAGGAAATACTTGAGGATGAACTTTCAGGGGTTGAAGCCGTTGAGCGAAAAATGGACCGAACCACTGCATCCTATGCCTTGATGGTGACTCTCGGGCTGCTCCTCGCCCTTTTCGCTGCTCACCATTTGGTCAACATCGCCAGTGCGCTGGCCTACGACCTCAATGTTCCTCATGCGGTGATAGGTACCACCGTCTCGGGGTTGGGAACGTCCCTGCCAGAATTAACCATCGCCTTCATGGCTGCCAAACGTAGCGAGGGAGTCGCTATTGGAACGTTGATTGGATCAAACATCACCGATCCGCTCCTTTCCGTCGGTCTGGCAGCCCTCGTCCACCCGTTGGCTTTGACGAGCGCAAGTTATGATTTGACCATGTACCTCATCATTCCAGCCACCATTCTCGGTACAGCCATTGCCCTCATGATGATGCGTTCTCAATATGAGTTTAAGCGATGGGAAGGCGTAGTTCTCATTCTTGTTTACGTTGTTTTCCTCGCCCTCTTGCTGGCCGAACAACAGGGTAGCCTTGTTCCGTGAGCAATCCCTGCAATGGCTCGAGGATAGAACTAATCGCTCTTAAGGGAGCGATGCTTCGCAGGTTCATGGTGGACTTCCAGCTTGATGAGATGCAAGCCATGCTCAAAGAATTGGCTCACGAATTCGCTGTTGAAGAGATTCGTCCTCAAGCAGAGCATTGGGATGAAACAGCGCATTATCCGAAAGAAACCATCCAAAAAGCCCACGAAATGGGTTTGCTCAACCTTCACATTCCTGAAGCCTATGGTGGGGCTGGTTTGGGTTCATTTGAGGAAGTCTTGGTGAATGAAGAATTGGCGTGGGGTGACCCTGGTTTTGCTACGGCAGCCTATGCCACTGCCCTCGCTTCCGCCCCCATCATCACCGGAGCCACGGATGCTCAGAAAGAAATCTGGTTGCGAAAGATTGCTGAAGAAGGTGCACTTGCTTCCTATGCTGTAACAGAACCTGGCGCAGGTTCTGATGTTGCTGCCTGCAAAACAACGGCCATCAAAGATGGAGACGAGTATGTTATCAACGGTTCAAAAATGTGGATTACTGGGGCAGGTTACGCTGATTTCTTCTTCGTACTCGCCAAGACAGACCCTGATGCGGGTTACAAGGGAATGTCTGGATTTATTGTCGAAAAAGACGCTGATGGATTTTCTCTGGGCAAAAAGGAACAGAACATGGGTCAGCGCTGCTCTGACACTCGTTCGATTTCATTTGATGACGTACGTGTGCCAAGCGATCACCTCATTGGGGCGTCAGAATCCGGTGGATGGATGAACGCCATGAAAGCCTTTGACATGAGCCGTCCGAATATCGCAGCTCATGCTACTGGTCTCGCCCGAGCTGCTTACGAACACGCGCTCAACTATTCTAATGAGCGGGAAACATTTGGAAAACCCCTCCACCAACATCAAGCGATTCAATTCATGCTCGCAGACATGAAAACCAATATCGAGGCAGCTCGAATGCTGACCTGGAAATCCGCTTCGGAATTCGATTCAGGAGTACGTAATACTGAATCTGCGGCTCACGCGAAGCGCTTTGCAGCTGACATGGCAATGCAGGTGACAACCGATGCAGTGCAGGTGTACGGCGGTTACGGGTACTCCGAAGAATACCCAGTTGCCCGCTTGATGCGTGGTGCAAAGGTGATGCAAATCTACGAAGGCTCATCCCAAGTACAGCGCATGATTATTGGACGAGAGATCACCAAAGGACTTTGAATCATTTTCTGCCCTTCAAAAGTTGCTCTTCAAGTTTCCAGACCCGCTCTTCGTTGTGATGCCACGGTGCAGTGTTGTCCCTTTGCAAGGTATCATCTTCAACCTCTGCGGACCAGCGTTCAAATGCCCGTTCCTCAATGCTCTCCTGCGTCTCAAATTCGTTGACGTCAAGGTAGTAGGCTTGAGCGTAAAACTCGTGAATGTCAAGAATAGGCATTTCAGTTAACTCCAATTCTTCGGCCATCCATTCATCTTCGTCATCATATTCACCATCGTGATAATCATCGAAAATGACACCTTCTTCACTGAATTGACACACACTCTCAAGCATGCGACGAGGCGAAACAAGAAATTGAGCCAGCAGTGGGATGCGCATCGCAGTCGTTGTATCATTGCTCAAGGAAAGAGTAAGTGCAGCGATTTGGTCTCCGACAGGAAGCAAGCGATGACGGCTATCTGGATGGACGCAGAGGGATACGGAATATTTGTTCATCGTTACTACGTCTTTTTTACGCGCACCAGCGGTAATTGAAAACCTCCAAGTCAGTTCGTCAAACATCCCCATTTCGTCCTCAAATTGTATCTCGTAATGAGGGCGTGTTTCGATGAGGTATGTGCGTCGAGAGTTGCCTTTGATGAGGATACGGTCCAACCCGATAGGTCCTTCAAGCCGCTCTATGCAATCTGATTCGTCTGTGATACTATGCAGGAGGTCCATTGAACGGTGATGAGCATCTCGCATTTCTTTGGTCCAATGACCCGGTGGATGCCACTGGTTTCCTGCGTGCATAAGAAGGTTAGAATTTGAGTATTTATGAACCTAAGATGTCACAATGCAAATGAGGGTGCCTCCCGTCATCCAACCATGGGAGGTCATTCTGCTGCTGTTATTCTTGCAGCGGGTTCAAGCACCAGATTGGGTCAACCCAAGGCGTTGATTGAGATTGGAGGGAAGCCTCTCGTTGTTTTGTCGTATGAACACCTCAGCAAAGCTGGCTGTTCCCCAATCGTGATTGTCACACGCCAGGAATTGGCAGTTGACCTCATGCTTGCTCTACCCGATGCGAATATCGCTATCAATGCCGATCCAGAGCGTGGCCGAACTGGCAGTCTTCAGCATGGGTTGATGGCTTTGATGAGTGATTTGGGGCGCTTACCTCGTCATGTGGTGATGGCGCCCGTTGACCGTCCGGGATGGTCGTCATCGGTCGTTCTTGATTTGGTCAACCACGGCGGACCTGCGGGTGCAAGACATGGGGCTTCCCGAGGTCATCCGATTATTTTTGATACTGCCTCGATGGAGGCAGTTCTTGCAAGCCATCCCGATACGCCATTACGCGACATCGTTTCCTTTGTGCCAGTGGATGTTCATGCACCATACCTCCATCTCAACATTGACACTCAAGAAGATGTACTCCTGTTGAGAGAACACGAACCAGACCTCTTGGCGTATTTTTTACAATGACAAGGGATATGAGGGCCTCCTTCAAGGCCTCTTCATGACCGCTCAAGTTTTGACATGGGCGCTGAATCAATTGCAAGAGCGTCGAAAGGTTGTTCTTGCAACCGTCTTGACGACCTCCGGAAGTGTTCCAGGCAAAACAGGCGCACGATTGGCGATGCGTGCTGATGACGGTCAATGGAAGGGAACAGTCGGGGGAGCGGGGCTTGAGCATCGTGTTCTTGAACGGTGTAGAGGGCTCCTTCAATCCGCGAAAAAACCCGAAGCCGAACTGCTCACATACGGATTAAACAAAGGTGCGAAGGGCTATGAAGTAACACCGCTTGATTCACTCTGCGGCGGTCGAGTCACGATTGCGCTTGAGGTGATGATTCCGATGCCACACGTATTCATCATGGGAGGAGGTCATTGCGGTGAGGCCATAGCAGGTCTCCTCGACCAGGTGGCGTGGCCTTATTCAGTTCATGATACACGTGAGGAATTTTCCTCACAACAACTTTATCCTCATGCAGCACAGTGCATCACATCCACCGTTGCAGACCTAATGGAATCTGAAAATGAGAACACATTGAAACGGTTTTCGGATATTTTGCTTTTGGGACATGATTGGGCAGAGGACCAGGAACGCCTGCTTTCACTCCTTAGCATCTTCAACGGTGCTGGCCGTGAATTGGACGGGGAACAAGCACCCCGTATTGGCGTGATTGGGAGTCGTTCAAAGTGGCAATCCTTTGAACAAGAAGCCCTCAGTGCAGGGATTCCACAAGATCTGCTCGACCAGGTCATTTGCCCTATTGGCATGAATATTGGAGCAGAATCGCCTGAGGAAATCGCGGTGGCCGTTGTGGCACAAATTCTGTCTGCTCACAAAGGCGTTGGGCCTGACCAGCCCACCTGGCGTCAAAGTTCTTGAATGAAGATCTCTTCTCTAAAATATCGTAATTCTTCCACCGATTCAAGAATGTCATCAAGGGCTCTGTGTGCTCCTTTCTTGTTGTATCTGGAAACATCAGGATACCATCTGCGTGACAATTCCTTGATGGTGGAGACATCGACCATGCGATAGTGGAGCATTTCAAGCAATGTTGGCATTTCTTTAGCGAGGAATTGACGGTCGTTCCAAACACTGTTTCCGCACAGTGGTGCCGTACCAGGTTCAATCCATTGCTTGAGGAATTCAATGGTTTGCTGTTCCGCATCTTCAACCTCGACTCCCTCGTTGTGGATGCGCTCGACCAGTCCACTCCCATGGTGGTGTCTTGTATTCCAATCGTCCATTCCAGCCAGAAGTTCCTCGTTCACACGAATTGCGAGGTTGGGTCCTTCGGCGACGATATTTAGTTCGCTGTCGGTGATCACGGTAGCGATTTCGATGATCGATTCACGCTCGATGTCCAAGCCTGTCATCTCGAGGTCAATCCACACCATGCGCTTTCTCTTGTCGTCCATGAGGCTCTTGACCTCCGCGGGGACTTTTGTTCTTCGCAGAGAAGCCTTTCTTGGATTTCAATTTCCATTGGGCTCGAAATTGAGCATGATTTGGCCTGAAGGTCCAAAGGCTACAACGGGCACATAACCCTCGTGAGGAGTCTGCTCAATGGATTGTATGATGTTGGCGACTGCATCGCTTGGCAAACGAACTGAAAAGCCTTCTCCAGTATCCAAAAGACCACTGTGTGAGGGTGCCTTGGGCAGAGGTTCCTGTTGAGGCTCAGGGGTTGCCTTCTCTTGAACTTCTTCGGCGACGTCGGGTTCTTCTTCAATCCAATCAAATTCATCTTCATCCACTGAGGTATCCTCTGCGTTTTCTTCCACTTCGTCCGTTTCATCTTCTCCAACTTCAGCAGCTGTTGCGACAACAGGTTCAGGTTCTTCCGTGTCCTTTTCTGCTGGTGATTCACCTCCAGCAGTCCTCTCTGGAACCAATGGCGGTTGAGCAATTGCTTCCTCAACATAAATGCCGTCACTTTCGTTCATACGCTGCATGAATAAGAATCCAAAGCCGAGAGCCAACAATCCCATCATCACAATTCCAATGGCATTGAACAGGTCGTTTTCGAGGGTGGTTGTGAACAAGAAGGCCGTCAGGATTGAACCATAGCCTCCAATTCCTCGACGCCAACGAGCATCGAGTTCTTCGCTGAATCCTTGGATCCCAATGAACACCAGATACATCGTGGTGATGAGGTAGGCCACAGATGTCAAGTCTACCGGTACCAAGAACATGAAGATACCAATGAGTGTGTAGGCTGTTCCAACCAGGCCCAATCGATCCATGTATGCAAAGAAATCCTCATCCGAGTCCCATTCTATATTATCCCAATCATAGATGAGGTCGTCCTTACTTGACAGAAGCGTGAACATGATTCCCTGTATGGCGAGAATCGCTCCTGCAAAGGTCGTCCTCTCGTCCACGGAACCGATGTCTGATTGAATCATGACGTTGATGGAAGCGAAGGTGACGAGTGCTGGCAAAATGAGGAGGCTGGATGCCTGCCCTCCCTTGTATGCTGAGTAGGCCAAAATCGCTAGACCAATCACTGGGCCAATTCCAAAGAAGACTTCGTAACCAATGATGTAGCCCAAGACTCCAAGTTGCAAGGAAAGGGTTGAGGTGGCTTGTTGGATTTTACGCTCATCGTCATCAGCAGGCTCTGTCCTGAACAACTGGCCATAGACGTGAAGCAGATTGAACGCGCTGCCAGTAAATCCTGTAATCAGCCCACTCCAGCTCCATGCGTCGATTTCGCTGGTAGTGGAGAAGGTATCGCTGTAATTGAATCCAATAAAGAGGGAGATGAACAGGACACCCAACATGTATGGCAGGTAGGTGCTGTTGTTGTTGTACCACAGGTATGTCATGGTGATGAAGGAGAAAATTGTAGGCAACCAATAGCCATCGGGGAGGGCGGAGAGAAGCGCTAAGCCAAGCCACAGGAATGCCAACACTTCATGGAAGGCAGGCTCTTTCTGTTGGTCTCGTTGCATCACCAAGATGTTCAGCGTCATGTGCGTTGCGACGAGGATGCCAGCAAGGGCGGTAAAGGGTCCGAGATGCATATCGAGAAGATAGGCTTGGAAGTCAGTAGGCAAGGCTTCCAACACGTTGGATGTTACTCCGCTTCCGACCATCCACAAGTCCCCCAACAAGAGGAATACAAGGGGCGTCAGCAAGGTTATGCCGTAATGGCGGTGCTGTATGGTTCTGAATGCGATGAGGATCATAAGCGGTATGAGAAGGATTCCGCCTGAGCTATCAAAGGATGCGAGAATCATCAACAGAACGTATGCGAGCCCATCCGCTCTGAAATTCAATCCAGATTCGTCAATGCCTCGCTTGGCTATCAGGGCATTAACGGCGAGGGGTGCTGATACGAGTATGAGATCGAGTAGGACTGCCGAAACAATGACGCTCGTATCTGAAGTGTCAAAAGCCAGGGATTGCATCTGGATTGAAATCGGTGCTGCTAAGAAGACCAAAAGTGCTACACCTCCGGCCCTTGTGGCAGAAGAGATTTCATCCAAATTGGTAATTTCCCAAACCAAAATACCGACAGGGATGACCATCAGCAGAACCCAGTAGGGTGTTTGGACAAAAGTACCGAGGCTGATGTCTGAAATTGAAAAGGCGAACATTGTCAGGGATGTGAGAAGACTGAGCCTGAACAGAGGCGTCCAGCCTGCATTGGCAAGATCTTCAAGGGTGTGAGATGAATCACTTCTTTCTACAACCCACGAATGGGTTGCGTCGTCGTACATGGGTGCTGTTGAAGGTTGACCCATCCAAGCAATGATTGAACCCGCATCGAATTCAAGTTCACGCCCGATGCGTGCCATGCCATACATTGCAAGGCTCAGTACGATGTATTGAGGTTGGAATCCATCCGTGAACAGTGCGTCAAAGACATCATACGGTGGCATTTCAAAGACGTCAATTAATGTCAAGAGGAAGACGGTGATGGAGGTGAAGCCAAGAGCCAGCGTGCTGTCTTTGCGGTGCTGGAGTTCATCGTCTCGCTGAGCATGAATGATGTTGAAATTGAGGAACATCATGTAGGCTATCAAGAGCCATGGCATGAACCATTCAGGGTCAAGTATTGCTCGTGAAAGGACCACACAACCCAGCATTCCAAGGCCGATGCTGGGATTGATTCGTTCAAGGCGCCGTCCGAACTCGGAGACAGCGATGATGAAGATTGGAAGAATGATGTGAAGATAGGTACCACCGAAAGCCATTTTCGAACTCACATCAATGTTTGCAGCGATGAAGTCGGTCAGAAGGTAGGATGCGCTGAAAGCCAGCAAGGTTGCATTGACGACCCACTCCCTTGCGATCTTTGAAATGAAGACCATGTAAGGAATCATCACCATGGCTAATACCCACGGAACCGTTGAAGTTTCAGTGGGCAACACGACCAGCGCAACTGCTAGACCAATCGGCATCCAAGGGACGCGTTGCTGGAGGACAGCAGGGAAATATGCGAGTAAGACCGTGCACCACAGGGCAACCGGGAGTGAGATATACGCGTCAAGGACCGGGAAATCACCGGTTCGTAATGGCCCAAGAATTAGATTGAAATCGGCACTCCGCATCAACAATAAAGCGACGACGACTTGCCCAACAAGGAAGATTGATGCACGTTCCATGACCTCTTTTCGCAGATCTTGTCGAGCGGCGTAATATCCTTGCAAAGCGATAATGAATACCATCAGCGAGAGGGCTCCACCTTCACCAGAAGCTGGAGCATTTTCATTTAGCACTTCGTAGATGATTGGGACCAAGCCAGAGGCAAAGGCAACAATGCCAAAGTTGAGGGCTTTGTTTGAACGAAGCGCCATTTCCATTGAAATCATGGAGAGGACCACGATGCTGATGCCCAGTTCGTAACTCACTACGCTATCAGACCATCGAATCCAAGGGCCGACACCAGCAATGAGGATGGCCATGGGGGCGTAGGTGGCGACCCCCCAGCCGAAACTCGTATCGCCTGAATACCGCTTCAGGAGTCGGTAATGGCCAAAAGTGAGTAAGATTGTACCCGCTAATTGAGCATAGATTCCGTATGCGTTTGGAGACCAGTCGACTCCGCCATTGTAATCGGCAGGGTTACCGAACCAATCAAGTTCAAGGGTGCCCGTTGCTACTCCCATCAGATAACGAGTGCCCCACAGCACGCCGACCGTTGAGAAAAAGAAGGCGATGCCGAGAAAATAATTTTGAATGTCATAGAGGTGATATTTATTTTTCTTACTTTGTAATTCAATGATGCCGATTGAAACCAAAAAGGAGGCGAGGCCTCCAATGAAAAGTACGGCAAAGTTTTCATTGGTCGCATCCTCATCAAAAGCAACACTGAATATGCCGCCCCAAATAGCCAAAAAACCGATCCCCATCATGATGCCTTGAGACAATTTCATGAGCAGGAGGTCATCTGAATTCATCGTTGCATTTGGCCGAACAGTCATCACTGGGGTTGCTTGAGGCTCTCCAGTTTGGAGGATGGATCCTGAATACGCTGGTCCAGCAGGTGCGGCTGATACAGGTTTTGGTCGCTGGGGTTTTCTGCGTGGTGCTGCCATGTTAATCGAATCGTACACCCGCAATTCTCCACTTAATATTTCACCCGTGATTTCCGCTCATGTTTCTGTTTTCAAGCAATTGTTCAGTCATGGAATTGGTAAAACTCATTCCCAATGCCTTGAAAACCCTCCACAGTATCGCTGGACTAAGTGAGCCTATGCTAATGAAGCGCATGTTGACCGTGGTCTGTTTTCTTTTGATGGTTCTGCCGTTGGTTTCGATGGCAATGCCTGTGGGACACAGCGAAGAGCCTGAACAGGAAGGTTGGTGGGTCAACACCACCGTGGACCGTGACGGAAACGGCATTGGCGATATGGTGGAGAAATTCCATGACCACCCGCTCTTCCTTGACGAAGATAACACGCTCCCGATCATCGTTGACTTCGATCACACACCCTCAGAGGAGGACATTGCAATGCTTGAGCGAGAGGTTGGCTATGCTCATGAATGGACCCTTCATCTCATCGACGCTGTTGCAGGGCGAATTCCCCACGATATGATTCTTGAAACCACCTCTCTTCCCGGTGTGGTCATGCTTGAATTGGATGGAATTCTGGAAGCACAAAACGGCGATGCAGCCGTTGTTCACGAAGTTGATTTGGCCCAACAGCAGACAGGCTATGACGGCTCTGGCGTGACGGTGGCAGTCATTGATACTGGCATCGACAGCCTTCACGTTGGTCTTGATGACATGGACGATGATAATTCAACCAACGACCCGAAGGTCATCGGCTTTTACGACCCTGTCAACAACCCTGACAAAACCAACGGTACCGAGATTCAGGCCTATGACGACCAAGGTCACGGAAGCCATTGCGCAGGTACTGTCGCTGGAACCGGCGCTCCCACCTATGAGCACCCCGGTATGGCTCCAGGAGCCTTCCTTGTTGGCGTGAAAGTACTCGACGCAGGCGGCTCTGGCTCCTTTGCCGTTGTGATGGCAGGTATGCAATGGACGCACGATTACCGATACGAATTCAACATCCGTGCGGCCTCAATGAGTCTCGGTGGTCCAGGGGCCATCGAATGGACGTCCTCCGAAGAGGACAGCGTGAACCGGATGTCCAACCGAATGGTTGGAGCAGGTATTACGATGCTCATCGCAGCCGGCAACAGCGCTGTCTCGGCTCAAATCGGGACTCCTGGTTCCGCAGAAGATGCCATCACCGTCGGTGCATTGGACAAGGACACCAGCATCGCCATCTACAGCAGCCAAGGGCCAACTGAAGAAGGCCGAATCAAACCGAATGTAGCCTTTGTGGGTTCGGATGTTATGTCCGTTGCTCATAACTCAGGTGACGGTTATGTGGCTTTCAGCGGAACCAGCATGGCGACACCTGGAACTGCTGGAACCGTTGCCTTGATGCTTCAGGCCAACCCAGACTTGTCACCCTTTGATGTTCGTAACATTCTACAAGAGACAGCAACGTACCGTCAGTGTCATTACATGGCGTCCAACGAACCTTGTGCTGAAGACTTGGTCCCGAAAAATCGTCAAAACAACGTCTACGGGCACGGCCATGTCGAAGCCCTCGCTGCCGTGATGGAAGCGGCTCAGCTAGATTACCAATTGGACTCGACACGAAGCATCACCGTTGATACAGAAACTGGCCCTGACGATCGAATTCACCTCATGCCAGGTGACGTCATTGATATCACTCTCAACGGTGACATCGATACACTTCAATGGCGCTCGAACCACTTGCGTGATGATTGGGCTAATCTCCATTCCTTTGATGAGGGAGATACGACTGCTGAATTGGACTTGAAAACCATCGTCCATCAACTCGAACACCTCCCAGGTATCGAAGTTGATGGAAACCACACGCTGTCGCTTCGGGGCTTGGCAGCCAATGAATCCGGTGGCCACTCAGCAACCTCCATTATTGCGATGAATGTGATGTTGATGGATACGGCCAATGCGAAATCCTTCGGTGAAAGTGAGGAAGGCCTCGGTGGACTCTCTGGATGGGTTCTCCCTGCAGTGGCCATCTTTTTGCTGTTGCTGGTGCCTCTAGGATTTTATCTCATCAACAAGGCAGAAGACGCCATCGAAGTTGAGAAACTGTTCTCGAGTGACGATGACATCGCTGCGGTGGTTAATGACGCAACCCTCTTGGAATGATGCACATCAAGCCGATGCTTCAGCCCACTTCGCACGAATCTCTTCAGTGTCGTCCATGCGGCCTTCGTTTTGGTAGGTAATTTCGCCCTGGCTGTTGACAAAGACGACTGAACCCGGGCGAGTGATTTCCAAGGCTATTCCAGCTTCACTTCCTTTCATGAAGGCGTAGCTGGTCAATGAAACACCTGTGTCACCGTCTTCATCGTCATGAGCATCAGCAGATGCGTGCCATTCGCTTAACGTCATGGTTGCGTTTTCGGCAGGGTCCGTCGACATAACCAAAACCGGCAAAGCGGGTTCTGCGTTCCAAATGGCATGCATCGTGGTATAACAAGGACTGTTGCACCATTCCGCTGAAAAGACGACGACATACCCCGACCCTTCCATGGCTGCATTATCGTAAATTTTCCCGTCATCTGCCTGTGCGGAAAAGGTTGGGAAGGATTTGACTTCCTCACTTTCATCGGCGACACAACCTGCCATTGGCGTGAGGAAAAGAAGACTGACCAGAAGGATGATGATTGAGCGCATGGCCCTAGTCCCTGCCGAGTACTCTTTCAAACCTTGCTCTTGGAGTCAGGTGCAATAAAGCCATTAGGAGGGACTCCGAGCATCATCCATGATGAAGAAATGGACGTATCCTGTTCTTTTCGTAGTCCTGCTCTCCATGTGCTCCTCCTTGGTCTTAGCGGAGGAAAGCAGTGAGGTCGCTTGCGAAACTCAAGGGACATCAACACAAGACCGTCAAGGTTGCCTTGATAGCGATGGCGACGGCTGGTCTGACCCTGATGGAATGTGGAATGAATCCATGGGCGCAGATGCCTTTCCCAACAATGCGTCCGAACATCGAGATCTTGACGGAGATGGATTGGGTGACCAAGAGGATCCTGACATGGACGGGGATCTGGTTGCTGATGAAACCGATGTGTGGCCTGAAGACCCAATTATTTGGTCAGATACAGATGGTGACGGATACGCAGACCAAGGATTCCATCAACTTTCTGATAACTGTCCCTTTACTTACGGAAAAAGCCGTATTCGTCTCGTAGGTTGTTCCGACATCGATGGAGATTTCATGCCCGACGAATACGATGATGATGCGGATGGAGATGGTATCAGGAACGAAATGGAACGCTCCGCATCTTCTGGTACGATTCTGTATGACCCTTACAATGCAAACTCAACACCGTTGGATTCAGACGAAGACACGATTCCTGACGTATTGGATACGGACAACGACAATGACGGATGGCCGGATGATGTTGAAATTGATCGAGGCTCGGACCGATTTGATGACCAAAACAATCCCTTCAATATGTACTTCGGATTGAATACCGGTATTTTCTATGCAGGCGGTATCGGGCAGGGCTCATTTAGCCTGGATTACGATCCCGACCATACAGAATTCTCGATTTCAGTCATCAGTGAAATTGTCTTCGAAGAATTGGTCATTCCTTTGTTGCTCATCCCGATCTATCTCGGCTTGTATTTCTCCCGCCGAAACGAATACAGGAGGTGTTTGCAGTCTGTTGAATCTGCCACAACCCTCGAAGAGATGAATGAATTGGAACTCATCGTAAATGCCCTGGTGAAAGAGCGAAAAATACGAGTGTATCACGGCCTTGTTCTACGAAATGCAATCGAGGCTGGGGAAAACAGGCTCATTGATGAATTCAATGAAGAAGAGTGAGTCAAAGAGGAAGTGTTTCACCCCCAATTATCAAAGGGTGAACGGCCTACGGAGAAGCGAGGGGGACCATGGTAGGGAAGGAGCATGTGCCAATGATTCCTGCACCAGCGGGTCAACGATGGTCAGCCAATGTCAACGGCCAGACGATGGAAGTGCTTGCACCGAGCAATGCTGTCCTCCTGGATGTCCTGAGGGACAAGGTCGGGACACTCGGTGTCAAACGCGGATGCGATCTTGGGACCTGTGGATGTTGCACTGTGATGATCGATGGCGTACCAAAACTGTCCTGTCTTACCTTGGCGGGCCAAGTACAAGGGGCGGATATCATCACCGTAGAGGGCCTTTCCGACGGGGCCCATCTTGCGCCCATTCAAACATGCTTTGCGACACACGGAGGCTCTCAATGTGGTTTTTGCACACCGGGCTTCCTCGTGACCTCACAGGCACTTCTCAATGAAAATGACAATCCAACAAGGGATGAAATCGCATGTGCGATTGAAGGCAATCTTTGCCGATGTACTGGATATCAACAAATTATTGACGCAGTGGAGGCAGCAGCAGCCCTTCATCGAGGCGAAGGTGACGCAGGTCAACCCGCCAGCAACCCGCACCCTGATCCACACCCATCTGGCCCCGAAGAGCCAACCATGCCGCCTGGCCATGCGAAGTGATACCATGGGAACCTACCGCCAGCAACCCGGATCCAAGGGCTCGGAAACGCGGCGCGACGGCAAGCGTGTGGCAGGGAAGCAACGATTCCCACCACCAGGGTCAGGAGGTTCAGACCCAGTGATGCGGCCCCGGGATTTGGATTTCATTCCAGAAACAGTCGGCGGTCGCGAACCAAAGCCTGCTGGTGACCACATTCACGACCGTGACCGTACGGGGACGACGGTTGGTAAATCCATGCCACTGGTTGATTCAAACGCAAAAGTAACCGGACAAGCATGGTACGGCGATGACGTACGATTGTCAGGGGAAATCATCGGGAAAATTTTGCGGTCACCACATCACTACGCCCGAATAAAGTCAATTGACACAACGCGTGTTGAGGCATTGCCCGGAGTGCTTGCCGTTGCCACGGGTCAAGACGCGCCGAACCGTTTCGGTGTGCTCCCAGTTACGAAAGACGAACATGCCATGGCTGTAGACAAGGTGCGACACGTTGGAGATTTGGTTGCCTGTGTCGCTGCCATTGACGAGGCCACTGCCGTCCATGCACTCTCTCTTTTTGACATTGAATGGGAAATGCTTGAACCCGTCTTTGACCCAAAAAAAGGGCTCGAAGACCACGATGAACCCATTCATTGGCGAGGCAAATATCATCTTGCCCGAACCAATGTCCAAAAGCGTGTTTTCCAAGAATTTGGGGACCGCTCCCTCGTCGACTCCCCCCACGCTTCCTCCCACGGCTCATGGACCATGTCCGGAGTTCATCACGGATTCACAGAACCACATGCAGTGGTCGCTCATTGGGACCCAAACGGTCGCTTGCAACTCTACACGCCGCAACAAGTACCTCACTACACGCATCGGGCACTTTCAACGGTTCTTGATGTCCCAATGCACCAAATCAACGTTGTACGTACCTTCGTAGGTGGCGGTTTTGGAGGAAAGTCTGACCCGTTCCCGCATGAAATGTGCGCAGCAATCCTGGCTCGAAAATCAGGGCGCCCGGTTCGTATCACCTTTGACCGTGAAGAAGTGTATTGGATCAATCGAGGACGCCATCCGAGCCATATTGATGTCAAGATGACGGCAGATGACGAGGGGCGTATCTCAAGTTTTGATATTGATGCCCTCATCGACGGAGGTGGCTTCGCATCATTCGGACACGTTACTTCATACTACAACGGTGTTCTTGCGACCGCTCCCTATGAATTGGGCTCATTCCACTATACAGGTGCCAGAGTTTGGACCAACAAACCCGCCTCTGGAGCCATGCGTGGTCATGGTGCGGTGAATACCCGATGCGCTGTTGAGGTCGGTCTTGACGAGATGGCCGAAAGCATGGAGGTTGACCCAATTGACTTGCGTCTCGCCAACTTGCTCCCGCCTCACAGCAGAACCATCAGTGGTTTCCGTATCACTTCAAACGGAATGCGTGAAGCCCTTGAACGAGTGAGGGAAGGCTCCGAATGGGATGGCAAATTCCGTCAAATGCCGCTTGGTAAAGGCATTGGTATCGGTTGTGGTTTCTTCATTTCAGGTTCTGGCCTGCCAATTCATTGGGACCCCAAGAACTTCCCGCACGCCACCGTGCACATTCAAGTTGACATGGATGGTGGTGTAACGGTCCATACCGGTGCGGCCGACATTGGGCAGGGTTCCACCACTGCCGTTGCTCAGGTCGTAGCGGAAGTACTGGCCTTACCCATCGAAATGATCCACGTCCGCTCTCACGAGAGCGATACAAGTCCCGTTGACCTTGGCTCGTACTCGAGCCGCGTGACCTTCATGAATGCTAATGCAGCCATCCGTGCCGCGATTGGTATCCGTGACCAATTGCTCAAAGCCGCTTGGGAAATGCTGGGTTACCACCCGAATGTGTTGGTTCTCAACGATCGTCGAATCTACTACAAACACGACCCTGCGGTCAGTGTATCGTATCTTGAAGCGCTTCACAAAGCTCAGGCAGACAAGGGAGCACTCATTGCTCGGGGGGCGTATCGCTCACCTCCAATGGGAGGCGTTCACAAAGGAGCAGCCGCAGGTCTTGCTCCCGCCTACTCGTTTTCCGCCTATGTTGCAGAAGTTGATGTCGATGTTGAAACTGGTTTGGTGAAGTGTACCAATGTCTGGGCTGCTCACGATTGCGGTAAAGCCCTCAACCCGTTGGCAGTGAAAGGCCAAATCATCGGCTCGTGCCATATGGGATTGGGCCAGGTTCTGTCAGAGAAGATGGTCTACGGAAGGACAGGTCATTTGCAAAATGCAAATTTGCTCGAATATAAGATTCCCTCCGTTCACGAAATGCCACACGTAGAACCGATTATCGTAGAGTCAAGTGACCCTGAAGGGCCATTTGGGGCTAAAGAAGCCGGTGAAGGACCACTTTTACCGATCTTACCTGCAGTCGTCAACGCTGTTTACGATGCCATTGGCGTTCGGTTGCGCGACCTCCCGCTTACACCCGATGTCGTGTACAACGGCATTCAAAAGCACATGAAGGCCCACGGACTTGAGGATGAATTGGACTTGAGTCCTCCGCGTCTCCAACACGGCCCACTGCAGGCTCCATTGATGCAACGGGCTGCCGAGCACAAAGAGCGTGACCGATTGCGGCAGCGTAGCGAAGACACCTCTGCTTATGTCAACGGCGTGCTCTTTGGATTCGACCCCAATCGTCCTCTCTCGGAGCAACTTGAAGGTTGGAGAGAAGCCGACGAGCCGCTACCGGAACAACTGGCTGAACTCGGTTTCGCAGGGCGAGCCTGGCTCAAGAAAGAACAACGTCACATGGAGGATGATGCTTGATGTTGATGCCACCCTTTACCCTTCACCATCCACAATCTGTTGAGGAGGCAGTGAGTCTTGCCGCCAGCTTGCTCGGCAAGGATGAAGCCTTTGATTGGGTCGCAGGTGGGACGGATGTCCTGCCAAATTACAAGTGGCACATCAACCCGAAACCTCACGTCATTTCTCTTGCAGCGATTGCTGATGCACACTCGCTTTCAACAGGTGAAATCGGATGCATGGTGCCTCTTGCTTCGCTGACAAGCGCTAACGGTGTTCATCCACTTTTGGTCGAGGCTGCGGGCAAAGTTGCTTCTTCATTGATTCGTAAAAGTGCAACCGTTGGAGGCAACCTCTGCCTTGATACTCGTTGTTTCTGGTACAACCAAGGCGAGGACTGGCGGCGTTCCATTGATTGGTGCCACAAGGCAGATTGTGGAACTGGTGCAGACTGTCGAGTGATACCCAATCAAAACACACTCTGCGTGGCAACCTACCAAGGGGACATGGCGCCGAACTTCATGGTGCTTGGCGCCTCGGTCGTATTGATTGGACCTGATGGTGAGCGTACGCTTCCGCTTCAAGAATTCTATCAACTTGATGGGATGAAGAAAAACGTCTTGAAGCCAGGGGAATTCCTTCTCAAGGTGGTGCTTCCAGACAACGTGATGGAACGCGAAGGTTGCTACCAAAAACTCAGAGTTCGTGATTCGTGGGATTTCCCAGAGGCAGGCATTGCGGCGTCATGGGTGCCCGGTCAAATGGATTCACTCACGATTGCAAGCACCGCGCTTGAATCCATTCCGCGTTTGCATGCCGATGTAGTTGGAGAACACATGGCCCCAAGCAGTTCGGAATTGGATGTTTTAGCCCTCTCAAAAGCGATACAAAAAGCCGTCAAACCCGTCAATAACACGGCCTTGCCACCGCGCTACCGACGGAATATGGTGAAAACTCTGACCAAGCGAGCGCTGCAGGGGCTCTTCGGTGAACGGTGAATGCCATGAGAGCCTTTTCTGTTCTTTTGGGTGTATTTCTCTTCTCCCTCCTTCTTCCTTGTGCTCAAGCCCAAGAATTGCAACCTCCATCATGGGAACTTGGATGGATTACTGACGTCGACCCAAAATATATTGTTGAATTGGAAGACGATTGGGATGTTGAAGGTGAACTCGTTGTTTTTGTCAACAATGAACGATCCAATGAACTCAACCTCGCCTTGAATTATGATTTTGATGAAGATGGACCCTTTGCTTTCGATGGGCCCGAATCCATCACGGTCGCAGCAAATACAAATGATTCCTTCACCATTCTCATCAGCGGCGTTTCAGACAAAGAGGTCAGAGCTTTTTCGCCAAGTTCTTCGCTACCATTGACCCTCACCGCGGAAGAGAGCATTGGTGAAACATCCGTTGGCAACCAAGAAATCGAGGCTGACATCACCGTTCCCCGAAAATACAGACTAATGCCCTCCATTGTGCCGCCTCAAGACACATTGTTTTCAGGCTCGTGGGTTGAGTTCTCAATCGAAGTGAGTAATTTAGGCAATACTCAGGATGCAATCACGATTGCAGAAGCAACCATTCGCAGTTGCCCCCACCTTTCGGTGGTTGGTCTTGAGCAACTTGAAAACAAAGTTGTGGGTGTGACAAATGACGATAATTCGAACGCTGAGTCCTTCACACTTCGCCTTGAAGCCAGCAGCAGTCATCAGGAGCGACAGTGCGAAGTTTCGCTTGCGGTCACCTCCGAAGGAGACGATACGACCCGTTCTACCGCCACCAACGTCCAAGTGGTCGCCCCCGAGGTCGAACAGGATGTTCGGGATGATGACGATGACGACACCACCTCGGATGGCAGTGCGGAATCGACATCATTACCATGGGCCTCGGTCAATGAAACAATACTCGCCCTATTCATTTCATTTCTCTTTATTTCAAACCGAAAACAAAGATTTCAATGAGAGTCTCTGACTGGAAAAATGTGTAATTTTTTGCACGATGGGCCGTTTTTTACCAAAGCATCCATTCCATCAAGCAGTCAGAAAGCAACAAATGCTCCTAATCATTTCAGAGCAACCATTATGAGTGGTACGAATCTCCGAAGCCTGTACATGTGGCGTGTTGCGTCAGTTTGGAGATATAATTGTGGCAGAAGCAGAACGAACAGGACTGAGCCTTGAAGCATGGCTCATGGTGGGTCTTCTCGTTTCAGTCGTTATTTCAACTGCCGTCATCGCCATTGTTTCCTCTGGGAAAACAACCGTCTTCTCCCCATACCAAAACGAGGATGATTATTCCGAACAGCAACTCACCACCATGCGTGCTGATTTGGAAGATTACAATGTTGCCAACACCATGTCAACACCGATGTTGGTCAATGACTGGCAAGACCCTCACCGCACTCTACTTGTGATCGCAGCACCAGAAAAGCCGTTCGATGCTGCAGAAGCTGCAGCGATTCACAACTTCGTCACCGAACGCGCAGGCAAGGTCATCCTCGCCTCTAACTCCACCAATGCACAATTGGTTGCTGAGGAATTTGGCGTCAAATACTTTGACGCACCCATTCGTGACGACATCAACACCGGCCGATATTACGAAGTTACTACGGACAATGGCGAGCGTGTTTCACCCGATACCAAGAAAATCTGGTCTGTTGCAAGCGTTTCGCAAGATGTAACGGCCATGGGTGATGAAAAGGCAATACCATGCCAAAAAGAGGATGTTGACAGCCGTGAAGTAGACGACTGCCGAATGCCAGTTCTCTTCCACCGCCCCACCGCAATCCAAGTACTTGACGAACAAGCAGACACCGGGCGTACGGTGAGCGTTCTTGCACACGCTTCGACCTCAGCCGAAATTGATCTGGGTCGTGGTGATTCAAACCCAACGTTGGGTGAAGGTGAAACCGGGCTCATCATTCGTATCGACTATCCCGGCCAAACGGTTCTCGACCAACGCTCTCCTTCATCAGGTGGAGGGTACGGCGAACTTTCAGCGACAGGTAGCATCGTATTCGTATCTGACCACTCTGTCCTCGCCAATCACCTTTGGGACCAAGACACTGCTGAAGAAACTGGAAAACAACAATGCGATTCCCCGCTTTATGTCCAACACGCCCACATGTGCTGGGACACTGACTCAGAAGGCCTCAACAAAGGACTCGGCGATACGACCTGGTACGGAAATTCGCTCTATTTCACTGCACTCATAGAAGACATGATGGAATTTGAAAACACCGAACTCTCAACTCAAATTACTCGTTTCTCCTCAAACTTCAACCTTGTGTTTGACGAAAGCCGTCACATCTCAAGCGCTCTCTCCATGCCCTTTACCGAAGCCATGGGAGCCATTGTGCTCCTCACCAGCGATGGCGTCCTGAAGTGGCTTATCATCCTGAATCTCTTTGCCCTCTTGGCCATCGCTATCATGGTGGTTCCAGAGAAAGAAAATTGGCGTCACGTCTTCGACTTGACGCGATTCCGGGAACGGCCATCGAAAGTTGACCCTTCCCAATATCAACGGCGAACCCGAGACGCATTTTTGTCAAAGGTTCGCAACTTCAACGATTTGACGCGCGATGAATTCGCCCGCAAATCACCCGCCGAAATAATGCAAATGGTGCGGGAACCCAGATTGGTTGAACTTGTGAGTTCAAACCGTGCTTTCTCCAACGATGAATTAAGGGAATTGATCCCGCACATACGTCGTTGGGGTAATTGAAACAAGGAGGAATAGACATGCAACCCCCAGCACCCCCAGCAGCCCCGCCCGCGCCAGCACCTGCAGCGCCAGCAGCACCTGTGGCACAGCCCGCACCTGCCATCCCCATGGCACCTGCAGCACCCGCCGCACCTGTTGCACCTGCAGCGCCGGCCGCTCCGGCCCAGCCGAAGCACCAGAGTACCCCAGAAGTCCGAGAACGCCTCAAGGCCGTCGGTGCGATTGCAGCAGCAATCGCAGCCGAAGTCCAAAAGGTCATTATTGGTAAGTCACACGTTATTGACAATGTGTTGATCAACATTCTGTCAAACGGTAACCTTCTCTTCGAAGATTATCCAGGATTGGCAAAGACGTTGATGACCAACACCTTTGCCGATGCCCTTGGTTGTGATTTCAAGCGTGTTCAATTCACGCCTGACTTGCTCCCTGCGGACATCACTGGTACGAACATCTACGACGCTAAGAAGGGTGAATTTACCTTCAAGCCTGGTCCATTGTTCTGCAACCTTCTTCTCGCTGACGAGATTAACCGTGCTCCTCCTAAGACCCAAGCAGCTTTGCTTGAGGCTATGCAAGAGAAGCAAGTGACCATTGGTACGGTAACACACAAGTTGCCAGCCCCATTTATTGTTATGGCCACTCAAAACCCCGTCGAGCAAGAAGGTACCTACCCACTTCCGGAAGCACAACTTGACCGTTTCATGTTCAAGATGTCCGTCGGATACCCAGACCGTGCTGATGAGGACGAAATCCTCGCACGACGTATCAACCGTGGTAAGGATGCAGTCGATGTTGATGTCATTACCGACCCATCCCGTGTTATCGCTATGCAGCAAGCCTGTGAAGACGTTTACGTCGACCCTGCTCTGCGCATGTACATGGTTGAAGTCGTCTCTCGAACCCGTGAAGATCCACGTGTTCTTGTCGGTTCATCCCCTCGTGGTTCCCAAGCTTTGCTCAAGACCTCACGTGCCGCTGCCGCTCTTCGCGGACGCGACTTCGTGACGCCTGACGATGTCAAAGCAATCGCAGAATTGGCCATCGCCCACCGAATTATCCTCAAGCCTGAGCATCAAATCAAAGGACTTGAAGCCGGTGAAGTGATTCAAAACATCCTGCGTGAAGTTCCCGTACCAACCGTTTGAGTACAATCTACACAGAGGTGAATGAAACATGTGGAGTCGTAAGTCAGCCATGCTTGGCAGCCTAGCTGTTGCCATGTACATGCTCGGCCTTACGCTTCGAAATTCCCAACTCGTGACGATCGCCGTGGTTATTTTTGTGTTCCTTACATGGGCTGCACTCGTAGGAAATCACGCAGACGTATCCGCAAGTGGTCGTCGCGCAGAAGAATGGACAGGCGAAGAGGGTGTTGCGCTTGGCAGCGTTGTTGCCATGCGTAAACTTTCTAGCGCCCGCATGTTCGAAGATGGTGAACTCAACGTCACCTTGAGGATGCAAAATACATCTTCATTACCAAAAATCTTGGAAGTTCGCGACCGAGTGCCCGAAGTAATGCGCATCAAAGAAGGTGCCAATTACATCCTGATGGAACTCGGACCTCGACGTGAGACCTTCATTGAATACACAGTTGAATGCCCACTTCGTGGTTTCTACAGCCTTGGTCCTGTGACCGTGCGCATTCAAGACGCCTTCGGGTTGTTCCATAAGGAAAAGGAATTGCATGTCTACAATGATTTCCTTGTGTTCCCGAAGATGGAGGATCTCAAAGAGACCTTCGTTAAGTCACGTGTACCCAAGATTTTCACTGGTGCCGTCAACATCCGTCAACCCGGTCCTGGTTCCGAATTTTATTCGCTTCGTGAATATTTCGAAGGTGATTCATTCCGTGCCATTAACTGGTCTGCCTACGCACGCTCTGGAAAACTCATGGTCAACGAACGTGAACGTGACGCTGTATCGGATATCATCATCATCGTTGATTCACGTGCAGTCGCTGAAACGGGGCCTGTGTCTCGCAATGCCTTGGTGTATTCCACCCGAGCAGCTGCTTCATTGGCCAAGTATTTCCTTGGCCGCCGTGACTCAGTTGGTGTCATCGTCTACGGTGATGAAGTCGTCAGCGTTGACCGAGATACCGGTAAGAAGCAACTCTATGTGATTCTCACGAAATTAGCAGGAGCAGTAGCACGTGGAAATATTCCGCTACAGGTTGTTGTCAACAGGATTCTACCTCACATCAACAAGGGAAGCCCCATCATTTTCCTTTCAAACTTGGAAGACGACCCAACCATCGTCAATGCTCTCCGTGACTTCCGAGCGCGTGACTTTGACGTGACGGTTCTGTCTCCTTCATCTCTTGAATTTGAGTTTGATGCGAAGCGCCTCGACCGGACTGGCTACGAAGTCATGAAGACCGAACGCGACGTTTTGATCGGTGAACTCCGTGGTCTTGGTGTGAACATTATGGATTGGGAGCCCGATATGCTCCTATCAACTGCCCTCGCTGGAGCAAGAGGATTCTGAGGTGAACAAAGATGACGATTAACAAGCCATCCGCAGATACATCCCACCTCTATGACGGCAAGACCGTGCGATCAGCCGCACCATCAAGAAAGAAGGCTGCTGGTCAAGTTGGCTCAGGAAGTGAGATTCCTCAAGACGCCATTCCGAAGGTGGAAATTCCTTCATTTATCGAAAGTCTGCTTGGTGGACCCCTTGTTCCGAAAATGAAGTTCTTGCCACCCGATAAGATGGTTCAGAACCTTCAGATTGCGGTTTACGGTGTCTTGGTTGCCCTCGCTTTCCTCACCTACCTTATTTCACCGCCTGATGGGACGATGTGGTACATTCTCTCAGGCAGTCTTGGCTTTGCCAACATCATGCAACTGGTCATCATTGGTGGAGCAACAGTCTGTGGTTTCATGGGTACGTTCAAGCGAGATGCACGATTTTCTCTCGGCAGCAATGTCCTCTTCATTCTCGCAATCCTGCGCTTTGCCTCATCCAAGACTTCGCTCTCAAACGATGCGTTTGGATTCCAGGACAGCCCCTTTCTCCTCGCAGTATTGGTGGTTGTTTACTCGGTGCTCCTGATCATGTACTTTGAACTGAGCAACGGTGTAATTCGTTATTCAATGCTTGATACGAGCATCCGTACCAATGAAGTCTATGTGATGAACCCAAAGAAAATTGTGTCCAAGTACCACCGCTCTTTGATCATCAACCCCGTCATTGCAACCCTTCTTGCTTGGTTCGTTCTCTCGGCGAATACGATTCTGCCAAGGATTGTGGGGATCTTCTCAAGCGATACATCCCTTCGAATGGAGGAGTCTGTTGAATTAACCTCCGTATACGGGGTCGCACTTGGTACACTCTTTGTGTTCATTACCGTGGGTGTCCTCTTCGGACTGAACCTGCCAACACACCTGCAACGTTACCGTGAGAAGCAAGCCGAATGAGTTCGGTTGACTCACTTGGTGCCGATTGAGAGTTCGCTCATCATTTCTTCCATCAATTTGGAGAGGTCCTGACGCTGGGTAAGGAAATGTGGGGCACCTTTCTGAGCCTCAATGATATCGTTGGCCCACGACCCCTTTGCCATACTCAAACGCATCTGTTCTGCTGCAGCACTGCCGATAAAGGAAATCATTGCAGCATAATAGGTGTGCGTAATTTCACTGTAGCGTTTGTTGAGCAATTGAAGGCAACGATGAATTTCGTGCTGGGGGATCACGAAGCGCCATCGTGTTGGCGTTGCTTCGTAAGAACAGATTCGGATGTTGGCTTGTTCGAGATTGCTTAGAATCTCTGCAAGCTCAGTAGCGGTGTTGTGAATGTATTGAACATCCACATCAACTGAAACAACCTTCGGAAGACAGGCGATGCCCTTGATGGTTGTGTCATCTTCAATGTCCGGGCCAATGACAGTACCGGAGTTTGTTGTGCTGTATCGATGAAGATGTCGAATTTCAACCGGCACCCCAAGGGAATAAATTGGCTCAACAGTCGCGGGGTGAATGATGGTGGCATCAGTACTTGCGAAATCCATGGCCTCTCCGTAGCCAAGGTATGGTATGGGTGAGGATTGAATGCCCCAGCGTGGGTTGACCGGGTAGATTCCGATGACGTCCTTCCACAGGACCACACGCTTTGCATTCAATAAAGCGGCCAACGCTGTGGCAGTATGGTCGCTTCCACCTCGGCTCAAGAGTGCAATGTTGCCGTCCTTCCCTTCGCCAAACCATCCCGTCACGATTGGGATTCCATGCAGAGCCTTCCGATCGAGCATTCTCTTTGATTTGTCTAAATCAACACTATTTGCCGTGTTAATTCCGTTGAGATGAAGGCCGATATCCTCGGAACCAACAGGGTGTGCATTAAGCCCGTGCATGTTCAATGCATGTGCTACAACTAAGGCTGAAAGGCGTTCACCAGAGGCCAGCAGACAATTGTAGGCTTGTGGATTTGGCTTGTCTTCAGCGAGTTCATCCAAGGCTTCTTCAATCCCTTTGAGCACTTTTTGAAAGACCGGGTAGAGGTCGGATTCGGGAAGGGATGGAGCAAAACGAAGATGTTGACTCTCTAAATCGTTAACAAGGCGACCTGCATATCTTGGCTCCTTTGCCGCACGCATCAAACGGTCGGTTGTGCCCCAAAACGCGGAGACCACCACTACGATAGGCCCCTCCATGTTGAAGACGACTTCAGCAATTTTATCCAAATCACTTGAGTCGCGGAGGCAGGATCCTCCAAATTTATGGATTTCTGGTAATTCATTCATCAAGGAAACCTCCTCGTCGCATGAGGTCACCAAGCACTAATGTGGCCATGGCTTCCACTACCGCAACCGCACGTGGGGCAAGCACAGGGTCATGTCGCCCTTTGACGGTGAGCGCTTCCTTTTCGTTGGTTTTGAGATTCAAAGTGACTTGTTCTTGAGGAATGCTTGAGGGCGGTTTGAAAGCAACTCGTACATGAACTGGTGAGCCTGTAGCCATGCCCGCTAATGCACCGTCCGGACGTTCACCCTCCAGTTTCGGGCTGTCGGCTGTTCCGCCCCAGGGGCTGTTATGTTCGCTGCCTCGCATGGTTTGGACTCCAAATCCATGCCCGAATTCAACACCACGTGCTGCCGGTATCGACATCATGGCTCGGGCAAGGGCCGGTTCAAGTCCGTCAAACCACGGTTCACCAACGCCAAGTGGTAGTCCACTCAAACAGAGGTCGACCCTTGAACCGATGGAATCACGTTGAGTTCTGGATCTCGTAATGAGGTCTGCCATCTCGAGGGCAGCATCAGGGTCTCTGCACCGCAATTCTTTGCAGGTTTCGTTGACCCAGCGAGGGGGGGAATCGGACATGAGCATCGCTTCTACGGTTCCGATTGCACCAACATGTGCTTCGACATGAACGCCTTTCAGGCCAATCCAAGGTTTGATGAGAGCCGCTAAAGCGACGAGTGGAGCGGTCATTCGTGCACTGGACGTCCCCCCTCCGCGTAAATCTGCTTCACCTTTGGTTCGCTTCATCATGACCATGTCTTGGTGGCCTGGACGGGGGTGGTCTGGCAAGAAACTGTAGTCCTTTGAGCGAACATCGTTATTCATGATTCGGCATTCAATGAGTTGACCGGTTGTGATGCCGTTTTCAAAACCAGAAAGCCACAGAACATCATCGACTTCGTTTCGTTTGCTGCTGTATGTACCGCCGGGTCGGCGCATCTTCATCGCTTCTTGAATCACATCATCCTCACGCACGATGCCTTTCGGCATACCGGTGAGTGTCGCGCCAACAAAGGGGCCATGGCTGGATCCGAACAGGCTCACCTGCAAAGACTCGCCCAAATGCATGTGCATGGTGTTCATTTAGCCGAAATCTCCGGCCTTCAAGAAGGTGTTCACTCCAGTTCGTCATCTTTTTGATTCGATAAAAATGAAGTTTCAACGATTTCAATGTTCTTGTAATGAGTCGTATACCATTTTTTGAGTCGCTCAAGGGTTGGTGTTTCGTGACGAGGAACAATGACTACAAGGGCAGGTCCAGAGCCAGAAATACCAGCAGAACGTGCACTGTTCATGAATGAATCATTGCTCATCTTCCGACCTTGGATGTCACGCAAGGCGGCGACCGTTCCTCGTCCGTTCCATGTGATTGCCACCAATTCATTTCCGTCTTGAAGGGCGTTGAGGGCTTGTTGGTAAGGTCGGAGATGTGGGGCAAAATCTTCCAACACTGGCTGTTGTTCACGTTCACCTCGCAGGACAAGTAATACGGTCCAATCCTCATTCTTGGGCCCCTCACCTGTTAGCAGTACGCCCTCTGCGATGGGTGCTTGAATGTCGATTAATTTCCACCCCTTGGTTGCACAAGCCCATGCATCATCAATCGAGCCTGTGAGGGAAACGCCGGCATTCAATTGTGCTTGAGCAGATAGAGCGACGAGGTCTGCAACTTCCAGTTCAGTCTCTGTTGCATCACAAAGTGCGCGAAGTGCAGCGATGCTGGTTGCAGCAGATGATTTGAGGCCCTGTTTGATTGGAATCTTTGAATTGACACCCCAATGGAGTTCATCCTTAGCATAGGATTCGGGTAATGGGTGCTTTGCATCAATCCAAACATCGAGAACGGTATCCAGCAGGGAATCATGATCGTTGACTTCCCCCTTACTGGGTCGGTCGAGTAAACGAACCGTAGTGGGAAGGTCCAGAGCGATGCTTGCCCCGTATCCAAGAGCAGCGGCATGGAGAAGGCTGCACGCACCGTGTGCAGAGCCTTTTCCGAGTACTGCCATTCCTTCATCGCTCCTCAACAGCACTGGAAATAGCGACGCCAAGGTGGCGCGCCTCCAATCCATGCTGCCCCAACACCACATCTCCAGCGTGGAGTTCAGTTACGGATTTGACCGCCCCCTCAAAATCGATAAGTCGTACTGTTTCTGCTTGTTGTAAGAATACATGGACTTCTTTATTCTTCCTGCTATCATTATTTGTTGCAATGCATGAGATTTTGAGCATAGGTCGTTGTTCGATTTTGATACGCCCGAGGACAATTTCCCGGGTTTGACCTTCGATGTTCACCGCTCGAACAACATCACCTGCCACCAATTCGCTGAGGTATTTCGTCGTTCGGTCTGCCATCAAAATGTATGAGTGTGGGGAACCTGCGTTCACTCGAAACGGCCTTGTTGGAACAAAGGTCGAAGGGACTGTTTCCGAATGGACCAATACCAGCGTTTCGGAACTTGAACCGACGAGTACGCCCTCGTTTTGATGGAGCAGTGATAGGAAATCAAGGCAGTATCGGTCGCCGAGACCAGCATCTTCCACACGCAGGACTTCCAAATGAGCAAGTGTTTCACTGCCGCTGTTCTCGATAGTAAGTGCTGATGTTGAATGTGTTTCGAAGCGTTGCGATTTGACACTCAGTGCAGCCTCGATAAGTTCATGATGATTGTCCACAACCAGAGCATCTACTCCTTGCTGAAGTGCATAGCCTGCTCCTTGTGCTTGTATCGGCGAGGTGATCACTGCGGCGATTTTGGTGTGGCTTCCTTCCCGAGCAGCAATGAGGTTTTCCAGAGGAATCATCGACCATGTTTCGCACTCAACCAAGAGCCAATCTGCTGTGCCAATGTATTGGATGCCCTCGTTTTGACTTTCCCCATCGCTTATGATAATCCGTGCACCAATCAGTCCGTTAACATCGTACAGTTTTCCATCCTTGACGCAGATGTCTTGTTCGTTTTGTGCACTGTTCCGCCAATATCGGTCAATCCCTCTGGACGAATCATGGTCTGTTATTCCGTCATCTCGGAGCCACAATTCCATGGAAATTCCTCAAAGATTGTGTTCAAGCATTGCTTCTTCGACGGTAGCATCGTTGTGAACGAGCATGACAACGGCCCGTGCGAGTGCTTCGATTTGGGGATGAGCAAAGATTTGCCTGCCCATGCAAATCCCACTTGCACCCGCATCAAGCGCTTGGCGAATGAGATCTAAGATTTCCTTTGCCTTTCCAGAGGCAGGACCGCCAGCGATAAGCACGGGAATCGGTGCAGCATGTGCCACCTGCTGGAAACTTTCGTTGTCCCCAGTCCAAGCGGACTTGGCAGCATCACAACCCAATTCGAAGGCGAGCCGTACGCCATGCGCCTGCCCTCCTGTTAGGTCTCCTTCCTGAGGAGTAAGGTGTTCTCCTCGGGCGTATACCATGCCAAAAGAAGGGAGTCCAAGTTGATGGGCTTGTCGGTTTAATTCCCCCATCCGTTCAATCATATCGGGCTCCCAACGGCTTCCAAGGTTGATTTGACTGGAGACTCCAATGCCTCCCCGAGAAAGAGTTTCATCAGCATGTCCGACGAGTATCTTGTTGTCGGACTGTGGCCCACCATGACGGGTGGAAACTGAATAGTGAATTACCATCGATGTATTTGTTCCCTCGCAAAGATGACTGAAATGACTCACCACGCCTTTTTGTGCTAAGATGACATCAACTTCTGCGCGGACAAGAGCTTTGATGGTCCCTTCAAGGTCAACAAGGCCCTCTGTTGGATAATCAGAGGCACCGTGGTCAACTGGAATCCAAACTCCACGTCCGTTGGGCAGGATTTTCTCAAGCCGAGAGGCTTTGTCCATGCTCTAACGCACACTCCCCCTCTTCATCAAAGGTTTGTATCCTTTCAATCATCGAAGTTGCTCACTTGACCATCGCAAAATAGCCTCTTCAGCAGCTTGAAGATGTTCCTGGAACGTTGAGCGAGCAATGTTCATGGCCTCGGCCAGGCCTTGAATGGTGACCTTTCGTTCATGTTCGTAATATCCGTGTTGAGATGCAAGGGTGATGCATTCGTATTGGCGGTTCGTGAGGAGTTCTTTGAACAACTCATCCTGCTGCTGGATGTTTTGTACACTAATTTTGTCCGGAGGCAAAAATGCCTTGCAGAGGTTCACGAAGGTGGAGATGGCGTCGGGCAGTCCACGCACGGTGACTGTAATTGATCCATTTTCGTATTCATAAGGTGGAAAGATGTGAATATTTTCGGTTCCAGAAGCAAGCAAAACAAGAGGGTGTTCGTTCCAAATAACCAGCGCATCACTTTCTCGCTCGTTGAGGTGTTGTTCAACGGTGATGAATTCAATCGCCTCCATATCCTCGGAACTTTTCCCGTCTCGATAAATTGGCATCGCAATTTGGCGGACACCATCTTTGGTGATGTTCAAATGGCCCATAATGCTCAATTTTTGAACGGTTTCGTCCAATTGTGAGAATGAGGTCGTACCGAGTGCTTCCCTCGACCACGTCAACGTCACTTCTCGCATGTTTCCTCATCATGCCCACCCTATCTTATTGTTCCGCCATTAGAATGATACAGATTGTGCTAACGCATGATTCAAGAGGTAGTTCTGCATCCCCGTACCGTATGCAACTCGAAGACTACATCGTGACGATTGTTCTCGGGGGAGCCTTTGCTCTCGGATTGATGTTCATCGTGATGCGTAGAGAAGCTCAGGTCAACATCCAATCCGGAATGAAAGCAGAAGGTCTCATGAATCAACAATCCGGAATGGGTTTTGGTAAGGCCAAAAAGAATCTTGACCGGAAACTCGCAAGCGTCCAAGATCTCTTGAGGCAACAAAATCATGGTGACCGTCAACTCGCAGAGGACCGCTTTAATCAAAGCCGAGAATCCAACAACAATGCCGACGAAGAAGCCCGTCGTCAACAGGAATTAGAGGCTCAACGCCGTCAAGCCGAAGAAGCCCGTCGTCTTGAGGATGAAGAAATGGAACGCAGAGCACGTGAACGGGATGAAGAAGAGGCCCGTCTCGCTGCAGAACGAGAAACTTCTCGTCAATCGGACCTCGCCGAAGCAGAGGAAGCCCGTCTTGCAGAAATTGAAGCCGCAAGGGAGCAGGAAATGCTCGAGTCACGAGAAGCAGCACAACGAGCCATGTCAGAACTCAAGGCCCGCCTTGAGCGTGAGGGTGCTTCCTCCTCAGACGTACAGATTTCGCTCATGTGGAACAATTACAACGACCTTGACCTGCACGTGGTCTGTCCTTCCGGGGAGCGAATTCACGGTGGTAACAAAACCTCTGCTTGCGGTGGCGAACTTGACGTCGACGCCAACGTTCGTGCTGAAACACGCAAGCCTGTTGAAAACGTGTTCTGGGAAGATGGAAAGGCCCCAGCAGGTAAGTACCAAGTCTATGTTCACTATTACAAGAAGCACAAGAAGCGACGAAGTCGTGACCCAACGAAGTTCCAAGTGATCGTCAACCAAGGAGGCGACCTCCTTGAGTACAACGGTGAACTATCTCACGGAGATTCGATCATGCTGGTGGCAGAATTTAATCTTCCATCTCCAGAAGAACGAGCAGCCCGTCGAAAAGAACTGGCAGAAGAACTACGCGCTGCTGGTGTTGATGTGCCTGAAGTCGATGACAAAATCTCCGAGATTGAAGAACAACGCCAAACCGACATTGCTGCTGCTGAACAAGAACGTCTTGTAGAAATTGAAGCTGCAAGGGAGCAGGAAATGCTCGAGTCACGAGAAGCAGCGCAACGAGCCATGTCAGAACTCAAAGCTCGCCTTGAGCGTGAGGGTGCTTCCTCATCTGACGTTCAAGTTTCATTGATGTGGAACAATTACAACGACCTTGACTTGCACGTGGTCTGTCCTTCCGGGGAGCGAATTCACGGTGGTAACAAAACCTCTGCTTGCGGTGGCGAACTTGACGTCGACGCAAACGTTCGTGCTGAAACACGCAAGCCTGTTGAAAACGTGTTCTGGGAAGATGGAAAGGCACCAGCAGGTAAGTACCAGGTCTATGTTCACTATTACAAGAAGCACAACAAGCGACGCAGTAAGGACCCTACAAAATTCCAAGTGATCGTCAATGCAGGTAACGACCTCCTTGAGTACAACAGTGAACTTTCAAGCGGCGACCCCATCATGATGGTTGCAGAATTCACCCTGCCCACGCCAGAAGAGCGAGAAGCACGTCGAAAAGAACTTGAAGAGGAACTTCGTTTGGCACAGGAAGGTACATCATCAAAGGACAACAATGAGGACGTCGTACTTGATGAAGCCAACGAGGACGAAACGACAGAAGAGGACGATGTTCTACCTGGTGCACCTGACCTCGATGCTCTTATGGGCGAACAGTCTGATGAATGAATGCATCAGGAGACGATTTCATCCAAACGGCCTGCTTCAAGGGCCTTCTTGATGGAGCGAGCAATCCGCCGTCCTGTTGACATGAAGGGTTCGTTGATGTCGGAGTAGGGCGAACCTCCGATGAAGGGGTTAGAGCCCGCAACAATACGTGCACTGATTTCAAAGACCTTGAATTCAAGTTGGTCTGTCACAATGGTCTCGAGGCAGAATGGTCCGAGCATTCCCCGAGATTCTTCCTCAAGGTTGTAGGATGCAGCAACGGTTCCTTCAGCCATTTCAAAGGCCTTTGGCAACAGAGATTCACGAATGACAACTGGTTGGTTGCCCGTGACGACAAAGGAAGGTTCCAGTGACATTTCACGGAGGTCACGCAGGGAACCTAATTTGTAAAATTCATCAACGTTGCTCTCATCACGACGGTCCATTGAAAGTAATTCAAGCCGGCCAAGTGATTTTCCTGCATGTGCGCCCCGTCCTTGGACTTGGTAACCGTCCTTTGAAAGAGGGTCAAAGAAGAAATGCAGGTAGTAGCGGCACCCTAGGACATATTCTTGGATGGTAAATTCTTCTTCAATGTCGACGTTTCGGCGGAAGTCTCGATAATCTCGGGCAATGAAGTAACCTCTTCCTCCCTTTGCTCCTGCATATTTGACAATCACTGGGCCATCGATCTTGTGCGGGTCTTCGATAACTTGTGGCATTGTGCAGCCTCCGCTTTCCAACCATTGGCGCTGCAGAGCACGGCTGCTTTCCCAGTGCAAGATGTTACGATTACCGAAGGTTGGAACATTCAAACTTCTGAAGTTTGTCGCTCCAAGATATTCGACCAGAGAGCCATGTGGAACAAGAATCACGTTCTTTTCACGAAACCATTCTGCATGGTCAAGCATTTCACGATAGTCATCGAGCATGAGCCATTCGTCAGGATCTGCTCCTGGGAAGGCCTTGTAGAAGCGACGTCGATTTTCCCCGACCGCGATGCCGAGGGTTTTGAATCCCTCTTGACGGGCACCGTGGAGGATCTGAAGAGAGGAGTGCGAGGCAACGACACCAATGGTTATGGAGTCTTTATCATAGTCGGCGAGCCAGTTTCGCACTGCTTCTAATGGTACGCCCATAAGGAGGGGTTTCGTATTCGCTCTATGAGGGTTATGTCGTCATTCCCTATCTGGGTGTGGTTGAACTTGCTTGCATGGCGGAGAAGAAATCACCGTTTGAAGGCGTATCGCTTATGGAAGGGAGTGAAGGGTTCATGTGGTCTCTGTCACAAGACACATCATGGTCGGCAACCCCCCCTCTCACCGAATGACATACGGGAATTACCTGCAACTTGAATCCTTGTTGAAATTGCAAGATGGTCCAGAAGGTTATTCGCCTGCGCCATCTCACGATGAACTGCATTTCATCGTCGTTCACCAAACTTTTGAGTTATGGTTCAAGTTAATCCTGAGAGAACTCAAAGAAGCTCGCGAACTCCTTGTTCAGGACAAAGTCGAAGAACATACAATTCCCAAGATTGTCAGGCATCTTGAGCGAGTGAGTGAAATCTTTCGGCTCCTAGCAGACCAGTGGAAGGTGATGGAAACACTTGCACCTCAGGATTTCCTTGCTTTCAGAGACCGGTTGGGGACCTCTTCAGGATTTGAATCGTGGCAAATGCGTGAACTTGAAGTCCTTCTGGGACTGGAACAAGAGCAGCGTGTTGGAGGAATGGACCCACTGGCACACATGGAGAAATTGGCTCAGGAAGGCAAGGTTCCACAACAAGCGCTGGAGGATTTTCACAACACCCATGAGTCACCTTCCCTCAATGATGCATTGATTGCTTGGTTGGCAAGAACGCCTATTCACGGTTCGACTCCCGACTCAGAGGGTGACCATGAATCAGTCATGGAATACATTGCAGGACACCTTGAGGCTATGCAACTCCATGGAGAGGATGTCATTGCCCACATGGTGGCCATTGGCCACGGAGACGAGGCGAGTGTGCGTCCACGTATTGAATCCAGCCGCATTGGAGCAGAAGCCTTCCTCTTGCCTGACGGAATGCTCCACAGAGCGCGTGCAGGTCTTCTCTTCATCGAATCATATCGTGATTTACCTCTGTTGTCATGGCCACGACGACTCATCGACAGTTTTGTTGAACTCGAACAAGCCATGTTGCTCTTCAGGACCCATCATGCTCGCATGGTCGAACGGATGATCGGGCGGCGAATGGGGACAGGCGGCTCAAGCGGCGTTGATTACCTTGACGCTACGACAAAATATCGCGTCTTCGTTGACCTATGGGCGGTTCGCACCTTATTGGTCAAGAGGAATCAATTACCCGATGTCAAGGAGGCCGAATTTTACGGCTTTTCCTCAGATGGCTCTGCTCATTCGTGAGGGTCAATGTCGATGGGAATCAAGTGATTCTCATATTCATAGAGAGCGATCTTGAGTGGGTCGAGAACGAAACGAATAGCAGCTTCTTCAAGGCCGTAGAGGGAAACAAGCTCTTCCTTGAACTCGTCCCGGAGAATTTCTTCCGTGGCGTAGAGAGGGGCACCCATTCCAATTTGGAGGGCGCGGGCGCCAATAATTCGTGCTCGTTCAAATCGTGTGTGGAGTCGGGCTGGCTTGACCATGGTGGGCACCTGCGAACGTAATTCGCAAGTAGCCGAGTGACCTACTCTTTTTGAACCTACCTCACTCCTCTGCCTGTCTCGTTGGGACATCTTGTTGACGGCCCCCGACCATGATATTGCGTTGGAGGACAAATGCCGGGGCCAACAGAGCGATGAGGAAGGCAGCAACGATAAGGGCGAGATTTGAAGGAGATAATGATGATACTTGGGCAGTCGCCATGTCGTCGTCTGGACTGACATCAACAAGGCCAGTAGGTGCTAATGAACCTGCGCTGAGTTGACGAATACCCTCGTTTTCGAGCATGACGACAAAAGTGGTATTTGCAGGTAAATCTCTCGTCTCAATGGTAACCGATGAAGCATTCAACGGGACCGTCACGAGTTGCCGAGCGAGGTTGGTATGGGTTCGGTTAAGACTGGTATGAGGTGTTGGTTCGAGTTGCCAAATCCGAACGACTTCACCGGTTGAAGCATTCCAAGAAAGTGTCCCATTGACATATTCTATAGAATCAAAACCACTCCAATTTGTGGTTGAGTTGTCCATGGTGGTGTTGAGGTCCATGGCTTGGCGTGAGCCTGTGAGAAGGAAGGACCCATCAACGACGATGGACGGATAAAAGAGCAAGCGGTATTCGAGGTCAAACCGTAATTTTGAATCGGACAGAAAGGTTTCGTCCAATGCCGAGGGGTGATGCTGAAGAATCACGCTTATGTTTTCACTGTGGTTGTTCAATTGGTCCGAAACTTGTAGGCAAGGGTCACACCAAACGGCACTGAAGTATTCAATGAGGTGATCTGGTTGCGTTGGCTCACATGTTGAAGCGGTCAGACATTCGTAGGAGAGGTAGCGGACATCAAGGAGTTGGCCTTGAATTGGCTCTGAGTTTTGTTCAACGGGTTGAGATTGAGAAAGATAGGATGGGATGCACAACAAAACGGTCATCATCAAAGCCATGCGAAAGGCCGACCCCATGCACAGGGGTGGAGGCATTTGTTCAAAAGGGGTCTGCTCCCACGGTGCAACATGGAACAGTCGGTTTGGCGTCGCCCGTCAACCCTCCCGCTGGTTCTGGCCGTCATGGCTCTGCTCATTGTCATCGTAGGGGGCAGCATTCGAATCAACGATGCAGGGGAGTCCTGTCCAGAATGGCCTACCTGCTTTGGAACCTGGCATTTCGATGTATCTGAAGAAGACCAGGAGGCCTATTGGGATGCGAACCCTGAGGAAATTGATTCCAGAGGCGAGGACCATCGTTACACCACCTTCCAAATTTTTGTTGAGTGGTTCCACCGGTTGTTGGTCGGGCTCATCGCTCTTCCCATCATCTACAACGTGCTCCTGGCACTGAAATCACAGGAGACCTATGGAAAACGTGTGGTTCAAAGTTCGGTTTTCTCAGCAGTTTTGTTGGCCATTCAAGCCACAGCAGGATACATTACGGTGCGCTATGACAATGCAGATTGGACCGTTGCGCTTCATCTTTCCTTGGCTTGTATCTTTACTGCGGGCTTGCTGTGGCAATTCATGGAAATGAGAATACGTGAGGGAGCACAATGGGCATTCCTCCGCTCGCCTGTGGATTTCGTGAACGCCCACACCTCCCGAGCCAACGCAATGGCAGGTGCTGTTGGCCTGTTGTTGGTTCTTGGTGCTTGGGTTTCATCTTCTGCGGGAGGGCAGTACAACCAAAGTTGCTCGGTTGGTTTCCCAACGGGATGGCCTCAATGTCAAGGTTCCTTCCTCCCTTCTCTCGAAGGGCCGGGGATTTTCATCCAAATGATCCATCGTTTTGGTGCTCTTGTGGTCGGTTTGGTGCTGATTCTCGGAGTTTCTAACCTCCGAACGTCTTCCGAAGGCCGAGAGGGGGCGAAGGAATTGGTTCGGTTCGGGGAAATAACGACCGGCATTTGGCTGGTCAATGTCATGGTCGGAGGTTCTTACATCGTCTTCGCGAAGGTCGGAGATTTCCCTGAGTGGCTTTCTCTCCTTCACCTCGTAGTTGGCGTTGGAGCATTCCTATCAGCCGTCTTTTTGATGTTCTGTATGCGCTTTTGTTCACAATCAATTCGCAGCATTGGAGCTGAGCAAGAATGACTGAATCACAGGCTGCAGAGCTTCCTGTGCTTGAACACCCTGGTCTCTTGAAGGTCATGATTCGATTGATGAAACTCCGGGTCATTGTCCTGCTCCAAATCACAGCGATTTGTGCTATATTGGTTCATGATACCCTTGCACGTTACGATGTCATCCTACTTGATCGCTCATGGACCGATACGCTGGGTACCATCGCACTTACGGTCGTTGGTGGGACGCTTTCTGCTGGCGGCTCCAACGCCATCAACATGTGGTATGATGCTGATATTGACCCTCACATGCGTCGGACGATGAACCGTCCTGTCCCACAGGGTCATGCAACACCTCGTTTTGCTTTGATTTTTGGAACCGCCATCGCGCTGATCGGCTCGAGCCTCTTTCTCTTGGTAAGCGTGAAGGCAGCGTTTTGGTCGTTATTTTCAGTGTTGTTTTACGTCTTTGTTTATTCGATTTGGCTCAAACGCCGTACACCCCAAAACATTGTCATCGGAGGTATTGCAGGAGCAACTCCTCCCTTGATTGGATGGGCTGCAGCAGCGGGAGATTCCATAGCCGGAGGAAGCATGCTCGACCTTGGTTCTCCGATTCCATGGGTCTTCTTTTTATTGATATTCCTTTGGACGCCGCCGCATTTCTGGGCGCTTGCTCTTTACCGGTCCGGCGAATATGGCAAGGTCAATATTCCCATGATGAACGAGGTCAAGGGTCCTGAATATACGCTCAAGCAGGCTAAGATCTACTGCGTGTTGCTCTTTTTATTGGGTTCAGCACCCTGCTTCTGGCCTGATTCTGGTCTTCCCCTTCTCTGGGCCTTTTTCTCCGGGGGCTTGACCCTCTGGTATGCCGCGTCTGTCTGGGCGATTGACCCACACGAACCCTTTGATGAAAACGGTCGAATGCCGAAGGCAGCGAAGTCCTTTTTCAGAAGCCTGTATTACCTCGGATGGATGTTCCTATCACTGGTTCTGATCATCTTCATTCCCAGCTCAGTACTTGGGCCACTGGGCCCACTTTGACGCATCTGGCAGGTTCAAGGAATGGAGTCTCAACCACCGTCATGTTCATGAGAAGACCTTGGGTCGCCAAGTTTGCGAGCGGCAGTCGCATAGCCTGGCCATTGCGCTGGATTGCTAATCCAGTGGTGTCTCACCTCGGGAGTTCGAATCTCCCCTGCCGCGCCAAATCTCATTCGAAGAAGTCATCAAAATCGTCGTCGAAGGCCGTTGAACTGTTGCGCTTTCGTGCATCCATGATCCTCTTGAGGCGCTTTCGTTTCTTGAGAAGGAGTGGTAGTAAAATGGCATTGAGGACGAAGATACCGAGCAGGGTAAAACCAGCGAATTGGAATTCAGTGACCTGTGTCGCATCGTTTAACTTTTGCAACCATGGAATACCAAGGGGTGGTTCAGGTGGTTCGGGCTCTGGTGGGATGAGGTGTTGGTTGTAGGTCCACCAGTCATCTTGTATCGACACGCGTTCAATGTTGTCAGATGGATAGTCCGCAAGCAATTGTTCGTTGCCTACGCTGTCAATAGGAGCGAGGACGTAGTAGTAGGTACGGTAGGGTTGGATGCCGTCATTTTGCATCCCGCTCTGGTTGAAAGCACCCTGTTCTCCGGGTGTTCCTGTGAGTCCGGTTGCAATCGGATTGATGAATTTCAAGTCGGCATTGTTTGGAGCATACTCCAATCGGTAAAGATTCCAGGTGAGTTCCCCTTGTGCTTCATGATCAGGCCACGTCCATGTGAGGTTCACAACATAGCACAACGACCAATCTTTCTTGTAATCAAAGCACTCGGTGTCATTGGTAAAACTCCATTCGTGATTGAATTGAATCATTGATGTTGTTGGAGGGATAGCATCACCACATAGAAGGCCAGCATTCCCATCAATTCGAGCAATCTCAGCCATCTGATAATTTGGATTCCCTTCTCTGTCAATTGGGATAATGGCATAGGATGCACAAATTCCAGTTGGCAAAGGCTCAGGGTCAAGCCATGTTTCATCTGTGAGGAGCATGGTTGTAACAAGCGAATCGCTGGTTAATTCTTCCCAAATGAATTCACTGATGCCCGCTTGAGGGTCTGGGAAAAAGGTCGTTCCTGTTGGGCCTTGCAACTTGTAAATATTCCAGCCTCCAACATATGGATTTGTGATGTCTCCTACCGCAGTCCAATTCAGTTCAATTTGCCCCGCAGACATACGTGTCCAATTTAGATTGTCAACCGTGACGTTGGTATCCGGTAGGACGCCAACGATGAGAATCACGCCTTCTTTGGTGAGGGAGAGGCTTGCTGTACCGGCTTCGTCAATTGAATAGGTGTCCACGCCATCGATATAGGTCCAGATGGTTGAATTGAGGGATGGAAGGTACCTCAAATCAACGGTTGATTGGTCAATATTGGGTGGAAGCAATTGACTCAAATTCAAATCAATATTCATTTCACGAAGCACGATCTCATCCCCGTTCACTGATGTGATGTCAATTGAAATCATCATCAACGGTGATTTTCCTGCACCGATGCCGTAATTGCTGCCGAGGTAAGGCAAAGCGATTTCATGTTCGAAATCTGCCTCTTGTTCGGTGACGGCATAGCCAGTCCAGTACGGGTCAACGCTCAGGTTAATTGAATTGAGGACATCAAATTCAACATAGCTATATTCCGTGTTGCCAAAGGGATCTCTCACTTCGAGAGTGATGTTGTGGTGGCCGAGTCCGAAGGTTTCACCTGTTTCATTGAGCATTTGCCCGTAGCCCCATACGTAGAACCCTTCACGCCATGTGTAGTTGAGGGGTTGAGAGGCAATGCTACTGAAGCGACCAACCAGTTCAACATCATCCGAACTCTCGTAGACGTTGTTCGGAGCGTTGGTTTGCACGTAGGGGTTAATGGCACCTGTTTCGACATCTGCGTTGAAGGAAAAGAGGTTGTCAGCCATTCGAACATCTTCTCCTGCCTGATAAATGGTGGGCAATTGAACTCTCAACAGGCGACTGGTACCCGTTGTTGTGAGGTTGAATGAACAGGTGATGCTTTCACCAGGGTGGATTATTGGTATCTCACATGAATCTTGAACTTCAAGTTGGAATTGGCCGTCGTATACTTCGAAGGCTGCTGTAATGTTTTCAACCGACATATTGCCTTGATTGAGGATGTCCGACTTCACACGGTCGGTCCCGTAATAGAAGGTTGATGCTTGGGCACTATGGCTGGGGTAAACATCCACCACTTGGAGGTCGATGCTGTCATCGAGAACCAAGAACGTCGATGCTATGTTATTGGTTGGGTTCAGGTCTCCGTTGGGGTTTCCTGTGCTGGAAAACACGCCCCATTTGAGAATATATTCACCTTCTTGGTTGAATGAAAAGGATGGCAGGTTGATGTTGAAAGGTGACATTCCACCCCATGCATCCAGATTTGATATATTTCTGTAGGCTTCTCGCAACATCATTGTATCGCTTGTGTCCCAAAGTTGCCAGCCAAAGTTTGCATCAAAGAAGCATCCTCCACAAATCGTTGCCTGTCCTCGAGCATTGAAGGTATAATCAGTACCCGTATTCAATACACTGCTGCCGTTATACATGGCTAAATTGTCAATATTTTCAAGAGGGTTGTGTTGGTTGTTGACCATGGCGTCAGCGTAAAAATTGGTGATGTTGGCGCTGAAGATCAATTCGTCGTCAGAGGGGTTCTGGTCGTTTTGGTCAAAGGCGAATACGACGGTATAGATTCCTTGTGCATTTCCTCCCGGAATCCAAGTATCCGTTGAGGTGAAGACGGACGAGGTGGAACCGGGGAGACTACCGATGGAAAAGAGTCCCTTTTCATCAAAAGTTGACTTGCACGCCGATGATGTGACTTCGCCCTCGCAAACATACCATGCCAAACCTCGGCCGCTCGCGGACGGTGTCCCGTAGAGGTTGGTGACCTCGACTGAAAAGGTCATGGTGTCAAAGGAAGAGTACCACGAATCTTCAGTGGGAGATACCGAATCAGTCAAACCGAGCGAGCCCGAGACAGCAGCGCTGCTGGTTGGGCTTGTAAGAAGCGCTCCAAGGGTGGACAAAAGGAGCAGGAGAACGAAGCCAAAACTGGCCTTTGAATTGGTTTTCGCCCATGGCTTGCGCTCGCTCATCGTATTGTCCTCGCATTCGTGCTTCAAAGACTCATCGCTCCAAACGGAGGGTAGAGGTCCTATTTTTCATCTTCATGGGGGATATCAAACTCTTTTGCAACCCACCTTTGACGAACCTGTGTTGCGGCAACCTCATGAATCTCAGCCAACTGTGGTCTACCATGCGCAAGGCTCCGGTAATCTCGTCGGAGCGAGACGAGGGTGGATTGACTGCGGTCATTGAGTTTCTATCTGCCTTTACGCTTTTTTTGATGATATTGACGGCTTTCCTCTCACTTGCACAATTGCAAATGGGCTCCAATGACCCCGATGTAGATCGATTGGACCGAGCAGCAGCGATGGGCTTGGATCGGCTCACATCAAGCGAAGGTTGGTTTGTCCCTCTCGATGGTTCTCTTGAGGGTTCTCTTGACTACGGAAATGCCACTGCATCTTGGCATCTTGCATCAGCCGAAGATCTTGCTGACGGCCGCGTTCAGGCGGGCATTATGCAGGGGTATCGATTGGACTTTGAGCGGGTAACTGCCCTTCATAACGTCACAGAAGAAGGCATGGCGGCAGGTTTGGGGCTCGATAGCGACATGACGCTCTACCTCAAGATACAGGTTGAGGAGAGTTCGAACACGGACCGTACCGGCTTGGTTTTGTTTTCCGGAGGGACCGAACGCGGGAGTGCCCCCTCATCTTCGACCTCCTATCGTTCCTTCCAGCAAGATGGTGAACGATTGCGAGTGATTCTGGAAGTACATGACGGAGGTCGTAAAAATAACCAGTTGCATGTCACTGAAGTGATGGCGCGCCCATCGTCAAGCGGGCCAGAATGGATTGAAGTGTACAACCCCAATGATTTTGCTATTTCCCTAAAGGGGTGGTCACTCGAACACGTGAGCGGCTCAACATCTTCCAACCTATTGCTTCAATCAGGTGCTCTTTCTGGAAAATCAGTTTCGATCATGACCGGTGATGTGTCAAGCCAAGAGGCCGGCAACGCCACTCATGTGCTTGACCTTGGACAATATTCCTTCCTCGGAGTTGGTCAACTCGACGGGCTTGCAGACGGGCAAGGTGTGTTGAGCCTTCGCTACACTCAACTTGCTGAAATCACCCCCTCTGACGTCATGCGTGTGGAATGGGGCGGTAATACGGGATTGTTTATGGTGACAGGGCAATCCATGGAATGGGACGGCAACAATCGTTTTTCATCGAGTTCGTGGAGTTTGCAAGACGAGCCGACTCCGGGCGAGTACACACCTCCGGCTTGATGGCTGCTTTGCGTTGATTGTGTACAAACATTTCATCAACCCTCGGCCCATCCTCTCTCTTGTTCCCATGCAATCCACCAGTATTTACACGCGAGACCGATGTATCACAGGAATCCACGGTTTGGATGAAATTCTACGCGGAGGCATCCCGTACGGTTCAACAGTTCTAGCAGCTGGAACATGTGGCTCAGGAAAAACCACCTTGGCCATGGAGTTTCTCGTTCGGGGGGCATTGGCTGGCGAAGCATGCGCTCACTTTACTGCTACGGAACCATCGGTCAAATTGCTTGAAAACATTCGCCAATACGCATTTTTTGATATGAACATGGTCGATTCAGGCCTCATCAACGTCTTTGACATGGACGTATTGTATTCATGGCTCGGACTTGAAAAGGCATCATTTGACCTCGACGACGTTCACGCTCTCATCAAGTCCATCGTCGACATCGTCAACACCATCGGGGTGACACGCCTGGTCATTGATTCAGTGACCACGCTTTGTTACAAAATCAAGTCTGAGCAATTGATTCGAGACTTCCTCTTCACCTTGGGGAAGAAATTGGCCACGCTCGGTTGCACGACCATCCTCATCTCTGAGATCACCTCGGCAACAGAAAACGCTCACTGGTCTTCTTTTGGTGTAGAAGAAGCCATTGCAGACGGCATTATCGTCATGGGCGACTCGGAGCGGATGGGTCATTTGCTTCGGTTCCTTCAGGTGGTTAAAATGCGTGGAACTGCCCACAGTCGTGCCAAGCATGCGATTGAATTAACGCCGCTGGGCGTGATGCTCATCCCGATGCTGAAATGGGGCGCGTCCAGTGATAAAAACTCGAGATGGGGGCAATAATCATGTTTGAACTTGACCAACGTATCGCCGAACAACTTACACAGGTTTCCTTGGGCAGTGCCGTTCAAGTGAGGGTTGGCACTTCCAATTCTTTCATGGTGACAGCGAGTACGATTCTTCCTCTCATGCAGATGTTTGAGATGGGCGGCGTGTATATCTCCGCAAGTCGTGGTGCTGTTGAAATTATTCAGGCCTTCGAGGCCATCGGTATTGACGTATCCAACATCCACTTCCTTGACTTGGTTTCATCAGGTGTGTTGGGTGGGACTGATGTGGAATACCCGAACATCACCTTCATCGACAGTCCTATCATGCTTGAAAGCACCCTTCTTCGCACGCTCTATGTACTGCGAACGGTGACTTCACAACGAAATTTTGTCTTCCTTGATAGCGTGAATGCTCTGGCCATTTACAACGACGACAGAATGTTGGCGGAATACCTCCACACGTTCATCAACACCTTCCGTCAGCGCGAGGTGCTTTCGGTGATTCTTAACGTCCCGGACCAAACTCCACCGTTGGTTTTGGCGAATCTTGACACCTACTGCACGGATCTTGTTGACCGTGGCCAAGTGGTCTTAATGTGAGGAATGAAAGATGGCAAGAAAATTTGATTTTGACCCTGAAGACGAAGAGTTCTTTGGCACCGTAGGCTCTTTTGGCGTCCCTAAATTCGACAATGAAATGAACGGAGGCGTCCCGAGAGGCTTTACCATGATCGCTTTCACTGAAACCGGTTCCGGGAGCGAATTATTTGCAAAACAATTTACTTCACCTGCCGAAGAACCTGACAACACATTGTACATCACAACAGATGAAGGGCAGCAAGAGATTACTCGTATCTTCAAAAAATACAGTTGGCCTCTTGATATCAATGTCCGAACCATCGGTGAGGAGTACAACGCCAACGTTCTCGAACGCGACCTGCTAGCAAGCAGGTACCGTCTTGAGGGCTTTCAGCTGGCAGATATTCAACGTCTCGCCCAAACTCGATTCGTTGACGACAGCAGTCAAGACTACCTGACTGAAGTAACCAATGAAATCATGGGTCTTGGTCCTTACTTCAGGGCAGTGCTTGACAATTTGGATTTCTTCTTGCAGCGTGAAGACCCTTCTCGAGTCATTTCAATGGTTCGTATGCTCCAAGCTCACGCACAGATGGTACGCGGTCTGCTGATGATTTCCGTGTCAACAGATGGATTGAACCCGACCATCAAACAAGAATTGTCATCCATCGCCGACATGGTCCTTTCGTTCAAGGTCCGTACCATCGGAACAGATTTTGAAAATTCAATGATCGTTTCGAAGTTTAGAAACGCTCCTGAGAATCTGAAGATTTTGGTCTTCCGCGTGACGCCAGAAGAGGGTATTACGCCCGAAACGGTCGAACGTATCGCATGATGCGAAGTATCGTGGAACAAACGACATGTCCAAAACGGTCGGGGTTTCCCAAGAGGCATGGGCAAGCGCGCAGCGACGGGTGGATTCGACCCCTCGGGCATTGACCCAGAGGCATGGGAAGAACTTGAGGGCCAACTTGAGGCAACCATTCCCAATTACGACCGGGTCAATACTTGGATGACCTTCGGACAGGATCGGCGTTGGCGACGAAATGTCCGACAGCATGCCAAGCCCGGAATGAAGGTTCTCGAGGTTGGATGTGGCCCAGGTTCCTTCGCGGAAGACCTCACTGGGTTGGACGTGACCTGTCTTGATCCCTCTCCCGAAATGCTGGCAACCGCTCGCCGACGGGTCGATGGGGCAAGGCAGCAACGGGGGGAGCCTCCCGCAGTGTATGTCGAAGCCATTGCAGAAGCCATTCCCTTGCCTGACAATACCTTTGACATGGTCTTCTGCCTCTTCTCATTCCGTGATTTTAAAGATAAAAAGCAAGGGCTCCAAGAGATCTTCCGAGTCCTCAAGCCAGGCGGACAACTCGTCATTTGTGATGCTGGTAAGGCTAACAAATTGCACGGAATCTTTGGCGTCCTATGGATGAATTCCGTCGTACAAATTATGGCACGTATCATCACGGGCGAAAAAAACCACCCTTGGAAAGGACTCGCAAAGAGTTACACTCATTATGGCACAAATGGTTACTATCGCAAGATGATGAAGGAGGTTGGCTTCACAGATGTTCAAGGAAGGCTGCTGTATCCATTCGGAATGGCCAGTCGATTCCGTGGCAGGAAGCCTGAAACAGTGGGCCAGCAACCAATCCCGTTAGACTGATAAACCCCCTTTTGCTGAGGCGAATCAACAGGTGTTCTACATGGGTATGGTCGACGTCCTCCGCAGTATCAAAAACGCCGAGCAAGACGCGGAATCCCGCCTTGCTGCCGCTCAAGAAGAAGCGGCAAAAATCATGTCAGATGCTCGCAAGAAATCTTCTGAGATGGTACAGTCTGCAGCAGAAGACTCCGTTGCCATGACACAAAAAATTCTCGATGAAGCCCGTGACGGTGCTCAGGCAGAAGCCGATTCCGTCAAAGCAGAAGGGTCAAAAGAAGTTTCTTCCATCCAGAAGAGCTCATCAGCAAATCAAGACAAAGCCGTGCAAATGGTTGTCAACGGATTGACTTCGGAGTGAGGTGACATCATGTTTGACACCGTGGCCATGTCTCGTTTGACAGTGGCCGCGCCAGTTGACCGCATGGAAGAGGTGCTTCGAGCCTGCACAAAGGCTGGATGTGTCCATGTTGAGTCCTATTCAAACTTCGAAGACGGCGTTCAAGTCGGCCAAGCCATCGCAAGTGATGAGGCCAACAACGTCAGCGCCTTGCTCGCAAAAGTACGTGCTGCCGTATCTGCCTTCAATCCAGTCAATGCAGACGGGCCAGTACCTCTCGCTCGTATCAAAGAATTGCTCGCTGGAGATTTCCCAGAGAAGCTCCAACATGGTCTCGACCTGCTCGATCAACAACGGGATGCAGAATCTGAACTTTCGGTCCTTGACGAGCAACTCAAACTCCTTGAGCGCCTCGCCCCGCTCAACATGGATTTGGAATTGCTTACGGGTACAGGCCGAGTAGAAGTCTTCGTTTCAGAAACAAAGAAATCAAGCAAAGCACGAGGTATTTTTGGCCCTCTCGCATCCAAGGTCGAGATGGCAACAGCGCCGGGCATCGTGGCCGTCGCCTGTCTCCCTGGCCAATCTGCAGAAGTTCAGATGGCCTTGGGTGAATTAGGGGGCAAAGCGGTACAAATTCCCGACATGAACGGTACGCCGAGCGAAGCCATCAAAACAATCTCGGCACGCCGCTCCGAAGTTCTCTCAAGCATGCATGCAGCATCTGAAAATGCGCATCGTTGGGCAAATGACAACGCCCGTAACATGCTTGCCATCCACGAATACCTGTCTAAGGAAGACCAAGTCTTCACCGCTCCGACACAAATGGCCGTCACAGGACAAGCATTTGCCCTTGATGCATGGGTTCCATCCTCCAAGGAAGGTTTCATCCGCTCTGCTTTGAAGAACATCGCTTCTCACGTTGAAGTCGAGGCCTTCGTCAACGACCATCACCACCATGACGGACATGAAGAACACCACGAACCTTCTCCGCCAGTTGCACTTGAAAACAACCCGGTTTCACGGCCTTTCGAATTGATGGTGGATTTGGTGGGCCGCCCTACCTACGGTTCCTTTGACCCAACGGCCCTGATGATGTTCACCTTCCCAATGATCTACGGACTTATTCTCGGCGATTTCGGATATGGCCTTGTCATTCTCCTCTTGGGGATGTGGCTTGGTACCAAGCCCTTCGCTGCCGATCCCGTGGTCAAAAACGGCATCACCATTCTGAAGTGGATGGGCATATGGTGCATCATTTGGGGATTGTTATTTGCCGAAGGATTCGGCTTCGTGTGGGATGAATCATGGTCTCCGCTTGCTCCTTTGTATGAATTCACAAAAGGGGCAACTGACGGGCACCTCCCCACCTTCATTACCGGTACGCTGGGCATGAGCCACACCTACATTCCGTTCCACCGAGCAACAGGAGCGCTCCAGGACTACGTGCTACTGTCCGTCTATCTCGGCGTATTCCATCTGATGCTCGGCTTTATCATTGGCTTCATCAATGTTGCAAAGGCTCACGGCCTCGTTGCCGCTTTCTTTGAAAAAGGAAGCTGGATCATTATCCTCACTGGCGGTTTCGTTCACATTTACGGATTCCTAACGGGCGACCATGCAGTCTTTGCACCAACCACGCCAGGTCTTGCCGTGCTCATTGGAATTGTTTGCCTCATCATCGGTCTTGCTGTATTCGAGAAGTTTGGTTGGGCAGGCGGTTTGATAATGGGTCCGATTGAAACATTTGGCCTTCTCGCTAACACACTCTCATACCTCCGGGTCATGGGCGTTGGAGTTGCAGGTGTCAAAATCGCAGAAGTCTCCATCGTGATGGGGTGGGACATGATGACAGCAACTGGCGCCGGAGTTCTCGAAATCATCTTTGGCGCTGTTCTTTTCCTTCTCATTCAAGCCTTTGCTCTCGCACTTGGTTTGCTCTCTCCGAGCATCCACGCAGCCCGTCTCCACTTCGTTGAGTGGATGGGCAAGTTCTACGACGGCTCCGGTCGGGTTTTTACCCCACTCGGCGGTCGCACCCTCCATACGGAGGGGCAATCATAGTCCCACGGACAAAAAACTAGGAGGTAGAAAAATGAACAAGAATACCCTAAAAACAAGCCTACGCACACTGATCGTCTTGCTAACGCTCGCCTTGGTCGCCCAAGGTGTTGCTGCAGAAGAGACAACCGATTCGGGTGCAACTGACGGAATGACTGGCGACGTTGGTGTCGGTCTAGCCCTTGGCCTTGCCGCCATCGGTGCTGGATTCTCCCAAGCCGCTATCGGCAGCGCTGCTGTCGGCATGCTTGCCGAGGACGGCAGCAAGTTCGGTGTTGCTTTGATCTTCACCGCTCTTCCAGAATCCATCGTGATTCTCGGTGCACTTCCGCTTTTCCTCGGAAATTGAGGAGAAACGGTTTCCGTTGGGCGAAGGCCCAATCGAACGAACGATGAAGGAGATGAATGAATGACATTAGAAACACTTGCCCACGACATTGCGGCTTCGGCTGAAAAAGAAGCGAAAGCGCTGATTAAGGCTGCGAAAGCAGAGGCCAAACAATTGCTGGCTGATGCAGAAGCCAAGGTCGGCGACATGCAAACTGAAGCGAAGCAGCGTGCAGAAAAGGAAGCAGGCCAACTCGCTCGCGAGTTGGTTGCCAGCGCCCGACAATCGAACCAACAGGACATCCTCGTGGCTCGACGTAAGGTTCTGGATGCTACACTTGATGCTGCCAGAGACCATATTGCCGATCCCGGCATGATAGGACGAGCCGCACTGCTGAAATCACTGCTCAGTGAATCTGAGAAGTTGGCAAAGGGGAAATTTGTCATTCGACCCGTTGAAATTGACCGAGCAGCCATTACCAAGGCCGCTGGGGACCGTAAGGTTGCTGAGAGTGTTGAAGGCCTTGGAGGATTTATCCTCGAGGCTGAAGATGGCTCTGTGTCCTTTGACATGCGCTTCGACAACATGTTGCAGCGTGCATGGTCCAACAATCTCTCCACTGTCAACGAAACACTGTTTGGATGAAGAAGGTGAATATCATGATGCTCGGAAACACCCCTTATGTCGTCTCACGTGCCAAGGCACGACGGCAAAAGCTGGCTGACCGGGCTCGTCTACGTCAACTCATCAACCAGTCGGTTGACCAGTTGACGGTGGCCGTTGGTGACATTGGATACCGAACAGAAATTGACCTCTACGCTGGTAAACTCAGCGGTGGGGATTTGGTTGAAGCAGCACTCACTCACAATCTTGAGGGTGAACTCACCGATATCGTCAACATGTCGAATCGGACCATTCGTCCGCTGATTGAAATCTACACTTCGAGGTTTGAATACCAAAATGCAAAAGCAGTCTTGCGTGCAATTCAGAACGAGGTCTCGGTTGAGGAAGTTGGCAACAGCATCCTTCCAGAAATCAATGATGTGAACACACCATGGCTGAAGGTTGTAGAAAGTTGTGATGACCTCAGATCTGCTGCCGTTTTGATGCGACGCAAGTCCTTCGGCGCAGCACTTGCCAAGGTCCCTGAAGACGGTTCACTTGCTGACTATGAAGACGCACTTGATCGTCACTACTATGCGGCATCCCAACGTGCTCTCCTTCAATCAAAGGGAGCACCTGCTCGATTCCTATCGCGACTGTTTGCAGCAGAAATTGACCATCGTAACATCGTCAACATCCTTGAAGCAGATTCAGCGGGTATTGCCTCTGAGCAACTCGTTCATCTGCTTATCCCAGGAGGACGATTGATTCCCAAGCGGATGTTCTCATCGATAGCAACCGGTGGCCGTGAAGCCATGCTTGACCTTCTTCGTTCAGGCGACCGATTTGACATGACCGAATTTGAAGGTGTCTTGCAGGAGGCGACGTCCACACGAAGCCTTGACCCCATCGTGACTTGGATGAAAGCGCGAGAGTATGCTATGATGCAACGGATGAGCTACCTCCATCCCGTATCGGCTCTGCCTATCATTCATTATGTGGCCATGAAGGTCCAGGAAGTTTCAGATTTGCGATTGATCGTACGCGGTCGTCTCGCTGGTTTGTCTTCCGAAGTGCTGGAGGCACACGTTCTTTGAGGTGATACTATGGAGATTTCAGTCGTAGGCTCCCCCGCATTCACGTTGGGCTTCCAACTCGCAGGTCTTTCAGACCTGCACAATCCCGAAGGTGATGAGGCATTGCACTCAACCCTTCGTTCCCTACTCAACAACAAGTCAGTTGGTATCGTGGTGGTCGACTCCGCCATGCTTGCCGACTTGCCAGAGCGGTTGCGCAATCAACTCTCTGCGTCTGTTTCTCCTACCGTTCTTGGCATCGGTACGGAGGAAGACACCGCTTTGCGAGACACCATCCGCAAAGCAATAGGAGTCGATTTGTGGAAGTGAACTTCCAACCAAACCAGGAGATGAAAAAATGAGCAATGAAGGAGTAATTTACCGAATTTCGGGGCCCGTCGTGACCGCCACTGGCATGAGCGCAGCAATGTATGACGTTGTACGGGTTGGCCACGAAGGTCTTATGGGTGAAGTGATTGAACTGCACGGCGAAAAAGCCGTCATCCAAGTGTACGAAGACACCTCGGGTATTCGTCCAGGTGAGCCCGTGTTGAACACAGAAGAAACACTCTCTGTATCATTGGGACCCGGTCTCTTGACTCAAATTTACGACGGTATCCAGCGCCCTCTCCCTACCCTTGAGAAGGAAATGGGTGTGTTCATCACTCGTGGTGTTGACGCAGATGCTTTTGACCTCGAAAAGATTTGGACTTTTGAGCCACAAGTCGCTGTCGGCGATGAAGTGGTCGGCGGCCAAGTGATTGGTCACGTTCAAGAAACTGACACGATTATCCACAAAATCATGGTCCCTCCAACAGTCAGCGGTACTGTGAAATCGATTGAATCGGGTGATTTCAACGTGACACAGACTGTGTGTGTGCTCGAAGATGGTACGGAGATGCAGATGATGCAGAAGTGGCCCGTGCGAACCCCTCGCCCCTTCCAACAGAAGTACGCACCTGACACTCCGCTTGTTACTGGAATGCGAATTCTTGACTTCTTGTTCCCACTCGCAAAAGGTGGTGCAGCTGGCATCCCTGGTCCATTCGGATCCGGTAAGACCGTTACACAACAGTCGCTTGCAAAGTACTCCGATGCCCAACTTGTGGTGTACATCGGGTGTGGAGAGCGTGGAAACGAGATGACAGAAGTGTTGGACGAATTCCCTCACTTGATTGATCCAAACACTGGAAAGCCCCTCATGGAGCGAACGGTGATGATTGCCAACACATCCAACATGCCTGTCGCAGCCCGAGAAGCATCTGTTTACACTGGAATCACCATTGCAGAATACTTCCGTGATATGGGCTATGACGTTGCGCTCATGGCCGACTCAACCTCTCGATGGGCAGAAGCAATGCGTGAAATTTCATCACGTTTGGAAGAGATGCCCGGTGAAGAAGGATACCCCGCTTACCTTTCATCTCGGATTGCAGAGTTCTACGAACGTGCAGGCCGTGTTGAGACACTCAACGGCGATGACGGCTCCGTCACCGTTATCGGTGCTGTTTCGCCTCCTGGCGGTGACATCTCCGAACCGGTTTCCCAAGGTACACTTCGAATTGTGAAGGTGTTCTGGGGGCTTGATGCAGGATTGGCTCGTCAACGTCACTTCCCAGCAATCAACTGGTTGAATTCCTATTCCTTGTACCCACAAAGCTTGGACCAGTGGTTCCGCGATAACATTGCTCAAGATTTCCCTGAAATCCGAACGCAAATCAGTGGTCTGCTTCAAATTGAGTCTGAACTTCAAGAAATCGTTCAACTCGTTGGTTCCGATGCACTTCCTGTGGACCAGCAACTCACCCTTGAAGTCGCTCGTATGATCCGTGAATTCTTCTTGCAACAAAACGGCTTCCACGACGTTGATGCCTACTGCGACATTCACTTGCAATATCACATGGCCAAAGCCATCCTGTCCTTCCAAGACGCTGCAAAGAGCGCCATGGCGGACGGTGCACTGTTGAACGATGTCGTCAACGTTCCTGCTCGCTCCGACCTCATGCGTGGTCGCTTTGAGAAAGGATACATTGACCGTATTGATTCCATGGTCAAGAAGATGAACGATGAAATTGCCGATGCGGTGGAGAGCAACTGAGGAGAGGATTGACATGACTGGAAAAGAATACCGAACCATTACTGACGTCAAGGGACCACTGGTCTTTTTGAACAAAACTGAACCCGTTGCCTTTGGTGAAATTGTAACGCTCCGCCTTGCAAATGGCGACATCAAGAACGGACAAGTGCTCGACACTTCCGACGACTTGGTGATTGTCCAAGTGTTTGAAGGAACTGCCAAAATCAACCGAGAAACCGGTGTTACCTTCATGGGCGATGTTTTCAAACTCCCCGTAAGTACCGATCTCGTCGGACGAATTCTCGACGGTGCAGGACGTCCTCGTGACGGTGGACCTGAAATCGTTGCTGACGAGAAAGCAGACATCATTGGTGCTGCTATCAACCCTTACAGCCGACAGAGCCCAAATGATTTCATTCAAACGGGTGTTTCAGCCATCGACCTTTGTACGAGTCTCGTGCGTGGGCAGAAGTTGCCGATTTTCTCAGCATCTGGTCTTCCGCACAACGACATTGCGTTGCAAATTGCTCGTCAAGCCAAACTCAAGGATTCTGATGAAGAATTTATTGTTGTGTTCTGTGCTATGGGAATCACCGCTGAAGAATACAATTTCTTCCGTTCTGATTTGGAACGAACCGGTGCCCTCGAAAACGCTGTGTTGTTCGTCAACCTTGCCGACGACCCTGCTGTTGAGCGAATCATTACACCTCGTCTCGCCCTTACGGCCGCTGAGTACCTCGCCTTTGAGAAGGACTACCACGTTCTGGTCATTTACACTGACATGACCAACTATTGCGATGCACTGCGACAAATCGGTGCAGCCCGTGAAGAAGTTCCCGGCCGTCGTGGTTACCCCGGTTACATGTATACTGACTTGGCCATGCTCTACGAGCGTGCAGGTATCGTGAAAGGAAAGAAGGGTTCAATCACACAATTCCCAATTCTAACCATGCCTGGTGACGATATCACTCACCCAATCCCGGATTTGTCTGGTTACATCACTGAAGGCCAAATTGTGATTTCCCGTGAATTGCACCAACAGGGTATCTATCCGCCGATCAACGTTCTGCCATCTCTTTCACGACTGATGGGTTCCTGTATCGGAGAGAAGACCACTCGTGAAGACCACAAGTCCGTTTCCGACCAGATGTACGCTGCGTACGCCCAAGGACGTGAACTTCGTGGGCTCGTCGCCATTGTTGGTGAAGATGCACTCAACGAGCGTGACAAGCAATTGCTTGACTTCTCCGGCGTCTTTGAAGACAAGTTCCTTCGCCAAACTCGTGATGAGGACCGTTCAATTGAGGAAACGCTTGATTTGTGTTGGACGTTGATGTCATCCATCGATACCAAATATCTCGTTCGTCTTGACCAAAAGTGGATTGAAAAGTACCACCCTGACAACCGCGAGTGAACGACAACGGTGAACAAAGAACGAGGTGAGATCGATGGCATTGGACATTAAACCAACCCGCAGCGAACTCATCAAGCTCAAGGGGCGTATCAAACAAACCAAAAACGGTTACAAACTTCTGAAAATGAAGCGAGACGGATTGTTTCACGAATTCAGGCAACTTCTCGCAGAAATGATTGAAGCAAAGCGAGATCTAACCGCAGCCTACTCGTTGGCAAAAACACGGATTGACCTCGCCAATGCCATTGAAGGTGGTTTGGCCGTTCGAGCCGCCGCCATTGCTAACTCAGCGCATCCCGAGGTTGAAGTTGAGCGCCGTAACATCATGGGTGTCGTCGTTCCCAGCGTCACGGGAACCAATCTCAAGTCGACCTTTGCAGAGCGAGGTATCGGATTTATCGGTTCCTCGCCCTACATCGATGAGGCAAGCGATTCCTTCAGTGAATTGATTGAAAAAATCGTGAAGGCTTCTGAAATGGAAGCCACTTTGAAGCGCCTTCTGGCTGAAATTGAGGCCACCAAACGGCGTGTCAATGCTTTGGAATTCAAGGTCATTCCAGAACTCGAAGAAGCGAGGGTCTTCATCCAACTTCGCCTTGAAGAAATGGAGCGAGAAGAGACCTTCCGCTTGAAGCGGTTCAAGAATAAGTGAGCCTTTCCTCAACGAGGGATTCATGGGGGATGGGCCTCACCGGTTTGACAAGGGGGGCAGATGAATGGACGAGTCCCTCACCGTAGAAGATTCACTGCCGCATCACAAGCGTGCTTGGTCACAGCATGATTTGCTTGAGTCCATCCTCTCAACCTACGTTCATATTCTCAGCGAAAACGGTGGCAGGTGGCCATCATGGTGCATCATGCCCATGGAAGGCGAGGACATACATGATGAATTGAGTACCATCAATAAGCATCTCGAACGATTGGGTTGGATGACGAAATTAACTCGTGATGATGATTGGGTGTTGACCGTTTTCCCTGCCCCGGAGCGCCAATTTCCTCGCCTCAACAACGTCCTTCTCTTCTGGATGCTTTCTCTCTTGACGCTCACCCTTGCGGGCGATGTCTGGATGCAATCCGTTCGCCCCGAAGGTGGTTGGTTTCATGCTTCTTCATTCGTCGATGCCCTCGTTGGCTATACCTTGCCCATCGTTGCTGTTTTGCTGTTGGCATCGTTCCTTCAACGACGCATCGCTCGTCGCTTTGGTGTTCGTAGCGGGCACATCATGCCGGTTCCCGATTTCACCATCGCCCTGTATGCCTTGGGACTGTTCCCAGCAGAATGGCTCTTTTGGCCGTTCGGCATCCTCCTGATTCCGACCATGCCAAGAATGGATGCACGTCCGTGGCCCAACAGGGCTGCGTTGGGGCATACTGCTCTTTCAGTCCCACTTGTTCTCGCAGTTGCTGGAATTATCCTCCTCATGCTGGGCATCGGCCTCACGCCCGAATACCTTGAGTCAACAACCATGCCACTGATCACGGTCTCACCCGTATTCCTGAGTCTCATCGCAACAGAATTCATCGCCGAGGATTCCATGATTCGCATGGCTTGGGCTCATCCATGGGTTCATGCAGGCGGAATGCTGATTTTATTCTCTTGGATTTCTCTATTGCCAATTCCAACCTTCCCAGGAGGTCGACTGTTGATTGCGAGAATGGGTCTTTTTGATGCGAGGAGCTCAAGCACCCAGAGCCTTCTCTTTGTGACCATTCTCCTTTTCGCATATTTATTCGATGTTTTCGCTGGCTTTTCGCTGTGGTATCTTGTCTTGGCGCTCTTGTTACCGCTTCTCTTTTTCTTTGGCAACGACATCCGTATTCCACTCATTTTGGACGAGACATCGGGCTTGAGCGAAGAAGATCATCGAAAGATGGGGATGCTCTTGCTCATCATCTTCCTTTTCTTGTTGCCTGCTCAACAACCCGTTCTTCACGACGAATCATGGGACGCTGAGATGTCTTACACCCTCCTCTCGCCTGAGTTGGCAGTAGTTGATGACAACATGACGTGGACTTCGCATAACGAAGTCCGTATTACAAATCCGTCATCCTTACGCCAACCATACGCCATACATGCTCTCTTTGAACAAGAACGAACGAACTGGGAAGTTGAATGGGATTGTGATGGCGAATCAACCCGCCAGTTCAATGGCTTTGGTTGTGGGTCAGACCTCTTGCCTCAACGAACAGCCGTATTCTGGGTCAATCTCACCTGGAGCGGCCCACTGGCACCAACTGCTGCCAACTTCTCATACGTCGTTGAAATGAATGATGATTACTATGTCGAGCCCATGCAGGTCCGCCCGGCTCTCGAAGTTGTACCGTCTGAGACATGGTATGACGTTGAATCTGGAGATGCGGTATTGCGTTGCGTTGATCTTTATGGCGATATCATCCAATCCGATGAACTCAACATAAGTGTCATGGAATCTCAACTCGAGGGACTCCAAACTAATCTCGTTCAAATCGACAACCAAATTGGCATGAATGCATCGTACCTTGAGGCTCCAGATGTATTTTGCCTACGCGGTCTTGACCCACTTGTCTTTGAACCGAGCATGGCCACTCTCCACATCAACAACGACACCTTTGAGCCGCTATTGCCCGCTCAAGGACCCCGTGTCGCCTACGTTCCAGAAGAAGGCTGGGTTATTACCGGCAATCATTCTCAGTCATGGGGGGCTCTGTTGAGCGAGGGAGGGGTCTTGCTAGAGAATGAAGCATTCTGCCCCATCAACGCCAGTGTCAGTCCACCCGCCCGACCTTCAGATGGTGCTTGGGTGTGGGATACAAGCATTCGCTCAGTAGGCTCACTTCCAGTCATTGATGGGGATCAAAATTTGACCCTTCACGTAGAGAATGGGGCCAATATCACCGTGTGTGATGACACATTCTCCCCCTACCCTCGATTGAATTTTACAGTCATGGAGGGCCCCGAACTCCTTGTGACATGGATGAACTCAACCACCCGATTTTGGACCACGCCTTGGGCGATTGCCTACGAGGGCACCTTCATCAATGGCGGCATGGATTCAATCACCTTCCACAATCCAACCAACGAATCAATACCATTCCGTTTGGCAAGAGAAGGAGGGTTTGGAGATGACTGGACACATGATTGGGATGGCTCATCACTCGCGCCAGGCAGCACTGCATTGACCCTTTCACCACCTCAAGAACCGCTAGCAACCATGTGGGTGACCTACGATGCGGGCACGGTAGTTCTCCACTTGGCCAGTTATCCATGAGGTATTTCTATGCGTATTTCCATTCTTGGAATCGGTTCGATAGGAACTCTACTTGGGGCGTCACTAGCACAAACCCTTCATGAAATCCACCTCCACGGAAGAGGAGAACGTGGCGCTCAAGTCCTTCTTGAGGGCCTTCAAGTCAATGGTTTCAATATTGATTCACAACCCTCACAACGCTTTTTGCATTCGGTTGAAGAATTACCACTTCCTGAGGAACTTCTAGGTGGCACAGACATCGTCATGATCGCCTGTAAGGCCTACGATGTGGCTACCCTTGCCCCACTGGCTGAAACCTTGCTTAAGAAAACAGGTATCGCATTGACCGTTTCAAACGGACTCGGCCATGTCCAAACTCTTGCTCAACACATTGGCCAACATCGGACGCTTGCCGCAACCACTACGCATGGTGCCTACAAAGAAAGCGATGGAACCGTTCATTGGGCCGGAAAAGGCGAACTTCACATTGCTTCAACACCTTTTGGACCTTCGGCTGAGGTGGTGGAGAGTCTCCTTGAGGCAATTGATTCTGCAGGTCTTTCGCCGGTACTGATGAATGATGCCGCCGAAATGATTTGGGGCAAAGTCATGCTGAATTTATCCATTAACCCCCTGGCTGCCTTAGCCGGTGTGAAAAACGGAGCCCTTCTCGCCCCCGGATTGTTCGATGCTTGCATGACCATTTACAGGGAGGCGGCAAAGGTGGCTCGATTGGAACGCATCAATGTCGTTGATGAAGTCGGTTTTGAACAGCAACTTCGCCACGTCCTTGAGACGACGAGTGAAAATTCATGCAGCATGCTCCAAGACATCAAGCGAGGAAAGGCAACGGAAATTGCATCGCTAAACCAAGCAATTGTCCGTTTAGCAGAAAATCACGGACTCGAGGTGCCCGTGAATCAACTCATGACCTCGCTCATTCTCGCTTGTCATCCTTGATGAGGTCAATGTTGTAATGCAATCCAGCATTGGCATTTTGGGCCAAGGCATCCTCAACGACAAGCCCTCCAATAAGGGCGAGGTTGCGTAACTCCACAATCTCTCGGGCGGGTCGGGATGCTCTCCAAATGAGGTCAATTTCTTGTTCAAAGAGTGAGAGGCGACGTTTTGCTCGTTTGAGGCGTTGATTGGTACGAACAATACCTACTTCTTGTGACATGGTATTGACCAAACTCATACGGTCGTGAGCCACCGTTGCATGTTCCTCAAGATTGGTTGTACCATCAGCTCGCCACGTCGGATGTGTGCCTTCATAGACTTCAGGGGGAGATTGAATCAAATGTGTTGCAACACGGTGTGCATAGACCACTGCCTCCAGTAAACTGTTTGATGCAAGCCGGTTGGCTCCATGCATGCCGGTACAGGCGACCTCGCCAATGGCATAGAGATGTGGCATGTTTTCTTCTTGGTCCCGCACATAGGCTCGTCCAATTTCGTCCACTCGTATGCCCCCTACCATGTAGTGGGCAGCGGGTACAACGGGAATGGGGTCTTTTCCGATTTCCATCGCTTCCATTGCCAGGCGCTTGGTGATGGTCGGAAATTTATCCTTGAGGAGGTGGATATCGAGATGTGAGGTAATGAGGTAGACGTGTGTTTGAGCGTTTTTCTTGAGTTGCTGATCGATGGCTCTTGCAACAATATCTCGGGTGGCCATTGACCCGTGATGCGAATGATCATAGGTGAAAGAATATCCTTCTGGGGAGGGGGCGTCGTTTCCATTATTCTCTGCCTCCAAGCAAGCGTGCTTCCAGTCCTTTAGGCCTTGATGATCAAGTAAAACTGCACCTTCGCCACGCAAGGCTTCACTGATGAGGAAAGGACGCGCATATGACGAATGTAACGCAGTGGGGTGGAATTGAATGAAGGCCAAATCTTTCACGCAAGCACCCGCTCTATAGGCCATCGCTAAACCATCGCCTGTGGCAACTGAGGGATTGGTTGTTTGCTTCCATAAGCGTCCAACACCACCGGTTGCAAGGATGATTGCATCGGCTTCGATGGTCAGAACTTCTTGACTCACTTGGTCAAGGCACCATACGCCTGCGATGCCTTGTTCTGGTTGGCTGTGGACTCGTTGAATGAGGTCAATGGCCAAGGTATTGGGGCGCAATTTGATCATTTCATGGGCCTCTGCATAAGCCGAAAGCGCCCGCTCAATTTCCTTCCCTGTAGCGTCTTTTGCATGAAGAATACGCGGTGTTGAATGACCGCCTTCCTTGGCCAAGGAAAATGAGCCATCAACCTCTTTTTCGAATTCAACCCCAATCCGTATCAAATCCCGAATCCGCTCGCCTGCATCGGAAATAATGGCTCGGACCGTTGCTTCATCACAATGGCCGTCACCTGATGCAAGAGTATCTCGGACGTGTGCTTCCATTTCATCAGCATTGGTTTTGTCTAAAATGGCAGCGATTCCACCCTGCGCCCAATTGGTGGAGGAATCCTTCGTTCGCTGCTTGGTGACAACGGTGACTCGGTGACCAGCATCAGCAAGCGTGCCTGCTGCAAAAAGTCCGGCAATTCCGCTGCCGATGATGACGATGTGGGCCATGTCAAAACCTCGGGATGCTCCTGCCTCAACCTCATCCTTCTTCATGCTGATGGCTAGCTTGAGATGCTTCTGCTTCGCGATATCACTATGAAGTCCATTCCTTTGGTTGAGGATGGGGCGAGCGATGCGTAGAATCCTAGGAACAGTCGTCGGTGGAGCCATCGTCCTGTTTGTCCTCGCCAATGTTCAATTCGGTGCTGTAGCGCCAATGGCGGTCAACGGAGCGGAAGGGTACAAACTCGATGTGATGATGATGGCAGACCCCGCCTGTGGATTTGAGACCATTGAAAACGACCTCGAGACCATGAACACCTCCTTTTGTCTCGGTGAACAAGGTGAATGGTCCGGAGCGGACTTGTTGATGCTTGCTGAAGGATTGGTTATCCTGCTTGCTGGGCGTTTGGAATTGCCACAGAACAAAGCCTGGGCCAAGCGTTTGCGAAAAGCAGGGTTCATCGTTGGTTGTATGTTCTTTTCACTGGCGATATTGGACCGGTTAGGCGTCCTGCCATCTTCTGCATCCTCCGAATCACTTGCGGATTTCTTCCCGTTCGAAATTTCTCCGTGGATTGTTCAAATATCGTTCGCTGCCCTTGGGGCATTCCTCATGCGTGGGCCAAAATATTGGGAGGCAGAAGCTGTTGTTCAAACCCGTGACAAATTAGAGCGAAGGCGACAAAAAGCAGGAGTATTCCGAGGTTCATTCAGCAAAGAGAAGCATGACGAGAAGGCATTGGATCGAGTCGAACGCTCCCGTTTCCTTCAACGCGATAAAAATCTCGCAATGAAACGCCGCCGAAGTAAAATTCTCGTGATGGCCACCTGCCCTTATTGTCAAGGTGCAGGGTGTAAGAAATGCAATCAATTAGGCGTCTTTTGAACCCTCTTCGGCTTCGCTTCTAGGGGTCTGAAAACCGCGTGACTGAGCCGTGATTATTCGCATTCTTTAAAGGCTGTAAGGAACGGGTGCAAGAAATAAGGTAAGGGCTTGTTTCCTTACTGAGAGGGATAGGGATGTATCTAAAATCACTTGAAGTGAATAATTTCAAATCGTTCAAGGGCGAGGTTACGGTACCTCTTGACCGCGGTTTCACGGCGATTACTGGACCTAATGGTTCAGGGAAATCGAATTGTGGAGATGCGATTCAATTCGTGCTGGGCCCTAAATCCAACCGTGTTATTCGCGCTCAAAATTCAGCAGACCTCATCTTCAATGGCGGAAAAAACTCCAAGCCTGCACGCGATTGCAGCGTAACGCTTGTTTTTGCCAATCCAGTCATGGGTAATGGCCGTCGCCGACTGCCTTTGGATAAAGAGGAAATTCGCATGTCGCGACGCATCCGACTGACAGCATCAAACAATCCAGTCACGACCTACCAGCTCAACGGAGAGGACAGTACGCAGAAGGTGTTTCATCGTCTCCTCGGTGCCGCCAATGCACGTCCAGACGGATACAATATCGTCCTCCAAGGTGACGTGACCAGCCTGGCTAAAATGACCGCCAACGAACGCCGTAAGGTCCTCGATAATGTTGCAGGAGTGACATCTTATGACGATGAAATCCGCAAAGCAACCAAGCAAAAAGAAATGGTGGAAACTTATCTTGAGCGAATTGGTTTATTGGAAAAGGAACAACTCGACCGGCTTGCGACGCTGGAAAAGGAGAAGGTTGTGGCTCAAAAGGCCAAGGATGTCGCTGATGAAATACAACGCACCAACACCCTCCTTCTCCAATCGCGATATGCGAGCATGAAGAATGAATTGGATTTCCATGTGGAGCAGCGTGACCGATACCTTTCGGAAAGCCAACACCTCATTGACGAGCACACTGTAAGCGAAAAGTTACTCCTTGAACTCGACGACAAGATTTCAGAACTCCAACAAGAGATCAACAAATTGACCGGTGGGGAAACCTCAGAACTCGGAAAGGCAATCCAAGAACTTCAAGTTCGAATTGAACTGAATACCGACCGAATCAGCGATGCTGAGCGTGAAGACGAGGACGAAGCCATCGAATTGAGCAGTACGGTTGAACAAGGCACAGAAGCCAAGGGAGAACTTGAACGCTTCCAAAATGAACTTCGTTCAGCGAATGATGCTCTCGAATCTGCCTTGAGGGATTTGAAAGAGGCTCAGGATGAAGAAGTCAACATTCGCCATGCCTTGGAATCGGCGGGTGAAAAGAATCAAGATTTAGCTAATGCCCTTACTGATGCACAGTCCAAGGTTGAAGCGAGTCAGGAGTCCCTCTCCTCTGCCCAATCCGACGTGGACCGTTTTGCTCTCGAAGCCGAACTGATTGGCGGACAACTTGCGAGCGCTCAAGAAGAGGTGGAGGAACTCCGTCTAGCATTGGGCGAATTGGACCTTCGTGGTCAGCAATTGAAAGAAGATGCACCCGAATACGACCGAGAAGCCCTCGCTGCGGCTTTGAACAAATCCCAACAAGCAGAAGCTCAACTTGGAGAAGACCGAACACGTGTCGAGGTCAAGCTCCGCGAAGCAGAGCGTGCGTTGAATCTCGCCAAAGCGGAAATGGAACAAAAGTCCGGAGCGAAGGGCTTAGCGGGCGGTGCGAGTGCCGTTATCGCTGCTCGAGACCGAGGAGAATTGGAAGGCATCATCGGCACCATTGCGGAATTATGTGCTCCAAAAGACAACGGTCACGAACTTGCTCTTGCAACGGCTATCGGTGCTGGTATGGCATCAGTTGTCGTTGAATCCGACGAGCACGCCGCACAAGCGATTCGCTGGCTAGCGTCCAACAAGGCTGGCCGTGCCACCTTCCTTCCTCTCAATAAACTCAACAATACCCGGGCAGGCGGTAAGTCCGTGATGACTGCCCGTAAGCCTGGAGTGATCGGTTTTGCTCACGAACTTCTCGATTATGACCCACGCATCGATATTGCCGTACGTTTTGTGTTGCGAAACACGCTCCTGGTTGATTCGATGGCGACCGCAAGGAAGCACATGGGTGGTGTGCGCCTCGTCACCTTGCGTGGTGACTTGACCGAAGCAGGCGGCGCCATGGTCGGAGGTTCACAACGAAAGATGTCGATTTCCTTTGGTGGACGCATCCAAGGGGCATCGGATGTTGAGAAATACACTGCCGAAGTTCAGCGTTACGAATTGATGGAAGAAACTGTCCGTGCAGCACTTCGCGAAGCGAGGGAAAACCAACAACGCCTCCGGCAACAAATCAATGCAATGGTCGATGATACTCACGCTACCGCCGTTCGAGAAATGAACGCCGAAAAGAAACAAATCAACGCCGCCTACAAGAAAGCGCAAGAGGTCTGTGCAGGCCTCGAGCACAAATTGGAACAACTTCGTATCGATGCACAAAAGGCTCTCATCTCGCATGATGAAGCTCAGCAGCAACACGAGGCGGTCGTTGAAGCCCAACGTTCAGCACAGCAACAACTCGAAGATGCCAGCCCTGAACACCTACGCGAGCGAATGCATGCTGCAAATTTGAAGCGAGTCAGTGCCACAGGCGTCAAGGAAAAAGCTGAGGAAGCCATCTCCAACGGAGCAGCGCATGAAGAACTGCTTCTGCGCCGCGTCAACGAGATTGATGCCAGAGTCACAGCCTTTGAAGCCGCAGCCCTCGCACGCAGTGAACGTGTTGATAATTTGCAAGCAGAACTAGCAACCGATCAGATTTCACTCAAAGCCAAGAAAGACGAGCAAGCCGTTTACCTTGAGGAAAACCAAGGCCTCGAAGATGAGCGTCAAGAATTGACCGAACAGCGCGCCACACTACGCGTCAGAAATGAAGAACGCCTTTCAAAGGCCCAGAACAACCGTCGCTTGGCCGACGAACTCATCCGCACCATCACAGAACGGGAGAGTGAACTTCAATTGATGGGCCAAGAGTTGATTGAGGCGGGGCTTTCCCTTACTGCTATGCCTGAAAACCTCGGGAATGTGGCAGAAGTTGAACGAAAGCTACGCCACCTGCAGCGTCGTATGGAAGGCTTTGGAAACGTCAACATGATGGCCATTGAGCAATATGAAACATGTCAAGCACGTTTGGACTTGATGAAGGATGAATTTGCAACACTCCAAAAGCGCAGAAAAGATTTGATTGATGTTACAGAACAATTGGAATCTCAGCGTAAGGAACGCCTGATCGACGTGCTCGAACAAGTGAATGAAAATTTCAAAGAATCCTACAAGGAACTCTCCGATGGTGGACGAGGGGAACTCTTCCTCGAAAATCCAGACGAACCCTTCAAGGCAGGGCTCGAACTTTGGGCCCAGCCACGAGGCAAATCATCCAAGGTCAGCCGGCAACAACTTTCTGGCGGCGAGCAATCGATGGCTGCTCTTGCACTCATCTTTGCCATTCAGGATTACGATCCAAGTCCGTTTTACTACTTTGACGAAGTTGACCAGAATCTCGACGCTTACAACGCAGAACGAATCGCAAAGATGTGCCGTCAGCGCAGCAAGCGGGCTCAATTCATCATGGTGACCTTGCGTAAAGTATCGCTCAAATTGGCAGACCATCACATCGGCATCACTCACGGTGGAGATGGATGCAGTCGCCGTATCCTTGATTTCGACCGAGAACGGGCGATTGCACTTGGTGAAGCCGCCCTTAAGGAGGCTCAGAAAGACGCTGACAAGAATGAAACGCGTATCAAAGATGCTGTCTTGGCCACAGAAGACATGCCTCGGGTTCCCGATGACCTCGCCGTGCCTCAAAGTCTGGGAGGTTTGCTACCACACCTTTCAACACCAGAAGAACCCGCCCTCGGCGGCCTGGTTGAGCGAACTCAGGAAACGACAGAGGACATCAATGAGCGAGCAGAAGTTGCCAATCAACTCGTGGATGATGACTCCACGGAAGAAGCAACGATTGAATCAGTGGAAGAGGCATGAGGTGATTGTGTGGCTGAACAACAAGGTGTTCTTGACCGATGGTTCCTCCAACAGGACATCATCGACCAGCTCCTTGCATCGGGTGAAGAGCGCCAAGATGCTGAACAATTCAGTCAGCGAATTGTGAGCATCGCAGGTACTGAGGAAGCGGAGCATCAAAGTCTTCACGACCCCTTTGACCGCTCGGTTGCGTTGGTACTTTCACTGGTCCGAGAGGAAGAATTTGACCCTTGGAATGTTGACCTTTCCGCATTTTTGAATGTCTTCGCTCTACGCGTGAAGGATGATGAAAACCTCGATTTACCTGCTTGTGGAAGATTAATTCGACTTTCGTGGGAGGTGTTGCACCAGCAATCAGCTACGCTGTTTGACCGAATACAACTGCAAGATGAAGAGGATACATGGGAAGAGGACCTTGGCTTTGGTTGGGAATCGGACTATGACGATGAGGCCTATTTCTTCACACAATCCATTCTCGAAGGCGAGGCTGACGAAATCTTACCCTCGTTATTTGACGGACGTGTTCGCCGTGATGAGGGCAGGCCGGTGACCCTTGGTGAATTGCTGTCAGCATTCAAGGATGCAGCAGATGATGCGGAAGCCTTGCAGCAACGTGAATTGAACCGAATTGAACATCAACGTGAACTCAGTGAATACCTTGCCAATGTTGGAGGTCGCATGCACAATGAAGACCTTGAAGGGGATATTGAGCGTTGTTGGAGAGCACTCAAATCCACCTGCGAGGAAGCTGGTTCGTCCTCAGTACGACTCGTTGATGTGATGGTGAAACTCAAACCGATCCTCACCTCGACTTTTGGCGACCAACTCCACGATCCTGACAGTGAAGCATTCGTTGCTTCCTTCATCGCTGGATTATTTCTGACCCATCGCCGCATGGCAAGTATCTCTCAAGATGGTGAGGCACTCGAAGCCATTATGATCGAAGATCTTTGGCCAAATCTTGATAACTTTCAAGAAGTGTTGGACGAAATTGAGTCCTTGATGGCTGAAGATTCAGACGGCATTGAGGGTGATGCTACAGGCTCTGTGCACCGAATGGAAGCCATTGCTGAGCGTGCACGGGTAGCAGAAGAGAAGGCGACTCGGCGGCAGGCTCGCTTGGATGCTATCGCACAGAAAGAGCGTCTGGAGGAAGCACCTTCAGAATCAGATTTCAGCGACCACGAATGGCTGGTTGAATAAGGAGGTGAAATGATGACAGAATTGCCACTTGAAACGCTTATTGAGGCGACCTTGTTTAGTTCCGGTAAATCCATGTCCACTGGTGAGTTATCCCAGGCATTGGGCTATGACGAGGATGAAATGCTCGATTGTCTCTATTCCCTTCAAGCTACCATCAAACGACGTAAGGTCGGGTCCCTGCAACTTGCAGCAGTGGGTGAACGTTGGGCTCTTGAGGTCAAACCGAGTATTGCATCACATCTTCCAAAGGATGCTAAAACCGACATGCCGCCTAAGTTGCTCAAGGCTGCAGCATTGATTGCCTATCACCAGCCAATGCCGCAGTCACGGCTTGTGGAATTATTGGGGCAAAAAGCGTACGATTATGTTCGTGAATTGGCCCAACTCGGCATGGTAGATCGGCGCAAAGATGGAAATACACGTCGCCTCTCTACAACCCGTCGTTTCTCAGAAGCCTTTGGTTGTCCTCACACTGACCGGAAAAAGGTAAAGGCGTGGTTTCGAGAACAAGTTCAATCCTCCGGGCTCTTGGATGAACTTGGTGAACGAAAACAAATTCTTCAGGAAGAAAGTGAAGATTCAGGTACAATTCAGGCTCCCCTTCCAGTAAGTGAGGAAGAATGAACTTATCACGAACGCATCTCTTTGAGCCATGCTTCGACCATTGATTGAGTGCGGGCACCTTCGTAGGCCTGAACTCGTGTAGCGAGGATTTCTATCTCATCGCCAACTGCTCCGGCACTCACAGCCATGTTTTTTGCATGGAGTTTCATGTGACCTGCTTGGATACCCTTTGTAGACAGGGCTCGTAATGCGCCCAAATTTTGTGCGAGGCCACCACACAGCATGATTCCAGCCAATTCCTGCGCTGATGTGACGCCGAGGATGGCTAGATTCGCCTTCGCAGCAGGGTGTACCTTGGAGGCTCCACCAACAATGCCTACTGCCATGGGCAAGACCATCGAACCAACGAGGTCTCCGTCTTCATGTTGTGTCCACGTTGACATGGAGGTGTATTGACCGTGCTCAAGAGACGTATAGGCGTGACATCCTGCTTCAATCGCACGCCAGTCTTGTCCACATGCCAGGGCGATACTGCTAATGGCGTTCATGATGCCTTTGTTATGCGTTGCAGCCCTGTACGGGTCACTCACTGCAAAGGCTTGTGCTTCGAGAATGCCTTCAATCACTGCAAGACCGTCTTCACGTTCTCCATTTGAGGCCATCTCTTCGGGGGTAAAGGTGGCTTCAACACGTGCAAGTCGATGGCTTGCGAGATTTGATAGGATTCTAAGATGGGCTCGTCCGCCAGTGAGTTGTTCAAGTTGCGGAGCAACACGCTCGGCCATCGTGTTGACGGCATTCGCACCCATAGCGTCACGGCAGTCAACAAGGAGGTGGACGATCATCATGGGTCCCAGTGAGGTTGAAATCTCTCGGATTTGGATGTCCTTGCACCCACCTCCAAGCGAGATCATGCGAGACGGTATGTCGTTGCAAAATGAAATTAAGTCCTCTTTTGCCGCCAAAATAGCCGATGAAGCCACAGAAATGTCATTGATATCGAGCATTTGTAATTGACCGATCATCACCGGGTCATCGTTTTGTGTCCTGAAGCCACCCTTTGCAAGGCATCGTTTGGCCATGTTTGATGCAGCAGCCACGACACTTGATTCCTCAAGGCAAAATGGAATCACGTAATGCTCGCCATCGATGACAAAGTTTGTTGCAACTCCTACGGGTAAGGACATCGTCCCAATGACGTTTTCAATCATTCGACTTGCAGCAGCCTCATCCAGTTCACCGTGGGCGGCGAGGGCCTCTACATGTGCACTATCCAAGCCTGCAGCTTTGGCAATGAGATTGCGGCGTTCTTCTACAGAATGATTGTAGAACCCTTTGAATCGGCTGTTTTCAACTGGCATCAGTGATTCCTCATGCCTTGGGTGGCCGAACCGTTCCTTGAATCAATCGCCTCTAACATCTCACCTCGGGGCGGGCGAATTAACGCTTTTAACGGATAAATTAACGCGTTAATCTAGCGTTAATGATGCGTTAATTCAGAATTGAAATACCGCTCCGCTTAATGATTAACATGAGTTAACGGCTTTGCCTGTCGTGTTGATTTGCTCAAAGATGATATACTAGGGTTCAGTTGCTCGGCCATGGTTAAGCAAAGCTATGCTTACGGGCTCCCACTCCTCAATGAGAATCCATTTTCGATTCGCCCCCTTGAACCAGGGGAGCTTGGGAAAATGGTTGGTCGCGATGAAGTGTTCAACCGACTCAAGAATTATCTCCGCCTTGGGTCAGCGCGGCGTATCATGCTAACCGGCCCACTTGGTTCTGGTCGGACATCGCTGGTTCGATGCCTCAAGCCCTATGCGGGCGCTTATGCTTCAATCGAGCATCTTCCCGCCATCAATCCCGCTAAAGCCCTGCTTGACATGATTTACAAGCAATTGTTGGGCGCTGAAGCACCTTCCGGTCGCGTTGAATTGGTGAACCAATTGGTCGCTGAAATGTACGGTTTTAACAACAAACTTCCGATGATTGTGATCGATGTTCCAGCGAGTGATCTTTCAATCCTCAAGGTGGCCTTGCGTGATGCTCAATCAAGCATTGAACGACTTAAAGCGGTCGTAATATTGGTTTGTGAGGCTCGAGAACGCCATCAACTCCCCAAAGGTGTCGTGGATACCTACGAACGCTTGCCTTTGCACCCCTTTACTCCGTCAGATGTTGTTGCTCTTGTCAAGCAACGGCTGGCTTCGTTGGGGGTCAGTGAAAGCGATTTCACCTTTCAGGATGCAACAAAACTGCTTGAGGAGGGCGATGGTTTCCCCGCAGCCATCATCACGATGTTGCGTAATGCGGTTGATTCCCTTCGTATGGATGAAGGCGTCGGACTTGGCCGAACTGAAGTGGATACATCGGCAAAATTGCTTCCAAGAGACGGGCCAAGTACGTTGGGTCAAATCATGAGTGCTCCTGTTCAAGAGACCAATGACGCGACTTATACCGTTGAGATGGATGATTTCTTGCCTTCAACCCCTGATGATGAGGAGATTGAATCCTCCTTGGCTTTCAAGACCGATATTATTGATGCATCTCAGCCTTGGACCGAACGTGATGATACGAACGAGGTTGAAGAAAGTGCATTTGGGGATCTCTTTGATTTGAACATGACTGAATTGGCTGAGGCGAAAGAATCAGATGAGCCCCTGCAACCTGCGCCATTTACAACCCCAATTATCGACGCTTCAGCGCCTGAATACGGCGGTGGCTCATCAATCCCAACAGGTCCATTTGGACGATTGGCACAACGAAATAAAGCACACAGTAAGCAAATCACAAAGGAAGAAAGCGATCCTGATTTCGAGGAAAATGTGCAGCATTCCGTCGTGAGTGAAAAGGGGAATCAGTATTGGGTTGCCATTGAAACTCCTGAATTGCCTGAGGATGAACTTGAGGACCTCAACGGTGCAGAATTGATTCACGATGAGATTGGGCTCGTTGAAGAAATCGATTTTATTCCCGAACCGATTGCTGAACACGAAGATATCAATGAACAGCCAGTTGCGGAATTCTCATCTGAGAACGTCACGAGTCACGTTCATTCACAAAGCGAACTCGTGCAACTTTTCGCAGAGATTGTTGCCAACCTTGGAGGGACAAGAAATGCCAGTGGAACAAGTTTGGACCCTTCCATCATGAAATTCTTTGAATCTCGGCAGCAGGCCCAGTTAGGTTCCAAGGAGACCTACCCCTTGAACAAAAACCAATTGAATTCATTGAACATGAGGGATGCTTATGTGGTCAGTATGGCCCATCAACGCTCTTATTCTCCCTCAGACAAGGAAATGCTTGGCCATCTTGGAATCAAGCGAGCCCGACTTTCACAAATCAGCAATCGTCTGCTGAAGCATGGGATTTTGCAGGTCAGGCAGGTCGGCCGTTCACGTAATTACCAACTTACTCAAACCGCTCGTGCTCAATTAATTGCTTGGGGCGGACTCAATGGAGGTGAGTTCTAATGTCGTGGAACGTTGCTTGGTCCTGGCAAGCAGACGCAAGAATTGCCGCCATGGCTGCTGCAGAAGGTGGCGTATTGGTAAGTGCAGGATTGAATTTGACCCTTCTGGAAGCGGATGGAAGTATTCGTTGGCGAGTTGAAGTACCGTTCAAAGTCCATGCCGCTGTAGCCTCTGGAGGGACGATTGGCCTGCTTGCTGCACACGGATTCTATCTCATGAACAGCTCAACGGGGGCCATGGTGCACGAAGGCAGAAGCGCACCTGGTGGATTCAGTGACCTCGCTCACCGGCCAGGTGGGGGTTGGGTACTTGCAGGCCGTCGAGGCCAATTGCACCTTTTTTCCAATGAAGGGCGTGGCATCCGACGCGTCGAGACCGGCCCCATTCGTCGATTGGTGGGATGGCTCGACCGTGAGCACCTTCTGTGGCAAGATACCAGTGGTGCTCTCTGGTGCGGCAGAATTACTGGAGACGATAAGAAGCGTAAGTTGGAAGATCGCTCATGGAGTTGGTGCTCTCAACTCAAAGACGGACGTCTGCTCTTACAGAGCGGTGACGGAGGATTGTGGGAAGGTGTTCCGCACCCCTTCGGTTGGGACCATTTGGAACGATTGGAAACAACGTCCCTTGAACCGATGGAGGGTGTTCGAACAGGCGATGGCTGGTGGGTACTAGGCATTGAAGGTCATCTTCATTCAATGAGCACCGTTGAACCGGTTGAAGAAGTACCCTTGCCTCTAACTCAGAGTATGAACCTCGGTGACCTCTTGGTGCTGTGTACCCCAGACGCCATGGCAACAGGTACACGCGATGGGCTGATTCGTCGATGGACTGCTCCTCATCTCGCAGAAGCAGAGCGTGAAGGCAGATACAAGGCGGTTGCAGAAGCAGCCATGGCAAGGAATTGGGACGAGCGACGCCAAATGTTCCTACGAGCACAGGAAGCAGAAGACCTTGGGAAATTATCCTTGGCCATTGAATTGTATGAAGCACTTGGAAGGAGTGAAGACGCACGTCGTCTCCTCAAACGGCAAAAGGAGGGTGGCGAATGAGTGAATCCATGGATCATGTAACCCTTGAGCGCGTTGAGAAGTATCTCGACATCACAACTCGGGCACGTGATAAGGCAACCCCACTCGTTGAACCAGCTTCAGCAGAAGGTCAACAATTAGCCGTGATGCTGAGGATGGCCGATGATTATGCATCAGATGCTCAACATTTCGCCAAGCAAGGTGACCTTGTTCGTGCCTTCGGTGCTATCAATTATGCGCATGCGTGGATTGATGCTGGCGTGAAAATCGGTTGGCTAGACGGTCATGGAGACGACGTCCTGTTCACGCTACCTTAACGCTTCTATAGCAAATCAACAAGGTGGAGATACTTCGCCTGTTTGACTTCAAGGACACGAAGGTTTGCCTCAAAGAGACGTCGCTTCAATTCGGTATCCACCGTAAGTGTTGCAGCCTGATGTTCCTTAGCAAATTCAAGAAGAAGATCGTCGGTATGGCCGATGTGCTCTTCACCAATGAGGGTTGATTTCGATCGTAGCAAGTCAAGGAGTAATCCTTTGCCAGCGGGACGTTGATGTTCGAGGTCGACGAGTTCCTCGAGTACCTTTGGAATCAGCAACCATTCACAGGGACCGAGCAAGGCCTCCATCTCATGTTGGATGTTCAATTTGGCATCAATGCATGCAGCCCATCCACACGCGTCGATGAGAACTGCTTGCATGCCTCTTGCCTCATTCAATGGTTCCGTAGCCGATAAGTCGCCAGCGTGAACCAATGCGTCGTGAGAGTGAGATGCGTTGACCCTTATCGGCGCAAATAGGCAGTCGTAGGTCCAAATTGGTTCGGCTTTTCTCAGCGCTTCGGGTAACGCCGACGGAAGTTGCAGTAGCGACGTTGAGCATCAGCATCTCGTTATTTCGCAGCGGCTGTATCTTCTCAGGAGCCTCTCCATCACCAGATACCATGTGCGACATCAAATTGACACTGATGCTGATGGAGGAATGAACTTCTGGAAGTTGCCCCTTTCGAGCAACGACCTGCCCGGAGAGATTGTCCGAGGTCGTTATGGACGGGTCAAGGTAAGTTGCCATGCCACACAAGCCACCAGCATGCATGGATTCAAGATTACGGCCACCGCCCTGCATGCTGCTTACTACAGCGTGAATAGGTTCCCAAGATGATTTGTTTCCTTTCTCAATTTTACGACCTGGGCCGATGATGACCTCGTCGCCTTCTTTGAATTCACCTTCCACGATGCTTCCTCCGATGACGCCACCTTTCAGTTTGGCAGGGCGAGTACCGGGTCGGTTGATGTCAAAAGAGCGTGCAACATGCATGATGGAGCGCTTGTCGGCAGAACGGTCAGGTGTTGGGATGGTTGCTTCGATGGCTTGAATCAAAATGTCAAGGTTGACGTCGTGGTGCGCTGAGACTGGAATAATTGGAGCGTTTTCAGCAATGGTGCCCTTGAGGAATTCCTTGATTTCATTGTGGGACTCCATCGCTCGCTCACGTGTCACAAGGTCAATTTTGTTCTGCACAATGACGATGTTCTCAATGTTGGCCATTTCAAGGGCCATCAAATGCTCACGTGTTTGAGGTTGTGGGCAGGTCTCATTGGCAGCAACCATCAGCATGGCACCGTCCATGATTGAAGCCCCTGTGATCATAATCGCCATCAAGGTCTCGTGACCTGGTGCATCAACAAATGAAACAACACGCTGCAATTCTTTGGGGACGTCTTCGCCTCCATCGGGGCGCTTTCCCGTTGCATAGTACTGTTCGCTATCGTCTTTGTAGAATGCCGTATCAGCATATCCAAGTTTGATTGAGATACCACGCTTACGCTCTTCAGAGTGGGTATCGGTCCAAACACCTGAAAGCGCTTGAGTGAGGGTGGTTTTACCGTGGTCAACGTGACCTACAAGTCCAATGTTGACTTCAGGTTGTGCGGGAAGCTCTCGTGCCATGCTTCCCCCTCCTCATCCTCAACGAACGCCCTCTCGGGTTCACTCCGCTGCTTCTTCAGCTTCAGTAGCAAGGATGGCGTTGAGGGTTTTCTTACCGGACTCAACAACTTTCAGGTTGATTTGTCGGGTGTCTTGAGTAATGGTGTTGCCACGGAAGTTTCGTCGTCGACGAAGACCGTCAGGCTTGTAGCGGAATCGCTTCTTGTCGCCGCCCTTTTTCTTGTGGACGACCACTTCACCCTTGTAACCCGTAGATTGGGTGACGAGAATGGATTGGCGTGAGCCTCCATCGAGGTCTCGACGAAGGGGCGTTCCAGTTTTATCGGAGCCGCCAGTGATTTCCAATTTGTATCCGGAAAGGGTTTTGTCACCCTCGCCCACGAAAATTCCGTCAACAACATCGCCGATGCGCTTGCCTAAAATCTGAGCGTGGTTGTTTCCTGTGATTTTCAAAGCGTAGGATTTTCCGCCGTTCTTCGGGTCTGTATCGTTGACCACTGCAATAAATTCAGCATCGTTACCAGCCATAGTAGCACCTCTCGGGATTTCTCCGACTCACGACCCGTATTTAGCCCCATCGTCTGCCGTGAGGATTTCTTCAGCGGCGTAATCGCTTTGGAAGAAGCAACTCAAGGCGACTTGCGAGGTCTGCCGGGAGGAAATGAGGCATGCTCATGTGCGTCGTACGGCCACGCCCTCCGGGGACGGTTGCCACGCGTGATTCGATAACGCCTTGCACCTCGATCGCTTTGATGTATTTCCAAAGCGTCGTGTGACTTTTCGGTCGCTGTTCATACTCTTCACAGACCACAGTGTACAGTTTCTCCACGTCACCCATCGTCATGGATTCTTCTGTCTTGAGCCGCCGACACATCGCCAGCAGTGCGAGCATTTCTTGACCGGAGAGGTCGTCGACAATCTCGAGTTTTGTAATCGTATCCACAGCGAGCGTATCGTTGAGAGCGTTGATGTCATCAATGCTGATCTCTTTGATGCTGTGTTCGTCTTGACGGAACTCACAGCGTTCTGCTGCACTGGCGAGGAATTCAATGCCGCGTCGGGCATCTCCACCCGGAGCGGCTTTTTCGGCCAACAGCCGGAGTATGCCGTCGGTCCACGTGCCGGCCACCAGTGCAGCCTTCGCCCGCTGTCGGATGATGGCCTCAAGGCCATTGACATCGTAGGAAGGTATGCGGAGGTGATTGGATTGGCCAAATTTTGAAAGAACGGCGGTTTCAAGCACATCCAACACTTGTTCTTGGCTGATGAGAATGATGGATACGCTGCCAGTTCCCTCTTGGTCCTCATCAATGCGAAGCAATTGATAGAGCAATTCATCCCCGGACCGGCGCAACATATGGTCGACTTCGTCAAGCACAATGATCAGATGGGTCGATGTTCGTCGTAGCATTTTTCGTAAACTGAGGAGCAGTTCGCCCATCGAAAGTCCACGGTCTGGGTGTCCAGGGTCGAATTGATGCAAGATTCGCTGGGCAACACGCATGCTCGTCGATGCATTTCGACAGTTGATGTGCGCCACTTTCAGTTCCCTTTTTCCGGACAGATGACGCTGAAGGTCGCGACAGAAGGTTTTGGCGAGAACGGTTTTCCCGCTTCCCACTGGACCGGTGATGACGGCTCTGGCTGCTCCCTGCGGTGATGCTAAGGCAGAGAATTTTGAAGCCAGCTCGGATTGGATATCCTCTCGGCCTACGAGCTCCTCAGGAACATGATCGTAATCCAAGAACTCTGGATGAGCGATGATGAACCCCGCTCCAATGCGGTCAAGATAGTCTGCCATATCATGAGAATGCTGATGTCAACCGTTCTAAAAGATGTGGTTCACATTGGCGTTGGAACGCCTGATTTCTTCTGTTGAATCAGGGCCAATCAAGGAATTTCGTCAAATTGGTAGCCCAATTCCCATTTCTTCTCACCCAAGGCAACTTCGAGCTCAAAAGGTGTGATGAGGGGTTTGCGATACTTCACGGCATCATCAATTGCGATGCGGGGGCAAGCAGTGTTCACGAATGCGTCCACCGGATAGAAGTCAATGAGTTCCGGTCCGACGTGTTCAAGCGCCAGCAAGTAACCCTTCTTTCCGTGTTGAGCCAACATGCGCTTCATTCGCAAGGCGAGTGTTCTGCGCATCTGACCAGGCTTTTCTCCGATGAGGATTCCAAATGAATTCGCATCTTGAACGCTCATGATGAGGCCGAAGCGCTGGCGTAGGATGCGCTCGATGCGCTCAAGCGACATCTCCTCTGCGTCTCCGGTATAAGGGTCCAACATGGCCAATGGCTTGCCGGTATGGAGGACGAGACCAATCGGATGAAAGTCACCGCTTCCGAGGAAGAGGTAGTGTCCAATGCTCGGGTCATCACCGGAGTAATTGCACCCGAGCACCTGCCCGGGGAAGGACAAGCGAGCGCCGCCGATAGGGATGGTGACATCAAAGCCAGCCTTTTCGAGACGGTCATGGAATTCAGGAAGCAAGTGAAGATGCTGGATGGAGCCGACCAAGCCAAGTTTGGTGTTGGTGAGGGGCGCCATACGGCCCACAGCGTCCATGAATCGTTCTTGAGCCTCTTCTTCGCTCATCGTTGAGTCGGGAGCGTCTTGTGCAGCAAGGCGTTGTTGAGCCATGGCTCTGTGCTGTTCAAGCCAAGGGATGACTGGCTGAAGTTCGGGGTCTCCCTTGTAGGTGACGTTGATGAATTGTGTAGGCATGCCCGAATCGATGTTCATTTGGGAATGGCCCATGTGTGCAACCATTTCCACGCCCATGAGTTGCATCTTGTCGTGCACGAGATCACAGGCACCGTAGCAAGGGTCAGCAGCTAGGACAACTTGTGCACTGGTTTCCGTCTCAATCGTATCCATCATTTCCAAGGCTTGCATTTTCAATCCTTCAGGAACTTGAAGTGCTATGAGGCGGTTGTCATTCGCTCGTATGCGTTCCATCAACTCATCGAGTTCGAAATCGTGACGGTCCAAATCCATGCGCTTCCCCATGACAGGGGCGACGCCACTCCCTCATGAATGCAACCGTTGGAGCATCAATCGTCAAGAAGGACCACTTTATCTCCGTCCATCTCCAAACGAACGAGGGACTGTATCCTAATTTTGGGGTACAGGGACTGAAGTCGCTTCAAACCAGGTCCCTTTTCGACAACGGCGATAACTTCGGTCACCTCTGCTTTCGCTCGTCGAACACCTTCGATCACTGCTTCAAGCGTTCCACCGGTTGACAGAACGTCATCGAGAATAGCGATTCGCTCGCCTTCGTTGATATTGTTGAGGTACATGGTGCCCTTTGAGTAGCCAGTGGACTGGTCAATTTTCACTTCACCCTCGAGTCCGTACTCTCGCTTTCGAGCGATGACAAGTGGAATTCTCGTGGCCATGCTCAGGGGTGCGGTTAAGGGCAGTCCCATGGCCTCAATGCCAAGGAGTAAATCGACCTTGGACCAATCCACTCGTTGTGATACCAATTCGGTAATGGCGTGGAGGACGTCAGGATTCATCCTTGGTACACCATCGGTAACGGGATGGATGAAGTATGGGTAATCGCCTTTCCAAATGACGGGTGCAGTCTCGAGACTCTTACGCAGTTCCCTCATCGCTTCGGTCATGTCTCAAGGAGAGTGTCGTTGTTAATCAGCCTTGAGGAGATATCCAACGCTGAAAGGGATGGAAATATTCTATTTGATGGGAAATAACCTTCTCTTTCCAACGATGCAGGCAAACGTAACGGAATCAGTGCTTGAACTCAAAGTTCGGCAAGGTATTCTACGTATTCGTTGTGGTCGAGAAGATTCTCAAGGAATTGTTTGTCATCGGGATTCATTTCCAATTCGTGTGGTGCGAGGAGGATGACCCATCCGTCGTTGTATGCAGAGTCGTTGACCAAGTCGGGGTTGATCTCAACTTCACCGTTGACATCTGAAATGACACCTGAAAAAGGGGATGTCAATGCAATCTTTTCGTCCGCTGTCCACAATGAGAACAAACTGCCGCCTTCGTCGACTTCGGTGTCAGCCTGCGGTAAAATAACACGAAGGATGTCACCAATTTCGACCCTTAAAAATTCGCTAACTCCAATCATGAGTCGCTGTTCTTTCTGTTGAAACCACAAATGCTCCATAGAATATTTGCGGTCTTGAGCAATAACGAATTCAATGATTTCGTCGTCCATCACTATCTCTCCTACTCGCGCCTTCCTCACGTGGTATATGAACTTGAGGAATGGAGTGTTTCTCAAATCAAACAAACGGGTTAAGAAACTCGGCTATGTGGGAAGGGCTGGTGAGCGAGTGAATTTTAGTGAAACCGACGAACAAAAAATGATTCGAGAGATGGTTCGCGACTTCGCAGAAACGGTCCTTGCTCCAACGGTTGAACACCGTGACCAACATCAAATCCCTCCCAGCGAGGAATGGCAAGCCTTCCTTGACTTTGGACTCCATGGAATCACCATTCCAGAAGCGTACGGAGGCTCTCCAATCGACGATATATCCGAAGCCATCATCATCGAAGAACTTGCGCGCGTTGACCCGTCCTTCGCCGTGATGTTTTGCGTTCACGTTGGATTGTGTTCGATGACCATTGCGCTGCACGGCGATGAATATCAGAAGGAAACATACCTGCCAAGGCTCGCAGCAGGGGAAGTAGGCGCTTACTCACTTTCTGAAGCTGGTGCTGGTACAGATGCAGCCGCCATGTCCTGCAAAGCCAAACTCTCCGATGACGGTTCACATTACATCCTCAACGGAGAAAAAATGTGGGTTACCAACGGAGCCCAAGCCCGTCTGATTGTTCTCTTTGCCAAAGATGTCGACCATCCGGACTACGGTGTCAAGAAGCATGGCGGAACAACCGCCTTCATCGTTGATGCAGATTTCGAAGGCTATTCAGTTGGCAAGAAAGAGGATAAACTCGGAATTCGGTCATCCGATACCTGCACACTCGTTCTCAACGACTGCAAGGTTCCAATTGCAAACGTCATCAAAGGCGTAGGCAATGGCTTCCCCATCGCTATGAATGCTCTTGACAACAGTCGTATTGGCATTGCAGCACAGGCCTTGGGTATCGCTCAAGGTGCGTACGAATCTGCTTTGAAATACGCACACGAGCGAGAGGCATTCGGCAAACCAATCGCATATCATCAAATGATCATGGCTTATTTGGCCGACATGGCTACTCAAATCGATGCGGCTCGCTTGATGGTCTACAAAGCGGCATGGACCAAGGAACAACACTACCATGCAGATGGACCAAGACATTCTCGAGAGGCGAGTATGGCCAAACTCTTTGCTGGAGATACGGCAATGTGGGTCTCTGAACGTGCCATCCAAGTGCTCGGAGGATACGGTTACACCAAGGAGTTCCCAGTTGAGCGCTTCTTCCGAGATGCGAAGATCACTCAAATCTACGAAGGAACACAAGAAGTGCAACGTATCGTGATTGCTCGTGCGCTGAAGTAATCATCTAGAGTTCTTTACAAATTAGTCTGCGTGTAGCAACTGACCAATCATGAGGCGCAGCATGGATGGAGGCAGGTTGTCCCGCTTCAAACAAGCGCTCACCGTGTTTCATCATCACCTCTAGAACGAAGCCATCTCCGATGTCACATGCAACGGTTGTTCCGTTTCTGTGGTCGCCATCTCCTAAGAGCGTGGTTGCTGTCGATTTGATGAGCCCGTTAATTCTGTACGCTGAACTCTTCTCAATGAGTGCACGTGCTTCGCTTTTGAGTTTGGTGTTATTGAGTTCTGTGATGAATCCTCCCAGGCCTTCGTCAACGACAAGAATTTCTTCATGAGCTTCTTCTTCGTGTTTAGAATGCGTTGCAACTTCAGGTTCAACTTCTTCTTGTTCTTCTTCTACCGGTTGAAGGATGTTCATTTCCACCATGCTGAGGCGAATACCAAGATGAAGAAGTTCAACTTGGTAGAGGCCCTCTTCATCGGGTTGAAGCATGAATTGGTCTCCAGTAGGTGAATCCATCTCAGCCAAAGGAGTGAAGAATTCTTCGACTTGGCCGCTGTTGGATTCTGTCGCTTTGATGGAATATCCATCCACATCGTCCGAAAAGGAAACGGTCACTGTAATTTCATCGTTGACGACAAATTCCTCCGCCGTTGTGTGAATACTTCCGGTGATCTCAACTTTCTTTGCGAACAAATGTTCGGGTACCTCCAATCCATTTGCAGCCATGAATGCCATCCAATCCGCGAGAGGAATTCCAGTTTCAGGCTTGGCTTGGACGAATGAAAAGACCAATTCAATGACCCAATCCGGAGGACGTTCACCGGTCATTTTCCCTAGCAGGCCAGCAAATTCATCTCCTGAAATAAGGCCGTTGCTGTCCTTGTCCAACTCCAGGGTGAGATTCAGTGGTGACATGGATGAATTTGCGAGCCAATTTCGAAAATTATCGTTGAGAAGTTTAGCCATTCGATTCTGGCCACTGATAGCCTCAATGCGTGATTGAATCGCACTGACGCGGGCATTGAAAACTTGTTGCTCAGGGAGTACTATCGTTCCGCTCATGGTAAGTGCAGAACAAACGCTCACATCAATTTGATGCCGTCAAGTGTTCATGGGAATTGTAACTTTGGCCAATGCTCATGGTCGCCATGATTGAAGGGCAGAAGTGATAATTCTCGTTCAAGCATCAATCGGTCATCGATGTCTTTTTCGATCTGGATTCGGTGAAGCCATTCCTTCAAACGTCCCAACCGAATCCCTTGGCCGACCCCGCTTCGGGATATCATCCAATGCCCGTCGACAAGGCATTGGGAGGGGGCTCTTGAGGGTTGGAGTGTGTCCCACATTGCGGTAATTTTGTCAATATCCTCAACATTCATTTGGGGCATTCCGTGAATGGTGACTCCAATGGTGCTCAATACCGTGCGAAGCATCAGATGGGGCGCGGCATCCTGTCCAAGACAATGCCGGAAGACCCGCAGCTCACCAGCCATCGGTTGAGGTAGATGACGCAACAGTTCGTGGAAACGGCAGGTATCTTTCATCGTGGTTTTTGAGGTCTTGAGGAATTTCATGGCTTCAAACACAACTTTTGGTTTGTATTCGACGAGAAGAAGAGAAAGCCGTTGAGGAACTGTTAGTTCCTTCACAGCATCTCGGTCCATCGCATCAAAAATCTTGGGGCTGATGAATTGACAATGGGGGAATATGTACTTCAAAACGCCATCTTCCATCATCGTGTGGAGAATCTTCCCCGCCCCTGATTTCATCAGGATTTTTTTGACTTCATTCCAACGACGTTCTATCGCGACCATGTCGAGACGTTTGCTGTGAAGTTGAATGGCCTCTTTGAGTGCAGGCTCCATGCGCCAAAGTTGACCTGTCCCCCGTTCAAGAAAGCGATAGGCTCGTAAAATTCTCAATGAGTCTTCTTCGCAACGGAGTTGAGCATTTCCTACGGTGCGTATGATGTTGGCTTCCATATCGGCCTTTCCTTCAAAAGGGTCGTAGAGTAAACCCCTTGCAACGTCAACGGCCATGCTGTTGATGGTGAAATCCCGTCGCGAGAGGTCCTCCTGTAGCGATGTACCCCATTCAACCTGTTCAGGATGCCGTCCATCGCGATATTGAGATTCAGTTCGAAGCGTGGTGACTTCGAAGTGCTCACCATCTCCCTTGATGGTCACGGTTCCAAATTCAACGCCCGTTGGAATAGCATCATTTCCAAAGAGATTCAACATCTCTTCGGGAGGGCACGTGCTGCAGATGTCAATATCGCCTACCTCGTCGCCGAACCAAGCATCGCGCACGCAACCACCTACTAACCAAGCTCCATGGCCTTGCTCAGCGAGACGGTCAAGGATTTCGATAACTCTGGCAGGGAGTGTGGCCAACCAACGCAAAAGATTGGGTGGGCAAGGCTCACCGACCAAGTCTGCTTCTTTGGCCGAGCGTAACGGTTTGGGTAACTCCATACGCTCTCCTCTTGTTGACATGTATCGCTTTGGTTGAAAAAGCATTATGGCACAATGCCGCTGCCCCCCCTCTATGGAATGGTCGGAAGGTGATGTCGAGCTTGTCCCAGTTTCATGGCTCAAACCCCACGAGGAGGTCAAATCTCGGAATCGCGATAAATTGCTTGACATGACGCGTCGATGGGGTGGCTATACCAAACCCCTCATCGTCGACCAGCGAACCGGGGCTATCTTGGACGGACATCACCGCTTTTCCATAGCACAACTCCTTGATCTCAAGCGTGTTCCAGCGATTTGCGTCGACTACATGGGCAACGATTCGATTTCAGTCGATGTTTGGCCAGGGTCCGGACGTGACCAATTGACCAAGGAGGACGTGATTGAAATGAGCCTTTCAGATGCCTTGTTTCCGCCCAAGACCAGCCGTCACACAATGGCAGACGATACTCCGCCGATCTTCATTTCTCTTGATGAATTGCTCACTCTTCCATCCTTTGACGGGTCCTAATCCATGCAGCCCATCGGGCGTTACCCTTTCCTTTCAGCATGACTCCATGGCGCGGTGAGGAGGGCAATTCGAGGTTGACCTCTCGCAAAATACCCTCGTGCGTCATCTCGAGAGTTACCGAATCACCAATTCTTCCTTTCAACAATCGCTGCAAGTGCGCAGTGGACCTGATTCTCACGCTATCAATTGCCAGAAGTTCATCGCCAACCTCTGTGAGTTCACGCAGGGGTGACTCTGAATGATAGGTGGTGATTTGTACACTGCCGTTGTGTTCTCGGGTGTTGATGCCCAACCATGCCTTTTCTTCGGTATCCTTGGAATCCGGAATCAATTGCAGGCGGAAAAACTTCAACGCATGGAGGATATTCGGGGCGTGTCGATGCTTTACGAGGCGGTCGAGATAAGGCCCCATTGACTTCCCTCCGGGAACTTGCTTGAGTGTGTCACGAATCGTGGTATAGTCCACGCCTACGCCGTCGGGTGAATCCGCACCTAATGAAAAGCGTTGGCACACTTCTGCAATGAGGTCGCAGGCCCCGAATTCGTCCTTGCTACGACGACGTAATTCAACGTCAAGGCACATGAGTGCTAATTCTCCTTCGAGATAATATGATATTTGGCTTTCACGCGTGTAAGGCCCGCTTCTATAGAGGTGTATCCAAGCGTCATGGCTTGATTCTGCCAAGGATTCTTTGCTCATACCGTTGCTTTGCATGTGGCGTTTCATTTTACGAGCGAAATCCTTACGCCAATCATCCTCAGTCCACGCACCAGAACGTACGCACAGCATATCGCCAAGCCATGATGTGCCTCCCTCAAACCACCAAAGTAAGTCGGTATGGGTTTCCTTTTGCAAATCATAATCAAGGAAGTTTTTGGGTCGCAGTCGTTTCACATTCCACTGATGGAGGTATTCGTGCGAAAAAAGACTCACAAGATCTCTGTATTCATCTTCATGATGCGGGAAGAGACATTGCCGAGGCATCATCGAGGTTTGTGAATTCATGTGTTCAAGGCCACCTCGCGCCTTCTCCGTGAGGTGCAAAACGGTGGTGTAATCGGGCCAGTTGGGTGTACCGAACAGAGCAAAGTGTTCCTTGATAATCTTCTCCGTATCCTTTACGAAGGTTTCAAGGCGCTCTTGATTGGGAACATGCCCCCCACTATCCCACCATTTCAAGTTGTGAACTCGTCCGTCTACAACGGTTTGAATCACCTCGTTGGGGTTCACTTCAATGATGCTGTCAATCAAATAATCTCGGTTGGGGGTCGTAAATTTCCAAAGTCTCGCTTCACCTTTCTTGATGTCTTCAACAGCTTCTAACTGAGTCGCTGGAGTCCAAGTTTCAGGCGCGGTGATCTCAACTTGATGGGTGGCATCGAGACGTTCCATGTCAATGCCTTTCACGGGAAGAAACCACGTAAAGGGCGGCATAAGGTGCAAGTGCGTCGCATCCAAATGATTTGAACGAACGGATAATTCCTTGGCAAAGAGCGTGTAGGTGATGTTCAGCGATGTGACTGATTTTGGCACCTGTATCGCAATACCATCGACGTCAATCCGTTTCCAAGTGAGTTCTTTTTCATCTTGGTCGACTGCGCCAAAATCAAACATGTGTTGGATTGGTTCTCTCAAGAAGTAAGATCCAGGCACCCAGCGAGGGAATCGGAGGATGAGGCGTGTGGAGGTGAAGGGGCCTTCGATGCGAATCCCTGTGGCCAAGTGGTGCTTCTGTCCATTTGTGGCATCAGCGGTAAAGACGAGGCCCGAGTGCTTGCTGCTCATGAACGAAGTTCACTTGCGGCGGTTGATAGGTTCTCGCACGCCACGCGTAGCAATGGTGGAGGGCTTGATTGCATGAATAACTCGACTTGTTCCTGTACATTGGCGTCACCGGCTCGCCCAATCAACCGCTCGAGTAATTTCGAGCGTTCAATGATGTCAAGCCTCTGATCTCGAATCATGTCCCATCGCAACTCATCTTCCTGCGAGCCTTGAACCAAAAGCCAACGAGCGATGGGAGACAAGATGCCGCCTTCGACGAGTGATAGGACCAAGGGGTCCTTGGAATCCTGCACGTTCTTGCGGAGGTATGTTGCCAATTCTCGAACGTGGTGAGATTTGATTTGTTGTGTGAAACTGTCCAATTGTTCGGGCTTTTGTTGGGCAATCCAAATGACAATATTGACTGCTTCAATGTCTTCATCAAAAAAGGCCTTCAACGATTCAAATTCAATGGAGAAATTATGTTCAAATACGGCTGATAGGGCCGCTTTCCTGACAATTTTTGAAGTGTGATGAAGTCCTTGTTTTACTTGCTCAAGCCCAAGGTGAGGGTGGCGCATGCCGATGGAGATGATGGCTTCATGTTGGTGAGTGAGCAATGCTTCAAGACCTTGGCTTGATGGATGATGAAGGAGGGCTTGAGCAGCCTTCTTCTGAACAACACCATCTGAATCATTGAGGCATGATAGGGCGATGACAGCACCGTCCTCTCCGTGAGATGATAGGAGATTCGCACCCACTCTTCTGACGTCCGTAGAGACATGGTCGAGCAGTGTTCGAACAGAATCGGCTCCTTGGGATTGACTCCACATGCGGTAGGCTTCAAGTGCCTTTGATACAAACCAGGGGTCTTCATCGTCCAAAAGAGACTCAAATGCTTCCAATGTTTGAGGGTCATCTTGTTCAAACAAGGTTCGCACAGCTCGTCTACGGGTGCGTATGTCTCGATGCTTTAATCGAGCCATTGCACGTCCGATGTCGTTGGCCATGGATAAGGGAAGGAGCGCTCCCTCATAGCCTCTTGCGCGGCTATCAGCGCATCTCAAGCCATGCGAAGAAGAGGATAATCGGCAAGAGGTAGAAGAGGCGACGGTGCATGTGGTGGGTGGCCTCCATGTGTTCAATAACGGATGCGGGCATCACTTCAATTGAGGATGAGGTGCGGCGTCTTCTGTTCAAATCGACTCGTTGTTCAATGAAGGCGAGTACTTGTCCTCGCAGCATGGGCTCACGGCTTCTTGATTCACCACGTCCAACGATGTATCTTATCGGGAAGCGGTCGGTCATCTCAATGCTAGCAGCAACGATGGCGAGGGGTTGTTTGGAATTGTGCAAATCAATGCGCACGGTCCTTCCATCGCTTCGCACATGACTCAAAGAGCGCCAACGGCTTTGGCCTTCACTGAATCGTTCGAGGCATTGCCTTACCTCGCCCAAGGGGTCTTCAGTACTCACCATCGGGGCGCGACGAAGGCCGAGAAGAGGTCCTAAAAGAACAGCACAAGCAAGTGGTGTGATACACATTAATTGCACCAAGCGCTTCAGTGCATCGGGGTTGGTTAAAGCAGAGACAACCGCAAGTGAAAACCCGAGGAAGAGGCCGATGAACGCACCAGCCTGCAGGCCGGTGAGCAACCCAATTCTCGGAGTGAGTGGCTCGGCCATGCAGTGGCGAGGTTGACTGACCATTGAAGACTTGCTCTCCGGAGCGAATGCCTCATAGAGGTGTAGAGCGTGGACGGATGATGGAGCCGAACGGCCTTGCTCACCGGAACAGGGAGAAAAAGATTGGTCGCTGGATCCTCGGCATTTGTGGTTTCATTTTCATTTCTTTTTTCCTCGCTCCATTGACGCTCGAACCCGGAACAGTGACCAATGTTGATGGGCGAGCGAATGCCTTTGATTTCTTTGACGATGAAGGCTGGGGCTCATCAGGTAACGAAGGAATCGCTCAAAACCAAGGTGATGACCATCTTCACGAGGGATATCACTGGAGTGAAATGAACCCCTATGCCGGTTTTGTTTATGCATTCGGGGATTTAAACTGCCATCAAAAGCACGAGCGTTCGTGGGTATTAAACGACAATCAACTTCCAGTGTGCACACGTGATTTGGGGATTTTTGCAGGGATGATTCTTGCTGGAGTCATGTTCACTCAACGTGGCTGGAATCGTTGGACTGTACGTGATACATGCCTGTCTCTCCTTCCCGAATCCATACTGGAATCGACCTACAAAAACAACCGGAGAACTCTGCTCTGGATTGGCTGTGGACTCCTTCTTTGTTCGCCACTTATTTTCGATGGCTTTCTACAGTTGCTGACCAGCTATGAGTCTGACAATCTTAAGCGAATCATCACCGGACTGCCGTTCGGATTCGGCCTCGGCATTTTGATGTGCAGCATGTTTGCAGCTCGAGCTGACGCTTTTGTTGGAGCAGCAAACGTGCTTCTCCCGGGAGATGCGAAGTTTGTTTTGGCCACCACTGAACCCGCTCAAGAAGCAGAGTGAGCAGGTGGTGGCATCGACCACCAAACGACCAATTCCGCCGCAGTTTGGGGCAAAGGACAGCCCTCGTGCCCGCTTGTCAAAATCGCCAAACGCTGATTGATGTCGTGGACTGCCTTGCGGAGTGTAGACGAGAGATCTTTCCCATCTTCAACGGCAAAGATGTCTTGTAACGCATCGGTCCAGGACGCCGTTGCATTCGCCCTGCGCCAGGAGGCGAGCGCATTACGAAGCGGCCACATCGCCAGTGTGAGTCTTGAGAAGCCTAAACGCTCATCTCGGAGTTTGAACAATTGGGCGTCAGCAAAGGGAACGTGGTTTTGTTGTTTGTGAATCCAGTGTTCTGCTAAAAGCCACTTGACCAGGCGCTGGGTATGACGCTGCGTGACCATTCGAACGGGTCCGAGCGATGCGTGCAAACGAGGTACTTCGCTCGAACCAACCATCAGCGAGAGTGTCCCGAGGATGGACCAGCAGGAATGGGCCATTGGAGAGGTAGGTACGTCGTGGTCTTGGGCGGATTCAAGCGGCCAATGGTCCTCTGCATCCTGCATCCATTGTGCGGGAGATTTCCCGCTTAACCAACCAACATGGATGGCAGTTTTTTCTTGAGGGGCTCCTGGAAGGCGCTGTTGCTTCTTGACATCGTAGACCAGACGATTGAGCAAACTGCGGTCAACTTCGTCTCTGTCGACATTGAGTGGTGCGGGCTTTCGGTTGAAGAATCGACGAAGTTCTGAGCGTAATTCTTTACGCAGTTCGTCCAATCCCCCCTCGTTCATGATTGGGCCAACGACATGGCATTGATTGAAAGGTGCTGGAACATTACTGCCTTCGCCAAACAGTTCATGGAATCCTTTGCGAATGGTGGTTTGAATTTCTTGAGTTTCAAAATATTCCTGTTTTTGGCTGGTCATTCTCAAGGTGCCTGATTTGATCCGCTTCATGGCTTTAGCAGGGTCACAATCAATCCAGAATACGAGGTCGGGAATCATCGCAGCCGCATTCATTTTGGCTACCTGTTCAAGACCCAAATCACCCACCACGCCTTGGTAAATCAGCGATGAGTGAATGTTCCGATCCGAAATCACCACGGCGCCCGATGCGAGGAGCGGGCGGATGATGGTGTGGGAGTGGTCGAGTCGGTCCGCAGCAAAGAGACCGGCTTCCTCGAGGGGCGTTTTGTCCCCGAGTTTAACTGAAGAGAGGGCTAATTTTCCGAGTTCACTGTGCCGTCGTGGCTCATGAGTCATCACGACTTCTGGGAAGGGGAATTCGCTCAGTAATTCACCCAAAATACGGGCTGCTTCGCCTTTTCCCGAACCGTCGCCCCCTTCGACAGAAATCAGGTACATGCTCAATCCTCTCGTCGGTCTTCAAAATCGTCTCGGGCAAAGACATTGACAACCATCCCGAACAGGATTAAGGCGGGTCCAACCAATATTAATCCTCGGCTAAAGAGTGCTACGCCCGCAAGGTATTGGCTTCGTCGGTATCGCTTGCCTCTGCGAATTTCAACCGCTGATTGAACACCGAAAAAGGCCGTTGTAATGGTCAGCAAACCGATAGCACTTGAGAGCGTGACAGCGTTTTCAAGAGTAAATCCCGATGTGGCCTGATCGTCGTTTTCCATTCGAGTACCGTTTCCAGGTTTCATGGTCACCGGGTCCAGGCCGGCATTATCTGGGGTGAAAGTCCGCTCAACGCTTGTATAGCCCTCTTTTGAAAAGACGATGATATGGATTTCTTGAGTGACATTATTGATGGTAAAATAGCCATATTGGTCGGTGAAGGTGGTTTGCAGGAGGGCGCGATTGGATGCTTCAAGAAGCTCAACGGTGACGTTTTCTACACCATAACCCTCAACATCTTCAAGCGCTGTGCCAGAGATGTCCACAGTTGACCGTTCTGCAAACAGAGATGTGTTGAGCAATTCTGTTGGATTGCCTTGTAGAATCAATGCACCACTTAGCATACCCAAGATACTTCCAATCATGATTAAGGATGCGGCAAGGTTTCGCCATCGGTCGGCGTCCCTGTCTGCCATAGCGAACCAATCTTGTTCTGGTTCCTGTTCCTTAACGACAACAGTTTCTTCGTACACCGTTTGGTCCACAACCAATTCGTTGTTGTCCTCAATGAGAGCGCCTTCTGCCTTTTTGGCTTGAACGCGTTCACGCAGGGCTTTCATTCGCCGCTCGCGGTCATCGTCGTCCATAGGCTGCCCTCCGTGTTCTCCGATAGCATGCGCGGATAATACCCCTTCCCTCAAAAACCGCGCCTTTTCAGCGACGTTTTGTGGTCCATTCAAAGTAAGAGAGGAGAACCATCACTGAAAAGAATGCGAACATCGCAACGTAGGCAAGGCCCTTGTTACCCTCTTCTTTTTCAATCGGTGTTGGCGTAGATTGTTCTTGATCCTCATCAAGACTGCTCTGGTCAGGGTTGCTTGAGGCCTCTTCGATGATGAATGCATTCGTTCTCAAACCGAGTTCAACCAAGTGACCAACATGGGCGAGTGATTCGGCACTGACCTTGTCGGGAGTGTCTTCCATTGTATGCCAATAGGTTCCAAAGGTCCCAAACTTTGGTTCACCGTACACGGTATCCATGAGGTCGATACTAGGAATGCCGAGTTCATGAGGGTGGACATGGTCGTCCAAGACGCCCACGACCGTTGAATACCGAAGAATATCTTGGCCGGGCTGACCAAGACAATCCTCGACACCATCAACCATCCCCAAACCTTCAGCCATGACCACAATTCGTTCCTTGAGAGTATCATTTCCAGGAACTACATTGTGCAATTGTAGGTCGGCATCACCAACCATATCAAGCAGCACAAAGGCCTTGGTTCGTTCTTGCTCTTCTGAAGTAAGGTTGCCCGCCCATGCTTTGGCTCCCTCAGTGTAGTTGTTGTTTTGGTCCTCTGCATCGTTCCAGAACAGGACCACGTCGTAGGTGAGGTTCATGGATGGTATGAGACGTGCCAATTCCAGTAATACAGCAGCTCCACTTGCCGCATCATTCGCCCCAGGCACAGGCTTGCTCCGATTGCTTTCATTTGCATCTTGGTCGGCGATGTTTCGGGAGTCATAATGTGCAGAGAGAACCAATTGATCTGCGTTTTCAGTAGAAGAATTCCATCGGGCAAAGAGGTTGGTGAACTCAATGCCATGGCTCGTATGGTTTGATTCAGAAACCGTATAGCCCAGCCGTTCTGTTTCAGCAGTGAAATTGGCACGCAAGAGCGCAGATGCAGTGGAGCCTGGCGTGCGAGGGCCTATGTCAACTTGCCACTGTACGGTTTCGTTGGCATGTGTTCCGTTAAATTCCAATGACTCCATGAATTCACACAGGTCGATTTGATTTTCAACGAATGAGTTTTCGCCTTGAACTGGGCTCAAGGCAGCCGAAAACAAGAGGATAAGGGCGAGCATGAACCCTTTTGCGTACCCCAACCATCGTGGTGGGGCAGAATGAGCCATGATGATGCCTCCACCACGGACTCTTAAATACCTCCTTTCGTTTCGTTAAATTGGGAATCCGTGCAGCGATTCAACAAGGTGGAACATATGTCGGAACAACGCACCAGTCCAGCCTTTCTCTTCATCTCAATTTTGCTCTTCGCAAGCCTTGGTCCTGTAGCGTTGGCTCAGGCCGATAATACGGGAGATGACACGGGTCAATCTTCAACTTACACGGCTGGAGGAGAAGCCATCGGGGATCTCGATGAATTTGACCCCAGTGAAGGAAGTGAGTATTTGTTTATTCACGAGGAAGCCCCCGTTGTTTCTGCAACACAATTCATGCGACAGGCATGGATCGATGCGGGGCGTCCTGGCGTCGAAGACATGGTGGTTGACGCTACATCCGGGCGCGCAGCGGGACGTGCATGCACCCCTCACGTGGTTGGCGACACACTCAGTGTCGGTACAGCAGCCGGCCAAATTTCGGCCTATGTGGCCAAGACAACCAACAGTGTCGCATTCATTGTTCAAAGCGGCCGAACCCTCTCCTCAACGGTCCTCAACAACCTCGCAAGCACCTGGGACTCGACCATCTATCCAACCATGACCACTTACTACGGCAAGGACTACCAAGACGGTCGAGGCCTTGCACCCCCAGATGTCGACAACAACTGCCAGGTTCAAATCATCATTTACGACATTGATGGCGCATACAACACGGGCGGTTATTTTGCACCCTCTTTTGCAAGTTCAAGGGAATCCGTCTTCGTTGACTTTGCAGACATCACCCTAGCGTGGGGGAAATCCATCCTCGCTCACGAACTCGAACATCTGCTCCACAATGCCCTTGACCCTTACGAAAATTTGTGGATTGATGAAGGCAATGCGGATGTAGCCATCTATCTCTGCTTCGGAGCAGACTCCACGCTCACAGGCCACGTCAATGCGTGGACAGCCGCTCCTGAACAATCGGTGCGTTGGTGGAACCAACGTATTGCAGATTACGGAGCAGGTTACATGTTCACCATGTACCTTGCAGAGCATCTGGGCGGTGGGCCAGCGGTTCGGCAACTGGTTCAAGATTCTGCGACAGGTGGTAAAGGAGTGGAGAACCTCGCTCTTTCTCCTCAAGCGGGTCAAGTAGGGCTCTTGGGCCGAACGATGGGCGAGATTTTCGCTAACTTCAGCATCGCAGCGACCTTGGATTCGGATCAGGGCATCTACGGATATCCAAATTTGGATCTTAACGCAGTTTGTACCGGTGGTGCCTTCTGCCGTGCTCAACCAACAGAAATCAACAGTGATTGGGCAGCACCTTGGTCTTCTACCGGAAACAGTGTCGAAGGCTGGGGCATTCGTTCCTTCCAATTTACTCCAGGTTCTGCCTCACCCGCTCCCCTGACCCTCAGGCTGACGGCAGATGTCAGTCAATTTGACGGTGTCATCGTGACCAAGGCTACCTCTGACGGTTTGTGGAGCGTTTCCGACCTCAACTTTGTCAACAATGTCGCCACAGGGCTTGTCCCGGGCTTTGGAAACTTGACCGATGAGGTCTGGGTGATCACCTGGTACGCAAGCACCATCGCAGACTGCGATTACACATCATGCGGCCCTTCCTATCCAACTGGCGTTGTCGATATCGAAGCGGCGCGAATCACCTCGCCAGCCACCATGACGCTCAACAATACCGTTCTCGGTGACCGAGACGGTGATGGCTTGGACGATACCATTGAAATCAATTATAACGTCCTTTCAAACGCCTTCTTTGAGGATTTAGACGTTGAGATTTCGGTTCGAGACAGTTCAGGAAGTGTTGTTGACACCATCACCGACCGTATCTCGGCAGGAGGCGGTGTTGATGTCCCCGGTCAAGTCTACTTTACTGCTCACAAGAGCGACCAGTACTCCTTTGCAATGGTCATGAAAGACATGCTTGGTGATATGGTTGATTCCATTCAAACCTCTCCTCAAAGTCTTAGCAACATGAAACCAGTAGCCAACGGAACGGTGTCGCTCAACGAATCTCAAACATGGGAAAACATACAATTCCTCGGCAATGGTTTTGATGCTTGGGGACTGTCTCTTGACAACAATAGTCTGCCCTACATGGACGCACCTACGGCCTATGCATGGACATTTGGAGACAATGGTTCGTCCAATTTGAAATCTCCACTTCGTTCTTACAGCGAGGTCGGGGTATTCAACGCAACCCTTCGAGTGATGGACCAAGGAGGCACATGGTCTGAAACCCAAGTTCACGAAATCAATGTTACAGACCAAACCGATCCTATCCCGATCATCACAGTCAACAACGTTGTCATTGACCAAGAGATTACCTTGCTTACCAACCAGCGCATCCTCTTCTCCGCAGGAAGAACCGTAGACAACGTTCCTACAGAATTCCTTGACTTTAGCTGGGATTGGGGTGACGGGACCATGGACAGTGGCATTGGTGCTTATTCCCAGCAACATGAATGGGGAGATATCGATGGCGAAAACATCACTTACAATCTAACGGTGAGTGTTTCCGACGGTTACAATACTGGACAAAAGACCATTCAGGTACACGTCAACAACCGATTGCCAGTCCAAATCTATGCCGAATTGATGACGACCATGACCTACACTTCATTGGTGATGCCAGACGTTTTCGAAGACGACGATGGCGAAATCGTCAATTATGCGTGGACCTTTGATGGCGGCGTACGTTTGGGTCTGGGCACGCCATTGCGTACAGATGATTACAGCAATGTCGTCAGCAACAATGCAAATCCAGTTCTTGCATGGGATTCACCGGGTAACAAAACCGTTACGCTGACGGTTACCGATGATGATGGAAGTCAGGTAACCGCAGTTCTTACCATCACTGTTCTCAATCAGATGCCATTTGCTCACTTCGATGTTCGGACACAATCCGAAGCTGTTGACTTTAGGGAAGAAGACGGTGAAGTCGACGCCCCCTACATCTTTGACGGATTGGATAGCAGAGACCCTGACGGATTGGTCGGGGACCATACCGACATCGAAGTATGGAACTGGAGTTTCTCCGATGGAACCTTTGGAGACCGCCCTCAAGTGACTCACAGTTTCACCACTCCCGGCGAGCATACCGTTGTTTTGATCGTCACGGACAAGGATGGCGTAGAAAGTTTCCCAAGAACAATGACTGTTCGTATCTCCAATCCTTTGCCGATTATCCAACTACGAATTCTTGACGGGTACATCAACGGGTCCATCATTACCACCACCACCGCATTCCCTGAAGGGACTGTCGTCGATTCGTGGTCACATACCTTTGACGAAAACGGCGCTGTGGTCACCTCCCCTGGTAATTTGCTCTACTTTGATTCAGCAGGCACTCGGGATGGAGACCGTCAATTTGAAGGGAAATATGTGCCCTTTGAACAAGCCTCACCAGAATGGAATGGTTTGGTCGAATATACGTGGGACTTCGGAGATGCTACGCCTCTCGAGCACGGTGCATCACCTTGGCATGGCTACGCACTCCCCGGGACCTATACCGTTACGCTGACGGTCCGAGACGCCTTTGGAACTGGAGACGTCATGCGTCAATCCTTTACTGTCGTCGTTGACCATCCTCCTGAAATTACTGAGATCTACTTGCCCGAAGATATCTTTGTTGGCTCATCAAACTCTTTCTCAGCCAATGTGTCGGACTATGAGTCCGGATCGGAAATGGAAATCTATAGAGACTTAGATGTCAATGATGGTTCCATCATGGAACGTGACGAGCGAATCCTCACGGAATACTCGGTGCGGTGGGATTTCGACATTGAAGTTGATGCGGACGAGAACGGTAATTCTCAGGACGATTGGACTGAACCGATTGCTGGCTCATTGGTGAGGGCCATTTACACCTACGAAGAGGTCGGATACTACACCCTCTTGGTAGAGGTATGCGATGGATTGGGTCAATGTGCTACACTCACCGAAGATGTTGAGGTAGTCCCAGAACCAGAAGGTCCTCCCTCACTGTCAGATTTCAGCGCAGACGAATGGAAATCATGGCTTGCCGATGCCGGTTCGGAACTTGCAACATTCATTGGACTGATCGTCGTCGCCCTGGTCCTTGGATGGCTGGTCATGCGAGAGCCAAGTGTCTTGGAAGAGGAAGCCAAAGAAGCAGCAGAAACCTACACTGACATCGAGCATGTTGAATCTCAAGGTGGTTTGCTGGGCATGGACCATCACATGCCGCCACCGGCGCCAAAAATACTCTCAAAAGATGAACGTAGAAGTGATGAAAGTGGCTATGTCAGGCCGCTTCGTCGCCGATGAAGCGACATGTCCTAAAGCCGCCTCCGTTGGTAACGATGTGGTGAAGTGGTGCGTAAGGTCTCTTTTTTCCTAGCCGCCGTGCTTCTCATGCCACTTCTTGTGAGTGGGCAATGGAGCATCAAGGCTCAAGCAGCAACAGGTTGCTCAGGTGAAGTTGAACCCGTGCGCTGGAATGAAACAGTCCACCGCCACGCCATGGTTCCAAATGAGGTCTGGTTTTTCGATGATGAAATGTTTGCTCCAGGAGATCTCGGGGACGGGGATGAAAAAGAGCCACCTGCCGAGCAAACGGATTCCTCGTCAGAGGGCCAAGGTCCTGAGGAGTCTTGGATGTACAATCCAACCTGGCCTCTCCCCGCTCTTGAACCGTTGACCTCTGGCCACTACATGAGTATGGAAATAGGTAATGACAGCGTTGGAGCCTTGCGTTTCAATCTATCAAGTGATTACAGGACAACCTTTTGCGTAACATTGCAGAGTATCGAAGACGGCGTGAGCACGCCTGTTGAGGGTGATGTATACTTGCTGACCACTTCTCAATACCGTCTTTATGAAGAAATCTATGATATATCTCATAATTCCTACAGCTTTTGGGATGATTTTGGAGTTGATGAATTGAATGCATTGAGCGACATCCCTCCAGAATGGAGGAGTTTCAGCCCTGCAGGATGGCAAACATATCGCGACGTCCATCAATACGAACAGACTTCTGAGGTGACGTTTTCAGTTTCGATGGATGGCCCAGAACTCTACTCGTCTCTCTTTGGAGGGTCAGAATGGCAGGATTTCTATCTGGTCGTGGATACGTGGGACAACACGCATGATGGTGATGCACCAGCACCCGAGACAAATGTAGTTGCAGATGTGACGGTCATGCCAACTGAGCGCACGCTCATCTTGCCCCCATGGACCGTCCCTCTGGTCTTCTTTGGAGCAATGGCTGCTCTCATTGCCACGCCATTCATCTTGAACAGCCGCTACATGAATGCAGGCATGGGCGACTCAAACGATGAAGCAACCACGACGGTCCCACTCATGGAGCAACGAGCCATGGACGTCCACGCAGAGGACGAATAGGGCTAGATTCAGTATTCCATCAATGTCCAAGCATTCTTGAGATCACGGATGTTCACAAGACCCTTGTTGGAGAGTTTGAATTCAGAACGGAGCGTGGCGTACACCATTGTTTGGCCCAATACCGGGGCATGGAGTCGTGCCCAGTCGCCACCGTTGCCCAAAGCCATCAGAGAGTAGGTGTGGCTTGAATCCTTCAATTCATGACATGCTTCTACGATTTGCAGCGCATCTTGATGGTCGTTAACAGTTCCACAGAACTTGAACATCTCGCCTTCTTTGGAGTGTTCAGCAACCATTGCCGTCAATTCATCAGCGCTGGGAGTCGTGCTTGTGTCGTGAATGGAAGAGATGACTTGTACGTTATTTGATGCAGCAAGGTCAAGCAATTCGGTGCGAACTCCTTCAGGAATCGACAATTCAAGGTCAACAGATTTCACCGTTGAAGTGATTCCTTGGCGAAGAATTTCATATCGCTCCTCATCAGCGCCTGGGAAAAACCCACCTTCGTCACGAGGGCGAACGGTGAAGATAACGGGTAGTGGAATACTTTCCTTGATTGACGAGAGGGCTGCGCTGACATCCACGTCAGACATGTCTCGAACATGCCATTCATCCTCTGGAGGCATGACGTGTCGGATTTCTCCATTTTCATCTTCAACCTTGTTGGGTTCGGGCTTCTTGAGGTAGAGTCGATCAAATCGGACTTCAACTAAATCTGCGCCTGCAATGTTTGCACGCGCTGCTTCGTCAGCCATCTCTTTGACAGTTGTACCTTCAAGGGATGCACAAATCTGCGGTTCAGCCATGCATTGCCCACCCGTGTCCTCTTCTTAACGCTCTCGTATCAAATAGTAGCCAAAGCTCGGGGATTTTGGAGTTCAAACATTGGAATATTGTGATGCTCTTTTGGATTCTTAGAAATCATGGTTTTTTCACCTTCTCCGACGCCACAAATTCGCTTTCAATGCGTCGTTTTTGATGGTGAAAAAGAGGTAGGTTTATACCCCTTCATGGTAAGTAGAATTTATAGGGGGGGATGTGAATTTTGAACTCAAATTCTTTCGGCAAAAGCGGCCGATTCCTCGCAAAACCTCTCTCAAAAAATGGTGAATGAAATGTCCGACACATACGACGCAGGAAGCATCCAAGTTCTCGAGGGCCTTGAAGCCGTTCGCAAACGCCCGGGAATGTATCTCGGCGACCCTCACGATGGCTCAGCCTTGCACCATTGTATTTGGGAAGTCGTGGACAACTCGGTCGACGAGCATCTTGCAGGATTCAACGACATCGTCGAAGTCACCCTCCTTCCAGATCATTCTCTCTCGGTTCGAGATTACGGGCGAGGCATCCCCGTAGACCTGCACGAAGAGTTTGGGATATCGGCTGCTGAAGTCATCATGACCAAACTCCACGCCGGTGGGAAATTTGACAACAGCTCCTACAAGGTGAGCGGTGGCCTTCACGGAGTCGGCGTCTCGGCAGTGAATGCCGTGAGCGAGTGGATGGAAGTGACCATCCACCGAGACGGAACCATCTACCGCCAGCGTTTTGAGGCCGGTGTCCGAGTTACAGAACTCGAAGTTATCGGAACTTGCGACGATACGGGCACTCAGATTTCCTTCAAACCCGACCTGTCCATCTTCACGAATATCACAGAATTCGACTTCGAACAAATTGATACAAGACTGAAGGAAACCTCATTCTTGAACGCTGGTTTGAAAATCGTCATCACCGATGAGAGAGCCGAGGAACAACACGTTAGCGAGCATCATTACGAAGGCGGTATCACGGAATTTGTACGCCAAATCAACGCACGCCGTGAAGTCTTGCATCCTGACCCAGTCCTCATCCAGGGTGAAAAGGTGATTGAAAAGGGACCCGTCACTGTAGAATTGGCCCTTCAGTGGTCTGATGCCTTTAGTGAAAATATCCTGTGCTACACCAACATCATTCGAAATCGAGATGGAGGCACTCACATGTCAGGTTTGAGAACTGCCTTGACAAGTTGCATTAACGGCTATGCAAAGAAGAAGAATCTTCTGAAGGGGGACAACCTCTCTGGTGACGATGTGCGCGAAGGGCTTGCCGCCATCGTGAGCGTTAAACACCCAGACCCGTCCTTTTCATCACAAACCAAAGACAAACTCGTGAGCAGCGAAGTCACTGGCATTGTTCAAACCGTTGTGTATGAGATGTTGAACGAATACTTTGAGGAAAATCCCAGCATCGGGAAATTGATTGTTGACAAGGCCCTTCTCGCCTCAAAAGCCAGAGAAGCAGCCCGTAAAGCCCGCGACCTCACTCGCCGAAAAGGTGTCTTGGAAGGCGGAGGCTTGCCTGGAAAGCTGGCAGATTGCCAGTCAAGAAACCCAAAAGAATGCGAAATTTATCTCGTTGAGGGTGATTCTGCAGGAGGGTCAGCCAAAACAGGACGGGACCGCCGCATCCAAGCGATTCTCCCCCTGCGTGGTAAAATCCTCAACGTAGAACGGCAGATGCACAATGTGGCCAAGGTGTTCCAAAATCAAGAAATTCAGACCATGATTCGTGCCTTTGGAGCCGGAGTTGGCAACAACATTGAGGATGAAGGTGGATTCAATACCGAAAAGTTGCGATACAATAAACTCATCATCATGACAGACGCTGACATTGATGGTGCACACATTCGAACGCTCATGTTGACTTTCCTCTGGCGCTTCATGCGACCTGCGATCGACGGCGGGCACGTCTACATCGCCCAACCGCCGCTTTACCAACTCTCGAAGGGGAAAATCAACAGATACGCCTTCAGCGATGAAGAGCGTGACGACATCATTGATGATTTGAGGGGCGACAACCCCGCTGCGAAAATCGGTGTTCAACGCTACAAGGGTCTGGGTGAAATGAATCCAGAACAACTGTGGGAGACGACGATGAATCCAGAAACGCGTACGATGTTGAGGGTGACTGTCAAGGAAGCCGAAGAGACCAATCGTATGTTTGAAACGCTCATGGGCGAGGATGTCCCCGAACGTCGGGCCTTTATCGAGCGCTACGCTAAGGAGGTGACCAACCTTGACATCTGATGAAGAAACCAATGATCTCGAAGACGGCTCAACGGCATCGGGCGAAAACATCCTCAACCATTCGCTCAATACCGAAATGAAAAATTCCTACATCAATTATGCCATGTCCGTTATTATTGGCAGAGCGCTACCCGATGCACGTGATGGGTTGAAACCCGTTCATCGCAGAGTGCTTTATGGTATGTTTGAAGGCGGCCATACCTCGGAAAAGAAATTTAGCAAATCTGCTCGTTCCGTCGGAGAAGTCATGGGTAAATACCACCCGCACGGAGACCAATCCATCTACGACACCATGGTGCGTATGGCTCAAGAATTTTCACTCCGCTACCCACTTGTTGACGGGCAAGGAAACTTTGGTTCCATTGACGGTGATCCACCAGCTGCTATGCGTTACACGGAAAGCCGCCTGGACCGAATTGCGAAACACATGCTTGATGACATCAACAAAGATACCGTTGACTTCCAGCCGAATTTTGACGATTCCGAACAGGAACCAACGGTTCTTCCTTCTCGCTTACCCAACTTGTTGTTGAACGGTAGCGACGGAATCGCCGTCGGTATGGCCACGCGCATCCCACCCCACAATCTCACTGAAGTTGCGGGAGCAGTCAACATGCACGTGGAACGTATTCTTGAAGAAGGGCGAGAAGGCATGCCAATTATCTCTATAGAAGAATACATGAAGCACGTACGTGGTCCAGATTTCCCGACCGGTGCATCCATTCATGGAATCGACGGTATCGAAGATATGTATGCCACTGGAAAGGGACGGTTCCATGTCCGCTCAAAGTGTGATGTCCTCGATGATGAGAACGGAAAGCGAATCGTTATTCACGAAATACCCTATCAGGTCAAGAAAGCTGACATGTTGGTCCACATCGCAGACTTAGTCAACAAAGAAGTGGTTTTGGGAATCCGTGACATCCGCGACGAATCCTCGAAGGAAGGAATTCGCGTCGTCATTGAAGTCAAAAACAACGCAGACCCTCACGCAGTTTTGAATCAATTGTTCAAGTCTAGCAGACTTCAAGAATCCTATTCAGCCAACATGATGGGCATCCTTGATGGGCGACCGGTGTTGTTGAGCCTTCCCGTGATGATTCACACCTACGTTGAACACCGTGAATCGGTGATTGAGCGTCGCGCAGTGTTTAATCTCGGGAAGGCTCAAGCCCGTGCACACATCTTGGAAGGTCTGGTCAAGGCTCAGGACCGCATTGACGATGTTGTTGCAGTGGGCAAGGCCAGTTCAAGCCGTGAGCAATTTGAGTCGGTCCTTCGGGGCGACGAAACAATGGCTGGTATCGCAGTCTTTGACTTCACCGAGGCCCAGGCAAAAGCCATCGCTGAACGACGTTTGTATCAGTTGAGCCGACTCGATGTGGCCAACGTGATGGCCGAGCACGAGGAACTCAAAGTAAAGATCGCAGACTTGGAAGACATCATCGCTTCCCGCCCCCGCCGTCTTTCAATCCTCAAAGAGGAATTGGCAGAGGTCGTCGACCGTCACGGAGATGAGCGTCGTTCCTTTATCGACCCGATGCCTCTTTCAATGGACCGTGAGGACCTCATCGAAGAGCGAGCGATTGTCATTACGTTAAGCGAAGACAACTACATTCGTCACACGCCAGTGGAAACCTTCCGAACTCAAAACAGAGGTGGCCGTGGCCTCAAAGGCGTCACGACCAAAACCGAAGACACCCCTCAACTTGTGGTCACGTGCTTCAGCAAGGACCGTTTGCTTATCTTCACCGATCAGGGCCGTGTTTACGGGCTCAAGGCTTGGGAAACACCAATTGGCAGCCGTCAATCGCGAGGAAGCCACATTCGTAATTTGCTTGAAAGTCTCCGTGAGGATGAGAACATCGTAACGATTCTGCCCGTCTCAAGAGAATTACTTGAAGAGCCGGACGAACATTACCTTCTCTTCGCTACCAAGCTTGGGCTCATCAAGAAAACTGCCTTGTCAGAATATGTTCGCATCAACCGCAACGGCAAATATGCTCTCCGGTTCAAACTCGATGGAGACTCGCTGGTCAATGTACGACCGGCAACGAATGAACACGACATCGTCATGATTTCGACCACGGGTTATGCATCAAGGTTCAGTTGTTCAGCCATCCGTACTTCAGGCCGTGTTTCGGGAGGTATCTACGGAATCAAGGTAGGCGACAGAAAAGGTTCAGGTGGCGGAGTCGTTGCTGGCATGGTTGCCATGCTCAGCGCTGATGAATACATCCTCACCATTTCGAAGTTTGGAATGGCAAAGCGCAGTCGTTTGGGTACTGCCGATCGGATTCAAGACACCAACGCAGATGGCGAGCTTAAATTCGATGAAGACGGTCAGCCGAAGATGGTCACAGACGGTTATCGGTTGACGAAACCTGGCGCTAAGGGTGTAAGAACGATGAAATTGGATGAGGAATATTCCGACAGCATCATCAGCGTTCGCACCATTCCTGACTTGAACGACCACCTCTTTTTGTTGACCAAATCGGGTATGATGATCCGTATTCGAGTGAATCAGACCAAGGAAACTTCTGGCAAATCCACACGAGGCACACGTGTCATGGAACTGAGGAACAAGAAAAGCGGTGGATTTGTTGATGAACTCATCTTTTCTTCCAGAATTTCAGCCTCCTTGTTGGACATTGATGACGAGGATGAGGAAGGCGCTGATGCCTCCGAAGGGTCTCAAGAAGAGGAATGAAGAAGCCATAGCCTTCAAGCGACGCATTCAAACGGGAAGCCACCCCATAGTGGATTAGTCGGCACCCTTCTGTCCGGCAGGTGAATCTCATGGATGAACGGTCTCTCATATACGATTGGAACGAAGTCGATTATGAATTCAATCGCCAACCTGCAAATCATCCTCATGGCGTATGGTTTGATGACGAAACGTTGCGTGACGGACTTCAAAGCCCAAGTGCACGAAACCCAACCATTGAGCAGAAGATTGAACTTCTTGGCTACATGGAACAACTCGGCATTCAAAAAGTCGATTTGGGCCTACCAGGTGCAGGACCCTTCCATCGCAATCACATCGATGCCATGTTGACTCACATCCGTGAAAATGGATACTCCATCCGTCCAGGTGCGGCAGTTCGTACCCTGATGGGTGACATTGAACCTTTGGTTGAAATGCAAGCCAAGCACGAGATGGAAATCCAAGCATCAGCATTCCTTGGCACAAGTCCCATTCGGCAATATACCGAAGGCTGGACCATGGACAAGTTGATGACGACCATGGAAGGTGCGGTATCCTACGCTGTTGAAAATGACGTACCAGTTATGTTCGTAACAGAAGATACCACCCGTTCGAATCCCGAAGATGTCAAGAAAATCTATCAACGTGCCATGGAATTGGGCGTGCGTCGTCTCTGTATATGTGACACGTGCGGGCATGTAACTCCCAATGGTGTGAAACGCCTCTTGGCCTTTATCGATGAGGAAGTCATCAAAGATGCAGGCTATCAACGCAGGGACATTGAGGTCAACTGGCACGGTCACCAAGATCGTGGCCTTGGCGTGGCTAACAACATCGCTGCGGTTGAAGCAGGGGCTGACGTTATCCACGGAACAGCCCTTGGCGTTGGTGAACGTGCTGGCAATGCACCACTTGACCAAACTCTCGTGAACCTCAAACTCATGGGCGTTATTGACAACGACCTGACACTGCTCGATGCTTACATGCAAAAAGCGAATGAATACATCGAAGTCCCACTGCCTCGAAATTACCCGGTCTTTGGCGAGGATGCCTTTGAAACAGGAACGGGCGTTCACGCCTCGGCCGTCATCAAAGCCATGAGAAAGGGCGATGATTGGTTAGCAGACCGCGTTTATTCCGGCGTCCCTGCAGGTGATTTCGGTCTCAAGCAGGTCATCCGTATCGGCCATATGTCCGGTAGGTCAAACATCGTTTGGTGGCTTGAGCAACATGGAATTGAGGCTGAAGATGAATTAGTAGCCCATCTCTTTGAGGTGGCGAAGAGCCAGAAGCGAAACATGCAGGATGAGGAAATTCACGCAGTTGTTTCAGCCTTTGCCAGCCAGTAACAGCGGTTTTCACCAAAAAAAGTAGACCACTGGTACTGAGAGGAAGACGACCACGAGAAGCCAATACCCTCGCTTCACCCAGTCCTTTTTTCCGTACTTTTCATCAAGTTTGTTGCCAACATCCTCGAGAAGATTTTCGATCACTTGGTCGGGTATTAGATCAACTGGCATAGGGATTCAATTCCTATGTAATTTGACCGCGCGGTTCAATCTTTTCCCTTCCAATTGGTCAAGAGGCTTCTTCAGCCTCACTTTCCTCATTGGTCAAGTTAGAGTTGATCCATTCTGAGTCGATCACGCCTCCACTCCATTCGCCTTCAAGTGAAATTTCGTTAATTTCATGTTCTTCACGCCAGACGGGGTGTTCTTGACTTCCATTGATGATAAAACGGCCGTTTTTATCAATCTGTTCTTCAAGGAGTGAGAAATGCTTGGAGATTGGAAGGAAATGCCCAACTGGCATTCCTGCTGAAGTAAAAGGATTGGTCGCTGCTCCGATGATAAGACCGTCCTCTGGGGCAACGATATCAACGGTCATCCCGGGAGTCGCCGGGTCTGAGATGGTCGCTACAACCTCACCTTCTCGCATGACGTTTCCAGCGGTAACAAACATGTCCAAAAGACCGCCTTCCCCGGCTCTCAACCAAATTGAGCCGCTTGCCATGATGCGGAATTTAGGTCGCTGAGGGTTTCCTGGAATCATGCGCAATGAACGAAGTGCATTCATCACGCCGTGAACGGCTACTTTGACAGATTGGTCTCCGAGGAAATCAGCTCCACCGCCTTCGTAGGTGATGACTGGGATGTCTATGGCATTTGCAGAACGGCGCAACGTTCCCTTTGGTGCGATGGAGTCTAGGAGGATTTCAATACCGAAGGATTTCGCAAGTAAGTATGAACTTGTATGCGTCATATCAACGCGTATTTGCGGCATATTTGTTCTTCCCTTCGCAGCGCTGTGCAGGTCGATAATCGCATCGCTGTCTTCAACCAGGTGGTTCCAAACTTGGGCTGCAACTCGTTTGGTCGTCGAGCCTCCTGCATTTCCAGGGAATTGACGGTTCAGGTCTCGGCCGTCTGGGAAATAACGTGACTTGCCACGGTATCCGGGCAGGTTGACAACGGGGACGATGCGAAGGGTACCAGCCATTGTTTTGGGGTCAAGAGGTCGACCCTCGTCGGTAAATGGATTGCTGAGAAGATGGGTGCATGCGGATGGGCCCGTGAGTTCATCGCCGTGAATTCCTCCAAGGATCGTGATACACGGTCCAGGACGTGCCCCGTGGATGACCGTTACTGGAACGGGCCAACTATCTCCGAGGTTGACGTTGAGCAGCGGCATCTTGACTGTTCGCAATGTGCCGGGCTTGATTCGCTTTCGATAAAAGCGGATTTCGCCCCAATCTGAACCTCGATCCCATTCCGGACGGTCTTCTGTTTTGTGTGCCTTCATCGCCTCTTCAATGGCGATTTTCCTCCGTTCCGGTAATTCGTGAGCCACGCGAACCTTGCGGATGGTCTTCTTTTTCCGCTTGGCCATGGTGGTGGGAGGTTCACCCGATTCAAGAACCATGCGCACGCTTCCTGAGGTGGGAAGAATCATCAAGCGCCCTCCATCTCGGTTCTCTATGGACCGAGTGAGTGTACAACAGGCCTTTGCTCCTTCATCGATATGTTTCGGTTGTGGGCCGGCTAATGAAGAGGGCTTGCAAATCGAATCCTACCGTATTGAGAATGGCTTGCGGATGGAATTTACGCCTGAAATCCATCACCAAGCCTTCCCCGGAATGATCAACGGTGGCATCATCGGGACATTGCTCGACTGCCACGGGAATTGGACTGCAGCTGTTGCTTTGATGGATGCCTCAGAGGAATCTGAACCACCCTGCACCGTCACGGCTTCTTACACCGTTCAATTACGCCGCCCAACACCCCTGGGGGTACCACTAACAATCGTGAGTCAAATTGAATCCTTAAGCGATGACCGTGCAGAAGTGAATCTAACCCTAGAAGCCGAAGGGAAACTGTGTGCGACCGGCAAAGGTCTCTTTGTAGCGGTGAAAAAAGGCCACCCTGCCTATCATCGCTGGTCTTAGGTGACATGCATGGTTCAGCCAAGTCGAGAACAACGGGAAGGTCTCGAGCAATTGAGACTTCGAGTCATCTCAGTTCTTGAAACGATGGACACCTTCGCATTAACCGATACACGAGAACTTCTAACCGTGCCGCTTGGCCTCCTTCGAAAAAGTGCAACTCAACGTCATGGTGTAACTCGATGGATACGTGCTGATGACGGCAATCTCAAGGTTGAGGTTGTAGAATTACACCCGCGCCTTTTTGACGAAGCATGGGGCGATTATGGGGCATTTGTTCTGTTCCATGAATTTCTCCATGTCCTTGGTTTCAGGGCACACGATCGTACCTTCCGTGCACTTGAAGCACAATGGCCAAATCGTACTGCTGCAGGAATGGGCCAATCTTTTACCCATGCGATGCGGCTCGGTCGTGCTCGATGGCTTTGGTATTGCCCGTCATGCGAAGAATCCTACCCCCGCCAGCGAAAAAGTAACGGAAAGTTCCAGTGCCGAAAATGCCGTAAATTGCTCGAAGACCGGCCCATGTAGGACTCTCAATGAAATAGCATGACCGACTCGAAAAAAGAGAGGTGAGCATGTCAATGAAGCCATTTTGGAGTCATTCCTTTTTTCTGGTCGTGGTTTTCATACTCTCAACGGTCTCTTACGCCGCTGTCACACCTGCTTCGGCAGGTCTCGTGATGGCCAGCGAGGGCGGAGATCTCTACCTTTCTTGCCGTTCCGACAACGATTGTGTATTGACGCCCACGCCAGTAGGTGAGGAGAAAGTCTCTGAACAGTCCTTTGCTAACACCTTTCAGACCGAACAAGTGACCTTTGAATTTGATGCAGACCCCGGGCAGGACCATATCGCAGTGCTGCCTGAGTTGTTGGGCGAATTTGAATTGGATTTCCGTCACCAAACCGAGGCTGGTGCTTTGTTCCGCCCCGCTATGGAAGTACGCCTTATTCTCGGTCAAAACGTCAATGTCTGGTCCTTCGACCAAACTCTCCTTCCCTCCAATACTTACGAGCCCTATACTCTGAGCGATGAATCCCTTTCTCAATCATCTGGCCGAGTCATGTGGTTAGATGACCCCATTCGCCTGATTATCACCGCAACCATTGACCGCCCGGGAACATGGGAGTTAAACATGCGCGGGGGCTCCTTTTTGAAGATGGATATACCTTGGTCAATTGATCCACAAAACGCGAATAGCGACGAACCATCTTCAAGAACACAGCCCGTATCAACGCTCTTTGAAGACATTCATGCAGGTGCTTTGGTTGGCGATGATTATGACTGCTGGTCGTTTGAAATTGAGACCCATGAGGTGCTCCGCCTCATGATTGAATGGCAAAATGTCCCTCTTGAATTGGAACAACCACATCCTGTTCCAGACCTCATTACCTCTGCTGGTCGTCTTTCCCCACAGCCGGATGTCATCGTTGAAGATGACGGTGATTCGGTGAAAATGACCTACAGATGGAGGGCATTACCAACCGGAGATTACTCGCTTTGTCTCCACGGTTCTACCGATAAATTCCAATCCTACACTTGGTCGGGCGTATTTGGCTATGAGAGTCTCGGGCCAACTGATCCAAGTGGCTTTGCATCCGAGAGTTATTATCCGCATGGAGTTGCTTTACTCGGAGATGTCGACCGACCCTATGTCCTTCACGAGCAAGGCTTAGCGCTGCTCATCCTTGCAGTCATCATGTTCGGAGTCTTCCTTTTTGTTGCAGCACGTCCTACAACATCCTACGGTCTTCGGTTCGGATTGTTCGTTCCCGGTGTCATCATGTTACTCATTGGTGGTATCTTACACCCGATCTTTGCCATGGCAGATGAGGCTCAATACGACAATGAAATTACGCTCGATGACCTCATTGAAATGCGTCTTCAACAACTCTGGGATGTTTCATCGCCAGGCGTTCCAGACCAAACGCTCCTCACTCACACCGGGTCTACTTGGGGCATGTTGCCAGGTGAGACCTTGAAGATGAGGCTCTCTATAGAAAAAGCAATACCGCTTGATGATGGTCGTTGGCAACTGATTGTACCTGAACTGGAAGACCTCCGTTTGGATCAAGTTATTTTCAGCCAAGTTGCAGTGGGTCAAACCCAAGGGACGAATACTGGAATGTTGGAGGACCAAACGATTCGTTTCATTCTCCTTGCAGGGCGTTCCTTGCTTCTTGACCTCTTGATGCTCGAAGCCTTACTGGTGGTTGATGAATTGCCACAATCATCGGTATTCCATCTCAATGCAGAGATGGTCTCTACACAATCCACGGGGTCAGTGAATGCTCCTGCTTGGGCAACTCGACCGGCCTCCATTGATGAAAATGATTGGGTGCTCTTGCAAGGTTCCTTGTTCCCAGAACGTATTTCAATCAGCCTTTGTGATTGTGACCTTGATTTATTGGACGTTACATTCTTGCCATCGAACGGCTTTGATTCTGGTGACCTCGTGGGAGAATGGGATATCAAGAACGCAGAAGGTCTCACGCCCTATGGGCCCCTTCTCATGTGGCTCGGTCTCATCCTCGGCATTGTTGCAACAAGTTTCGAAGTCCGCCGTTTTACTCAAGCACAACGACTTGCGGAATCCTTCGCTCGTCAATCAGGGAAGTGGAACTAATCACTTCTTTTTCTTCTCGAGTTCTTCGCTCACCGCTTCAGTGACTTCATCAGGTGTCATTTTCGCATCCTGCGCTGCCCTGTCAATCGATTTTGCTTCTTCCTTGGTGATTTCTCCGTCTGCTGCTGCTGACTTGATCGCTGCCTTGACGTTCAACTCTGCCGCTTCTTCGTCGGAGATGCCCAATGCTCTCTGGAATGATTTGAGTTCTTTGAGCTCCTCTTCGGTAATCACGCCGTCTTCCCATGCGGCGTCGTAAGCGTGGACAAGGAACTCCTGGTAGGCTTCTTGGTTCATCAGGACGTCACGAATCAATCCAGTGTCGACGCCATCGTCTGAGTTTGCCATTTCAAGAAGAGCAATGGAGCGGCGAACCTCCTTCACTGCCATGTCTTTGAGTCCGTGCCCGGCCCAAACAGCCCCTGCTGCAGTAACTGCTGCTGCAAACCATCGCATCACATCTGGGTTAACGAGTTCACCCGGTTCAATGAGGTGAAAAATTCCCAGTACAGCCATGGCTGCGCCGCACATGACTTCGACCCAGTCATTGAGGTCAGGCTCGTCTTCAAAGACGGCAAGGCGTTCTTCGACCATTGCTTCAATGTCGTCGCTCATGGCGTAACCATGAGGAGGTGGGACTTAGGGATGTCGGCCTTGAATCCATGCCGTTGTCCTTTTGAACCGTTGCCGCCAATGAAGGGTCATGGACGGGGTGAATCGTGATCTTGACTCGCTCTCAATGCCTCCTCTGTTCACCTCATTCCTGAAAGATAACTGGGGAATTCAACAACTCCATCCACCACAAGCGGAGGCCGCACCGAGTATTCTTTCGGGACGCAATACACTGGTTGCTATTCCGACTGCATCGGGTAAGTCGCTACTTGCTTACATGGCAATGGTTCAACGCCTGAGCGAAGGCCATCAACGTTCCAAGGCCATTTACATCGTCCCGCTGAAGGCCTTAGCCATGGAGAAGTACGAGGAACTTTCAGAAATTGCTGAACACATGGGGCTCCAAATCGGATTGGGCATCGGAGATTCGACCGTTGAAGCAAAGAATATTGACGAATGCAATATCTTGATTTGCACCTCTGAAAAATTGGATTCTTTGCTGCGACATCGTTCGGAACTCGTCACAGATCTAACCTGCGTCGTCGCCGATGAGTTCCATCTTATGAACGATTCAACCCGAGGTCCAACCCTTGAAATTAATCTTACTCGACTCAGGCACATCAAACCAGATGCACAAATCGTAGCTCTCTCCGCTACCGTTGGAAACTGTCAAGCCCTTGCTGATTGGCTTAAGGCCGATTTAATTCAGTCCGATTGGCGACCCGTCGCACTCGAATATGCGACCTTCCATGATTTTCATGTTGAACCGAGGAAAATTCAATCCTCGGGGGGAAAGGAAAAACTGAACGAACTGAGTTTGCCTCGTCGCTTAGAAGGTCTAAAGAGCCATCCTGTTTGGAGTGTTGTCGACGATGGTCTCAACCAATCCAGCCAAGTACTGATGTTCGTCGGCACCCGAAGGAGTGCTCAATCCGAAGCGAAGAATCTTGCAAAACGAGTGAAAAAGCGCCTCCAAAATGAAGACCCCGAACGGTTGAATCAACTTGAAGCACTCGCAGGAAAACTTGCCGGGCGCAGCCAGTCCAATCTTGCTGAGCAACTAGCGCATTGCCTTTCTGGAGGCGTGGGCTTTCACCATGCAGGGCTCACATCCGCTCAACGAAAGGACGTTGAATCTGCCTTCAAATCAGGATTATTGGTGGCTCTTACCGCAACCCCAACCCTCGCTGCCGGAGTGAACCTTCCAGCCCGCCGTGTCTTGGTACGAGACCTGAAGCGGTGGGGCGATGGAATGAGCAGGCCCCTTCCAGTCATGGAGGTGCGTCAAATGCTCGGTCGAGCCGGGCGTCCAAAATACGACACACGTGGTGAGGCGTGGGTGTATTGCAAAGGCACGGACGGTTGGGAAGTAGCCGATGCGGTTTCAGACCGATACTTCTTCGGACCCATCGAAGACATCACCTCAAAATTAGCATCAGAGCCCGCCATGCGCATGCATTTGCTGGCAAGTATTGCAACCGGTGGCCTTACGCACAAAGGAACGATTGAGCATTTCTTCTCGTCGACTTTCTTGGGTTCTACGATGCCGACTTCCCAATTAAAAGAGCGAATTTCTACGATGCTGGATTGGTTGGTTGAGGAACGTTTTATCAGAAAATGTGGCCTTGATGAACACTTTACCCCGCACTGGTTGGACAGCGAAGTCAGCGAAGATGGGGAAGAAGCGTGGAATGACTCGCTTCCACTTTGGGCAACACCTGCCCATTCAACTGACGGGGTGACATGGAATCCAGAGCCATCCTCCTCTTCCCCTCAGCGTAAACAACATTCTGCCCATGACGAACCGCGGCTTGGATTTACCTCTGCTTCATCCCTTGGCTCCGTGGGAGGATGGGTTCAACCTACCGCAGAAGACCCTCTGAACATGCGTTTTGAAGCAACTGTGATGGGTGAGCGGGTGACTCAACTCTACCTCGACCCTCTTTCAGCATCGATCATGCGAACTGGCCTACGGCGAGCAGTACGCCGAGCGGTGAGACAAAACGGGCCAGTCACGGATTTTGGACTTCTTCACTTGGCGGTTTCGACCCCTGATTTCGTCTCGCTTTGGGCGAAATCTGCTGATCTCGAGCTGAATTCACCAACCTGGCTCAAAGCAAACGCAACAGATGACGAATTGTTGATTGAACCAGGATATGCTGAGGCGATGTTGGGCGATATCAAGAGCGCATGGTTGCTTGAGGAATGGACGGAGGAAACCACCTTGCGCGACCTTGAAGGGCGCCTTGATGTATCGCCGGGTGATGTCCACCACCGCGTTGATTTGATGGGTTGGCTGTTGGCAGGAGCCCAACACATCGTGTTGACTGACGATGTCTTTTCGGAAGATCACATGGGCGTCATTGCTGATTTGGTTCAACAAATGAGCACGCTCCAACAGCGAGTTCGTCACGGTTGCAAGGTTGATTTACTCCAACTCGTCAACATTCGACATGTTGGCAGACAGCGTGCTCGTGAACTTGCAGCGTTGGGATTACGCCAACCGCAGGACGTTCTCAACATGAGCGAAAAAACCAGGCAGGACCTCCTCGCAAAACGTGGATGGGGTCCTCTTTTGCTCGATAAAATCAACGTAGAGGTCAACAAGGTGGTGCGGAAGTCCAAGGCCTCATCTGGGTCATTTGAGCAAGCACGGCGAGATGATTTACCCTTGGACGGCGAACGGTCTGAGGATGATTGAAAACCCGTGGGCACTTCGCCCCTTCATGGAGGCACCTTTCTTCCCGTGTGTTTCAGTCGGCCTGCCTTCCTCGGATAATGAGGCCCATGTTGCGGCTTTCTTGGAGCAACGTCAAAACGAACGTTGGGTTTTGTTGGGCGCCCACGCAGTCCAAGGGGAAGCACAATTGTGGACCGCATGGGTTCAAGCAGTTCGTCATGAACTTCGTGGCTCAATGGTCGCTCGCAGCGTTGATGCAGAATACATTCGCTACCTTGCAGGGACACATCACATTTCAGAAGCCTTCAGCCGAGCCGGATTGAAAGCGGGTCAAGAAGAGGCTTGGATTCTCTATCTCCCTCATGGTGATGCTGTGGAAAACAGTCTTGGGCATCTTCAGCCCGTTGCACAATCCTCGCCTTCATTTGAAAAAGATCTGGATTCGCTGACCAAGGGTTTAGGTTGGACGACTCAATCAAAACACATGGACCTTTCTATAGAGGGCATGAAACATCTTGGTATCGATGGAAGTGCTTGGCCTGAGTCACGGATTGAAGAAGCTCTCATCGCTCACATTCTCATGGCTGACGATCAAAGTTCATCCCACCGATAAGGGGAGAGTTCAAAGGCTACCGCCTTTCCTTTCTTGTCATGGTGATGGCATCCAAGCGTGGCGAGGCTCACACGCCCTCCACAGGGCGATATCTTGAGACAGAACGAGTGCGTGAAGCCCTTGAAGCGGCAACGGACTACGGCGCTACCTACGCAGAAGTCAGAGTCGTTTCGCTCACCGAATCAACGGTTGCCATGCGTGACGGGCAACTTGAACGTGCCATTCCTGGCCAAGAATTGGGGATGACACTTCGTGTTTTGGCCAACGGTTCGTGGGGCGTTCATTCCACCACAGACCTCGCCTCTCTGAACGACCAAATCGAATCCACGACTCGCCTTGCAAAGGCAGTGGCCTCCCGACGGGCAAAAGGTGAGAGGCCAATCGGTCTCGCTGAGGTCCCCATCTTTGAAGACGAACATCATTGGAAATCAACCCTTGACGTTCGGCACACTGAATTGGATGCAAAAATCGAGCACATGAACGACCTTTACCGCGGAGCTACGGGACATGACGACATCGTGTCCGTCCGTACGGGTTGGAGCGATGAACACATTCACACAGAATTGATGACCACCGAAGGGATGGACAGAGTCTGGTCCTTCCAACGCTCTCTTATCCACGGGATGGTGACTGCACGGCGCAATGGTGAAGTCGTATCATACAGGACACGTCACGGAGGTCAGGGAGGACTTGAAGTCATTCAAGCCTGCGACCTCGTAGAACTCGGCGAACAGGCTCAAAAAGCAGCCTTGAGGCTCTTGGAAGCGGAACGTGCACCCTCGGGTAAGATGCCACTTATCGCTGATAAGGATTTGACGGGCGTCTACATCCATGAGGCATTGGGCCATCCATGTGAAGCAGACCTTGTCGCAGCAGGAGACTCATGCCTCGATGGAAAATTAGGCCACAAAATCGGCAATGAATTGGTCACTGTTGTTGACGACCCGACCATGATGGGCGGCTATGGAGCCTACCCCATTGATGATGAGGGTGTGAACACCCGTCCCAAAGTCCTCATCAAGAACGGCGTGCTAACCGAGTACCTCAATCACAGGGAGACAGCGCACCATTTTGATGTTGACCCGAACGGTGGAGCACGTGCTCAAGACGGTTTGCACCATCCCCTCGTCAGAATGTCAAACACCATGATTCACGGTGGTAAGCATAAGGACATGGATGCATTGATGGAAGACATCGAGTATGGAGTCTATGCATGTGGCACCCGTGGCGGTCAGGTTGATACCGGCCGTGGTTCCTTCCAATTTGCAGCACAAGAAGCGTGGCTCATTGAGAATGGAGAATTGACTCGCCCACTCAAAGATGTGAGTGTGAGCGGACTCACGCTTGAAATTTTGAAGAACGTAGACGGACTCACACGCGACGCTTCACTCGCTTCACCAGGTTTCTGCGGCAAAGGACAAACAGTTCCTGTAGGGGACGGCGGACCAGTCATGCGAATCCGTGAAGCATTGGTGGGATGAAGATGCTACCTGATGGCGCCGAAGATAGGCTTCTCTCAAACGCGGACCAATTGGCCAATGTCTGTCGTGAGAACAACGTCCAGCAATGGGATATCATCGGTTTCCAAGCCTACGGACACCAACTCGACATCGAGGCAGGAAAGATCACCATGGCAGGTGGTGGTGGCGAGGGAGGTTTCGGCATACGGGTTGTTGAAGACGGCCGCTTTGGCTTTGCTCACTTGGTCGATGTCAGCGGGGCAGAACGTGCGGTTCAGCAAGCACTCAGCATTGCTCGTAAGTCTCCAAAGATTGCAGGCTTCTTGCTTCCAAGCGAACAAGAAGCACAGGATGTTCCGGGGCGCTTTGACGCAGAAATCCTCAATGTTCACCCCGAAGACCTTCTCGAACAAGCCGACGGGGTTCTCTCTGCGGTCAAAGGACTCGATGAGCGTGCTATCGTCACCGGAGGTGGTGTTGGTGTCTCGGCTACAGCAGCATGCTTCATGACCAGCGAAGGGATTCTTTCAACCGGCATTACGACCTCCCACGGCATTGGATTGCAAGTGACCATCGACGTTGATGGCGAACTCACAAGTTCCTACCAGGGTCAATCCAGCCGAACCAAGATGGAGGATGTGCCTTCATGTGTTGAGCGAGCGGTACACTGGGCCCAGGTCACGCAAAACCCGCTACGAGTTGAATCTGGAGCAGAAGAAGCTCCGGTTTTGTTCACTAGCGAGGGTTTTTCACCACTCTTTTCAATGGTCGTACCACCCGCTCTTACGGGTGAAAAAATGGTTCGCAATGAATCATTTTGGTCTGAGAAAATGGAACAACAAGTCCTTCATGAAAGTTTGAGCATCACCGATAATGGATTGCTAGCAGGTGGGATGGCGTCGGGTTCCAGAGATGGGGAAGGAGTGCCACGCAGAACACAACAACTGATTGAAAACGGTCGTTTGGTCAAGACCCTATGGTCAACCCGCGATGCAGCCCAACAAGTTGCAGAAGGAAGGATTGATGCCGCCTCATCAACGGGCTCCGCAGTGAGCGGTGGTCATCAAAGTCCGCCTTCGACTGGCTGTACTGAATTATTCCTCACCTCCTCAAAAAAGGGCAAATCATGGGATGAATTACTGCAACAAATGGGCGATGGCTATGTCGTCAATGGTGTCATGGGCGCACATACAGCCAATCCTTCAAGCGGTGACTTTTCAGTGACAACCAGTTCAATATTGAAAGTGGAAGGCGGTGAAATCATCGGGCCACTGAAGCAAGCGGGTTTGTCAGGAAATCTAGCACGTTCCCTGTGTGAATCGGTCGAACTCGGGGTTGACGTACGCCGTCAAGGCTCCTATTCTTCGGGCAGCATGCACCTGCCTGATGTATTGCTGTCATACGGTTTGCGTATCAATCCTGCTTGATCTCACCGTAGGATGCGAAGGTATTCTTTATGACCTGTCGTCAGTGGTGAGGGGACCCATGGAGGTCAAGGGAGTGTCCAAACTCAACCAAAACGCACGAAAGCCCGCCGCCTGTTCTCCGCACAGGCTTGAAAGAAACACAAAGTCGAGCGGAGGTCACAGGCATGTCTGAAGAAAAATACGCAGATTATATCGAGGCTGTCATCAAGGAATGTCCCGATGCAGCACCTGCTGAAGTAGCGGAAGCATTTGCAAAGTATGAGCAGGAATTTTACATCCCGCCTCAAGATGCCATGCGTTCGGTGCTCCGCCGATTTAAGAGCGGTACAAGCCCCACGCCCTCAAGGTCCACAGGCACCACCGCACAACGCGAAACGAAAAAGGTCGCCCTGCTTACAGAATTGAGTGGTGACGACCGTGATGTGGAGATTGAAGTTGCCATCATGACTCATAATGTGCGTGACCAACTGATCAGAGGTGAAGAAAAACAAATCGCCTTCGGATTCCTCGAAGATAACCCCTGGGAAGAGAACGGAACCCGAACTCGCTGGGACTTCAAAGATTGGGGTCCCCACGCCAACCTCGCCGCAGGTAGCATCGTTCGTATCGAGGGTGCAAGCGTCAACGAGTACAACGGAAAGATGTCTCTTAACATCAACCAATCAACTCGAATTGTCGTTCTCAAAGAAGGCGTTCCTACACAAGTATCCTCAAACGACCCCATCGACATCAATGATGTGCCATCGGACGGATACATTTGCGTGGTTGGTCGTGTCTTAGCAAGCCGCCCCGACCAAATTCATCGTAAGGATGGCTCTGGCTCTATTGACGTCGTTCGTGGCCGTATCGCTGATGAAACGGGAACCATTGGATTTCTCTCTTGGGAGCCCTTTGACCACGAAGTTGGAACGCTTCTGAAAATTGATGGTGCACAAGTACGCAGCTTCCGTGATACACCTGAATTGAACTTTGGCCGTACCACCCGTATTGAGATTTACCACGATGCCCAATTTTCGGACCTTGATACACTCTCCCAAACGACGATGCAAACGGTTTCATCGTTCCGAGATGGTTCAAGGGACGTCGATGCTGTCGTTCAAATTACTGAATGGACCAAGCGTAGTTTCACCCGTGATGGAGAAGAGAAATTCCTCTGGTCCGGGCAAGTTGCAGACCCCTCTGGGCGATGCCGAATGAGTGCTTGGGAAGAACTTCCCTTTGATGAAGGCGCTCTTCCAATGACTGTCAAACTGAGGGGTGTTCGCATCCGTGCGTGGCAGGGTATTCCCGACATCACGGTTGACAAAGCAGACCAAGTCGAGATCTTGGATTCCACACCATGGGACGAAGGACTTGATTTGACAAATCACGCTGTTGAAGTGAGCCTATCGGACTTGGTTGAAGGCCCCAGCCGTGTCGGTATTCAATCAACGGGCATGGTTGTTAGTGTTCGTGAAGATTCAGGATTCATCCTTCGCTGTACCGAATGCCGTCGCGTTCTGCGCGAGGGGAGTTGTGCAGATCACGGTGCCAATGAAGGCAATGAAGACATTCGCCTCCGCCTTGTTGTAGACCATGCAGGCGCTACCACAGCAGTTTTGGTCAACAAAGCAGCGACGCTCTCGTTGCTCAGTATGACCGAACAAGCCATGCACGAGATGGTGGATGACAAAGGAGATCTCGGCTTTGTCCAGCACCTGCGCGAACAGATGCTGGGGCGCACCGTCAGCATCTCTGGACGTAGTATCGTAGACGATCAAGGGGCTATGGTTCTATCAGATGGCATAGAAATTTTAGAATCGGACGCTCAAATGCGTTCCTCTGAATTGAGAGTTCTTTGGGGGTGGGCTTGATGGAGTCTCGACGAATTCAACGCCAACCTGCACATCTTCTCCTCGCATCTGAATTTGGCAGTTCAACGCTTCACGAGAAAGGTTCGGGGGAGTATGACCCATCCTTTGTCATTACGAAGTTGGGTGCCAAGGTCAATCGCGTCGTGGCAGCTGGCCTTCTTGAGCGGCTTGAGTTGCGCGAGACAAGCAACGGTTCGACACTGTTTCAGGGGCAATTACGCGACCCAACCGGTCTTCATTACTTCTCAGTGGGTGATTACAACTCTGAGATGATGAGGGAATTATCTCATCAATGGGTTGAACGAATTGATGATGGTGAACCCCTGCTGGTCATGATGACTGCAAAGTCCCGTTGGTATCAAACCGATGAAGGCGCAGTCTATACTTCGCTTCGTCCAGAGGAAGCTTGTGTTGTCTCTCGAGAGGTTTACGCAAACTGGTTGCTCGATGCTTGTGAAAGTACGATGCAGAGAATGAATGCCTACACGGCCTCGCTTGAAATAGAGCCAACCATGGAAGCATATGGGCGACAGAAACTTGACACGAGCCTGTTGGCAGCCAGAAACCACTACGGTGAAATCGATCTTGAACCCTTCAAACTGAACCTCATGCAAGCACTCGATATAGCAGAAGGACGAATTGAAGCGGCCACTACTGCGCCACCGGTGATGTCACTGCCAACTGGTGATGAAGAGTCAGGAGACGCAGGCGAAGAACTCACATCCTTCCTAAGGCAAGCGATACAGCAATTGGACCAGGGCGAAGGCGTCGATTTTGATACACTCTTGAAGAACGCCGCAGCACGAGGCCATATTCGTGAACAAGCAGAGTCCCACCTCGAAGAAATGCTTGAGTCCGGGCAACTTGAAGAACCAAGATTTGGCTGGTTCAGACTTGCATCAAACGATTAAATCAATCCAACACATTGAAGTTCCTCTCATGCTGTGGAGTGAGTAGGGGTCAACATGTCAGGAATGGATTTCTTCATTCGTCCCGCTTCTGGGACATCAAGTTCAGACTGGGTTCGCATACCCAATGCAGATATCAAAATTCGAATGACGCGGCGTTTGACACGAACCGTCATTCGCGGCCAAGAGGGCGATGACCTCCATGACGAGGGTTCTGAATCCACGCTCTACACCGTGAATGGAGAACTTTCAATGGAAGACTACAAGCGAATTGTTGCAATGTTCCGCACAGGGCAACCCTACATTCACGACCCCTTTGAAGAACGAGATGTCAAAGTTATTTTCGCAGTGATGGAGTATGACAGTTCGAATGAGACCTTCCATTTTGAGTTGCTAGAAGACGTGATTTGAGAGGCCGATGACCATGCGCAAACTCGATGAAAAGAGAGAATTGCTCTATGTTATTCGTACCATGGATGTTCTGATGTCATCGGGTGTTGGATTGGAAGCGGCCCTTCACACCATTGGAAAGGGTGGCTATGGCATCATCTCTGAAGATTTTTCAGCGATGATGAAGCGATTGCGAAAAGGAAACAGTGGGGGGCTCGGTCCTGAACTTAAATCCCAAATGAAAATCGCTGAATCGGCCGGTTACAAACGCTTGCTCAATACATTGTACACGAACGTCACGCAGAATACAGACCTGGTTGAAACACTCAAGAAACAGGGCACTCGGATGGAAGAGGATCGTAGCGAAGAAGTCGAAAAATACATTGAAGAATTAGGGGGAGTCCCCGAAACGCTTCTGTCCATCGGCATGATCGGTCCAATCATCTTGGCCATCGTCGGTCTGGTCCCCCAACTTATGTCGGGTGATCTCGGGGCCTTCATGTCCCTGCCAGAGCCTGCAGTCATCAATTCAGTTGTCAATATCGGGCTTGTTGTCACTCTTATGGGCATGGCGCTCATTGGCCTTAAGGCGCATACAAAAGATCCGGGTTTGTGAGGTGGTTTCGTGATATTTGGCTTCCTCGAATCATTCAATGACTCCGCTCTTTTACTCTACATCGGCGTCATCGCCATTGCATGCGCAGGTGGAGGCATTCCTCCCATGCTTGAACGTCGCCGTCGCCGTGCTATTGAGAACGAGTTGCCCACCTTCCTTGAGGCCCTTTCCGACTCTGTGGGAGCAGGACGTGGCCTTCAAGAGGCAATGATGGAACAATCCGAGGCAAACGATGGGCCCTTGGCTGCTCTTCTCGGTGAAACGCTCAAAGAAGGACATGCCTCTTCCTTTGAAGCAAGTCTTGGGGCCTTTGCAGCAAAGACTCGTTCAAGTCAAGTCCAGCGAGTGATGGTCTTGATTGAAACGGCCATTCAACAGGACTCGTCCTTGAGGGATATTCTCGCAGATCTTAGCCGAGATTATGAGCGTCTGAACGACCTGATGAATCGTCGAGAAAGTGAATTGCAGGGCCGTGGCATCCTCATCATCCTCTTTGTAAGTGTTGGCTTACCCGTGCTCATCGCCTTCATCGTCGGCTTATTTGCTCCCGCAAGCAAAGGCTTTCAAATCAGTTCATTCAATCAGACATTCAGTTATTTCTTTGCAGCAGCATCGGCGGTTGGCGTCAGTGTTTCTGGAAGAATGATGGGGCGGTTCAAAGATACCCTCTGGTGGCTACCAATGTGGATGGCTGTTTCGATGGGTCTGTATCTCGGAGCCGTCAAAGTTGTTGGAGGTTAATGCATGTCAGAACAGATTTTAGAACAATACGGACGAGTCACCATTTACACAGAGCCCAATCATCCCTCGCCAATTTACCATGTCGATGGCGACATACAAGCCAATCCATATGGTGACCTTGCAGCGCTTTTTGAAGATGACAATTTGGAAGAAGTGATGTATAACGGGGGCGTTCAATGTGTCAAAGTAGCTCATCGCAACCACGGTATGTGCAGAACAAATATTTGGATCGATGATGAATCAGGACTCCAGATTGCAAAGAATATCGCATCCTTCACCAACGTACCTCTTGGTGACGGGCCCGGGCTTGTTCCCATCTTTGACGGCCGTTTGCCTGATGGTTCCCGTGTTAACGGGACCATCCCTCCAGTCTCTCCCGACGGGCCAACCTTGACGATTCGTAAATTCAAGGAAGATCCTCTGACGATGATCGACCTCGTTAACTTTGGAACGGTCAATGCTCGTCTCGCCGCTATGATGTGGGTTTGGATTGAAGGTCTTGACAGCCGCCCTGCGAACTTCGTCATTGCGGGTGGGACTGGGTCTGGTAAAACCACCACGCTGAACTGCCTCGGAATGTACATTCCTTGGTCACGTCGTTTGCTCACTGTGGAAGACACTGCTGAATTGCAAGTCTACCACGACCACTGGCTGCGAATGGAAACCCGTCGAGAGCGTCCTGATGGAACACAAGAGGTCGACATGAATGATTGTCTGAAATCGAGCCTCCGTATGCGCCCTGACCGTATCATTGTCGGTGAAGTACGTGGTCCTGAATGTGCTACCCTGCTCACCGCAATGAACACTGGCCACGACGGTTCCTTTGGTTCCCTGCACGCTAATACCGCTCAAGAAACGGTGACTCGTATGATCAACCCGCCCATGAGCGTACCTCCCATCATGCTCAGCGGGCTTGATTTGATTATCATCCAAGCACGCCTTCACGTGAACGGCAAGACTGCGCGTAAAATTACTGAAGTTGCAGAAGTTGCCGGAATGGAAGGGGACAAGCCCCGATTGAATGCCATTTGGAAGTACAATGCGGCAACCGATCAAATTGAAGAAACGGGAATTCCATCGAAATTGCGTGAAACCATTTGCAATGCCGCAGGTGTGACGCCAGATGTCTTTGAACGCCATGTCGCCCAACGCCAAGCCATTATCGAAGACTTGGCTGAGCGAGGTATTTCTGACATTCAAACAGTGACTTCAGTGGTTCAAAATTTCTACGCTCAACAGCATTGAAATTAGCCACGAAGGCGGTTCAATAAGTCGTCCACGCGGTCGATTTTACTCTTGACTCTGGTAATGTTGTGCGAAGCATCAGCGACGGATTCTGCGATTTCTTCATCAAGATCAACAACCTCAGTCTCTTTGGTCTTGAAACTTGATGCCAAGGCTTTGAGTTCGCTCACGATTGCGTCAACTTCGGTCTCACTGACCAATACGCCCGGGGCGATTCTGGGGATTTCGCTGGGTGAAAGGAAGCCTAATTCTGCTCCAAGAATACCAGCGCATGCGAGGACGCGCGGCCTCAAATCAGCGGTATTGACGTCGTAGCCTTTTGATTCAAGGAAGCGAATGACAAGTGCTTGTTGGGCTTCATCAAAGCCATTCTCGCCGCTTTCAAGAATGGTCTGAACAAGTTCTTCGAAGGACCCAATGTTTCTCTCAAGTCGCTCAATTGTCATGCGCTCGCGTTCATTCATGTGAATCGCTCCTCGATGCAGGATGCGCATCATTCGTTGCCTTCGTTGAACGGTAGGGTCGTGCAGAGCCTGTGTCTCAGCGATTTCTACATGGAGGTCGAACAATGCATGAACTCGTCCAGAAATACTTGGGATGCGGAGGTCAAGGCCGAGTTCCCTGGCTTCACCTTCAAACGCCATTCTGGCTTTCACTGGGTCATTTGGATGGAGTGCAAGCATGTTTTCCAATCGGTCACGAAGCGTGCTTCGCACCTGCTCAAAGAAACGTAAAGCCTCCCGTTCGCTCCACGATTGTGGCATGGCGACAGCAGCAGTACTCTCCTGTTGAATTTGATAGTCCAATTCCATGATGGCCTGATGGATTGCTTGGTGAACCGGTGCCAAGTCGGTTGAAAACCCGTGGTGCCGCATCGAATCGATGAAGGCTCGCATGTCGTCTTCGTTCGTGGTTGAACTGACCATAAGGAAATCACGGGCAAGAGCGTGAACTTCTGCCATTCGCTCTCGCATCTCAAGCAGTGCCGTCTCAATTTCGAGGCTGTAGGTTTCGTGTGAATCTGTTTCTTGAATCATCGGGGGAATACTTCGCTCATCTTTGCTCTGCTGCACACGCAGTTCCTCATCAACACTTGATGCGACCGATGCTTGAGAAATATCGTGACCCATTTGGGCAAGTTCTTCGCGAAGATTGGTTTCTTCCTCAAAGGTCCAACCATCGTCATGGTCTTCAACAAAATGATTCACTGCTTCTTCAACCTCGGCTGTCTCAACCCGTTCCTCTTCCCACCTGGGGATCTCAGGAAGGTTGGCTGCATTGCGAGGCCTTCTGAGGCTTTTCTTGACCTTGCCCCAGGCACTTTCTTGTGAGGCTAACACCCCTGCGACTCTCACAAGGAGCGTCTGCTTATTGCCAGAAAGAGGTAATTCAAGGTCCTTGCACAAGGCATGAATCTCTTCTTTTGTTTTCTCATCCAATTTATCTGTGGTGAGTTGTTTAGGATCGTGGTGAAGGTGGAGGTACAAGCGTTGACGACGAGCTTTGATTGAACCCGATTTCTTGATTCCAAAGATGCCCAGAAGTTCTCCAAGGTCAGCATTACTAATCGTCTTCAAGCCTTCAGTTGAGAAATCCCAATCGCTCAAAATGAGGTTGCGAATCAACCGAGCACGCAGCATTTCAACTGAACCAGATTTAGGTAAATTATGCTCTCCCGCAGTGGCCTTCAAATCATCAAAGCGAGCCTGATAGAGGGTCGCAAGCAATGCTGATTTGTCCATTCGGAACTCACCTATGCACGATTTGCCGCGTTGAAAGCATATATGTCTTCGCAGTGACCTTATGCTATGAAGGCCGATTTTCCAATGATAAGGGAGGAACCGGTCGCTTAATTTTCGTCGAAGTCCAAAAGTCTTGCTGCAGCCTCGCTGAAGGCGTCGGGCATCCCTGGAATTTTACGTTTCGTGGCTTCGTGGTCTGAAGTCATGATGGTGATGAGGTGCATGAATTCCCGAAGCAAGTTCACCATGCCAACATGGCTGTCCTCTGTGACGACCATTCGTTCACAGGCGGCAGTTACAGTCCCAGACGCGTTCAATGTTTCGACCATCATTTCAACACGGGGTCCGGGGCGAAGAGCCTTTTTGGTAGGTTTTTCGGGGTCCGTGAGGGCACCGAGGACAATCTCATCCTGATTTTCTCTGGCTTTTTTGAGGATGGTTGATATCTTCCGTTGTTCCACAAAAATGCCCGTGATGGCTCGGAGGTCATCATCAAGGCTCTCCATCATGGCTGATTCAAGACGGTAGGCGAGATGGGCACTCGGGTCCAACATCCCCTGAATTTTTGAAGCATTGAAACCTTCACGCGCTACCAAGAGCGTAAAACCATGCAGTGGTGGAGGAATAAAGCGCTCTCTGTTTTGCTCTGAACTGTCTCGTTGAAGCCCAAGCGTGTGGCGTCGGCCCTTGAAACGATAATCCGAATGAATGGCCCTTGGTGCGATAAATCCGTCAATGACTCCCTTCTTACGTTGTTCTTCCAACCACGACCAACGTTCGCTCTCTTCAAGGGATTGAAACATCTGCAAGTCACCCGCAGCAGATGCAATGCCAGCACTCGTTTTCAGAAGCACGTCGGGTCGCATTCGTCTCATTTGACGACGAAGGAGTTCGTGGTCACAGACCACGACGGAGTCCTTTTCGAGATATTCTGGTTTATCGTCCGCAACCAAAACCCACGTGGGCTCCTTGCGCGACAAAAGCCCAGCAATGCTCAATGTAGAGGTGTCGAAGTGTTGCCAATCAAAGGCACTCATGGCGAGGATATCTCCAGTGCCGTCTCGCAATGTTTCGATGGCTGTTTCCATGTGAGGCAATTGCTTCATCAAGAGGTCCATTTTTTTGCCGTGGGTATCAACTGCGCGCTCAACATGAAGTCGAACGCCGTCGCCGCGGGACGGCGTCGTTAGAATCACCAAACGCTCCCTATTTTCCATCAAAAAACCTCGGCGAGAGCAAGCCCTCGCAGGTTATGGGCGGTGACGACTGGTTAAGAAGCCCACCGTCATCCGTAGTTTGTGCGCAGCGATGTTGACACCCTTCAATTGGCGTTGGAGTCCATGCGCGAACGCGTCAACAAAGCCCTCCATTCGCTCATCGAGACAGAACTTGAGCACGGTGCTGGCGAGGTTGCGCGGGAAGCTGGTCGTATCCTCAATGCAGGTGGAAAGCGATTACGTCCGCTTCTTCTCCTGCTCGCCTACCAACTGGCTGGTGGGCAAGATGAATCGAAGGTCATGCCACTCGCCTTGGGCTTTGAATTAATTCACACTGCGACATTGGTTCACGATGATATCAACGACAATGCGCTTGAACGCCGTGGAATCCCCACCATTCACACTCAATTTGGCCAAGCGAAAGCAGTGATCGCTGGGGATTGGCTCTTTGTTCAAGGGTTTTCCCTTGCAGCACGGCAAAGCGAGGAAGTGGTTGACATCATTGCAAGGAGTTGTGCTAACATGGCGGTCTCAGAATTCCTCCAACTTGACCATGTTCACAACCTCGCCACCTCTCCCGAGGATTACTTGGCAATCGTACGTGGAAAAACTGCGGGCCCCTTTGCTGCAGGCTGCCATGCAGCTGGATTAACTGCAGGTCTTCCTCCCGACCAGGCTCTCGGTCTCGAACGGTTCGGAATGGAATTGGGAATCGCTTTCCAACTCGTCGATGATCTCCTCGATCTTCGAGGCGATGAACGCATGGGCAAGCCACGAGGTGCTGACGTCTATGAAGGGAAGATGACCCTCCCCCTTATCCATGCCCTCACCCTATCGCACGGGCCTCATCGGCAACGCCTCGCAAATCTTATTGAAACATTCAGCGATGAACACTTTGATGAATTGATGGCGCTCCTCAACCGCTCAGACAGCATGGAATATGCTGAAATCCTCGTTCGAACGCATTTGGAACGTGCTCGCAGCGAACTGGACAAATTTCCAGATTCCCAAGCCAAAGAGGTCCTTCTCCTCATTACAGATTTCGTGATGCAACGCCACACATGAGGTGGATTTATGGCGGTCAAATCTGTTGAACATCGGCAAGTCATTGTGATTGGAGCAGGCCCTGCCGGTGCTGCATGCGCCCAACGCCTCGCCGAAGATGGAGTCGACGTTTTGGTTCTCGAACGACGAACGATCATCGGGAATCCTGCTCAATGCGGTGAATGTATTCCAAATTGGGGTGAGGTGATTGGGACCTTCAAACATCTCGAAGATCATGATTGGTTGGAGACCTATTTTGATTTTCCAGATCGCCTTCGCCTCCACCGACTGGATAATATGCGTGTCTTCCTTCCATCAGGCAAGTCCTATGATTTCGCTCTTGATGCCTTTTCCGGTCACCGGTTGCAATTCGACGGATACTTGGCAGATAAAGCGGTCCATGCAGGTGCTGAAATACGGGTCAATACCCCTCTCAAACGGATTCAACATCAGCGAAAGAAGAATCGGGACTTGCTTGTGACTTCAGAAGGTAGATTTTCTTGCGATTACCTCATTGACGCCTCGGGGAGTCTCGCTCACGTCGGGCGCTTACGACACGGACAAGACCCAGCGGTACGCCCCGACGATCAGGTGCCAACAATCTACGCGCAGGTCAAGGGCAATGTTCCCGAGACCTTTGATGTATTTCTCGGCTCAGTCGCCCCTTCAGGATATGCTTGGATCATTCCGAAAGGGCCCAACTTTGCCAATGTTGGTTTGGGCGTTCGGGCAGGGAAACTGAAAGGATCACTGAAAGACCATCTCGAGCAGTTTTGCAAGGACCTTGACTTGGAAATTTTGTCCATTGGTGGAGGTTGGATTCCGATGGGAGGGCCTGTTCGTTGTATGGTTGATGGCAATACCCTTGCTGTTGGGGATGCTGCTGGCTTGGTCATGCCAAGCAATGGCGGTGGCATCAGTCAAGCGATTATATCGGGATGCTTTGCGGCTGAATCAATCCTTGACAACATCAACAAGGGCACGCCACTTAGTTCCTATGAAGACAAAGTACGTGCAAGTATGGGCAGAGCCTTGAAGAATTCTCTACGAAGTAAAAACATGGGATACGCCTTCATGCGTGGCGATGTTATCACCGAACTCATCCTTCGTGTTCTCGGCCCGATAGGGGGCATCAAACGCGCCATGGAATGCGAGCGTCCAGTTTGGATTTTATGACCTGAAATGCATCTTTCTGCCGATTGACTCATCGGTTGGTTCAAGTGATTTGACCGTGTGGTGTAAGCATGCGAGGCACACTACGACGGGATGGTGAAGCCGTCAGCCCCGTCATCGCAACAGTCTTGCTTCTCGCCATCACAGTGATGCTGTCAAGCATGGTTTTCGTCTTGATGCAAGGAGCCTTGACGACCGTAGAAAAAGCCCCCCCACAAGCAACAGTGAGTGTACGAGCCCTCGATAACGGCTTCCACGTTGTCCGAATCACCAGTCTTGACCAATCCATCGACCCCGCACGGCTCAAGTTTGACCTTCAACCATCAAACCTGACCGAATCCGTGCCCATACGAGGGCAGGTTTCGGGTGACGACGTGTATGGTGTGGTCGGTTCAAACGTGTCCTTCCATGACCGGGATGCTGGATATTCAGTGACACAAGGAGATTATTTTGTCATCGATTCACAAACCATTGGTTCAGACGATGGAACCTGGCGATTTCGTCTGATTGAAGAATCCGCAGGTGTTTTGTTGATCGACGTGTCGCTTCCTGCGATGCGGTGATTAGCCACCAATAAAGGACATCTCGACCTTGGTATCCGAAGGTTCTCGTGCACCGCGTTCTTCCGAATAGCGGTCATTTCTCTTGGTCCAAATTGATGCAATGGCGTCTCCGATGTCTTGGGTTGAACCGCCCATTCTCAGAATTGACTTGACATCATGCCCCTTTGTTGCAAAAAGGCAGGTGTAGATTTGTCCGTTAGCAGACAAGCGGGCTCGTGTACAATCTCCACAAAAAGGAGAGGTGACGGATTCTATGAACCCAAACTCATACCCTGTGGGCGTTTTGTAGCGTTTTGCGACCTCGCTTACCTGTTGCCCTTGAACGGGAGTTAGCGGCCCGAACCGGTGAGTAAGGAGTCTTCGAATGTCAGCTCCACTCACCACATCTTCCATGTGCCAGGCATTTGTATTGCCTACGTCCATGAATTCGATAAATCGAAGCGGGACTCCCATGGATTCAAATTTCTCAGCGAGCGGTAGCATCTCTGCATCGTTTAGGCCCTTTTTGACGACGGTGTTGACCTTGACGCCAAGGCCGATGGATGTGGCCTTTTCAATACCCTTGAGAATCAATTCCGGTGTGTGGTTGGTCGTATCTGCAAGGGAGTGGAATGTATCTATGTCCAGCGCATCAAGGCTTACCGTCACACGGTTGAGTCCCGCTTTCTTGAGAGATGCTGCATGATCAAAAAGGAGAGCACCGTTGGTGGTAAGAGCGATGTCGAGGGATGAGTCCAACCCTCGTAATTGTTCAATCAGCGTCGTGATGTTCTTGCGCAGGAGTGGTTCTCCACCGGTCAGTCGTATTTTTTCAAGTCCGAGAGGCAGAAGTGATGCTGTGACAAAGGTCATTTCTTCGTACGTCAACAATTCATCACGAGGTAAAAAGGGATGCTGCGGTCCAAAATGTTCCCGGGGCATGCAGTATGTGCAACGGAAATTACAGCGGTCGGTGACCGAAATGCGAAGGTCGCGCAGAGGACGGTTCCTTGCGTCCACCAGCGTCATACTCCCTGCACCGTGTGGCGGTTCTTGAATCTGTATTGCAAGGGTTCATGATGGACACAGGCTGACGGGGATTCATGGGCAGGGCTTGGGTGAAGCGTTGGAAACCCTCGGGCCGTGGAGAAAAAGGAAGTCTCATCGAGGTTCTTGAAGTTGAACAAAATACCTCTATAGAAATGATTCAATGGAGCCTTTCACCCTCAAAAAGCCACGCCATCCGTTGGCTTGCTCTCGCAGCACAAAGCAATCAACAGGTCACCTTCCATAATATGCAGCATGCTGGAGAAGATGTATGCTCCATGCGCCGATGTTTGGTTCAAATGGGCGTTGCCATCACCGATCTGAATGGCAAGGGCGAAGCACTCCCAAACCTTCCAAACGTCGATCTCAACCCGCATCCTGAAAGCGTGGCTTGGCAGGTCCAAGGGTGCGGACCAAACGGATTGAAGCCTCCAATCAGTGTTCTGCATGCAGGTAATTCCGGCACGGCGCTTCGCCTTCTCATGGCACTTTGTGCACGTTTTGACGTACCCATCATGCTCGACGGTGATGCTTCACTTCGCTCAAGAGACTACTCAAGTATGATCGACACACTGCATCAATTTCAGGTAGAGACTTCTCACGGAGAGGATGCTGAGATGCTGCCTCTGCTAATTCAAGGTCCTTGGAAATGCCCCGAAGGACTGAATATCAATGCTGAAAAATCCAGTCAACCAACTTCTGCATGGCTGGTTGCATCACCTGCTTTACCTTCTGACCTTACTCTCTCTCTTGAGGGGGATGCAGTTTCTCGTCGCCATGCCTCATTAACCCGTGAGATGTGTGAATCGCTCGGATGCGATTCTTTGGGTCAGGGAATTCTCAAACCTTGGGAGCCAGTATTCTCTCAAACAGACCTCCACGTGCCCGCAGACTGCTCCATGCTTGCATTCCCCATGCTTGCCTCAAAGGTTCTAGCCGCATCAGTTGATGTGGCGATGCTACCGCAGGAAGAGGACAGTCTTGGACATGAAGTGTTGATGCATCGGGCAAAAGACCTCGGCATTCATTTCGATAGGAATACCATCTCCTCCATTGATGCACATGAGTCCTCCACCTACGACCTCAGAGATGCGAACGACCTCATTACGCCCCTCTCCGCTCTTCTCGCTTTGAGTGGAGGTGGTGAAATAACAGGTGCAGCACATGCCGCATACAAGGAAACCAATCGCCTCAAGCACACTCAAACACTTCTCGCAGCCTTCGGTATCAAAACCACGTCCATCGAAGGGGGTTTGTCCATTCCCGGAGGCCAATCATTGACCTCTCCAGAGGGATTGGTGGAGACCTATCACGACCATCGAATGCAAATGACGGCCATTGTCTTAGCAATGGGTTGTGATGAAAAGGTGGTCATTGAAGGTGCCAATCTTCACGCAGTGGCTGATCCATATGCCGTGCAGCGATGGGTTGACATCGGCGTTGAGGCAAAGGTTGCCTTGCATCAACACTGGTGAATCAGCCGTGTCTGCCAAAATGGTGGTCGAGGCTGTCGACCGGAATTCGTAGCGAAGTTGGGCGTCCGTGGACGCAAGCCCACGGGTTGGGAATGCGCCTCATGTCCTCTAACAAACGGCGCATTTCGGGCAAGGTCAAGGATTGATTCGCCTTAACAGCGCCACGACAGGCATTCATGAACGCGATGTGATCCTTGCGTTCTTCAATCGTTTCAAGTGGAGCCCCATCTTCTGCAACATCTTGAAGCACATCGAGGAAAAAGGAACGAAGCGATTCTCCATCCAGCAATTGGGGTGATGCAGTGAGGCACCAATCATCATCAATTCGCTCAAGGTGGAACCCAAGCGAAATCAATCGTTCCTGTTGGGCGTCAACCACAGCAGCCTGTCGCACATCGAGTTCGAGTGAAAGTGGAGTCAGTCGTTGCTGAGGCTCCCATGCTTGCCCTGAATACCTCAAACGTTCGTATCGGATACGCTCATGAAGGGCATGTTGGTCTACCAAAAGAAGTTCATCCTCCGCTTGAACGAGGATGTATGAATCTGCAAATTGAGCGAGTGGCTCCATCTCGGGAAGCTCATTGAGCACTCCTTCAAGGGGTGTTTCATGTTCTGGTGAATGGCTTTGAATGCTTCCAGAAAGTCGGTGGAGTTGGCGTTCTCCTGAGGATAATGCTGGTGAAATCACAATCTCGTCCATGTCTGGTAGCGTTGCCTGGCCCAATGGTGATGATGAGATTGGCCTTGCTTTGGGATTGTCACTCTCTTCAAGCGCCTCATCCCCAACGAGATTGAGTTGGCGACCAGCTGCAACTGCCCATGCTGGCGGAGCGATGGCTTCTGTGGGTTGCGATGCTCGTTGTTCATTCAAACCAGCCGCTGAACTCAACGTCTGATTTATTTCCTGAACTTGTTTTTGAGGTGCTAAGTGAGTTTCTACTAACGTGGGAGATTTACTCTGTTTCAATCCTTGGAGGGCTGGTATGCCACCGGTTGCGTCAGGTTCAGTTGGTGTTTGTTCAAGGGAATATGCAATGGCCCGTTCCAAACGCTCAAGGACACGCCAGGAATGCCTCAATCGCACTTCACGCTTGGTAGGGTGAACATTCACGTCGACTTCATTTGGAGGGCATGTGAGATTGAGCACTGCAACGGGATGTCTCCCGTGCATCAGACGAGTCTTGTAACCACGACGAATGGCCTGTAGGAATGGGCCAGCAGCAACCGGACGGTCGTTGATGAGGATGTGGATATCATCGCCCTTTCCTCGGGTAATGTCAGGGGTACTGATCCAGCCTTCCCATCGCTCGCTACCGGGTGCTTCTTCATCATCCGGTGGTAGTTTTAGTTCGATCAAATCTGTGGCTTGAGATCCCATGATGTCGTAAAGCCGATCGAGCATATCATCAGTTGCTGGAACGTTGAGCAGGGTTCTTCGTTCTGTTTTCAGGTGGAATGCACACTCTGGGTGGGCGAGAGCATGGCTTACGACAACATCCACAATACGGGCTGTTTCGGTTTCCGGGCGACGTTGGAATGCCAGCCTTGCAGGTGTATTTTGGAAGAGGTGCTCAACAGAGATTCTGGTGCCCTCAGGCATTCCCGTTGGCTTTGGGTCATTCTTGACCCCGTCTTCCATGACGATACTTGCACCATCTGAAGAAGCCGGGCGACTTGCGATGGTCAACCGAGAGACCATGCCGATACTCGCTAACGCCTCACCACGAAATCCAAGGGATGCAATGGATGCGAGGTCGTTTTTGTTGGTTAATTTAGAGGTTGCATGGCGGTCAAGGGCCAGTGGTAAGTCTTCGGCGACAATGCCAGATCCATTGTCCTCAACGACCAATGCATCAAAACCACCGTTTTCAACGGTGATTGAAACGCTTGTGGAACCTGCGTCAAGACTGTTTTCGACCAATTCCTTGACCACTTGTGCAGGGCGTTCAACGACCTCGCCAGCCGCGATGTGACCGATGGTGGTATCATCCAATTGTTGGATTCTTTTCGTCATGAGTCTTCACCCCCTACCGTTGATTTGAGTGTGTAGAGTAAATCGAGTGCCTGTTTTGGTGTTAATTCATCAACGTTCGCTTCCAACAGACGTTCGATGACATCTCGGTGATGTTGAGGCTGTTCTTGTGGTGGTTGATGTTGGCCTTGGTCGGTCATGGCTGCTGCTGCAAAGTAACCCATCAGGCTTGATTGGCCGAGGTCCCTGCTGCCCGGTGCTCCTTGTTCTCCTGCCTTTGCCCCGTGCGCCTGGCGTTCCAAGAAAGCCAGCAAGTCGGTTGCTCGCTCAACGACATTACGAGGTAACCCAGCGAGTGCAGCAACCTGGACACCGTAGGACTCATCGCAAGGACCGTCTGCCACTGTGTGCAAGAATCGCAACGTTCCCTCGTCCTGAACCACTTGAACGTGAACGTTGTGAAGGCCATGAATTTCTCCCTCAAGGCCGATAAGTTGGTGATAGTGGGTGGCAAAGAGAGTGCGTGCTCCTATGCGCTGGCACACATCTTCGGTCACTGCCCAAGCGATAGAGAGCCCGTCAAAGGTCGATGTTCCACGGCCAATTTCGTCAAGCAGGAGAAGGGAACGGGCACTGGCACGCTTCAAGATATGAGCGACTTCAATCATCTCCATCATGAATGTTGAGCGGCCTCTGCGAAGATCATCACTCGCACCCACGCGAGTAAAAATTCGGTCAACCATCCCAATCTTTGCCTTCTTGGCAGGGACATAACAGCCAGCTTGTGCCAACACGGTGAGAAGGGCTACCGTTCTCAAATAGGTCGATTTACCTCCCATGTTTGGACCCGTGATGAGCAAGAAATTGCGTTTTTTATTCATGTTCAAATCGTTGGGCACGAAGCCTGATTGCAGTTCGAGGACAGGGTGTCGTGCTCCTTCCAAAACGAGGGTGTCGTTATCGACCATTTCTGGACGGACCCATTGACGTTCGCGACTTACTGTTGCAAAGCATTGCAAAACATCAATGGCTGCAATGTGCCTTGCGATATCGGCAAGTGCAGGGGCATGCTGGAGGCAATATGTTCGCAATTCCAGGAATTTTCTGTATTCTAATTCCTTCAATTTGGTATCTGCTCCAAGAAGCAAATCATCCCGTTCAACCAATTCATCAGTAATGTATCTCGAACCATTGGTCATTTGCTGCTTTCTTCGCCAAGCCTCTGGAACCTTGTCCTCATGAGATTGGGTGACCTCAATGAACCAACCTATTTGTCGATTCATACGAACTTTAAGCGAAGGGATCTCCAATTCAGTGCGTAAGTCGGCTTCCAATTCTGAAAACCACGCCTTTCCCTTGGAGGTAATGTCTCGAAGACGGTCGATTTCTTCATCCACTCCTTGCCGCAACAGGCCTCCGTCCCGAAGGCTGAGTGGGGGAGATTGGTCCAAGGTCTGTTGAATGAGTGCGCCCATTTCACTAAGGGCATCAAGGTCATATGCAAGATGTTGCAAGAGTGGATCTTTGGTGTCTCCACACCACTGCATGATAGCGGGCATGCGCTCAAGCGCTAATGCAGTAGCGAGAATATCTCTTGCATTGCTTCGTCCGTAGGACAGTTGTGTAGCCAGTCGTTCCATATCTCGGATGCCCTTGAGTGATTCACGTAGACCGTCCAAACGTCTTGACGAGCGACTCAGTGATCCAACTGCTTGGTGACGTGCTGCAATGGCGTCCGTTGTCGCAAGAGGATGAAGAATCCAAGTTTTAAGCAGCCTGCGCCCCATGGCAGTGCGACAACGGTTCAAGGTGGAAAGAAGGCTTCCTTCGTATTCCCCTGCGAGTGTGGAGGTCAATTCAAGATTCTTGAGGGTGGTTTGGTCAAGAAGTAAGTGCCCTTGCTCTTCGATGACTTCGACGTCACGGAGTGGTATTTCCGTGCGCAAATGAACGGTGGCCAAATAATCTGCAGCCAAGCCGGTTGCGGAGAGTGCTAACGGGGCACTATCGAGGTCCAAGTGTCCCAAATCTGCGACGTTGAGCATGTCTCGTAATCGGTCCTCTCGGCGTTGTTTATTCAGTTGATGGTGGCTCACCATTACCCCGTCCAAGTGGAGGAATAATGTTCCCATCTGTGGGTCTTCAGCATCCTTTGATGAGAGAACCAATTCGGTTGGCTGCCATCGTTGCAGGTCATCGGTCAAGCGGAGAAAGCGGTCGGAACCATCGTGCGTGCTGGCCCATGCCTGACCCGTTGACGCATCGATGACGGCTAAGCCGAGGCTGTCGTTCGATAGCGCCACTGCGGCGAGCATGGAGCGTTCATCTCCGTCAAGCAAATTTTCTTCGTAGAGGCTTCCGGGCGTATAGACTCGGGTTGCTACACGTTCGAGTAATTTCGCACCCTCTCGCAACTCCTCTTCCTGCTCTGCAACCGTTACTTTGTAGCCTGCTCGAAGCATGCTTCGCAGATGCTCTTCCAGACCATGCCAGGGGAATCCAGCCATGGGAATTGGCTCGGCGGCCTTTTTGTCTCTGGACGTTAAAGCCAAGCCGAGAACATCGGCGGCAATTTCAGCATCTTCATGAAAGAGTTCGTAAAAGTCGCCCATGCGAAAGAAAAGGATGGTATCGGGATGTGCTTCTTTGAGATCAAAGAACTGGTCCATCATGCCCCTTTTTGTCATGATCATCACCTCCATGGCTTACGCTGGAGTTTGAGGAAGTTGACGAGGGCACATGAAGGTTCTCGCCTCATTCTTGGCGAGACCCTCATTGTATTGCAAGAGAGTTGGAAGTTAGTTCAGAATCTTCCGTTGTTCAAAGGCATACTTACCCATGATGGCTAAGAGGGTGCCGCCACCGATAATAAAGAGGAGGCTAAGGAATCCTCTGCCGCTTTCTATAGAGCCATTGGCAGTCACATCAACACTCCAGACAATGGGCAATCCGTCTGCATTGGTTCCGTGAACGTGTATGTGATCTCCATTGACCCCAACAGCGGTGGTATCGAGTGGTATGTCCCGACTGAGCAGATGAACTTCGAGGTTTTCCCCGCCCCAAGTCGTGATTGTATCGGTGCCTCGTTCGCCGATGAACCAAACCGTGCCATCGCTATCTGCTACTGAAACACTGCATGGGATTTCGAGATCCAAGATTTCCTGGTCGAATCCGACATGAAGGCTGGTCTCAGTACCTCCAACAACCAGTCCTGTGGGCATGGATGAGATACTGTGGAATTGGCCGGGATAGGTCACGACATCGAGCTGAGCGAGTACAGGTGTGCTCTCAGTTCCGTCCCACGCAATCCAGCCGAGGGCGGCTCTGGTTTTCGGGGATGCTGGACTTGAACCATCTCCGCCAGCCGTCGTGCTGTGCGACCCTATTGCCAACCACATTCCAGCAGAATGTGCTTCAACAGAATGCCATTGAATGCCTGCCGTCATCGACATTGCAGGGGTTGGAATCAAACTTGAAACTCCACGGAAGGACTTGTTCTGTCCTTCTTGGGTCAAGAGAATGCGCTGTGTTGCACCCTCAATGGTTTGTTCAGCTACATCGAGGATAGCAAATTCGCCATTATTCGTGCTGTATTCATAACTGACCATGAGATTTGATTGCAATCCGATCAGTTGGTTGTCTGAAACTGAAAACACGATTTCCCCGTCAGGCATGGTTTTCACGAAGTTCACCTCTCTGCCCAAGTCATTGGTATCCGGTGTGTAAATCACTGATGTTGTTCCGTCATCAACATGTTCGGTGAAGAAATGATAGCCTGCTCCGGGTGAATACACCAGTGCGGTATAGGACGAATTGTCTTGATGATACTCGATATCGAGGACCAGCCCTCCGTTGTGTTGAGCATCCAGGGGTTTAACGGTGTCACCAACGAAGTGCTGTGTCCCTTCTAAGGCAAAAGCACCAACCAAGATAAAAAGGAAGAACACGGCGATAGCAAGCCATTGATGTTCGGATTCTTCACGGAGAAGTCCCCTCCATCCACCGGCCATGCTGTGAGGTGGGTCCATCAGTCCATGAAGGCTTTGTTGATGTGGAATCTCTCTCTCCTCAATACTGATGTCAGAAAGAGCCATGCGGAGATATGATAAAGGGAGCATCGGTGGCAAGGACGCTTGGAGGATTACCTATGGCACGTAAACCAGCTGTGATGTACCGTCGTTTGAAGGGTCCTGCTTATACTCGCCGCAAGTATATCGGTGGTGTTCCCAACAACCGTATCCACCAATTCCACGTCGGTAACCGCCGTGCTGCGGAGACTGGGCAGTTCCCAGTCGTGCTCGAATTGCGTGCAGACAACGATGTGCAAATCCGTCACACGGCTCTTGAAGCAGCTCGTGTTGTTTCCAACTCCACCATCCGTAAGGACGCTGGCGCACAAGGATATGCCCTTCGCATTCACACCTTCCCTCACCACGTGCTCCGTGAGAACAAGCAAGCAACCGGCGCCGGTGCAGACCGTGTTTCACAAGGCATGCGGTGTGCATTTGGTAAGAATGTTGGAACGGCTGCTCGTGTCAAGCGTGGACAACGTGTGATCTCCATTCAAGTCCACCCTCAGCACTACCTCACCGCTCGTGATGCATTGCGCAAGGCCAGTATGAAGTTCCCAACGCCCTGCACGGTCCGCTTGATTCGTGGACACGATCAACTCAAAGGGCTCATTTGAGAACGACGCACGACCCATCAATCGCTGGGTTTATCCCAGTGTTGAACAGGTGAAACAAAATAACACGGCAGAGAGGCTTGGAGAGGTGAGGGCATGCGTGTTGCAGTTCTGAAGGAAGACAATTGTCAGCCTAAGAAATGCAATGACGAATGTCATGATTTTTGTCCACCCGTACGAAACGGACAAGAATGCATCATCATGGATGACAAAACAGGAAAGCCCCACATCTCTGAGAGCTTGTGCATCGGATGCGGTATCTGCATCAACAAATGTCCGCATGACGCACTCATCATTGAGAACCTCCCAAGTGAACTTGAAACGGATATGATCCACCGTTATTCCATGAATGGCTTTCGTCTGTTCCGTCTTCCCACTCCATCCAAAGAAAGCGTTGTAGGTATCCTTGGCCCCAACGGTATGGGGAAATCGACTGCCATCAGCGCGCTCTCAGGGCGGATTATCCCCAACCTCGGCGATTGGCTTGATACTGAACCAATTTGGTCAAACGTCATCGAATCCCTCCCACGGGGTGAATTGAGGGATTTCTTTATCGCTGTACAGGACGGCAAGATTCGTGTTGCTGTCAAACCGCAAAACGTCGACCGCTTGCCAAAACGAGTGGAGGGTACCGTGAGGGAACTGCTCACCAAGGTGGATGAACGCAAGATCATGGAACAGATGACCAAAGATTTGGGCATTGACCATCTTCTTGACAGAACGATTCAGCAACTTTCTGGTGGGGAATTGCAACGTATGGCCATTTGCGCCACCATTCTTCGTGACGTTGACGTCTATTTCTTTGACGAACCATCATCATATCTTGACATTCACGAACGCATGCGAATCGTCGGAATCATTCAACGCCTTTCTGAAACCAAGCGTGTCATTGTGATTGAACACGACATCGCCGTTCTCGATGTACTCGCAGACCTGGTCCATATCGTCTACGGAAAGAAAGGGGCTTTTGGTATCTTTACACCTGCTCGCTCCACCCGCCAGGCCATCAACAGTTACCTCGATGGCTTCCTTCCCGAAGAGAACGTGCGAATTCGCGACAAACCGATTAAATTCCTTCGACATCGTGACCGGAAAGCAGAGATTGGCACCCCGGTTGTAAGTTGGGGTGGACTGAAGAAACAACTCGGTGAGTTTTCACTTACTTCGGGTGAGGGCGCCGTTCATCGAGCAGAGGTTGTGGGTGTTGTAGGTTCAAACGGAACTGGTAAATCTACCATGATCAAATTGCTTGCCGGCGAACATGAATACGACGAAGGATGGGTCACAGCCGACGCAACGATTTCCTACAAACCACAGCATATCGATGTTGACATAGACGGCTCTGTTCAATTGTGGCTCGACAGTGAATTGGGTCCAAAATGGCGCAGTGGTGAATTTAACGTGAACGTCATTCGAGCACTTGGCGTTGACCAACTTCTTTCAAAGCGTGTGAAGAAACTCTCTGGTGGTGAGCGACAAGCCGTTTCGATTGCGGTATGCTTAGGGAGAGATGCGGATTTGTATTTGCTTGACGAACCCTCTGCCCACTTGGATGCAAATGCTCGAATGGAAGCCGCTAAGGCCATCCGTAGAACCATGGAAGCGAATGAAAAATCAGCCTTTGTCATCGACCACGACGTTTACTTCATCGATATCGTTGCCGACTCACTCCTTGTTTTCGAAGGGAAAGGTGGTATTGAAGGTCGTGCAACCGGTCCATTTGACCTACGAGAAGGAATGAACAAATTTTTGTCAAGCGTCGATGTAACATTCCGCCGTGACCATGATTCACGCAGGCCACGCATCAACAAATCAGAAAGTCGCAAAGACCGAGAACAACGAAACAGTGGTGACTACTATTCCTATGATGCATGATGTCAGTATTGGCGTTCTTGCCAAGATGGAGGTCTTGACATACCTGTAGGTTTGCCTCCACTTGGAGGCCCATTGGGTCGCTCACGAGGCCGTCTTTCTGCGAGTTCATTGACCACCTATCTGCGATGCCCACGGCAATGGCTGCTCGCCTACCAAGTAGGCCTCCAAGGTCCTACACGCCCCTCACAGATTGTTGGTGTAGTCTTGGAGGATGTCCTCTGTGAATTGTTGATGATGCACCCGCCTACCATGGATTCCTATGACTCACTCAAACAATGGGCACAATCAGCCATTCCTGCTTTGGCTAAGAAAGCTCACGAACGAGGTGCAGAAGAATGGGAAGAATCACTCTGGACTGAAGAGGGAACCCATTGGAATGACGTTCTTCTTTCTTCCTTTGAACAACGAATCTCTGATGGTTTAAGCCTTTTTTTGGAGGAGGTTCAAGCGTGTTTTCATGCTGGAGGTGGCCCTTACTTGGAGGCGAACAGAAAAGGCGTTCAAACCTTCTCCGTTCCATCTCCCTCATGGGGGTCAACACCCTTCTTCCCTCGGCCTGAAAAAGTTCCAGATATTGACAAAATGAAATGGGATACAGAGGACCATGCGACATGGAGTGAGGATGGCGCCGCCTTAACATGGCATGAAGCATGGGAATGCGCTCGCCCGTGGGTCAAAGATCCCCGTGTTCATCAACCCCAACGTCTCTATCATCCCGATGGTTGGGCTTCAGGTGAATTGGACCTTGTGCTACGATGGGATGGAAGAATTCGATTGGTCGATATCAAATCCGGGCGTTCAGGTTCTGCTTTTTCTTCTTCCCTTGAGCATCAACTTCGATTTTATTCATGGCTATGGAATCAAACCCACGATGGTGAATTGGTTGCCTCCATGGAAGGTTGGTATCTCAACGGAGGCGAGCGTATCATGTACGATGCTCCAGATTCACAAGAGATTGAAGACCTCACCGAATTTTATCGAACACAACATGAATTGATGCAAGCCGAAGGCGAAGCAGTCCTCGCCTTCCCGAAAACGCCGCAGCAGGCTTGTGATGGTTCTGCAGCAGGTTGTGTTTGGTGCTCGGTTTCGAACGATGATTCAGGTTGGAATACAACTCAGACGACCGCTTGGATAGAATCCATTCCCTCCGTTTCCCTGCGAATGCCCTACCAGCCACTGGCATCCATACAAGGTCGCGTTTCTGTCCGTGGCTCATTGGGTGGTGAATGGTCCTTAGCCAATCATTTTGGAGAGCAGGTCCTGGGCGCCGTTTTGGTCTCCGGACAGAAGCATGTTACGGTTGAGGAGAGTGAGCCCGGAGCCTTTGCTGACCTCCACAAACTCGGTGGGGAAGTAGAGATTCACAACGCCATGCCTGGGGTATGGAGGGACCAGCCGAGAGTCTACCTTGATGAACAAACGACCATCATTCCAGCCTCAGATAAGAATGAAGAGAGCACGACTGAATTTACCCGACTCGGTTTGTTGCGAACACGTGCAAATGTCAGCGGACATGTCTTGTCTTTGCGCAAACGCTCCGGAGTTCGTCTCGATGGCAAACCTTGGACGATGCTGACCTTCATTCTGTGGGATGGAGCGCATGTCGCTGAAGTTGTCGCCTTTGGATCCAGCATCAACCAGCGCCTCCTCAACCTTCGACCTGGTGATTTGGTTTCGATGACTGGAGTGGAAATCGGTTGGCGCTCAGGCATTCTTCAACTGCGCATTGACAATCGTAAAACACGCTTTGAAACCTCGACACAACCGTCTTTCAAGAACTGAATTGGTGAGCCTTCAAAAGGGGTGGTTCCTTTCGTTCTACTATGCCCGTTCAACTTGCTGATAGCGACACCGATACAATCGGGCCATACGCGCGCCTCTCTGCCAGCCAATTCAACACCTACAAGGCCTGCCCTCGCCTTTGGTATTATGAAAAAGTCCTCCGTTTCAAGATGCCACAGATTCCAGTTCTTTTTGTTGGCAGGGCGGTTGAGGAAACCATTTGTCGTGTCCTTCGCGAATCGCCGGGATTGATCATTGGTGAGGCTCCGGTTGAAACATACGGTCAACCTCCTTTGGACGACGAAGGTCGTCCGACTCGAGAGGACGGTCGTTCCTGGCCCGCATCAATACTTCTTCCATTGGATGAATCAATGATTCCCGATAATCCCCACGATTTGCGTGAGTGGACCTTGACTCGGGCAGAACATCATTTCCCACTTGTATTTGAACGATGCAGAAAAGAATGGGAAAAAGATGAACGCAAGGCTGGTGATTGGCTAGATGTCGAGGAGGAAGAAGTCCTTCGCATGGTCTTTGAGGGTTTGACCTTCCATCTACGCGAAGTTGAACGATGCTTCGAAGCGGGTGGTGGACCGTATTTGGGTCAATGGCGCTCTGGAAAACGAGAGGAATGGCCAGCACCAGATGGCTATCAGCAGACGGATTTTGCACGCCACCATCCACTGGCGGCACAGGGAGACGTCACATGGTTGGAGGCTTGGGAAATCTCAAGGCCCTGGTTTGTTCATCCAGATGCAAAACCCTTCACCATGAATGCTATTCACCCCGAACATTGGTTCCAAGGTGAATACGATTTGGTATACCGTTGGGACGGTGACATCACCATCGTCGACCTCAAAGCAAGCGTTGGAGCCAACGACCGTTCCGCCGATTATGTTGAGCAATTACGAATGTATGCCATGCTGTGGTATGTCACTCACGGGCGTACTTCACAGGTCAAATCACTCCAGATTTGGTATCTTGGACATGCAAGTATCAAAGAAATTCCTTGCCCTTCTGTTGATGAAATGGATGAAATGGAGCGGGAATTGAAAAGTTTGTGGAGTGAATTGAAGCAAGAAAAGCCTGCTCGAGAGGATTGTCAACCTGCACCTGCTCCAATGCGAGGGTTCGCTCCCGGGGGGAAGCCTGCAGACCCACCTAACATGTCACGTTGCGACCGATGTGACTGGAAGGCAATGTGTCCCAACGGCTCAGGTACTGATGAAGAGGTATTGCCTTCACGATTGCAATTGCCCGGCTCGCTTAATGCCACCATGTTGGAGGAAATCGGACATCTCAATGCGAGGGCTACAGTTCGCGGCGAATTGTTTTCAGTCGGCCTTATTCGCGAAAAATCTCCCTTGAAAATGGTTCTCAAACAAGATGAGTATTTCGCTCAACTTTATTTCGTTTCAAATGAACATCACCTCGGTGGTTCAACATGGCACTCCTTGCCTAAAAAAGGTCAAAATGTCCTTGTCGAAGATGCGATTTTCACCGTGAATTGGAAGGGTGAAATCGTCCTCAAATTCGATCCCTTTGCCCGCCTCAGTCTTGATGAATCACCTGAAACTGAATCCTTTAATTTGATGGATTATCAAGCAAAACACAGCGTGGGTGGAAAGGTTGTCTACACCTATCAGAAAAGTGGTGTTGGCCGCAATGGAAAGGTCTGGCGCCGCCGCGGCATGATGTTGCTCGACCACACGGGTGCGATGAAAATTGAAGGTTGGGCTGATGATTGGAATGCTCAATTTGAAATGGTGGAAGTCGGGGATGATGTCGTTGTTACGAACATCGGCCTTGATGCATGGGCAACTGAAGTGCGTGGAGATTACACCCGAAATTCCAGGTTGCAGATCATCAACCGGGTCGATCGGTCAGCCGCCTGATGAAATCGTAGTGACGAGCAATTCAACAGATTGCTGCAGCGGGGTTCCATGAGGGAGAATCGTTCCTTCAAAACTCACAATAACCATCGAAGGTAGAACATCTGCTTTCAGAAGGGCTTGGCGTACTGTCGTACCTTCATCAACCTCAACGGTCATCTCAACATCACGGCCATGGAAGCGTATCTCCATGTGATTGCGACACGACATCATCCTTATGACCGTCGCGTATGAGCCCAGTCACAGAGCCGAGGTCGCATAGCCCGGTATTGCGGTGGATTCGAAATCCACTGTCCCTTGGACGCGGGGGTTCAAATCCCTCTCTCGGCGCTCTTTACATGTAGAATGCATCATGAGATGCTGTTATTTCGCCAACGAGGTCTTCGCTGTTCTTCGGTGCGATGGCCTCGAGTTTCTTTTTCAGCCATTCGTTGCCTTCCTTGGGCAATGTAAGGCCGAGATTGAACCAATCATCAATTCGCTCAATCATTCGCTGAGATGCCAGAATATCTCCACTTGAGCCAACGGTTGTGGTGATGATGCAGGTTGAATTCATGCCGTAAAGAGGGCCCATTGAGGCCAGAAGTGCAGTCACTCCAATAGCCCCTGAACTTGGTTCATCTCTTCGCACGTCCACGCCCATTTGTTCCAAGTCGATTCGATGGCTTGCTGAACTTGCAACTGCAAAGGTCACTTTCCGTTCTGGGGCGTCGATCATACCAGCTAAAACAAGAAGGTCGTGGACGTTTTGTGCCTTGAAGAACTGCATTAATTCTGTGGCCATTCCAGATTGTTGGCTTGGTTCATTCGGCTGGGCAGAGCCGACAAGTGTCAAAATGCTGACACCGTCTTGAGTGATAGTTTGGTTGAGCGAGAGATGGGGCGGGGCGAGCAATCCATCATCATCAAGTGAGGCGAGGGGTGGAAGTCCAGTTGGATGGAGTCGAGCGACTTCAGTGGTTCCATCCAATTTACGAATTGTTTCTATGGCTACCTTTCCGATATTTCCAATTCCGGGAAAAGCGATCAAGAGTACGTTGTGATCGGGCAGGTGCTGATGCTTTCCACGCCATTCTACATGCAGGGCCATGAACTCAAAATCGTAGCAAGACGCGTTATAATGTTTGACGTTCACGCAAGAGGAAGGAGGGCTATTTGGGATGTTAATGGTGATACCGTCTCATTCCTCTTCTTCCATATTCTGCATGGTTTCAAGAGATGGCAGTGTGGGGAGTGATTCAGCCCATTGCTTCACTTCGACTTGCTTCATCTTTCGACGAAGGCCTGCTCGATGGTCTTCAGGCGACCACTTGAGTGGGGCAGCAGCCTGAGCACGTTCACCACAGGACGGACATTCGATTTTAAGAGAGAATTTGCCACATGAGAGGCATTGTTGCATACGCTGTCGAACCATGGAATCACTCTCTTTGGGCGGATGCTTCTCCACCTGCTTTGGTCATATGGTCTACGACCATTGATGTTGCTTTTTCCCAAAGGGATTCAGCGATTTTGAAATCAGGAGCCCGAAGTTCAAGGCGATAACTGGGGGCACCGTCGTAGAAACACTTCACTTCAGTTTCTTCCTCCGCATTCGCAAGTTCTTCTGCAGCAGAGAGTGCCTCTTGGATGGTTTTGACGCCATCAATTGCGTTGATGCTGAGTGTAAGGATGCCTCGCACTTCAACGAATGGGGGGATGATATTCTCAACGGCTAATTCGATAAAGGCTTGAAGCCAATCGCCTTCAAATCCAGCGTTTTCCAACGCTCCTTCTTTCATAGCAGCCTCTTCAAAAGCGGTGTAAAGTGTTCCGAAGGCTTCGATGAGCTCTTCCTTTTGCTCGGCGAGGTCCTCTTCACTCCAGGACGATTTTTCACTCAAGACTTTCAGAAGTTGTTGAGCACGTTGTTCATTTTTCCATTCCTGAAGGCGAGCACGACGACGTTCTTCTGAGACGGATTTGAGTGACAATTCCATCGATGTGCCGTCACGACGTGTGCGCATGACCTTGCAGATCACACGTTGCCCTTCTCGGACAATTCCACGGATGTTTTTGACCCACCCGCTTGCGATTTCACCAATGAAAATGAAGCCTTCAACGCCTTCGTATTCGTCAAGGTCGACATAGGCGCCGTTTTGCTTGACGGTCTTGATGGTGGCAACAACCAATTCACCCTCGTCTGGGGTGTTTTTGATGTCGTTCGTCATGGAGGCTCAGCCTCCTTATTCGAGTGTTTCAACAACTGTGCAGCCGATCAGTTCAGCCTTTCCACCTGATGGTTTGGTGAGGGTTGCACTGCAAACATCGCAGGTGATCACAGTGGTGGCGCGGGAATAAATCATTGATTCGCTGCCACAGTCACGGCAATTTACTTTGAGAAAATTGTTTTTCATCTTTCACACCTCACTTGTCAACCAGTTCGAACTTCTTTGCCCGCTTGCACGGTGCATAATGCGCCTTTCCGGTTTCGGTGCATCGGTAAAGAATGTTCACACGCTTGGTAGGTTTTTCACGACCGTCGGGTTTTGGACGTGGGAAACCACGGTATCCAGCCATGACACGACGGAATCGTCGTTGACCCCAGCGCAGTTCAGAGGCTCGCCTCTTCTTGACACGCTCAACGGTATGCATTGTGTGCTTGCCCGCTGAAGGGCTGTAACGCTTGACTTGACGAGGACGCTTGACCATGTGAACACCTAAGCATTCAGCCCACTAGGGTCGGGTATTTATGCCCTCCGCAGATGGTTGCGTCAGTAAATGGAGCACTGCGTTCATGTTTAAGGGATTCTCTATAAGTCCTTTCGAACTGCATTGGCTATGGAAGAGTCCCTCCAAGCCTTCTTCCTCTTCTGGTTAGCAGGGCTCGCAATCATTGTTGGGTTGATGCTCGGGTTTTTCTCTAAACAGAGCCCCATACGCCGTTTCGGCATGGTCTTACTGACCGTCGGGACACTTTCGATTCTCGCTACTCCCTGGACGCTCTCGTTCTCGCCCTCAAGCTCCTTCGGTCATTTTCTCGGCAGCATCTTAGGTCCTTCGGTCCTTCTTGGCGTTGGCCTGTACAACATCGCCTTTTCCGGGCATGTGCCGGTCGGTCGCCTTTCCGAGAGCGACAAACGGGCAGGTTTCGTCATGGTATTGATTGCAATGCTGTGGTTCGAGGGAATGCACTGGTGGGTGTTGACACCTACCTATCCAGATGATATCAATCGTTACTGGCTCATTTTCTGGCCAACCCTCCTCGTCGTTACAGCCTTTGCATCCTTCGTTGTCTATTACATCGTCAAGACCGTTGGCGATGAGCGTTACCAGGAACAACGTCTTCTTTTGACGCTCTTTGCGTTTACGTCGCTCCTGATTATTCTCGGCCTACTACGAGACGGTCCTCATGTGGAATCAACCCACTTCGCTGAGGAGTTTTGGCTCGCTGGAGCAGATGTGTTCGGGTTGATGGTAGGAGCGGCTCTTGCAATCCTCCTTTTCGCTTTGGTTTTAAGCATCTATGAAGCACAACAACCGCTTCCAAAACAACTGGACCCTCCGACAACTCACCAATTGGAGGAGGCTGCAAAGCACATCGCCAAGCATGTAGGGGGGGTGAATGAAGATGAGTGAACCCACCGGTGTCAGCAAGCTCAGCAATCTTTTGCTTGCTAGCCTTGTTATTCCAAGCGCTTTCCTCGCCCTGACCTTCGTTCTTCATCCAGGTGTTGGGGAAGGAACCTTGGTTCGATTTGCAAATTCGATGTTAACCTCTTTCACCATGATTTCCTTCCTTCTTTTGCTCACTCTCTTTGTTTATGGCGATGCGAGAAAGCGACCGATGACGCCCTTCTTTGGCATGCTTCTTTGCGGATTATTTGGAACCGCTCTCTCTCTCTTTTTCCTTTCGCAGGGCGATTTGCTGATGGAGGACAACGGTTCGGTGCGCGCTCAAGCATTGTCCAACATCATACGCTTTTCAACAACCGTGATTGCCTGTGCTATCGCAGCACTGATCGTCCTCGGCATGCTTTTCGCATCGCTCATGCACACTCCTCCTGCACGCCTTGAATTTGAGGAAGAGTGAATTTTGGTCCCTTGAACCGTGCCGCTTATTTCATAAGGGGGTGGTCGGTGGCCAAGTCGTTCAGGTGATATCATGTCAAAGGGTACTCCATCAATGGGTCGACGTCAAAAGACCACGCACATTCGATGCCGACGCTGTGGCCGTAATGCATATCACAAGCAAAAAAGTGTGTGCTCCTCCTGTGGATACGGGGAAACATCTCGCATTCGCAAGTACAACTGGTCAAAGAAGTCTCACCGACCCAAGGCCTGACGCTTCGGCATCGCAACGATAAGAAGGCATCACCTTCTCGTGAACATGAGGCGAACCTATGTGCGGCATTATCGGCATTGTAGGTCGTCAAGGACATCATGTCAACCAACTGCTCTATGACGGTCTCACCGTCCTGCAGCACAGAGGTCAAGATGCAGCAGGAATACTCACCGACACCGGAGGAAATTTCCGCCTCAGGAAATCCAATGGACTTGTTTCGGACGTTTTTTTCAAGCGCCACATGATGCGTTTAGAAGGAAATGTCGGTATTGGGCATGTCCGCTACCCAACTGCTGGTTCATCATCTCGAGCCGAGGCTCAACCCTTCTACGTGAATTCCCCCTACGGCATTGCTTTGGCTCATAATGGCAATCTCACCAATGCTGATGAACTCTCTTTGATGTTACGAGACGAGTACATGCGACATATCAACACCTCAAGTGATTCTGAATTGCTGCTTAATATTCTCGCCGTTGAACTCGGTCAGCGTTCCAAGGCGCTGAAGATTGAAGGCGACCCTCACATGAATATCGAGACTGTATTTGGAGCGGTTTCAGCCGTTCACGACCACATTCGAGGTGGCTATGCATGTGTTTCAGTTGTTGCGGGTTACGGGTTGTTGGCGTTTCGAGACCCCAACGGGATTCGTCCGCTGATCTACGGGCAGCGCATCACCGATGAAGGAACTGAATACATTGTGGCGAGTGAATCGGTTGCCATCACTGCGCTCGGCTTTGAAGTTGTGAGGGATGTTGCTCCTGGTGAAGCGATTTTCATCAGTTCTTCAGGCCATCTTTTTACACGTCAATGTGCAGTAGCTTCCGCTTACTCACCGTGTATCTTTGAACATGTCTATTTTGCTCGTCCTGATTCGGTCATTGACGGCATCTCCGTTTACCAAGCTCGCAGGAATCAAGGACAACGTCTTGCAGAACGGTTGCTGGAGTCATGGCCCGATCATGACATCGATGTGGTCATACCCATCCCAGATTCAGGACGCATAGCGGCCTTACAGATGGCGAAAGCTCTGGACTTACCCTACCGAGAAGGTTTCGTGAAAAACCGCTACGTCGGCCGTACCTTTATCATGCCAGGACAGGCATTGCGAGAAAAATCAGTACGTCGTAAACTCAACGCCATTGAACATGAATTCCTCGGAAAAAACGTTCTCCTCGTTGACGATTCGATTGTGCGTGGCACAACTAGTGCACAGATCATTGAGATGGCACGCGATGTTGGAGCCTCCAAGGTTTACTTTGCATCTGCAGCACCCCCTGTTCGCCACCCCAATGTCTACGGTATTGATATGCCAGCCGTCAAGGAATTCATCGCAGATGGCAAAACGATCGATGAAATCAGCGCCACCATTGGAAGTGACAAATTATTCTACCAGTCACTTGAGGATTTGGTGGATGTCACCCGTATGGAAAATCCCGAAATTACAGTATTTGATTCAAGTTGTTTTGATGGAGAGTACATCACCGGAGATATCGATGCAGCCTACCTTCAACGGCTCAATGAGGCGCGCAATGATGGTGCAAAAGGAATGAATCACATGGACGATGACGTCATCGGCATGCACAACGATGAAGAAAATTGATTCATTTTGAATACGCACTTACGGGGAGTGCTTTTCAACCATAGGCCCACAAGAAGGAGTATGACCTTCACCCGACAAGTAACTCCACTTGTTCGGCCAGATGAAAAAATCCACCACCTCGTCATCAGCGAAGAGGGAGAATATCTTGCGTGGAGTGAAGGCAAGGGAAAGGTAATCCTTGCTTCAATCACAGAAGAGAACAGCCTTGAAACGATCAAGGTCATCGACCACCCCCATCCGGTCAGTACTGTTCATTTTCATCGTTCCCAACTTATTATTGCTGATGAGATTGAAGGTTTTTCAATCCACGACGTTGGGGGTGAATTCCTCGAGCATCAAGCGGTAGATGCTGGTGTTCAGGCTTGCTATTCATGGGGTATCCGCATTGTTATCGTCGATGGAATGGGTTCTGTGTTGGTTGGTCAATACCAGCGTCCACTTGAATCACTGACTCGCCTCCACCATCTTGAAGACTGCTCGATGGTCCATGTTGGGAAAAGCCATCTCTACATCGTCCAGCATAATGGAACGATTGTGGCTGTTAATGAATCAAATTTACTTTGGACACGCCCACAACGAGGCGAGATTGGCGAACGCATTACCTCAATTGGTACAACTGTTCAAGGTTTGTTCTTTTTGACACGAGAAGGGCATGCATTGGTTGCTGGTGAAGAGGAAGCAATTGAATTTGAATTATGGAGTGGTGAAGAATTAATACAACGCAGCGACCTACGTATGCGGATGCTTACTTCAAGCCACCACCCCTTGGGGGCAGTCCTTGGTTTTGACAATGGCGAAGTTTACGAATTGCTCGAAAGTGGCCAAATGGAATTGGTTATGGCCACCAATCATCCAGTGACCTCCCTCCTTCACCACCAGGGCCAAACTTTGGCTGCTTCATGGTTCTACATCCATGGGAAATTGGACGGCGTCATCTGGAAAGTTGAACATCAAGGCATGCCGTCGCACTTGGCTCTCAAAGAAGGGGATTCAACTCTCTTTTTTGCAGGTGAGGACCAAAACGACTACACCGATGCGGAACCTATTGGCCGTCTTTCTCTTGGCTCGGATTTGTTAGAGGTTGACCAAACAGAATTATCCCTCTGGTTTGAAAGTGCTCCTGATACCGAGCATGTCAGTGCTGAGGTTCTGTACTCAAATGATCAATCCGATGTTTATGCACATCTCACCCAAGATGAACGAGATGCTATGACTCATGAAGATGAATCGGGAGACGACCTCGCGTACTTATTGGCTGCGATGGAGGAGAATGTCACAGATTCATCCGAAGAATCACCTTCTGAATCATCAGAACAACTGTTCGATGAATTAACCAACGATTCTCTTGAAGATGATGGGATTCATGAGATGATCTTGAATTCAATGGCATCGCCGGTTCAAGATGTATATCGTCCACAGGCCCTGGCAGGTGATGACCAACGGCACGTTGCCGATGAACATGGAACTGCCATTGTATTGCTCGATGCGCGTGGCACATCAGACCCGCACAATCAAATCGTATCGTGGACATGGTTGGACGACCGTGGACAGGAACTTGCTCGTTCGCCTCAGCTCAAATTGAAACTTCCCATCGGGTCGCATCGGTTTGAATTACGTGTTGTTGACAAAGAAGGCGCTTGGACGACCGATCAATTGACGGTGAACATCATCCAAGGCTCAACCTCATGAAGGATGCTCTTCTCGCATCCTCTATGGGGCTCACCAATCCATGGATTGACCATTTTTTTGTTGGGCCTCTCCAAATGCGCTGTTCTGTGGTGACCGACCGTTCAACTGGAGATACAATTATCATCGACGGTGGAGATGAACCCGAACGAATTATTGCTTGGGTTGACCGACATGAAGGAAGAGGACCTGATTGGTCAACCGGTCCGAAATCGGTTGATTCGGGCGAGGGAAGTGAACTCCCAAAACGCCGAGTCGTGGCCCTCGTCAATACCCACGCCCATTTTGACCACAGCGGCTTCATCCCCTCCCTCAAAGAGCATTATGGGGTTGACTGGTACCTCCACGCTGATGACAACTTTCTCCAAACTTTGGCCAAAACGTCTGCGTTGAGGTACGGTATGGCACTGCCCGAGCCGGCGAAAGCAGATGTTGCCTTTGAAGGTGGCAAAACCTACGATTTCGGTAGCATTCAACTCGATGTATTGCATACACCAGGACATACCTTGGGCGGATGTTGCCTTCTTGTGCGATGTGAGGAAGGTCCAGACCATGTTTTTGTTGGTGATACACTCTTTGCTGGTTCTGTTGGGCGAACTGATATTGAACAATCAGGAGGAGACTTTGAACTTCTCGCCTCCTCAATCCATGAACAGTTATGGCCTCTTGACCTTGAAACAGTCGTACATCCCGGGCACGGCCCCCTCACGACCATTGGACAGGAACGGAAAACAAATCCATTCGTTGGCGACGATGCAGGTTCTGGCATCTATGGTTTTGGTAAGTACGCTTGATTATCCCATCATTGCTTTGAGGGATTCATGAAGCACTGGAAGCGCTTCTTCCCATGTCGCAACGATTCCATAATCTGCATGTTGGAAAATTGGAGCGTCTGCATCCTTGTTGATGGCCACGATGTATTTTGATGAGCGCATGCCAGCAAGGTGCTGAATGGCGCCAGATATACCGACTGCGATGTAGAGGTTCGGATTGACGGTTTTCCCAGTTTGTCCAACTTGCATGGAGTGGGGAATCTGTTCCCACGTGTCAACAGCAGCACGAGATGCTCCGACTGCAGCCCCAATTGTGTCTGCAATCGCTTCGAGATGGCTGAAATTATCAGGGTTGCCCATTCCACGCCCTCCCGAAATGATGATGTTCGCTTCAGAGACGTCGAGGCGTTGAGAGGCACGTGCCATGAATTCTTGAACGGATGTTGCGATGTTACCCGTTGTATCTAGGACCGATGCGCTGGTTGCCCCTCCAGTTGCAGCGGGGAAAATGTTTGAACGCACGGAAATCACAGTGGGTCCATTGATGGCGACGCTTTGCATTGCCTTTCCTGAATAAACGGGAGACGTCACCGTGTTGTTCTGAATGCTTACGGCGTCTTGAACGACCGAGATGTTACGCTTTGCAGCGATACGGGCTGCAAGGTCCTTGGATTGAGGGCTGGCTGCGGTGATGATCGTTCCTGCTGGTGCTACGCCATCGATTGCCGCAGCCCAAGCTGCAGCATCGTAGTTGGCGAAGACATCGGATTTTGCCGCAAGGATACTTCCAGCACCCATATCAGCAGCCGAATCGGCATGTGCTGCATCGGTGCAAGGCACAACAAGTGTTGGTTCGCCTCCGAAGGTCATGGCAGCCGAAATCAGCTCTGCTGTGCTGGGGTGTACTCCATTTGTCGTCATTTCTGCAATTACAATTGTTTCTGTCATCTTTCATCACCTCATAGTACATTGGCTTCGTCTCGAAGTAGTTGTGCAACTTCTGCTGCAGCAGCCCCGCCCTGGTAGGATTTGCCAGCAGGTTTGGCAGGAGGAAGGGATTGCTCAACAACGGTCACTGAAGAAGCGGGCGCCTCTATAGAATGGACTTCTACACTTGCTTTCTTTGCCTGCATGATGCCCTTCACATTTGGTTTTCTGACCTTGAAATCACCTTTGTCGCACGAAATCACTGCGGGAAGTGGCACATTGAGTTTCACATTACCCCCACTGCCTGGGGCGACAGCTGAAATTACGTCTGCAAAAGTAGCAGAAATGATGTTTGAAACCGATGCCCATCCGAGTCGTTCAGCCAACCCTGGACCGGTTGAACCAGCCCCAGTATCTGCAGCAGATTTTCCACAGTAAACCGTGGTGGCTCCAAGGTCTTGAACAGCTTTTGAGAGCACGGTTTGGAGGGCGTTTGAATCCATACCTTCGCTCGAATCGATGCGTACAATACGGTCAACGCCAATGGCTTTTGCATCCTTGAGAATTTTCTCTGTGGCAGGACCACCAACGGTTAGGGCAGTCACCTCGCCACCAACCGCTTCTTTGTGACGCAGGGCGGTTTCAACAGCGAATTCGTCGTAAGGGCTCATGACCATTTTTACCGCAGATAAATCCACTCGTCCGTTGTTGACGGTGATCTTTGCATTGGTATCGGGAACTTGTTTAACGAGGACGATGATGTTGGTCATGAATAGCAACTCCGTTGTAGTAAACCCAACCACCGCCCTTCGATTCATGAACCTTGTCACTTCATCATATGGCCGAAACCACCAGGCTGTGATGCCAAGAAACCGTCATAACGGTCATGTTTATGAACCGTCCAACCAGCGGGAGAATTCCATGTCGCCAAAGGATGAAGTTGCCCCCACAGAAACAGACCAGCAAGTCCTTGCTTGTTGGAATACACTGATCACTTCGAATTACGTCGACGATATCAAACACCTGAAAGGAACCTCGGATGCGGTATTTGGATTCACCATCCACCAGTCACTGATTACAAAGGAAGGGATTCTCGGGCTTGAATTCCACGAAAACCCAACCCATACGCTCCAACTAGGGACGCAGGTTCTTCAAGAGCAATTTGACAAATACGGCGTACGAATGCGTCCGGTCATACGCGTCATCGAGTTTGGAGATGAATATCTCAGACAGGTCGATGATCTCCGCATGAGGGACCGCAATTATTTGGTATGTCTTGATGTCAAATTGAATGATATCAGCCATCCGTACGGGTGGCTGAAAAAAGCAGTCTATGAATGCAAAGACTGTGGCACGGGTGTCGTGAAAATGCAGCGTCGTGCACGCGAGCGAGAAAGCCCGTCTACGTGCCGACCTTGTCTGCTCAAAGCGGTAGATTACATGAGAGATGATGAGGTTCCATGGGGTCTATTTTCGCCACGTCCGAATTTCAAAATGATTCTTGAGGAATGCAAATATGAGGATATACAAGACATCAGCATGCGTCAAATCACCTATAACAAGGACCACCATCTGATTCACTGTTCAGCAAAAAACGAAATTATTGGTACCGTGAGTGATGATCTAGTTGGCGATTTGACTGCACCGGCTTACGTGCGCGTGAACGGCATCGTTCGTGTTCAGCCGATTCCAAGCCGTAATTTCAGCAAGGATACCCGTCGCGTCTTGTCCATTGATGTCTTGAGCGTGGAAGAATTACCCATCAGCGAATGACTTTCTTCATGAATTCATCAATTCAGTAACGATGTCCAGCTTATCTGGGTGTTCTGAAAAGTGAGCATGAACCGACTCGAGGCCTTTGGCCAACCCGTCCGCAACTCCAAATTTCGCATCAAGAGGATGGAGGCTTCCGTCCATGACTGCAGCACGGAAGTCGTCGAGGGAGGTCCAAACACTTGGCTCACCAAAACGTGGGTCTGGCGTCACACAAATTTCCCCAAATTCGGCGAGCACGATATGCTCAGCGAGTTCGTAAACAGGCGATTGTTCATCATCGGGAGAGATGTAGGCCTTCCTCATCTTTTTCCGGATATGTTCATGTGTATCATGCAGTAAAAGGGCACCGCCGGGGTCAGATTTTGACATCTTATGGTCAAAAGATTCCATTCTGCTTCCCGACGCTTTGAGCGAAGAGATGATCGGTGTATGCAGACATGTCGCCTTTGGCCACCCATACTTTGAGGCAACGTCACGCATGAACATGTGTGCTTTACGCTGATCCATGCCGCCCAAGGCTACGTCAATGTCCATTTCGAAGATATCAGATGCTTGCATGGCAGGGTAATAGAATTTGGAAAGGTCATGGTCTGATGATGCCTCATCACGACCCATGATGGTGAAGGTTTTGCGAACCATAGCGAGCGTGGCACCCTTTGAGCAGCGGAGCACTCGGGCCCAGTAATCACCCGACTCCATCAATTCGGAGGCCCACTTGAATTGCAACTCCCCAGCACCTTCTCCTTCTGGTGGGTGGTGAAGCAATGCACGAAATGTATCTTCCATGTATTCGGCAGTTCGCTGAATTGCATCCATATTTCCGTTGAATTTGTCGTTTACCCATGCGTGCCAATCAGCGAGGAAAATCATGACATTGGCTCCAGCGTCCAACATTCGGCGAAGTTGCAGAGACAAGACCTTCCAACCGATGTGGGCCTTTCCGCTCGGTTCAAAGCCAACATAGCACTGAATGACATCGTTGCCTGAATGGGATGTGCCATTCTCGAGGCAATGGACGAGGTGGTCCATTCCAACGACTTCTTGCACCGTACCAATCATGGCTTCAAGGCGCTGTCTTTGCATCTCGTTTAGATTGCTCACGCCGTCGGTAGCCTCCATCAACGCAGTGATATCCTGTGTTGATGACATAGGTGTTCCTCAGAATAAATCGTTGAGCTTTTTCACCTGCGTTTCAGAAGGTGGTTCTCCTGCCTCAATTTTTTCTTCGAGGGCTTGGATGAGTTCGTTGGCTTTTGCAATCACGCTTTCGTCGAGGCCTGAAATCAATTGCATTGACTTATGAGCCATCTTGATCGCAGATTTAGCCTTGGAGAATTTCTTTGCTTCTTCCTTCGCTTTGTCTCCGCGCTGTTTGGCGTTGTATCCCGTTGCTTCGTCAAGGAAGGAGGACCAACGACGTCGTGATTCCATTGCTTTCTCTCGACCACCGTCGCTTTCGAGGAATTCACCCAAAGCGTCACCTTTCATTTGTTCGACTTCAACAGCCAATTTTCCTGCGCTATCATACGATCCTTGAACTTGGACAAGCAGTCCATAGGAGCCGGTAAATACGCCCTCAGAATCAACGTTGATGTTTTCAAAATAGGTGGTCGCTAATTTCGCCAATCCAGCATTTCCACCCGTAGATTTCACAAGGCCTCGTTTTACAGCAAATCGCTCCATGCTTGGGGCAGCCGACTTCGCCCCATAAGGCTCACCGTTCATCGCAATCAAAGCGAGAGGTTCTGAGGGGAGGGGTTTTCATGCAGAGTTCGGTGGCGGAATCAATGCGACGCGTGCTTATGGCCATGGTTTGCATCACTCTCATGCTTCTTCCGTCTGTTTCTGCCGACCTGGTAACGCGCATTGAATTGAGAGATGGAGGCGTTCTTGCGGAACGTGATTTAGGCATCAGGACGGGAGCCGTTTCACCTGATGGGATGGATGTTCTGATCGCAGGTATGGACGGTTACGCACGCCTGCTGTCAGCAGATGAGGCAGACAATCGAGAAATGGATGTAGAATTATTGACGGGGCGGTCTTCAACCATCCACCATATTGACTGGCATCCACGCGGCAATACCGCCCTTTTGGTCGGTGACGACGGTCTTGCTATGCGCTACGACTCGTATGACCACGGGGTAACCAACGTTAACGGAACCTTTGCGGTGTTTGGGAAAAATCTCACAGCCGTCGCTTGGCGCCCTGCTGGCGACTTTGCCTATGTGGGTGCTGAGGATGGTTCATTGTGGAAATTCGCCGAACATACGGGCTTCGAAGCGCTTGGTAACAACGGTGTCAGTGAAATCACCGACATGGATTGCCACCGTAATTACAACGTCTGTTTCATGACGACCATCGACGAAGGCATCGCCGTTATTGACCAAGGTCATGCGGTCACTTGGATCGCCCAAACATCGGGTGAAACATGGGTCGGCATGGATTGTGCAGACCCGACTCTCAACGAATGCGTCGGCTTCGCCAGCGGATTGAAAAGCAAAGCGATTCGAATCAATACCATCGATGCAAGTCAGTCAAAGGCTGAAGAAACGCTGATTTTTGACCTGCCCTCAGGCGAACAAATCGGTGTAGATACGGGTCATAGCGGTACAACGTTGGTCAAGATGGCGCCGATGAGCATCGTTCGCCATAACCCTCTGCTCAACAAAGCCTACACCGTTCTTCTTGCCGAGGACGCCGCCGCCTGGGACGAAATCATTGCAGGACGAACCCTCGCAGTGGTTTGGGAGACGAGTACAAACAACGGGTACATGGTCACCGAGTTCGGAAACATCGTCGCCTTCTCGCCACTTGTTGAAGAAGTTGAAGCTGGTATCATGACCATCCTCGTTCTCGGCGCAGTGGCTATCTCGGTTCCCGGTGTCATTATAGGACTGATTTACATGAACAGTCCTTGGTTGCAAAAGAAATACAATCAATGGCGATTCAAAGGCAAATGAGTTCTAGATTTCCTGTGGCCCAAGAGTTATGTTGATGAAGCACGGGCGAAGACATCCACATGAGGGAAGCCCATGGAACCGTTTGAAGGTCTTGATTTCTACGATATTGAAAGTCTCTTGACAGAAGAAGAAATCATGATTCGAGACATGGTTCGTGAGTGGGTTGACGAGGCCGTTATTCCTAAAATTGAACAAGCCTGTGAAGATGGTGTATTCTACGATGAATGGCGCGTCGCTCTCGGTGAGATGGGTGTTCTAGGTGCTCCGCTCAAGGGCTATGGCTGCCCGGGATTGTCCTATGTTGCCTATGGTTTGATTTGCCAAGAATTAGAGCGTGGCGACAGTGGATTGCGCTCCTTTGCCTCCGTCCAAGGCTCCCTTGCCATGTATCCAATTTGGGATTTCGGTACGGAGGAGCAAAAAGAAAAGTATCTTCCAAAAATGGCATCAGGGGAATGGGTCGGTTGCTTCGGCCTTACCGAGCCTGACTACGGTTCCAATCCTGGTGACATGGTCACGAAGGCCGAAGACAAGGGAGATCACTACCTGCTCAACGGGGCCAAGATGTGGATCACGAACGGAACCATTGCACAAGTTGCCGTTGTTTGGGCAAAATTAGACGGCGTCATTCGTGGTTTCATTGTCGAAAAGGATGACGAAGGCTTCTTTGCTCCAGAGATGAAAGGGAAGCATTCGCTCAAAGCCAGTGTAACAAGTGAACTTGTCTTCCAAGACTGTAAGATTCCAAAGGACCGTATCCTTCCAGGAGTCAAGGGTCTGCGTGGTCCATTTTCGTGCTTAAACAATGCACGCTATGGAATTTCATGGGGCGTCCTTGGTTCTGCTATGGCCTGTTTCCACAGTGCCAAAACCTACTCCCTGTCAAGAATCCAATTTGACCATCCCATTGCATCCTATCAATTGATTCAAAACAAACTCGCATGGATGCTGCGTGAAATTACGAAAGGACAACTCCTTGCATACCATCTCGGTAAAAAGAAAGATGATGGAACATGGTTCCCCGAACAGATATCACTTGCAAAGATGAACAACGTCGATATCGCACTTGAAATCGCACGGGTCTCTCGAGACATACACGGGGCCAATGGTATTCTGGATGAGTACCCTGTGATGCGTCACATGGCAAACCTGGAATCGGTGAAAACCTATGAGGGCACACACGACATCCATAATTTGATTCTCGGACGCTACATTACAGGTATCCAAGCTTTCACTCGCAACGCCTAAGACTGTTTGATTTACTTGCCTTTGGAAAAGGCGATTATCCTCAATCAGTTCCGACGAGTTTGTAGTCATCGGAAAGTGGTGTTGCACCCGTTTCCATGGAAAGGATTTTCCCATCTTTGAACCGAAGGAAGGAAAGAACTGCCTCCGAGGTTGACCCGTTTGCAAAATGTGCGATTGAATGAGCTACTCCGACCTCGCTGTTCTCAAAGAGGGTGCGTTGGTTTTCTGGAGTGACTGCTCCCATTTGCGCAAAAGCGATGATATCGGACTTTCCCATCACAACTCCACCAACATGCGGATTGAATTCAAAATCGTCGTGAAGAATCTCAGTTAGAGCTTCAATATTTCCGTTTCTCCAGGCTTCGTTGTATGCATCGATGATGGACATAAATCCACGAATGATACAGGGCATATAAGATGATGTGAAGGGCCTTCAAACAGCAGGAAGAATTCCAACCTTGGCAAGAGCGCCCCATACAGGGTCAAGGAATGCGGGAAGGAATCGATGACGCAAATACACTGCAGCTGCAAGAGAAATTTTCTGAATTTTGTTCAGTTTCACACGACGAGTGAACACATCGCCTTGCTGTTTTTCGATTTGCCGCAAAATTTTGTCATAAAAAGCGATCATGGCGGCTGGAGAATACCGTGTACGACGAGGCAAGAGTGGAAGAAGCGCCCGTGCCTCTTCGAGATAGGTGCGCGCTCGTGCAGCATATTGGCGGACATAAGGTTCCCAATGTTTGTTCAGTACGATTCGACCGTTCAGTTCTTCCTCACGCATTTCATTACGTTCAAGTTCATCAAGGGGAAGATAGACACGGTCACGTTGGATATCTTCGCCAACATCTCTCAAGACATTGGTTAATTGCATGAAGATGCCCCATGACTCTGCAAATTTCTTCGCCCTTGGGTCGTCGTATCCATAGACTTCGATGCACATTAATCCAACCACAGAAGCGACCCTGTAGCAGTATACGTACAGTTCGTCAAAACTTCGATACCGGTTGTTGTAGAGGTCATCTTCCATGCCAGAAATGAGGTCGTCAAAGACATCGCGCTGGATTCCATATCGGTCAACAGTGTCTTTGAGTGCCAAGAAGACAGGGTCAGTGGAATAGACATCGCTGTAACAGGTTGAGAGCTTCTTGCGGAAGAAGAACAATTGTGTGATTTTATTGTGGTAGGCTTCTTCATCGAGAATGGTGCCTCGGTTTTGAAGCGATTCCAATTTGTTGCGGTAGGTCACTGCCTCAGGGTCCATCTCGCCTTTACTACCGGGGAATCGGTCTGCCCAATCACCGTCGGCGATGTCGTCTGCTCGTCGACAGAAGGCATAGATGGCACACATGGCCATGCGCTGTTCATCGGGCAAGTACTTGAACGAATGATAAAAATTGCCAGCCTCTCGTCGTGTGAGTTCTTCGCAGTACCGGTAGGCTAACTTGTACAATTCAGCCGGAGGGTGTTCGGACCAAATCGGTGCGTCAAGATACTCGAAGGGATCAACCAGTTCATTGGTCTCACCAACAATCCCGATAAATGATGCACCTTCTCTGAGGGCTTCCATGGCCGTAACACTGACAGCCTTCACCGCATCTCGAGCGAGTGTGACACCTGCTCGGAGACGTTCAAGTGTGGTTGGAGGCCGAACATCTTCCTCTTCCGAGCGGGATGAGGCGTTCCCCTTGAGAGGGAACAGAAGGTCGAGTGGTTTGCGGCGTTCCAACATCCTATCCGACAATCCCTCGCGTCCCTTGTTTAAGAGACCTCCCTTCGTAAGTGCGAATGGAAAGGTATTCCTTCGGATAATGTAAGCAATAAATCACTTACTATTTAATTTCTATAGAATGAAATTAACGGTCTTTGTTCTTTTCCAGTAACCTTCGTACTCCACCAGGTATGACAAGGGCTCGAAGCAACTTTCTTGCGTAGGATTTAATTTCATCTCGGGTCACCTTGATGCGTTCATCTGAGTTCAGTATATTCCCTGTTCGCAGCAGCGTAACAGTGCGTTGGCCGATAAGGACGGGGAGCATCACCGAAGCCTTGAGACGAAATTGGCCCTCAGGAATCATTCGAATATAATCGGTTGCGGCTTCGAGATGCTCATTCGTGAGGTCAAGGTATGAATCGTAAAGAGGACGAAAAGCCTCGAGGTTTTCCTCGTCAAGAAGGCTCGTTGGCTCAAGATGATGCTCTTCTAAGGAGCTGAGTGGAATGTAGCAACGGCCAAATCGAAGGTCTTCGGGGATGTCTCTTAGAATGTTGATCATTTGAAGGGCTTTGCCAAAACGAATCCCGTTTTCCATGAACATGTTCTCTTTTTCGGGAGGGAGTGTCATCAAGTGGGCAAGTGACATTTTTGTCCAAAATACACCGACACAACCCGCCACCCTAAAGGCGTAGTCGTCCAGTTCTTCTTCGTTTGATAGTGCGGAGATATTGCCTCCTTCTTTCGCAGTTCCGAACCGTTGGAGGTCAAGCGTTTGACCGCCAACAATCACATCAAGGCATTCGAGTATCCGTTGTTGATCTTCGGCGTCATAATCCTGCAGTCCTGCTATCACGGGCTCCACATTTCGAAGCAGTTCAGATTCATGTGGATTGGTTTGAATCTCTGCTATTTGAGTAAAGTCGGGAAGTGATTCAGATCGCCCTTGAGCAACGTCGTTGTAATCGCTCAGAAGGTCCAGAAGCACTTGAGTCTCACCGTGCTTTGAATCTGCAATGGTGTCTGCAACACGGGCGAGCAGATACAGCAGGCCGATTTGTCCCCTAATTTTCTTTGGCAGATATTTCAGGGTCGGGTAGAAGGAGCGTGATGTACGCTCAAGCAATCCATCAATTTCTGCATTCATGAGTACAGGCATACGAAGGCCTCCAGTCTTCGCCAGATTCCTCCTCTCCATCAAGATATGTGTCAAGTCTTTGTTGCCAAGCAATATCTCCTCTGATGTGGTAAGAATTGATGGCTTTTTAACACAATGCTTTAGGAAGGGTGACCCAAGCGTATCTTACAGGAGAGGGCACCATGAATTGCGGTTCTTGTGGAGAAGTCATTCCAGCGGACAGTATGTTCTGCCCGGAATGTGGCGCAAGGCAAGATAATTCAGTTGCCGGAGGCTTCCAGCCGAATCCCCCTCAAAACATTCCTCAAAACCTTCCACCTTTCCCTCAGCAGCCACGTACCTTCGACCCCGTCGCAGGGCCTGACCAACGAATGCAACAAGAACACAACATGAACCAAATGGGGCAAGTCCCCCCTGAAATGTTGCACGGTATTGCACAAGGGCTTCAACAACAACAAAACCTTCCACCGGGCGTATATCCCAACCAACCATTGCACGGAGGCTATCCTCCAAATAACCAATTTCCCCCTCAACCTCAGCCCACGAACATGCCGCCTGCATCAGATTTGCCTACCATCCCCCGAGGGCCATCCATCGCAAGCGGGGCACTTCCTGCAACCAGCAATGTCTCTCCACTTTCTCCAGGAGGGACGAAAATTGCCCACAACCCTGCTAATTCGCCAACCGATGACATGGTCAACCGATTGGCGGAAGCTGAGCGAGCAGTCAAAGATGAGCGACGTAGTCAATGGCTCTCGATGAATCAATCACCTGCCTCAAATGTCTTGGCGAACCTTGGAGGTGGAGAACTCCCAGCACATCTCCGTGCAGGGGGTGGTGATTCGGCCAACCCTGCTGCAGATATCATGGCAGGCGCACTTGGTGGTAGCAAAGCCGACGCACCCAATGATGCCCTGCTACGCAGAATCTCAGAAGTAGCCATTCGAAGAGTGGCCAGAAAACGTGGTGTCGCCGTTGAAGCCCCCCAGTGCAAGTTGGAATCCGATGTATTTCAAGTCAATGTGACCTATGTCGACGATGGAAGAGTGTTGGACACTCCCGAAGATTTGACCCAAGCCTTTGAACATGCCATCCAAACTGAAATGGCTCTCAAGGGATATGACCTCTCATGTGCGGTCACCATGTTCCGAATGAAGGATGGGAAAACTGAGAAACTCGGTGAAGAAGAACCAGAAGAAGACATGTTTGCATGCGAAATATGCGACGGTTTGGTGAAAGAAAGCGATTCCACGTGCCCTCATTGTGGCGCTATGTTTGAAGATGATGAAGAGGAAGAGCAAGCTCCCGCTCCATCTCGGTCAGGCCCTCCCGGTCCGAAGAAGAGCGGCGGCCCCCCCGGTCCCAAGAAGAGCGCCGGTCCCCCCGGTCCTAAGAAGAGCGGCGGTCCTCCCGGTCCGAAGAAGAGCGGCGGCCCTCCTGGCGGTCCTAAGAAGAGCGGCGGTCCTCCTGGCGGTCCTAAGAAGAGCGGCGGTCCTCCTGGCGGTCCTAAGAAGAGCGGTGGTCCTCCTGGCGGTCCTAAGAAGAGCGGTGGTCCTCCTGGCGGTCCT